>JAJQCA010000076.1:57478-89641 GCA_021202985.1 Alistipes sp.
TGAGGAACAAAGTGACGAAGGACCTGTCTTATGCCATTCCCAGCCGGCGGCAAATGCTTCATTGCGCTCCGAATGTCAATATATAAATGTCATCCTGAACGAATGTGAAGGATCTATCATGGGTCACCTGCCGCCGTAAATAAATGATAGTAGCCACGCCATGAACCGACCTGCACACCCGGAGATAAAAACGCCCGCCCCGGGATTCGGGGCGGGCGTTAACTTTCTTAAAGTTGGGCTAACGGGTAAGTACTATTTCTTGGCAGCCTCAACAGACTCTTTCCTGAAGTCTTTGAGCAATTTAGACAGTTCGAGGGCAGCTTTACGGGCACGGGTACCGGCAGCTTTGTTACCTTTTTCGAGCTGGAGTTTTGCATTGTCAGTGAAAAGCGCGATCTGTTCGTCGATCTGTTTTACTAATTTGTCCATGATATTGTTATTTATTAGTTGGTTGGATAATTCGTTCTTGCAAAACTATATAAAAAAACCGTTTAAAAAACACCCTACGGCGGTTTTTCTTCAAAAATTTGCATTTTATACCCCTCTAAACCATAAATATAACAGCTTGTGGTAGTGGTTTATGTAAAACCGCCAGCAGCGGTTCGATGCCGACGCCGTACAAAGATTTGCCGGCCGTGGAACAACGACACCGAAAATACCCTATTTTTGCATTACCTACCTGAAGATAATGAGAATACCCGTAACGTTTATGCTTTTAGTACTAACGACGGCCTGCTCGCCCGTGAACGGATTTACGGAGCGGGAGGCTAACCTTATAAATTCGTGGACCGAAGGCCGGCCGATGCGGCTCTTCACCGTCGACAGCGAGCAGGACCTGCTGGTGCTTCGCCGGGTATGCGATACGGTCGAGCCGTCTCTTCTCGGCTTCCCGGAATACGGGCGCCTGCTGCAGGGAATGCTCACAACGGTAACCGACCCTGAAAATACCGGAGTCGGCATCGCGGCGGCGCAGGTGGGTATACCCAAACGTATAATCGCCGTGCAGAGGTTCGATATGGACGGCGAGCCGCTGGGTATTTACCTCAATCCCCGTATCACGGAAGCCTCCGTGGGGCTGGTACGGAGCGAAGAAGGATGCCTCTCCATACCCGACGCGCGGGGCATGGTCATGCGCCACCGCACCGTTACGGTCGAATACAACGACCCGGAGGATTTCACCCTCCGCACCGAGACCGTCGACGGCTTCACTGCCATAATTTTCCAGCACGAAATAGACCACCTGGACGGAATATTATTTACCGATAAAACCATTACCCAAGATGGAGAAGATTAATTATACGCTTATTCCCTCGCCCGCGGTATGCTCCACGCTGATAGAAGTCGAGCTTTCGGGCGATCACGTAAGCGAGGTATCCTTCACCCACGGGTGCGACGGAAACGCCAAAGCCATCAACGCCCTTGTAAAAGGTATGAAGGCCTCGGAAGTTATAGAGAGGCTCTCCGGGGTGGAATGCAAGGATAAAGGCACCTCGTGCGCCGACCAGCTTGCCCTCTGCCTGCGCAAAGCCATCGAGAACCGCGAGCGATGGAAGAACGTCGCCGGATAGTGGTCCTTACCGGCGCCGGGGTCAGCGCCGACAGCGGTATAAGCACCTTCCGGGACAACGGAGGCCTTTGGGCAAAATACCGTATCGAGGATGTCTGCACCCCCGAAGCCCTGGCCCGAAACCGGGCGCAGGTCATAGAATTCTACAATATACGGCGCAGGGAGCTGCTTGCCGCCCGGCCAAACGCCGGCCATGCCGCGCTCTCGGCGCTGGAACTTAGTTACAAAGTTCAGATAATCACCCAGAATATCGACGACCTCCACGAGCGGGCGGGCAGCACCCGGGTGCTCCACCTGCACGGCGAACTGCGCAAACTGCGGAGCAGCCACGACGAGAATCTCGTGGTGCCCATCGAAGGGTGGGAGCAGGACCCGGCGGCCACCGCGCCGGACGGTTCGCTGCTGAGGCCGTTCGTGGTGTTTTTCGGGGAGTCGGTGCCGATGTACGACACAGCGTGCCGTATTGTTCCCACGGCCGACGTGCTGGTCATCGCCGGAACTTCGCTTGCCGTCTATCCCGCGGCGGCGCTGGCGGGTTACGCGCGGCCGGAGGTACCGGTTATCGTAATCGACCCCGGGGACCCCGACATATCCTCGATACGCAATCCCGTAAAAGTGATAAAGAAGCGCTTCACAGTCGGCATGGCCGAGGCGGCCGAATATATCGACGCCCTTTTCGACCCCGGCCGGAAAGCTTAATTGTACCACATAACCCAAAGGACACCCCATTAAATACTACATAATCACCCTTGCTCATTTTATTTGGCCGGATACGACAACCCGGGAACCTTCGATAGAGGGTTTATGTAATACGCGTCGCGGCCCCCGGTAAGTAGCGGCTACACCTGGTTTCCGGCAATACCTCGTCAAACCATATTACTATCTGCAGGTTCATTTTCCTCAACGTCCGCCGGCTCTATTCCGACCCCGGTATATTACCGCCATGGCAGGTGGCTCGACCGCCCGCTTATTTATTTCTGAATCGACCGAAGGCAGGACTCTCCTCCCGCCCCCTCCCCGCACACCCGAACGCACAGCCGAACGCACAGCTGAACGCACATCCGGACGGACACCCGGACGCACAGCCGGACGGACAGCCGGGATTGAAAATATCCGGCTAAATTATTACCTTAGGCCAATCTTACCACCACCCACTTACCGATAAATGGAAGAAACGGCTCCCGGCGTCCCGAAACGGCGACTGCTCAATTTCATAGAACGGGCGGGCAACGCCCTTCCCCACCCTGCAACCCTGTTCGGTCTGCTGGCCCTTGCGGTGCTGGCGGTTTCGTGGCTCGGGGGATGGCTGGGGTGGAGCGCGGTCCATCCCGCGACGGGCGAAACCGTCCGCGCGGTAAACCTCGTCTCGCGCGAGGGTCTTCACCGCATCCTGCTCGGGATGGTGGACAATTACACCGGGTTCGCCCCGCTGGGTATTGTGATGGTGGCCCTTCTGGGCATCGGGGTGATGGAAAGCAGCGGTATGATAAGTGCCGCGGTGAGGCTTATAGTTATAAAAGCGCCCCGCTCGATGCTCACCTTCGTGATCGTGTTCGTGGGCATTCTCTCCAATATAGCCTCCGACCTGGGCTATATCCTGATAATCCCCATAGCGGGGGTGATTTTCCATTCCGTGGGCCGGCATCCGATTGCGGGCATGGCCGCGGCGTTCGCAGGGGTGAGCGGCGGGTTCAGCGCGAATATAGTCATCGGCACCATCGACCCCCTGCTGGCAGGGCTATCGACGGAAGCGGCCCATATCGTCGACCCGTCCTACTACGTCCTGCCCACGGCCAACTACTATTTCATGACTGTCTCGGCCGTGATGATATCCCTCGCGGGAACATGGGTTACCTCGCGGGTGGTCGAGCCGCGGCTGGGCGAATACCAGGGCGACGTACCGCCCGAACCCATAGAGCAACTGACCCCCACCGAAAAACGGGCACTGCGGTGGACCGGGGCGGTATTCCTCGTGTGGATGGCCGTATTCCTGTGTGGGCTGGTCCCGGCGGACGGCTTCCTGCGCGGACCGGGCGGTTCGGTGTTGCAATCGCCGCTGCTGAGGGGATTTATAGCGGTGCTGTTCCTGGTCACCACCACGCTCGGCATCGTTTACGGTCGCATCACGGGCCGGTTCCGCTCGGACGCTGACGTAATCAAAGGCATGACGGACAGCTTCAAATCGCTGGTTTCGTTCCTGGTACTGGTGTTTTTCGCCGCGCAGTTCGTAGCCTGGTTCCGGTGGAGCAACCTCGGGCTTATACTGGCTATCGACGGCGCACGCTGGTTGCAGGGTGTAAATATCGGCACCGTCCCGCTTATGGTGCTTTTTGTAATGTTTGCCGGGTTTATCAATATGTTTATGGGCAGCGCGTCGGCAAAATGGGCAATTATGGCCCCGGTGTTCGTGCCGATGTTCATGCTGATGGGCTACTCGCCGGAACTGTCGCAGGCGGTCTACCGTATTGGTGACAGCGTGACCAACATTATCTCGCCCATGATGAGTTTCTTCGCGCTTATAATCGTTTATTTCGAGAAGTACGACGGCCGGGCCGGGATAGGCACCCTTATCTCCACCATGCTACCCTACTCCGTGGTTTTCTTCATAGCGTGGACCCTGCTCCTTATCGGCTGGATACTGCTCGGCATCCCGCTCGGACCCGGGTCCGGAATCTATTACAATGTCTAAGCCCGCACAGAAAATGACCGAAAAACCCGGCCCCGCACAGGTGGACCGCCCGACCACCCGTTCCCCGCTCCGCAGCCTGCTGGGCAAAGAATTCTACATCCTGAAGAGGCGCCTGCGCTGGCTGAGGGATTCCGCCGCTTATGCCCGGCCACCGGGCGGCGAAGTGCCGGAAGGGCTTACCCCGCACAGTTTTATCCGGCACCGTTCCCTGCTCCTGCGGCCGCTTAAAGACGTGGATATGTATCTTCAGTACAACAAGGTAAAGAACCTGTCGCTGGCCATAGCACGTATCGACGGCACGGTCCTCCTGCCGGGTCAGAGGATGTCGGTATGGAAACTGGTCGGGCGGCCCGCCCGCCGCAAGGGATACCTCGACGGGCTGGTGCTTCACAACGGGAAAACCGGCAAGGGAGTCGGCGGCGGGCTGTGCCAGCTCGGCAACCTGCTCTACTGGATGGCCCTCCATACCGAACTGGAGGTTACCGAGCGGTGGAGGCACAGTTTCGACGTGTTTCCCGACGTGAACCGGACTATTCCGTTCGGCTGCGGGGCGACCCTTTCTTATAATTATATCGACCTCGAAATCACCAACAACACACCGGACATCTGGTCGGTCCGCCTGTGGCTGGACGACGAATACCTTAACGGGGAGATACTGTGCAGCGCTCCCCCGTCATACCGGTACGAGATAGTCGAGGCCGACCACCGGATTGTCCACCAATGGTGGGGCGGCTACACGCGGCACAACCGCATCATAAAACGCCGCACCGGACTCCCGGACGGAGTCGTGCTGGAAACACCCGTGGCGGAGAACCATGCGGTAATGATGTACAACCCGCTGCTGGAGGGCGGCTGTTAAAACCCGAACGAAACCCCACGTGCCATTTTGGCAGCTCCCCGACCGGATGCGCCGCCGGCCCCGCTACTATACTACTTCTATAACGATACCGTATTTACCCACCAGACCGGGCAGGCCGTAGACGGAAAACCGGGCACCTTTCAGCTTATTTGTCTCGGGATCGATTGAAAAACCTTCTGGGCCGCGCAGGTCCGCTTTTACGAGGAGGTTAAATGGTCCCCCGTCAGGTCGCAACCGTCGAAAGAAGCGCCGGTCAGGTCGCATTCGGAGAAATCGCTTCATGTAACCGGCAGTCCCGGAACCCAGTTTTTTTCAGCTTCATGCCCCTGAAAGATGAGTTGTCGAGTAGGCATGCCCCTAATGTTATCGAGAACCCGAACCGCGAGCAGTGGTCGAACCTCTCGCCGAGCGCCTTGCAACCGCTGAAAACCGCATCCTGCATCATAGAGTCGCAGGTATTTGAAAGGCTGAGGTCGCAGTTATGGAAGCGGCACGAGGTGAAGCGGATACCGCGCAGGTCGGAACCGAACAGGTTGCGGTTTACGGAACGTGCACCGTTCGTGCTTCCGCCACGGGGGCGGGTTTGCACAGAAGTCCGTTTTTTCGAATCCGCGGTCGCTTACAAACTCTTCCATTTTGCCGGGTCCACAATACACGGGTTTCGGCGGATTTAAAGGCCGCCCGCTTTTAATGGTTATGGTCGTGATGCCCCGGGTCGGGATGTTTCGGGGCCCTCTCCAGCATAGTGAACCTTACCAGCACGTCGTTGAAAAATTCCACCTCGTAGTCGTATCCCACAAGTGCTTCGGTGTAGCGGTATATCTCCACAACGTCCCCCTCCGGGGTCATCACCGAATGAGCGATATCATAGCTGTTGCCCATAATCCGGACGGTTTCCTGCTTCGACATGCCGACCGAAAGTTTTTTCACCCGGGTTCCCAGGCCGGCGGTCACACCGCACGACAGGAGCAACACCGCAGCCAGCGGCACAATCAACATTCTGAGGGTTTTCATCTCTTAAGGGTTTTTAGTTAACCGCAAATGTAGTGAAAGGAGAGGGGAATAGGAAGGAAAACTTGTTTTCCGGAAATTGCCGAACGACATCTTATATATCGACAATTATAGTGAAAGACTCCCGAGGAGCGGTAAAAGTAAGCGAACCAAAGTAAGTTACTGGAACTGTGAGCAGTTTAACCTAATTCGCTTTTGATCTGCCGAGAGGTAAAAAGCGGAATTTTAGTATGTAAAAATGGCCGCGATAATAGTATAAAAAGGCCGAAATTGGTAAAATATTGTAATTTTACGTTTCCACTACGTTAAATTATTATATTATGACCAGTTACCGATTTCATTACCATCCCCCTGTATCCGGAACAGCGGCAACCGGCGGATTGTTTATCCGGATTATCCATGCGCGGAAGTACCGCGATATAAAACGTAATTATCCCGTCAGGCCCGGAGATTGGGACAACTCCGCCCGCCGGCTCCTTCTGCCGGACACCGCAAGCGGCGGACGCGGTGAACAGCTCCGGCAGATAGATGCCTCGATGCGGGCAGACCTCTCGCGGTTGGAAAGCATCGTGAAAACCCTTTCCGAAGCCGGCCCATATACTGTCGGGGACATCACCCGGGCTTTTCATGAAACAGGAAACGGCGATACCGTACTTTCATTTGCCCGGGAAGTTGCCAACCAGCTGGAGCAGGAAGGCCGGGAAAGAACCGCACGGGCCTACCGCTCGGCCGCCCGAAGTCTCATAAGATTCAACGGCGGAAGGGATTTGCCGCTCGGGGATATCTGCGAATTAAAACTTCGCTCCTACGAACGCTGGTTACTCGACAAGGGCCTTCAGATGAATACCGTGTCCTTCTACATGCGCAATCTCAGAGCGCTTTATTACCGTGCTGCGGCTGCGAAATTGATCACTCCCGCAGAAAATAAACCGTTCAAAAGTGTTTACACAGGGGTTTATGAAACCCGCCGCCGTTCGCTCAACAGGCAGGATATAAACGCATTGGCCGAACTGGAAAGAAAACTTCCGGCAGGGTCCAAAAGTCTTCGAAACGCCCTGTTTTATTTTATGTTCGCATACCATGCCCGGGGAATGTCGTTTATCGATTTGGCCTATCTTAAAAAATCCGATATAAGGGACGGTACGATAATCTATAAAAGGAAAAAAACCGGATCTTACCTCGAGGTCAAGATAACCCGGCCGATGAAAAAGATAATCGGCCGATTCCGAGCCGTGACCAAGGTTTCCCCCCTATGTTTTCCCTATAATCTCCCCGTCCGCCGCCGACCACCGCCGGCGTTACGAATCGGCACTGAACCGCCAGAACAAGCTCCTGAAGGTACTGGCCGAACTGGCGGGCATCGACAAGAATATCTCCACACACGTTGCCCGTCACACATGGGCCACACTGGCTAAGCGGATGGGTTACAATATCTCCCTGATAAGCGAGGGGCTGGGCCACCACGACATTAAAGTTACGTCTATCTACCTTGCATCGTTCGAGCGCTCTGCACTCGACGAGATAAGCACGGCGATGTCCCGGGCCGTCCGGGCCGCATAAAAAAACCGTCACTGTGCAAGTGACGGTCAGGAAACATTTGGTTCTGATTATGTGACAAAGGTAAAATAATTTTTCTTTTATAGATACATCTTTTCAAAAATTTAATTTTATACTAACCCCGTTTACCCAAGACAATTACCTTCCCGTTTAAGGAAATACTACCCCATTCTTAACCGTGCGGCCGAAAAAAATCCCACCACGGCGGGCGTATACCGTGTTTGCTCTTTGTTTGGTGCTGGTTTTCTCCGGCGATCGCCTTTAAAACTGGTTTATAAAACTTTATCCCCTTCATTGCCCCGCGCTATGTCACTTGCACAGTGACAGTTTCAAAACATTGACAGCTCAGGCAAAATGAAAGGCAGGGATAAAATACTATTCAGCGAGCGCTTCGAGGAAGTCTTCCGGCTACTCGGAACGTTTAGCTATATGTATGCCTTAAAAGAAGGTTCGGGAATATGCCTCGAGGCTTTAGTTACCCATCACCATTCTTGTAAAGATATTCCCTCACTGATAAACCTGCTCGAAAAAAGCGGGATCGTTTACCGTCGAAACGGCCTCTTACATTTAAATGTCCGGCGTTTTTATTCAATGACCGTTTTGGACTTATTGTTACTTACCGATCCCTGGCTCGACCGCGGCGCTCCGCCGGGCAATTCCGGTGACCTGGAGCAATTGTTCGATTTCTGCCGGTCGGAGCCGTTAAGCCTCTCATTTATCGTATAACTATTGAAGAGCTTAAACTACCCCATAATTATTATATAATATGAATAACTATTTATCGTCACCCGTACTACCCCGTATCGTAATAAATGATCCCGGCCCTTTACCGACAGGCGCCGGCCGTATGCGTATTATCTCCAAAGACGACAAATTCCGGGAACCTTTTACCGGTTAATATATAAATAGACCTACCAACCAATTATCCATTTTAAACCAATTTAAATTATGAAAGTCAAATTACTCGCAGTTGCCGCCCTTGCGGCCATGGCCCTTGCAGCATGCTCGAAAGACAATGAGAAAGGGGGCCAGACGACCAATCCCGAAGAGGGTATCTTCATCCAGTTCACCGGACTTAACGAACCCAACAGCCGTACCCTTACCGATCCGGTTGCGGACAATACCCCCGTAACACTCGATAAAGGTTACCTCGTTTTCGGCGACGTTGTATCCGACAAGGTTACCCATGTCGTGGCCATCGGTACGAGTACACCTACCGATCCGGCCGTGACGGTGAACGCCCTCGAGAACGGTATGGTATTCTCCGGAATTGAAGCGACCCACGTTTATGTTATCGGCAACCTCAACGGTGTTACCGTTCAGATCGGTGACAACCTTGCGTCCCTTCTTGCAAATACGGTGGACGTTCTCGACCAGACGGATGTGACGGGCGGCCTCTCCACGGCAACCCTGTTCGGCCTCGGGCAGATCGATCCGGCCACCAACTCAGCCGCTGTCGCCGCCGGCGCGACCAAACAGGCTATTTTCAGCGTACGCCCGGTTGCAGCCCGCCTCGAGCTGAGCAAGATAAGCGCAAGTGCCGGTACGGACGGTAATGTAATTAGTTACAAACTTTCCGGTATCTACATCAACAACTTCTATCTCGAACTGGGTATCAATGGTTCCATCGTCGATGCCAACCCGTATCCGGCCGGAAAGCACGTAGATTTCCAGGACGACCACACTCGTTATCTTCCCTCGGGCGGCGGTTACCTTTCCGCATGGAATGGAAAACTTTTCGACGGTCTTGCCGTAAGCTCCGATACGAATCTCGAAATACTTTCCGAAGACGTCGATCCGGGTAAGGTATGGGCATATAACGTACTGGCGCCTTACGGAAACGGCAACTCGAAGGCGGCGGTTCCCCACATCGTCCTCCATTTCACCGAAATGACTCTCGATTACGACCCCACACCGGCTCAGGACGGTTCCACGGAAACGAGCACCCCTGGTGAATACCTGTTCTACAACAGCGAGACCAATACCGACGGTGAATGTTACCTGACCATCACAAGGTATATCCAGGATCTGGGACAGGCAAATGAAGCCGACCTGGCTATCGACGCCGGTTTCATCTACAAAATCACCGACGTGCCGTTCACTCCGGACGACCTGGGCGAACTTCCCGAAACCGATCCCGAAATCAAAGACGGATTCAAGGTTTACGTACAGGTTACCTTCGTACCCTGGCAGGCTAAAAATGTAACCGGCGGATGGTAGGCCGTACATTATGACCGGATATAAATAAATCTAAATAAAATGGAGATGAAAGATGCGATCGACATACGGCAAAACACGATACCGGAGGGCAAACCGTCCGTTAGCGGCGCCATAGGCCGGTCGCTTCTTTCATTTTCTTTTAAATTTCTCCTTACAACAATATGCATTGGGGCGCTCGCCTCATGTATAAAGGACGACCGAAGCGACTGTGTCGAAGAAACTACTCTTACCGTTCTGTTCGAGTACCTGCTGCCCGACAGCACAGAGCGCTTCCAGCGCTATATAGATAATGTGGACCTTTATATTTTCGACGCCCATAAAAACCTTTATGACATAATCCCGGTAGAAAAAAGCTCGCTGATGGCTTTCCGAGGAATTACTACCGCTGTCGAGCCGGGCGACTATTACCTTGTAGCCTGGGGCAATACCCTATATGCTTCGTCAGGATACACGGGTGAATCTTACCCCGAGATGGCACTCAGCCACAACCCGGCCGCGGCGACAACCGGCCCTTTGTATTACGCTCCCGACCTTCGGTCGATCCGGGAAGGTGATGCCGACGATCCATACCGTATTACGGTAATTCAAAATGAAAATAACGTCCATACGCTTCCGTTTATGGGCGCCCATCATACAGTAGAAATTTACGTGAAAGGGATAGCCGAGGTTGATGTCCCGGATGCCGAGCTTAGCGGAATGGCCGCGGGTTACGACTATTCGCTCGGCCTTCTTGCTTCGCAGACTATACGGTTCACTTCCCGTACCGAACCGATAGAAGTTGAGGGTGAACCCGTATTTTTCGCCTCATTCTGCGTACCGCACCTCGATGACCGCCTGCCGGTAACGGCCGCTGTGGTTACCGGTGATAATATAAGCGGCTCCGTTGTTGTCCAGCAATATATCGAAGAACAGGAGATAGAGGTAACGGACGGCAACCCGACGATCATACCGATACTTTTCGAATACAAAGACGGAACATTTGTCCGGGTAAGTTTTCCCGGGTGGATGCAAAACGACGTAACGGGCGGATTTTAACCGATGACCGGAAAAAGGATGATAATATACCGTTCCATATTTACCGTTCTGGCGGCAGCCCTCCTGCTCTGTTCGTGCATGAAGGAGAAGGCGGAAGCGGATCAGCCTGGCGGCGGCCCGACACTGCTGACCTTTACCCTGAAGGTTCCGGGGGGCACGCGGGCCCTCGATCCCGCGAGCCATGAGGTGGAAGTGGGAGATATAACGGTACTGCTGTGTGATCCCCTCGGCGGAGGGTTTATAGCAGCCTATCCCGGCCAAAACATAGCCGCAGATTTCTCTTCTTTCCAGGTAGTCCTGCCTGACGGTACTTACGATATGGTATTGCTCGCCAACTGTAAACGGTACATCGAAAATCTATACCCTGCCGGCATTCCCGCGGGAACGTCCCGCCAAGACCTTGTGTCGTCACTAACCGTCGACCTTCCAGGCAAATGGGTAGCCGACGCCTCGTCGGCGGCTTACAGGCCGATACCCATGTTCGCCGAAAAGGCAAATATAACCATTGCCGACCAAAACAGCCTGGCGGACGAGGTTTTCCAGCTCACGAGAATGCTTGCCAAAATAAACCTCACGCTGTCCGCGGAAGCCGCGGCGAATTTCCAGCTCGAGGCCATCCACGTTTACCACCGGAACACCAAGGGCCAGATAATACCGTCGCCGGCCAATCTGGGCACGGCAACCGACTTACAGGGCGAAACATATCCTTTGGTTACGGCCCCGAGCATTCCGGTAGGAACGGGAGTGGACCAGAAAAGCGGCCTTGTATACAAACGTTCGGATGGGGAAATCGACGCCGGCGGTAAATGCGAGGAAGAAATATATATTTTCGAGGCCCTGAAGGGCGTGCCGGGCAACCATCCGCAATACTTCTGCCTTATACTCGAAGGTAAGTATCTCCCAACGGGTACCACCGGCTTCTACCGGCTCGATTTTATCGAATCGGGTACCGGACAGTATCTGGACATCCTGCGCAACCACCGTTACGACGTTGTTATCGAACATGTTCTTTCCTCCGGCCAGATTGACGAGGAGGACGCTTACCACTCCGTTACGGCCGATCTTGCGGCGAGTGTAACTCCATGGGACCTTTACAGCTATGATATATTTCTCGGGGACATTACCCTGAACGTTTCACAAACCGAAGTGGATGTGAACGAGTACACCATGGCACGCGTTTGGTTCACCTCCAACTATCCGAACGTAAGGATAGAGCAATTCGCGGCGGACGGTTCGACCGACCTGGAAAAGATATTTCCCGGCGTCACCGAAGCCGCTTCCTTAAAATACAACTTCGATTACACCTACGACGAGGCGAACCGCCGCGGCTCCGGTTATTTCGACCTGTCGACCGACCGGTTCAGTCCCGCGGGGCTTTCGGCCGGAACCTACCGGTACGAACTCCTGCTGAACGCGGGCGGTGTGAAGCGGGTGGTGACCGTGAATGTAACCATCTCACCGGACGAACTCCCGGACAGGAAATACATCGGTGCATTCTGGCGGAACGACCAGACTGGCGAACGCCTGATAAGCATGCCCGGTTACAGCAATTGGTCTGCGCAGGTTACGGAAGGAGCCGATTGGATAAGGCTGCAAAAGGGTAAAAGCATCGATCCGGCCGTATGGTCTGACGGTATACCCTCCGACGCGGAAAATTACCAACTGACAAACGGCACCACATTTATAGAAGGTGATTTCGAAAACGACAATACTACCGCAGCCTGTTTCCGTATCGGCCTGACAGGCACCCACTCGGGAGCACCCCGTTACGGCAAGGTCACCTTCACCGATAAAACGACCGGTACGTCCCATATTATATTTATCCGCCAGGGTGAGGAGGCGGATTACATATTAAGGGCGGAAGACCGTGTCGGATGGATGACTGCACGCAACAATGTAAGGCGGTTCCCGCCCTACAATATCACCTCCAGGGAGTGGAAGGCGGGGTGGAAAAGCGGGGGAAACAGCCTGTCGGATCATTCACTGGTAAGGACCTATGGCGGAGTTTTCACCGACTACCCGACGCAGGCCGGAAGCTATTTCCAGTTTTCAGGCTCGGCCGACGGCGATGTTTGGGGTTATCACCCGGCCAATCCGGCAGCCGGAAACAATATAACAGGATTTATATCTACCTATCCATCCACGGCAAGTTTCTGGACACAAATCCGGTCGGTTCATGAAGTTTGCCCTTTGGGATACAGGCGCCCCAATGCCGGTGTAACTTCGGGTTACAGTCCCGTATCTCAGTTTCTAACTGCCGAATTGGGGCAGTCGTTTTTTCACGACCATCTTAGTAACGTGGACCAGTTTGAAGACGACTACTGCACTTGGGGATTTTACGCCGATGGCTTTTTCGACCGCAGGCGGCTCGTGGATGTCGGCGACGGAACGGATCCTTTCTACGGGGTGTATGACACGGGAGCCGAATACAACATTGCCTATGAGGGAATGCTGCTATGGAGTCCCTTTACCGGCGCTTCTTTATTTTTCCCCGCGGGAGGCTACAGAAGTGACACCGGAGCGCTGTTGTCAGCGGGGAGCGAGGTAACTTACTGGTCGAATACGATAAATACCGGCATCTATCCGTATTTCTTTTACGGGGTACCCTCAAAAGGTATAGCAATAAACATAGCAACTCCCCTGATGTCGAGGCTGTACGCGACTCCTATCCGGTGTATAGCAGAGCCGTAATAAACGTATTCACCGGCAGAAAAGAAGAAGATATATGAAATCAGTATTATTCCATAAAGCATTTCTTTCGGCGATAATTTTAACCGCGGCGGTATCCTGTATCCGGGATGATATGTCACCGTCCGTCGGCCCAGGCGAAACCGTCGAAATAGTAATAAATACCGACCTTCCCGGATATTCAGCCCCGGCTTCCCGCGCCCTGGCGGACGAGAACGGCACCGAGGCCCCGATGGTACTGGTGTTCACGGGAAACGACAAGTCTACGGCAACTTTCACACAGGCGGCCCGGAGTGTTTACCGTACCGCTTCGGACGGTACGGTGGAAAGATTCGTTACTCTGGTCAGATCTTCGGCACAGTGTCATTTGCTGCTTGTTTTCAATCCGCCGGGCAACAAGTACTTCGATGGTGCGGCCGGTGCGCTGTACGATTTCTCGGAAGTCAACCTTCGGGGCTCACTCACAGGAAAGACTTTCCGAGAGGCCGTCGAACTGCTGCGCACCCCGCCGCTGGACGACGACAGTGACGGGTTTCTGACCGGTCGGCCGTTCGCGGCCGGTTCCGACAAACTTCCTATGGCCGGATATTACCCCCTGGATAAGATCGACCAAACTACCGTTATCGGTACCGCGGCCCTGCCGGTTAACGCCGTGCGTTCCGTAGCCAAGGTTTGGGTTACCGTCGATCCCGTACTTACCGATTTTACGGTTCAATACGTGGGAGTAATTGAAGCCCATGACAACGGTACTTTCTACCGGGACCTGACATCTTTACAGGACGACCCCTCCAACCGTACCGATTACCTGTCCAACCGGACGGACAACGGTATTACAGGTATGGCCGCCGCAGTGTCCAATTCTACGGAAAATAATCCGCTTTACCTTTACGAATCCGACAAGAATGCCGGGACCATGCTTGTGATGAAAGGTACGCTCGGCGGGCAGGATTACTTCTATAAAATGGCTTTCGTCGACGGTGAAACCCTTCTCGACATCGTACGGAACACGGTATATAAATTTACCGTAAAGAGTATATCCCCGGGCTACGGAACCCTTGCCGAAGCCATAGCGGCCCCGGCCGGGAATATCTATTACGAGGTGGTCACCGGCGCTTTCGCCTACGAGATAATAAGCAACGAGAAATATTATATGGCCCTCTCCAATTCGTCCGTCCTTGTTTACGACGATTCCAGCGGGGAAATGGTTTTGGAGGATGCGGTCGTGGTAACTACCGACGCACTGGCTGGAGACATAAGCCCCGGCACCATAACCTGTTCGGGAGGTGTAACTCTCGTATCCCCGGCGAGCGGGCAGATAGACCTTGCTACCGCACCCGGGAATATCGGGGAAACGAAGATCTCGGTAAAAATGGCGGCCGGACAGTCTTCGGGTACTATCGAACTGACCCTCGGCGAACACAGCCGCACGATCGAAGTGCAACGGTTCGACAATATCCTTTGTTCCGGTATCGTCGCTTTTCCGCATGACGATTATGTGCGGTGTGAGATAACCAGCCACGGTGAGAACGACTGGCTGGCCGTCTCTATCGACGGATTATCGAGGGTTGTGAACGATATCACGCTCGTTTCCCCGACGACTCTTTCCGTGGTTCCCTATCCGAATCTAAGGCGCTTTCCGCAAACGGGCGGCGAGCTGTACCTTGCGCGGGCCTCTAACCCAAATGCCCGGATCAAGGTTTATCTCACTCAGGAGAGGCTGACATACGTAATGCAGCCACCGGCGAATTCCTATATGGTTCACCCCGAAATACGTACAGTAATCGGGATTCCGGTCAGGGATCAGGTCGGCAAGGCGATTGCGGGCGTCGGAGGCGGGATCCCGGTCGGGGGCATCGGGGATGCGGTACTGCCCGCGGACTGGTTGAAACTCAACGGTGCCGCGTCGTGGGGAGTTGCCCAGTTATGGAGCGACGTGCCTATCGACGGTAACAATAGCGTGGCCGAGATAGTCTACATGGGAGATATGTCTCAGGATATCGACGGGGTGACCGAGTACCAGGACGTGGTGATATTCCCCGGATACCACGAGGGGAATACCGTGGTTATCCTGTTCCGGGATATGAACGGGGACGGGAGATACGATCCTTCGGCCGGCGACCAGGTGGTCTGGAGCTGGCATATCTGGAATACCCGCTACAATCCCGATATTACGGGTATAGCCAGGCCGACCTCCCCGGCCGAAAACAGGCGGATCGTCATGGACGGGGGCAGCGTTTACCTCCACCATACCGGATATGTCCGGAGTAGTATTTTTATGGATCGCAACCTGGGGGCGGCGAATGTTTCCCTAAATCCGGATAATACGGCAAAACACGATACCGATGCCGAGAAACTCAACACCTGCGGGCTCCTGTATCAACACGGCCGCAAGGACCCCGTCTGCGGAGCCTTCCGGTTCGTGGACGGCAATAGTACGGGTACGGACGATTATGACCGTGTCGTTTACAACGACAACAATGAATTGGTGGAAATGAAATATGAAGGGGTTACGGTTACAAACAACCTTATTAACTCCATCGTTAATCCGTTCGTTTTTTACACAAACCAAAATGAGCCTTGGGACTGGTATACAAACGTATCCCAGGGGCAGAATATGTACCTGTGGGGAGGGGGATCGACACACACGACAGCGGCCAAAACCGTTTTCGATCCGTGTCCCCCGGGATGGAAAGTTCCCGACGGAAGCATCGAAAGGGGTGACATGACATATTCCCCCTGGATGCATGCGGGTTTATCCGTTAATACCCAGCATTTACCGTATTCTGATTTTACATCCGCTGTGGGGGACAGGGGATATTCTTTCGATACTTATAGTTATTATAACCTTGGGTGGTATCCGGCAAACGGCTTTCGGGACGGGTTATCAAGTGTAGGAGGCGGATTGGGAAGGGTAAACTATATCAGTAAGCACGGCAGTTATCATACCGCCAATACGGTTGATTACCAGCCTACCCCCTCCTCAACCAAATATTTACAGACGAACATGTTCTACTTCCGGGTAAATGCTGAATTAGTATCCCCGACCTATATGATACAAAAGGTTAACGGCGCGGCGATACGCTGCGTTGCGGAATAAAGCGGCAAAGAGAACTGCTGTAATATTAAGAAAATACCGGCTCATCGGGGTAGGTGACGCCGGGTAACATAAAATATTCTATTGAATTAAAGTATGATTTTCATGTAAAAATGAAAATTTGGTTGAAAAATTATTTACGGTACGGGCAGCCGCGAGGCTCCCCGTATTTTTTTATCATAGCTTTATATGACTTCCCGGCTGATAACTGAAATACGAATAGTATAACAACCTGCATTGGCTCGGCGAACTATTTTTTCCGGCAGGTAAATAGCCCTGTGGCGGACCGGGGCAAGTCTTACGGCCCCGCCCGGACGGACTTTCAAAATCAGGAAACAGGGGCCACGGTGACCGCAAAGCCCGCAGGGTATATAACCTAAGATGCCGCGGATTTGAATTTACAGGCATAAATGTTACCTTTAACCTTCCCGGGGCATGACGAACGGGTCAGCACCGTAGTCGCCTCCCCCGGTAAAGACCAGTAACCCAAAATCTGACTTATGGACCGCAAATTAAGGATGGGAATGGCGGGCGGCGGCTCGAATGCCTTTATCGGCGCCGTGCACCGCTGCGCCGCGCTTATGGATAACCGCATAGAACTGGTATGCGGATGTTTCAGTTCCAGACCCGAAATATCCCGCTCCTCGGGAAAAGAATACTTCCTGCCCGACGACAGGATCTACACTTCGGTGGAAGAACTAATCCGACGCGAATCCCTCCTTCCGGACGGCGAACGGATGGATTTCCTATCCATCGTCACCCCCAACAAATACCATTACCAGGCGGCGAGGCTGGCGCTCGAAAACGGTTTCGACGTTGTTATCGAGAAGCCTATGACCTACACGCTCGAGGAGGCCCTGTCTTTGCAGGAGATAGTTCAGCGGACCGGCCGGACGCTCGCCCTTACGCATACCTACGCCGGGTACCCGGCCGTTAAGGAGGCCCGCGAGCGCATCGCCCGCGGCGATTTCGGTCCGGTGCGGAAAATCTACTCCGAATACCCGCAGGGCTGGCTCTCCGGCCGTGCGGAAGACGACCCGTCCAGCAACGCAGGCTGGCGCACCGACCCCGCCCGCTCCGGCAAAGCCGGGAGTATGGGCGATATCGGCACCCACGCGTTCCACCTGGCCGAATACGTCTCCGGACTGCGGTGTGTCGAGATGTGCGCTTCGCTCAACACATACGTACCGGGCCGGGCGCTGGACGACGACGGGGCGGCCCTTCTACGCTTCGACAACGGGGCAAGCGGTGTGCTCGTAGCTTCTCAGGTTGCCGCAGGCGAGGAGAACGCACTAAAATTGCGCATCTACGGGGAGAAGGGCGGACTGGAATGGAGCCAGATGGAACCCAACACGCTGACCGTAAAATGGCCCGACCGCCCGGCGGAACTGGTGCGCGTCGGCAACGGCTACATGGGCTACCCTGCCCGGTCCAACACCCGCACCCCGGGGGGCCACCCCGAAGGTTACATAGAGGCCTTCGCCAATATATACCGCAATTTCGCGCTAACGGTTTCCGCCCGGCGCGACGGCAGGCAGCCCGAACCGGCGTGGCTCGACTTCCCCGGGGTGGAGGACGGGGTGCGCGGCATGCAGTTTATCGAGACGGTGGTAGCCTCCGGCTACGACGAGTGCCGTAAGTGGGTACCTTTCGGCACGACGGCGGAATTTCATCCTGAGGAGCCATAAAGCGACGAAGGAACTACCGCATCCTATCTCCTAAGTAGCCGAAAGCGATGAAGGGTTCTTCCGCACTCTGTCATCCTGAAAAGCCGAAAGCGACAAAGGATCTTCCGCTCTATGTCATCCTGAGGAGCTGAAAGCGACGGGGTCTACCGCATCCTTGTCATCCCGACAAGCCGATAGCAACGATGGATATTCCGCATCCTTGTCATCCCGAGGAGCTGAAAGCGACGGGGTCTAACGCACCCTTGTTATCCGGAACGACGAAGGCTTCCGCACCCTTGTCATCCCGAGGAGCCGAAAGCGACGAAGGGTATACCGCATCCTGACATCCTGTTGAGCGCATAAAGCGACGGAGTCTACCGCACCCTTGTCATCCCGAGGAGCTAAAGCCACGAAGGATCTTCCGCACTCTGTCATACTGAGAAGCCGAAAGCGACGAAGGGTCTACCGCATCATTTTCATCCAGAGAAGCCGAAAGCGAACGAAGGATCTACCGCTGGATATGTCCATTCCTCAATCCGTACGGAATGGCACTTTAATAGTCGGAGACCGATGGTGTGTGCGCACACACCATCCCGCCCGACAAGAAAACCTTACCGCTAAGCTACTCGACACCTCCCTTTTCCAGCCCTGCCCATACGGATGCCGGGTCCTCCTCGTTTTCGAAGTAGGTCATATGCCGCCGGGTGTCGAAAATCTCGAATGAGGGTACCAGCAAAATCTTGCCCGAGTCGGGATACTCCGCCACGTCATAACCGCCGAACGACCGGACGTCGAGATACACACACGGCCGTTCGGTATGATTATATAACTGGTGGGCTCCGCCGCTCCCCTTCTCGAGAAACACGATATCCCCCTCGCCGACCACTTCCAGGCCATCGGGCGACCGGAGGGTGGCCTCACCGGAAATAATCATAAAAAGCTCCTCGGCATACCGGTGGAAATGGTAAACGGAGCTGTATTGCCCGGGGTCGAGCCGCCTGACGTCGAAATTTAGGTTCTGTGGAGCAATCCCGGCCGCCGTACGCGAGGTATCGGTAAAGAGACGGTATTTATCGATTTTGCCCGGGTCTTCCCTGAAGTCCCGCCGTTCACGTTTGAGAATGGTCGCCATAGTTTCAATATTTGTTTTTGAAAGATTCCCGCCACCGGGGTACCCGGGGGGGGGGTAAAGGGTAAATATACGGCATTATACTCCAAAACCGGAAGGCGCGTCGACGGTTTACAGGCCAGATATACCGGCGGAGACCGGTTGCCTTGCAGAATTTATTAAATTTGCGGGATGATAAGTTATTTGCAGGCGGAAAATATCACCAAATCATTCGGGGATTTGGTACTTTTCGAAAACATTTCGTTCGGAATCGGCAAGGGCCAGCGGATAAGCCTCGTGGCTAAAAACGGGGCCGGCAAAAGCACTCTCCTTAATATTCTTGCGGGAAAGGAAGATTACCAGGGCGGCGCCGTCACAACCCGGCGCGACCTCCGTATCGCATATCTGGAGCAGGACCCGCAATACCCGGCCGGTTTGACGGTACTCGAGGCCTGCTTTCACTCCGACAACCCCACCCTTACCACGATAGCGGCCTATGAGAAAGCGGTAGCCGGAGAGGATACCGACAACCTCCACACCCTGATGGCCGACATGGACCGGCTCGGTGCGTGGGATTACGAGCAACGGGCCAAACAGGTTCTGACCCGGCTGAGAATCACCGACTTCACCATGAGATGCGACCGGTTGTCGGGCGGCCAGTTAAAGCGCGTGGCGCTGGCCAACGTACTTATAAGCGAGGCGGACCTGCTGATTCTGGACGAACCCACCAACCACCTCGATATGGATATGACCCGGTGGCTGGAGGATTACCTCGCCGCGGGTAACTGCACGGTACTTATGGTAACCCATGACCGCTACTTTCTCGACGCGGTTTCTACCGACATTATCGAACTCGACAACGGAGAGCTGTATACCTATCAGGGTAATTACAGCCACTACCTCGAAAAGCGCAGCGAACGGATAGCCGCCGGCGCGGCCCGGCGGGAGAGCGAACTCAACCTGTTCCGCAAAGAACTCGACTGGATGCGGCGCCAGCCGCAGGCCCGCGCGACCAAGGCCAAGGCGAGGATAGAGTCGTTTCACGACCTGGAGGAGCGGCTGCGTACTCCGCGCGGGCAGGAAGCCGTACGGCTCGATGTACAGGCTTCGCGCATAGGTACGAAGATTTTCGAAGCGCGCAATGTCTCAAAAAGTTACGGCGACATACGGATTCTCGACGATTTCAGCTATACTTTCTCGCGCTACGAGAAGATGGGTATCGTGGGCAATAACGGAAGCGGCAAGAGCACATTCATAAAGATGCTGATGGGCAAGGTGTCGCCCGACAGCGGTACCATAGAGGTGGGCCAGAGCGTCCGGTTCGGCTACTATTCGCAGGCGGGGTTGGACTTTGACGACGGCATGAAAGTTCTGGACGTGGTTACGCGCATAGCGGAGCACGTTCAGTTGGGCGACGGCCGCAGTATGAGCGCATCGCAGTTCCTCCAATATTTCCTGTTCCCGCCCGAGGTCCAGCACAGTTTCGTGGGCCGCCTGAGCGGGGGTGAGCGGCGGAGGCTCTACCTGTGCACCGTCCTGATGACCAGCCCCAATTTCCTCGTCCTCGACGAGCCAACCAACGACCTGGACATTATGACCCTCGGGGTTCTGGAAGAGTACCTGCGCGGATTCAAAGGTTGCCTTATAGTGGTATCGCACGACCGGTATTTTATGGACAAAGTCGTCGACCACCTGCTCGTATTCCGGGGCGACGGGGAGGTGAAGGATTTCGCCGGAACCTACACCCAATATATAGACTGGCGGCAGGCATATGACGAGTCCCTCCGCACGGCCTCACAGGAGACAAAACCGCGCCCGGCGCAACGGTCACGCACCGATACGGCACGCAAACTTACGTTTAACGAAAAACGGGAATTCGACGGGCTGGAAGCCGAAATCGCGGAACTGGAGCGGGAAAAATCGGGATTGGAAGCCGAGCTGAATTCAGGAACGCTCGCCGTGGAGGAGCTGGTTGAAAAGTCCCGGCGCGTAGCCGAACTTATCGAACTTATCGACACCAGGACGATGCGTTGGCTGGAACTTAGCGAGATAGGTTGACAGGGCCTGTTCCGTGGCTTTGATGAAGGCGGCGATCAGCTCACATAAACCTCTTAACCGTGTCGAAATGGCTGTAAGGCGGGTATTTGACCGACATTTCGAACCACCGGGGCGACCGGACCACAGCCCTGCGGTTCGAAAAAGCGAGGAAGCTGTCACACCCGTGGTACTTGCCCATCCCGCTGTATCCCACTCCGCCGAACGGAAGCCGGTGGTTGGCTATGTGCATCACCGTATCGTCTATACACCCCCCACCCGAGGAGGTTCCATCGAAAACCAGCTTCCTGTTCTCCCTGCCGAAATAGTAGAGCGCGAGCGGCTTCTCACGCGAGGCGACGTACCGTACGGCCTCTTGCGGGTCCGTAAATTCCATTACGGGAAGGATGGGGCCGAATATCTCCCGCTCCATTATTTTACCGCCTGTGTCCACCCCGTCGATTATGGTGGGTGAGACGTATCTCTGCTCCCGGTCCACCCTGCCGCCGTACAATATATTACCTTCGCCCAGCAGACCTTGAAGCCGGTCCACGGCCTCCCCGTTCACGATACGGGGGTAGTAGGGGCTTGCGGCGCTATCGGTACCGAACCATTCGTCCCACGCCGCGGTTATCCCATCTATGAGCCGGTCTTTGACCTCCCGGTGGACGAAAAGGTAATCCGGCGCGATACAGGTCTGCCCGGCGTTGATGGTTTTTCCCCACGCTATCCTCCTGGCGGCCGTGGGGAGGTCCGCGTCGCGGTCCACTATACACGGGCTTTTGCCGCCCAGTTCGAGCAATACGGGAGTAAGGTTCTCCGAGGCGGACTTCATTACCGACTTGCCCGCCGCCGGGCTTCCGGTAAAGAAAATAAAGTCGAACCGTTCGGCCATAAGCCGTTCGTTCACCCCGTCGCCGCCCTCCACGACCGCGATATATTCCCTGTCGAATGTCTCCCCGATAATCCGTGCCAGAACCGCCGACACGTTGGGAACTTCGCGCGAGGTCTTCAACACCGCGCAGCATCCCGCCGATATGGCACCCACCAGAGGGTTGAGCAGCAGCTGGACGGGATAATTGAACGGGGATATTATAAGCGACACCCCGAGCGGTTCGTACAGCACGCGGCACGAAGAGAACATTGTGGCCAACGTCGGCATCACCCGCGCGGGACGCGCCCACTTACTGAGGTTGCGCGTATGGTTACGAATTTCCCCGTACACCAGCGCAAGCTCGGTGAGGTACGACTCCTGTTCCGACTTGTGCAGGTCCAGCCAGAGTGCCCGGTAAATATCCCTTTCGTATTTGACCAGCGCGTCCCCGAGGGCATGCAGCCGTTCCAGCCGGAAACCGGTATCCCTGGTCCTTCCGGTTGCGAAAAAGTCCTTTTGCGCCCCTACCAGGGCCTTTATATCGTCGTTTTCCATCACAGTGGTTTTTTTCGTGTTACAATATAGACGATTTATACCAATAACCTTTCCATTATGGCCTGACCGGCCACCGTCGGCCGCACCGCTGTTCTAATGGAATTCTAATAATATTCTAAAAGGTTTCTAACAGGCCCGCGAAGGGCTGTGCCCTACTTTTGCGGCAGGAAAACACAAACAAACCCACGTCATGGTTAAAAGGCTGAGAAAAAAGAGGGAAAAGCGGTCCGCAGTGCAGTTCAACAACGAGCGGGTATTCCTTGCCTCGGCACAGCCCACGCGCCTCGCGTACGGCTATTTCGACACCGCCGTGTCGGGACTCTCCTCGGCCGAGGCGGCCGAGCGGCTTAAAGAGTACGGCGAGAACACGATAGTACGCGAACGGCGCGACCGCGGGCTGATAATGTTCATCAAAACATTTATCAACCCGTTCATCGGCATCCTGATGGGTCTGGCGCTCGTATCGCTTGTTATCGACGTGCTGCTGGCCGCGCCCGAAGAGAGGGAGTGGGCCACGGTAATAATTATCGGCACTATGGTGCTGCTGAGCGCCATACTGCGGTTCTCGCAGGAGTGGAAATCGAGCCAGGCCTCCGGAGCGCTCCGGAGGATGGTAAAAAATACCGCCTCGGTCTTCCGCGACGGAGCGGACGCCAGCCGCGAGGTAAACATCACGGACCTCGTGCCGGGCGACGTGGTCTACCTCGCTGCAGGGGATATGATTCCGGCCGACATGCGGATAGTGGAGTCGAAAGACCTTTTCGTCAGCCAGTCCTCGCTCACGGGCGAGTCGGACGCGGTGGAGAAGACCCCCGGGGTGCGGCACGACCAGCCCCGCACCGGGAGCGTGGTGGAGCTGGACAATATCTGTTTCATGGGTTCCAATGTGGTAAGCGGTTCGGCTATCGGGATAGTTTTCGCCACCGGGCAGGGTACCTACCTGGGCACCATAGCCCGGAGCCTGGTGGGGGTGCGGGCGCAGACCTCGTTCGATAAGGGTATAAATAAGGTCAGCCTGCTGCTTATCCGGTTTATGCTCGTGATGGTCCCGTTCGTGTTCCTGGTAAACGGCATCACCAAAGGCGACTGGTTCAACGCCTTTATCTTCGCCATCTCGGTAGCCGTGGGCCTTACCCCCGAAATGCTGCCGATGATAGTGACGAGCAATCTTGCCAAAGGCGCCGTAAAGATGTCGCGACGCAAGACCATCGTTAAGAACCTCAACGCCATACAGAGTTTCGGTGCGATGAACATCCTCTGCACCGACAAGACCGGCACCCTCACCCACGATAAGATTGTGCTGGAACGCTACCTCGACGTGGCCGGGCGCGACGACACCCGGATACTACGTTACGCCTTCTATAACAGCTACTTCCAGACCGGACTGAAGAACCTGATGGATCAGGCCATCCTCTCGCACGTACGGGAACTCGGGTTCGAGGACCTCGACAAGCGTTACTCCAAAATAGACGAAATCCCGTTCGATTTCACCCGCCGCCGGATGTCCGTAATAATCGAGGATAAGCAGGGCAACAAGCAAATCGTCACCAAGGGGGCGGTGGAAGAAATGATGTCCATTTGCACCCATGCCGAACTGGACGGCGCAACGGTACCTGTCGACGACCGTATCCGCAGCCTGGTATTCGCCGAGAGCGGCAAGATGAACCGCGAGGGGATGCGCGTACTGTGCGTCGCCCGCAAGGAGTGGCACAGCCCCCGGAACCTGTTCACGGTTGACGACGAGGCAGGTATGACCCTGATCGGTTACCTCGCTTTCCTCGATCCGCCCAAGGATTCGGCCGCCAGCGCCATCAAACAGCTGCACGCCCACGGCGTGGAGGTGAAGGTACTCTCGAGCGACAACGCCGCCGTGGTAAAGACCATCTGCCGGCAGGTGGGCGTCGACACGCAGTATACCCTGCTCGGTACCGAAATAGAGGAGCTGAACGACGACCAGCTCCTGCAGGTAATCGGCCGCACCAAGATATTCGCCAAGTTGACCCCGATGCAGAAGACCCGCATCATAACCCTGCTACAGGACCAGGGCAACACGGTGGGATTCCTCGGCGACGGCATAAACGATGCCTCGGCCCTGCGCCAGTCTGACATCGGGATCTCGGTGGACACGGCCGTGGACATCGCCAAGGAGAGCGCCGATATAATCCTGCTAGAAAAGGACCTGATGGTGCTCGAGGAGGGGGTAATCGAAGGCCGTAAGATATTCGGCAATATCATGAAGTATATCAAGATGACGGCAAGCTCCAATTTCGGAAACATGTTCAGCGTTCTGGCAGCCAGCGCCTTCCTGCCGTTCCTGCCGATGCTCCCCATCCACCTGCTCATACAGAACCTGCTGTACGACATTTCACAGACCACCATCCCGTTCGACCGGGTGGACCGCGAATACCTGATGAAACCCCGCAAATGGGACTCATCGGACCTGAGCCTCTTTATGATATGTATCGGACCTATAAGTTCGGTGTTCGACATTACCACCTATCTGGTGATGTGGTACGTGTTCGGCTGTATCTCGCCGGACCGGCAGGCCCTGTTCCACTCAGGGTGGTTCGTCGAAGGCCTTCTCTCGCAGACGCTTATCGTCCACATGATACGCACACGCAAGATACCGTTTATCCAGAGCAGCGCGGCATGGCCCGTGACGCTGGCCACGGTGGCCATAATGGTGGTCGGGATAATCTTCCCCTTCACCAACCTCGGGGCGGCGGTAGGACTGGTACCCCTGCCGTGGAGCTACTTCCCGTGGCTGGTGGCGACCCTGCTCTGCTACTGCCTCCTTACGCAAACAGTAAAGAACTGGTACATGCGCCGTTTCGGCAGGTGGCTGTAGCTGTTTGGTAAAGCCCAACGGCCTTGCCGGAACTGCATATAACACGGGACACACAACACACACTACAAAGAGCATATAAATCGCACACAACGCACACACCTAACACACTGGAACATACACATCGCACAAACGCACACACAAAACTGATATAAACCTTACACACGGGAAGACACAGCACACACACCAACATACACCGGACGGACACCGGACAAACCGGACACACATCGCACACACCTACACAAATCAAAAGGGAACACATTCGCGCGCACATCAAACTAAACGGTAACACACACTCGCGCACACCACTGACAGAATGAAAGATACAAAGCACACACAACACACACCGGACCCGCACCGGACACACACATCGCACACGACGTCGCACACACGTCGTACACAACACACAAGGAGTAACACCGGGCATAAAAGGGCATAAGAATTACCCGGACCGGCAAGCCCGGTGAATGTACCGCCCCCTGAAAAATGAATTAACGATTAAAGTGAATAGTTATGCGTTATTTGACACTACTTGTACCGGCCCTGATGCTGGTCGCGAACACGGCGTGCCGGCAGGCTCATGCGGAGGACCACGACCACGGCTACACCCTGGTCGCCGACACGTTGTATATAGACCCTGCCGGGGTTATGCGGTCCGTTATCCGGACGGAAGCCTCCCGCACGGCACTCGTTTCACGTCCCGTGGAGACCGCCGGTACCGTCCAGCCCATCCCGACCCAGTACGCCTATATCGCCCCGCCCTTCTCCGGACGTATCGTAAGGTCGTATATCAGCCACGGGCAAAGCGTGCGCGTCAATGCCCCGCTGTTCGAGATAATCTCGCCCGACTTTACCGCCGTGCAGAAGGAATACCTGCAGGCGCAATCCGATACGGAGTACGCCCGCCTCGATTTGCGGCGCAAGGAAGACCTGCTGCGGAACGGGGTCGGTTCACAAAAAGACTACGAGGAGGCGCTCAATACCCTGCACATCGCCGAGAAGGAGCTGGAGAACGCCACGGCCGCACTGCGCATCTACAATGCCGACCCGGACAACGTGGTGCTCGGGGAACCGCTCGTAATCCGTTCCCCGCTGAGCGGGTCGGTTATCGAGAACAACATCGTGACCGGTCTCTACCTCGGCGAAGATGCCGAACCGGTGGCCGTGGTGGCCGACCTGAGGAAAGTGTGGATATCGGCGCAGGTCAAGGAGAAGGATATCCGCCATATTTCGGAAGGGGACAGCATCACGGTGCGGGTTACGGCCTTCCCGGACGAGGTGCTTTACGGAACGGTGTTCCATATCGACGAGGCGGTCGACGAGGAGACCCGCTCCATCCGGGTGCTCTCGGTGTGCGACAACAGCAGCGAAAAGCTGAAACTCGGAATGTACGCCACCATCAAGTTCCTGCCAGCGCCCGAACCATATACCGTCCTGCCCCAGAAGGCCGTCCTTCAGGGTCCGGAAAAAGAGTACATCTTCATCAAAACCGGCCCGGACAGCTACCGTAAGACCGATATAGAGGTAGACTTTACCGACGGCGGCCTCGCCTACATCCGCCGATGGGAACACGGGCAGGCGGACGTAATCAGCGAAGGAGGCTACTTCATAAACTGACCCGACGACCCTCCGGCGCACCGGCCGCCGTCCGACACCGCCGTTACGGAACTTCCATCTCCCCGTAAACGGCCGGGGCAGGGACGCGCTCCCGTTCGAAACCAGGCGCCGGCAGGGTCGTTATTATCCCGAACTTAAAATACAGTAAACATTATGCTTACCATAATACAGAAACGCTGGGTAACAGCCTCGCTGTTCGTGCTTATATGCCTGTTCGGCTACTACTCGTGGACACAGCTCACAATCGAGGCTTACCCCGATATCGCGGACGTTACTTCGCAGGTGGTCACGCAGGTTCCCGGCCTTGCCGCCGAGGAGGTCGAGCAGCAGATAACCATACCGCTCGAAAGGGCGCTCAACGGCGTGCCGGGAATGCACGTAATGCGGAGCAAGAGCACCTTCGGGCTCTCCATCATAACGATAGTGTTCCGCGACGGGGTTGAGGATTACTGGTCGCGCCAGAGGGTGCAGGAGCGGCTCAACGAAGTGGACCTGCCCTACGACGCCGTTGCCGAGCTGGACCCCCTCACCTCTCCCACAGGCGAAATATACCGTTACATTATAGAGAGCGACCGCCACTCGCTCCGCGAACTTACCGACCTGCAAAACTGGGTGATAATCCCGCGGCTGACGCAGGTGCCGGGGGTGGCCGAAGTGAGCAACTTCGGGGGCATAACAACCCAGTACCAGGTGGAACTCGATCCCCGCAGGCTGGAACAGTACGACGTGACCCTGCAGGAGGTAATCGAGGCCATCGAGGAGAATAACTACAACGTGGGCGGCAGCGTGCTCAACCGCGGCGACCTGGGGTATGTGGTGCGCGGTATCGGACTGATAAGCGGGCTGGAGGACCTGGGTAAAATCGTGGTCAGCAGTAACGAGGGAGTGCCCGTGTTTCTGGGCGACCTCGGGGGCCTGAAATACGGTAACCTCGAACGCAAGGGGGTGATGGGTTACACCGACCGCACCCGCAACTATACCGAAACCATACAGGGAATAGTATTGCTGTTGAAACACGAGAACCCCTCCGTGGTTCTCGAAGGAATCCATGCCGCGGTGGACGAACTCAACGACCGCACCCTTCCCGAAGGGGTGCGCATCCACCCGTTCCTCGACCGCACGGAGCTGGTCGATACCACCCTTACCACCGTGTCCCACACCCTGCTTTCGGGTATGGCCCTGGTTATTGTGGTGCTGATTGTGTTCCTGGGCAACTGGCGCGGGGCGCTGCTGGTGGCCGTTACCATACCCGTTTCGCTGCTGTTCGCCTTTATACTGATGAAGCTCACCGACATACCGGCCAACCTGCTTTCGCTGGGGGCCATCGACTTCGGGATTATAGTGGATGGAGCCATCGTGATGATGGAGAGCATCCTCAAGAAACGCGAGGACCATCCGGGCGACGCCCTGTCGGAGCGGAGTATCGCCTCCCGCGTAACCGAACTGGCCCGGCCGATTATATTCTCGACCGTAATTATCATCACGGCCTACCTGCCCCTGTTCGCCTTCGAGCGTGTGGAGCGTAAATTGTTCGCCCCTATGGCATTTACGTTCGGGTACGCCATGATAGGAGCGCTGCTGGTGGCGGTGTTCCTTATCCCCGGCGTGGGGTACGCAATATATCGCAGGCCGGTGGAGGTGAAGCCGAGGAAATGGCTCGAAAAGCTGAAAGCGGGCTACGGCCGTGCCACGGACCGGATATTGGTCCGACCGCGGGCAATACTGCCCTATGCCGCCGGGGTGCTTGCGCTCGGGCTGGTGCTGACCGCCACGGTCGGCAAGGACTTCCTGCCCACGCTCGACGAGGGTTCGATTTGGCTTCAGGTCACCCTGCCCCCGGGCATTTCGGTGGAGAAGTCGCGCGAGCTTTCCGACACCCTGCGCGCACGTACCATGAAATACCCGGAAGTGACCTATATAGCCGTGCAGGCGGGCCGCAACGACGACGGGACGGACCCTTTCACCCCGTCGCATTTCGAAGTCTCCGTCGGCATCAAACCATACAGGGAGTGGCCGCGCGGCAAGCGTAAGGAGCATCTTATCGATGAGCTGGGGGCCGAATACGCCACCCTGCCCGGTTTCACCGTAGGGTTCACCCAGCCGATGATAGACGGAGTGATGGACAAGATAGCCGGGGCGCACAGCGAGCTGGTGGTGAAGGTCTACGGTAACGATTTCGACGAGACGCGCCGTATCGCCGGCGATATCGCCGCCACGCTGCGTACCGTACGCGGCGCGGTGGACGTGGATATCGATCAGGAGCCGCCCCTGCCGCAGCTCCAGATACATATAGACCGCGACGCCGTGGCCCGTTACGGCCTCAACTTCTCTGACGTGGGAGACCTTATCGAAATTGCAATCGGCGGTAAGGCCGTATCGCAGATTTACCAGGGCGACCGGGTCTACGACATCACCTGCAAGTACCGTGAGGACGCGCGCGACACCCCCGAAAAAATCGCGGGGTTGATGCTAACCTCCCAGACCGGTGCGCGCATTCCCCTTTCTCAGGTGGCCGACATCCGGCTGGCTACGGGCGAGAGCACCATAACCCGGGAGATGAACCGCCGCCACCTCACCGTGAAGCTCAACCTGCGGGGGCGCGACCTGTCGTCGTTCCTGTCGGAAGCACAGCGGACCATCGAACGAGAGGTTCCTTACGACCACGATCTGTACGAAGTGAGCTGGGGCGGACAGTTCGAGAACCAGAACCGGGCCTACCGCCGCCTGTCGATGGTGATTCCGCTTGCCCTCCTGGTAATGTTCGTGCTGTTGTACGGGGCCTTCGGCAGGTTCCGGCAGGCGGGGCTGGCCCTCTCGATCGTGCCGCTGGCCCTCCTGGGCGGCATGGCCGCGCTGAATGTCCGGGGAATGACCCTGAACGTCTCGTCGGCCGTGGGATTCATCGCCATGTTCGGGCTTTCGATACAGAACGGTGTGATAATGATTTCGCATTTCAACGCCCTGCGCAAAGGCGGCATGCCGCTGCTCGATGCGGTACGGAACGGCGCCCGGCACCGTTTCCGCCCGGTGCTCATGACGGCCGTAACCACCATCCTCGGGCTGCTCCCCGCATCGCTGGCTATCGGCATCGGTTCGGACGTACAGCGTCCGCTGGCGACCGTTATCGTCTACGGGCTGGCGTTCTCCACGCTTATAACCCTGTTCGCCCTGCCCGCGCTCTATTACCTTACCGAACGTAAATTCGAAAACACAGACTATGATGAAACCGAACAGGAATAGGATAATCGAATGTATAGCCGTTGCAGTGACCTTTGTGGGGGGTGGTCATCCGGCCGCGGCCACCGCACACCCGGCCGGATTCGCAACGGCTGCCCATAACACCGATACGACGGAAATTAACGCCACAGCTTCGCTCTTCGGCGGCCCTACCCTTCACGTCACGCCTGCGGCGTACCTGCAGATGGTACTTAACCGGAACCACGGACTTGCCGCAGAGAATTTCCGCGGCTCCATAGCCGAAGCCGAGCTTAAGGCGGCCAAAGTCGTAAACGACCCGGAACTGACTTTCGAAGGTTCCAAGGAGGTCTATTCGCTCGAACTGGGCTACACCGTAGAGTTCGGCCGCAAACGCGGCGCCCGGATACGCCAGGCCCGCACGTTCGCCGAAATGGAACGGCACGAAGTGGACCTCTACGCCGCCGAACTGCGGTTGGCCGCGGCCGAAGCCTACATCGAAGCCGTGGCGGAGGCCGAAATGCTGGAGGTGCGGCGCAGTTCGTACCGCTATATGCTCGAAATGAGCCGCTCGGACAGCCTGCGGTATCGTGCCGGGGAGATAACCGAGAACGACGCCCGGCAATCGTCGCTCGAGGCGCGGACCCTGCTCGGCGAGGTATACCGGCAGGAGGGCGCCTACATGGCGTCGCTGGTGGTGCTCGGGTTCTACGCCGGGGTGGGAGCCGACACCCTGCTGCTGCCCGTGGGCGAGGTACGCGCCGATATCGACGCGGCTCCGCTGCCGTTGCTCATTGAACGGGGGCAGGAGGGGCGCGTCGAGACGGCCCTGGCCAACCTGGGTGTGGAGATGGCCCGGCGGGAACTGGCCGTCGCCCGGTCCGAACAGAAACCCGACGTGGACCTCTTTATCGGGTACGAACGCGATTGGAAAGGCATGCTGCCCCGCAAGCATATGCTTACCGGAGGGGTTACCATTCCGCTGAAATTCTCGTCCGCCAATAAGGGCTCCGTCCGTGCGGCGTCGCTGGCCGTGGGGCAGGAAGTCCGCGCGGAAACGGGCGTACGGGCGGAAATCGAGGCCGAAATCGCGGCGGCGTACCACCTCTACAACGCCGCCCTCAGAAACTACGACCACTACCGCTCCGGCATTATGGACGAAGCCCGCCGGGTACTGGAAGGGTTCGTGTACGGCTACCGGGCCGGCGAAACCGATATACTGGAAGTGCTGATTGCGCAGAGGACCTACAACGAGACCCGCGAACAGTACATAGAATCGCAGAAAGAGGCCCGGCTCGCCGCGGTGAACCTGCTCTACGCCTGCGGGATGGAACTTTTCTGAAAGGGACTGATTCCGGTATGAGTCTTCTTCGACCGGGGCGGCACGTTTAAAAAACGTTGCCGCCCCTCTGTTTGACCGTGCCCGGTCGCTCCCCCGCCGATCCGCGGAACCCGGTTAAACAGGGCAAATACGGTTGCGTGTCGGGCGGCCATGTCGGGCGGCCATGTCGGGCGGCCATGTCGGGCGGCCATGTCGGGCGGCCATGT
>JAJQCA010000001.1 GCA_021202985.1 Alistipes sp.
ATATAATATTATATAACCCCTATTTCTCTGTATGTTTTAAGCCTAAAGCCTAAATATATATTTCTATAATTCCTATCTGTTGTAACTACATTGCAAATGTATGAAGGTTTATCCGAACCGTCATTTACATTTTTCTTGAAAGAGTTTACAGATTTACACTTATACGAAGATATGTAAATTTTAGTTTCCTTCCTAATTCTGCGGCGCCTGTTCTTCGTCGGAATGCAGTTTTGTCATCAGTTCCGTCGGGGTACACCCGAACTGCTGTTTGCAGAAACGGGTGAAATGGGTGGGCGAATTGAAGTTGAATTTAATCATCACGTCGCTGATGGTAACGCCCGGTTCCGACAGGTGGTACTTGACGTGCTTGGCTATCTGTTTGAGCATCCACTGGCGCGCCGGCATGCCGAACTCCTCTTTGAACACCGCGTCGAAGTGGCTCCGGCCCATCCGCGAAAGTTCCGCAAGTTCCGACACGCTGCTGACTTTCAGGTAGTTCTCCAGTACGAGGGCCTTGAAATCGAGCGAGTTACCGATGATGGGGTACAACAGTTCGGCAAGTTCCTCTTTTTTGTAGAACCATCTCAGTATCAGGAAAAGCTCGCGTTGTTTCAATTCGTGGAAGTGTTCGCAGTTTATACCCTGCTGCATATAATATTTCAGCGAATCGAGGAAGGAGTAGAGCTGCGGAATGATTTCCAGCGGCCGGAAGTCGTAGTCTATGTTACGGCACAGCGGCCAGTAGGAGTGTATATTGAGCTTGTCGCATACGTTATTGATAACATCGAAGAGGCACGTTATCACCGCGCTCTTTTGGGAATAGCGGCTCACCCCGATGGAGCCTTTCGGGATAAAAAATATCTCGCCCTTTTTTGAAAACGCGGTTTGTGAATTCGTTACACGTAACGGTAAGTTCGCCCTCCAGAACGAAAATCATCAGGTTGTAAGGTTCGTCGTCGAAATAGAAATAGCTTCCCGCTTCGTCCTCCCGGTAACGGAAACTGCAGCGGTAATCCGAGACGTAATGGCGGCACGACAGGTGTTCGCGCACATATAACAGGTCTCCTGCCATTTTTCAGGGTTTTAGTTGTTTGATAATAGGGACTTAATTTGGTTTTCGGTCCGCCGGTTACGACCTTTATAACGTGTTCCGGCCATACTTAATTGTACGGCGGCGGTAGTTTTAAATGTGCCTCTATCCGGCATGACGGGGTAGTTTATCCGTTACGCACTCCGAAGTGTAAGGTGGGGTTTTAGCTGAACTGTCTAAAAAAAGTGTCGGAATATGTAACAATACGCAAAGCTACCGATTATTTTTAAACAAAACAATACGGTAAATTCCATATTCCGGGCCGCCGTCTCCGCAGCCGGGGTGGTGGTAATATTAACGCTTAACGTCATTCTGAACGTAGTGAAGACTCTTCCGCTGGAACCACGTGCCTACGGAATATACCTATGCACGTCCCGCCTCGTAGGCAAGCCCGACGGTCGCTCCCCATCGTCGGTTCCTCGCCACACGATTCCCGGGATGACAGATATAATAATGTCATTGTCGATATTACAAGGAATCTACCCGATAATCAGGCATGTTTCCGCGGAAACAATTCAGACGCTCGAAAGGTGCCGGGTCCGCAAGATTACTGGCGGCCACCCCATAGACGGTTAATCGTTTCGTGCAGCATAACGGTATGCAGGCAACCGTTCAATGCTTTTTGGCATACCCTGAAGCGGCCCCGGTCCGTTACTCGCTGTCCGAAATATCTATCAGTCCGTTGATTACGGCGTAGATCGTAAGCCCCGAAACGGTTTTGATACCGGTTTTGCGGGAAATATTCTTCCGGTGGGATATAACCGTGTGCACGGATATGTTGTGCTCCACGGCGATTTCCTTGTTGGTGGCGCCTTTGGCTACCGAAACGAGTATCTCTTTCTCCCTGTCGGACAGGTCGTTGCCGATGTTGGTGTCCTCGTTCCCAGACCTTTCGTCCATGGCCGTGCGTATCTTCCGGGCTATCTGCCGCGGCTCGTCGTGTACGGTGATTATGCCGTCGAACTGCTTTAGCAGCGGCTCGGGGAACAACTCGTAAACCAGCGCGATAAGCAGGCTGTCGTTGAAGATGGGGTAGGTGGTCCGAATGGGCTGGTTGCGGCTCCGGTCGAGCAGCGAAGGGTTCAATATGATAATGTCCGGCGCCAGCATGCGCAGCCGTTCGGCCATGTAGCTGTTGTCGGGGATGATGCCCGCTATCTCGTGCCCGCCGCTCTGGGACAATATGGCACTTATTCCCGTCGCCACGATGGGCGAGGGTTCCACCAGCGCAACCCTGAACCTTCCGCTATCTTTCATCGTCCGTGCTGTTTTCCAGTTGTGTTACCAGCGGTATTAACACCAGGTTCTCGATGGTGGTGTGCCGCGCGAGGTCCTCCTCCAGCCGGAAGATGTCGTAAAGCAGGTCCGAGCGCAGCTCCGGGCAGCAGTCGGCCGGCAGGTATTTGAGCAGTATGTTTTTCAGGTCGTTCAGCTTCTCCTCTATGTTGGTGTGGTTTTCCTCGAACCTCGATATGGAGTATCCCCTGGCCTTCCGGCCCTCCAGAAGCCCTTTTATGTAGGGGAATACCTCCTGCTCCTCGTAGGCGAAATGGTTCTCCAGCTCGGCGCGGTAGCCTTCGAAAAAGCGGTGGAGCATCTTGCCGTACACCGGGTCGCACCCGGCCTCTATACCGGCCAGCTTGGCGCTCATCGAAGGTATCTGCCTGAGCCTGAAGTATTCGTGCGACTGATGCAGGTAATCCACGATATTGCTAACGTCGGTACTCTTCAGGCTCGCCGAGTCGGGCACGAACCCTTCGCGGCTGTGTACCGAGCAAATGAGCAGGAACAGGTCCACCGGAATGCCGTTCTCGGCGCACGCCTCGCGGACCAGTTTCTCGCCGAAGCCCAGGCCTATGCCGGTCCGCTCGAGGACCGGTATCAGCCGGTAATCGTCCAGTATCAGGTCGGCGAGTTTCATATCGCCGTCGTCGAAAAGCCCGGCCGCTCCGGGAGCGCTCCGGCGGGGTGTATTATCTGTCATAGTCTGTTTTTGTGCAAAATTACGCATAACCGGCTACCGGTCGTTCCCCCTCATTTAGTCATCTTGAGCGGTAAATATACCCATTTTTCGGGATTGTGGCGCGTCCGGTAAAAAACGAACTTTGCATCAGTTTGTTATGAAGATGAAACGTTCTGCGTCGGGGGTGTAGTTTCACCGGCCCTTCCCGGGGTGAGCCGTTTAGCAGCCGGCAGCCGGTAGGGGGGGACAACCGGACCCGCCGCAGGTGAACGTAAAATTGTAAGCCGGCACTTTGTTGCGAAAAAACCGCGGGGACCCATAGCCCTGCGGTTTTTTTTATCCGTCCGGTTAGCCGGGAAGCGACGCGGAGTTCCTGCGTTGAGGATCAAGGGGCCGGCACTATCCGGCCGACAGGCATCGCTCGCCGGCATCCGACCGTATCACTCGATTTCCCATGTATTCCCGCTGTTCAGCAGGTCGTCCACGCAGTTTATCTCGCGGCCTTTTTTAACGGTTTCAACCTGTTTGCACACGTTGTCGTCGTAAGTGGAGTCGGCCACGTCCCTGATAACCCCGAGCGCCACCGGATAGTTGGGCCACGCCATGTTCACCAGCATCATATGAACGCCGGGGTTCGGCTCATGGGCGTTGTGTATCAGTATGTCCTCTTCGGTTACCCCGCCTTCCCCGATGCGGACCACCATCAGTTTCATGCCTATCTGGACCAAGCCCTTGTCGCGGTTGCGGCCGAATATCATCCTCTCGCCGTGGCGCAGGGTGATGGTGTTTTCCTCGCGGGTTTCCCGGTCGGCGGCGAATCCGGCGAAGGTCTTGTCGTTGAATATCACGCAGTTCTGGAGTATCTCCACCACCGATGTCCCGTCGTGTTTGGCCGCCGTGACGCAGCACTCTTTGGTGAGGTTCACGTCGGCGTCGATGGAGCGGGCGAAAAAGGTGCCGCGGGCGCCGAGCACTACCTCGCCCGGGTTGAACGGGTGCTCCACCGTTCCGAACGGGGAAGTCTTGGTCACCTTCCCCAGCTCCGAAGTGGGGGAGTACTGGCCTTTGGTAAGACCGTATATCTCGTTGTTGAACAGCAGTATGTTAATGTCTATATTACGCCTTACGGCATGGATGAAGTGGTTGCCCCCGATGGCGAGCGAGTCCCCGTCGCCGCTGGTCACCCACACGGTGAGCTTCGGATTGGCCACCTTCACCCCGGTGGCGATGGCCGCCGCCCGGCCGTGAATCCCGTGGAACCCGTACGAATTTGTATAGTACGGAAACCGGGACGAACACCCGATACCCGAAATAAAGGTGAACCTGTGGTGCTTGTATTTGAGCGCCGCCGCCACCTCCGGCATGGCCTTTATAACCGAATTGAGGATGGCGTAGTTGCCGCAGCCCGGACACCATTTAATCTCCTGGTCGCTCCGGAAATCCTGCGGGGTGTATTGGTATTTTTCGCTGTTAGCCATGGCTATTAACCGAGTAGTGTTTCGAAATGGTCCCTGAGTTCGGTTACCGTGAAGGGCAACCCCTGTATTTTGTTGTATTGCAGGAATTCGTACTGCTGGAAGTTCATCCTGAGGTAGTTGGCCATCTGGCCGTCGTTCAGCTCGCACACCACTATCCGTTCGAATTTGCGGAATATCTCATCGACCCCTTTAGGCAGGGGATTGATATAGTTGAAATGACAGAGCGAGACGCTCCTGCCTTTGGCCTGAAGGTCCTCCACCGCGTTGAGCAGGTGACCTTTAGTACCTCCCCAGCCGACCACAAGGAGCTTACCGCGGCACGGGCCGTGGACCGTCTGCTTGGGGATGAACTCCCTCACACGGGCCACCTTGCGGGCACGTACGTCGACCATTTTTTCGTGGTTCACCGGGTCGTGGCAGACACTGCCGCGCAGGAATTCCTTCTCCAGCCCGCCGACGCGGTGCTCGAGACCTTTTGTGCCCGGGATGGCCCACGCGCGCGCCAGCCGCTTTTCATCGCGGGCGTAGGGCAGGAACGTTCCCTCTTCCGGGGCCTTCGATATCACGGGCGGGTTGATGCGCGGGTAATCGGCCATCGAGGGTATCTTCCACGGCTCGCTGCCGTTGGCTATAAAGCCGTCGCTGAGCAGAAGCACGGGCGTCATATGCTCCATGGCCAGCTTCCCGGCCATAAAGGCGTAGTGGAAGCAGTCCGACGGGGTGCTGGCCGCCATCACTATCATCGGGCACGACCCGTTGCGGCCCCAGAGAGCCTGGTAGAGGTCGGCCTGCTCTGTCTTGGTCGGCAGGCCCGTCGACGGGCCGCCGCGCTGTACGTCCACCACAACGATAGGAAGCTCGGTCATTACCGCCAGGCCGATAGCCTCCGATTTGAGCGACAGGCCCGGCCCGGAGGTGGTGGTCACCGCGAAGCTCCCGGCCCATGCCGCACCGATTGTGGTACAGATGCCGGCTATCTCATCCTCACACTGGAGGGTCTTCACGCCCAAATCCTTGCGCTTGGCAAGTTCTTCGAGAATTACCGTAGCCGGAGTGATGGGGTACGAGCCGCAGAACAGCGGCCGCCCGCTCTTCTCCGAGGCGGCGATAAAACCCCATGCCGTCGCCTGGTTGCCGTTGATGCTTCGGTAGCGCCCTTTTGGAAGGTCCTCCGCCGCGCGGACTTCGTACGTGTTGGCAAAGGCGTGGGTGTTGGCCCCGTAGTTGTATCCCGCCTGCAAAGCCCGTTTATTGGCCTCGGCGATAAGGGGTTTTTTCACCCCGAACTTTCTCTGTATATAACCCAAAGTATGCTCCAGCGGACGGTTGAATATGTAGAAACAGATGCCGAGTGCGAACATGTTCTTGCACTTGGTAACGCTCTTGGTGTCGAGTTCCAGCCCGGCCAGCGCCTCGCGGGTCATACTGGTTATATTGGGCAGCATCACGTTGTGGTTGTCCAGGCCCAGCTCGGCGATTGGGTCGGTGGTGGCGTAGCCGGCCCTCTCGATTTGCCGCTCGGTGAACAGGTCCCCGTCGATAATGACGGCCGCGCTGCTTTTAAGCCAGCGGGCGTTGGCCCGCAGGGCGGCGGGGTTCATCGCCACCAGCACGTCGCAGTAGTCGCCCGGGGTGGTCACCTTACGGCTGCCGAAACGGACCTGGAACCCCGATACGCCCACAACCGTCCCCTGCGGGGCGCGTATTTCTGCCGGATAGTCTGGGAAGGTGGATATGCCGTTACCGAGGTTGGCGGCGGCGTCGGAGAAGAGTGTACCGGTCAGCTGCATGCCGTCGCCGGAGTCTCCCGAGAATCTGATAACAACATCATCGAGTTCGACAACATTCGCTTTATCCATGATAATCGTTAGCCACAAGGGCCTTAAAGTTAAAAAACCTTAACTATTTGGTCCGATAAAGGTAATGATTTTTTAACACAAGATACCCCGTATTGTATAATTTTATTTGCGGCTTTATGTCGTATTATCATAACGGTTTGTCATTCTGTGGGGAGCGGTCCGGCAAAGTCTCCGGCCCCAATGTCGTTCGAGCGGAGCAACCGGACGGAGGATTACCAATGTCATTCTGAGCAGAGCGAAGAATCTCCTTATAGTAGTACCATCAGTAGATCCTTCGTCATTACATTCCTCAGGATGACATAGTGTTATTGTCGTTCCGAGCTGAGCAGTCCTGCAAAGTTCACCCGGCCCCGATGTCATTCCTAGCGGAGCGGTCCGGCAAAGCCCCCCGGCCCCAATGTCATCCTGAGCGAAGCGAAGGATCTCCTTATAAATAGTGTCCAGCGGTAGATCCTTCGTCATTCCATTCCTCAGGATGACATAGTGTTATTGCCACTCCGAGCGGAGCGAAGAATATCCCTATAGTAGTACCCAGCCGTAGATCCTTCGTCATTCCATTCCTCATGATGATATAGTGTTATTGTCATTCCGAGCGGAGCGAAGAATCTCTTTCCTATTATGCCCCCCGCCGCCTATGGTTCCTCAGCACGGCATTTCTGCCTTTGCTTTCCCCTCGCCAGTATATTGACCGCCAACGCTATCGCACCATCCCCCGTGACGTTGCAGGCCGTGCCGAAACTGTCCATTGCAATGTAGAGCGCTATCATCAGGCCGAGTGCCGTCTCGTCGAACCCCAGAACCGACGAAAGCACCCCAAGCGCGGCCATAATCGCACCCCCCGGCACCCCCGGGGCCGCGACCATCGCAATCCCGAGCAGGCAGATGAATCCGGCCATGACACCGAAACTAAACGGCACCCCCGTAACCATCATTATAGCAAGTGCGCATCCGGTTATCTTCATCATGCTGCCCGACAGGTGGATGGTGGCGCACAGGGGCACGACAAAGCCGGCGATATCCCGCTCAACACCGTTTCGTACGCTCTGTTCGAGCGTCACCGGAATCGTGGCCGCGGACGATTGCGTCCCCAGCGCCGTGAGGTAGGCGGGAAGCATGGTACGCAGGTACCGCAGCGGGTTTCCCCCGGCCACGGCAGCCGCCGCGCAATAGTAGATAAGCAGCAAGGCGATATGAAGCACGAATATAACCGTGATAATCTTCAGGAATACCGATATCACGCCCGCCACCTGCCCCGACGAGGCGATGCCCGTAAATATACACGCAATATAGACCGGCAAGGCCGGTATTATCACCTTCCCTATAAGCAGGTCCACGACCGACCGGAGCTCTTCCAGTCCGTTGCGCAGAACCCCTTCCCGGCCGGCCAACGCCATCCCAAGCACGAAAGCGAGCAGGAGCGCGGTCATCACCGACATAACGGGCGGCATCTCCACCGTGAAATAGGCCGAGGCATCGGTCCCTTGCCACACTTCCCCGAAACCGGCCTCCCCACCCAACAGGAACGGGTAGGTAAGGCTGCATATCCCGTAGGTAAAGAATCCGGAGAAAAGCGTCGACCCGTAGGCGATGGCTACCGTCAACCCGAGCAGCCTGCCCGCTCCGTTCCCGATATCGGCTATGCCGGGCGCTACCAGCCCGAGGATTATCAGCGGGATGGCAAATCCCAGGAAATTGCCGAACAATCCGGCTACCGTAGCAGCCGACCTTGCCAGCCATCCGGGCGCAACCAGCCCGAGCAGGATACCGGCCGCTATCGCGATTGCCACCCTGCCCAGCAGGCCTATTTTTAATTTATTCATTTTCACTGCCGTTTACTGAAATTGTTTGTTGCCCGGGCACACCATGCGCAACCGTACGGCAATATAAACAATATAAAAAAATTAGTCAACCATAGGAAGTCGTCAGGGATACAAACTACGGCGATGAAACAATCCCGCGGGAGTTAAGACGGATTTGCCGCCGGCAAAAAAATCCTGATACCCTTTCAGTAACCCGGTTCTCCGTTAAATGTCATTCCGAAGGCATGGCATTATCATATAACCGAAAGTTGTTTCAATCCACGGCAACCATGCCGCCTCAGACATTAAAGGCCTGCGGGGAGGAGCGTTTGCCGAAAAATGCCCGGGTTGTCCCCGTAATCTTAAATATAATTATTATTTTTACACCCTGTTAGCCGAATAACAATAAAGTGCCGGGTTCGTTATGCCGGAAGGTTTACATAAGGCGTCCGTCCGGCGGACTTTTTTAGCCGTATACAGTGCCGGTACGGCGGTTTTTTGAGAATAATCGAATCAAAATAAAAATAAGACAATGACCTGCCAAATCAAATTCGTATCCGCGGACGAAGCGGTAAAAGTAATAAAGAGCGGTGACCATGTCCACCTGAGCAGTGTGGCCAGCGCACCCCAGTGCCTTATAAACGCCATGTGCCGCCGCGGCGACGCGGGCGAACTAAAGGACGTCCATATCCACCACCTCCACACCGAAGGCCCCGCACCCTACGCCGAAGCAATGTACGAAGGCATTTTCCAGCTCGATTCGTTCTTCGTGGGCGGTAATGTCCGCAAGGATACACAGGCCGGTTCGGCGGATTACATTCCGGTGTTCCTCAGCGAAACGCAGAAGCTCTATCGAGCCGGTGTGCTGCCGTGCGACGTGGCGATGATACAGGTCTCGCCGCCCGACAAGCACGGATATGTGTCGCTCGGTACTTCGGTGGACGCCACCCTGGCCGCCGTGGAGTGCGCCAAGCACGTTATCGCGGTGGTCAACAAGCACGTTCCCCGCTCGTTCGGCGACGCGTTCCTCCGCTGCTCGCAGATAGATATATTCGTCGAGGACGATACCCCGCTGATGGAGGGCCACTTCACCGCGCCGGATGAAATAGAGGTTGCAATCGGTAAGAACTGCGCCGCACTTATAGAGGACGGTGCCTGCCTTCAGATGGGTATCGGCGCCATACCGAACGCCGTACTCTCGCAACTGGGTAACCACAAAAACCTCGGTATACACACCGAGATGTTTGCCGACGGGGTGCTTCCGCTGGTGGAAAACGGCGTTATCAACGGTATGAACAAGGCTATCGACAAGGGCAAGATGGTCTCCACGTTCCTGATGGGTTCCCAGGCCGTTTACGATTTTATCGACAACAACCCGGGCGTGGCCATGATGGACGTGGCATACACCAACGACCCGTTCATAATCGCGCGGAATCCGAAGGTGACGGCCATTAACTCCGCCCTGCAGGTGGATATAACCGGCCAGGTTTGCGCCGACTCCATCGGTACCAGGTTCTACTCCGGCGTCGGCGGGCAGGTGGACTTCATGTACGGGGCCTCGCGTTCGGAAGGCGGTAAGGCCATCCTCGCGATGCCTTCGGCCACCAATAAGGGAATCAGCAAAATCGCCCCGGTACTGACCCCGGGCGCAGGCGTAGTCACAACCCGTGCGCACCTCCACTGGATCGTGACCGAGTACGGCGCGGTGAACGTGTACGGCAAGACGCTTCAGGAGCGCGCACGCCTTATAATAAGCATCGCCCATCCTGACCACCGCGAGGAGTTGGAGAAGGCCGCGTTCGAACGGCACGGTTCGCACTACGCATATATCAAAAGAACCGTGGACGTGAATTGATAACCGTTCGCGGCAGCTACCGTTGCATATTCCGGGAAGGACGAGCGTCCTTCCCGGTTTTGCTTTCAGAGGGAATTTCGCTATATTTAGTTTACGATCCGGAGGTGCGGTACGGAGGTTCGCGGCCGCGATTAGGAAATAATGAACAAATTAACGGATATACGGCTATAATAAAGCCCGGAGGTATGCGTTAATTTTATGTATCACCAACCGGAAATGATTATGAAAAAGATTATCGCCAGCGGTTACGATCACCTGTCGGAGTTTGTCGACGGGCTTGCCGGGGGAGGATTCGATGAAAACGGTACCGTCCTGCACGACGGCAGGAACACGGTCAAACTTTTCGATGTCGGCGGCAGCAGGTACGTTGTCAAGCGGTTCCGCGTGCCCCACTTTTTCAACCGGGTCATGTACACATTTTTCCGGGGCACCAAAGCCAAAAGGGCTTACGAAAACGCCCTGCGGCTGAAGCGCGAAGGGGTAGGGACCCCGGCCGCGATAGCGTACGCCGATACCCGGCGGGGAGGTCTTGTGGCCCACTGCTACCTGGTTACCGAATTTACGGATTACAAACCCATCCGCGACCTTATAAAAGAGGAGAAATACCTCCACATTATGGGCGTGGGGGCGCTGGTGGATTTCATTATCGGCCTTCACGACAAAGGAATCAAACATAAGGACCTGAACAGTACCAATGTGGTATACCGCGTAGGGGCCGACCTGAAATTCGATTTCCAACTCATAGATATCAACCGGATGTCGTTCGGGGGGATGTCGCGGCGCGAATGTATCGCCAACCTCACCCGGATATGCGACGAGCACCGCCTGATTTACTTTATCTCCCAAAAATATGCCGAGCACCGCGGGTGGGACCGCAATTACAGCCTCGGCCTGCTGGCCTTTTACAGGGGGAAGTTCGAAAATAAAAAGAAACGGTCCGCTTATCTGAAACGGCTGTTCTCCATGGCGGGGTGATTACTGCGATTGTATCAAATGTTACAGCGTTTTCGTGTTTTCCGGTATGGATTCGGTTTCCAGGCGGACGGCCCTGCCCGCCTCACTGTTAGAAGGTTAAAATATAATGATTAACTTTGCCCCGTTTTACGGGCCTTCACCGGCCCCCGGACGGGTCTTTTTTTGATACGCGTGTGCCCGTCCGGATTAAAAATTAAGATATGTCATACAACTTACTGAAAGGAAAGAAAGGCCTTATATTCGGTGCGCTCAACGATCACTCGATAGCCTGGAAGGTGGCGGAACGCGCCGTGGAGGAAGGCGCCGAAATAGTTCTTACCAACACGGCGGTGTCGATTCGCATGGGTACTGTCGGCGAGTTGGCCGAAAAATGCAATACGATAGTGGTCCCGGCCGACGCGACCTCTGTGTCCGACCTCGAGGCGCTGATTGACAAGACTATGGAGCATTTCGGCGGGAAGTTCGATTTCATACTCCACTCCATAGGTATGTCGCCTAACGTACGTAAAGGTCGTACCTACGACGACCTTGACTACGACTACCTGGCCAAAACCCTCGATATATCGGCCATCTCGTTCCATAAAGTGATACAGGTGGCTCGCAAAAAGGACGCGCTCAACGACTGGGGTTCGATTGTGGCCCTCTCCTATATCGCCGCGCAGAGGACCCTCTACGGGTACAACGACATGGCCGACGCAAAGGCTCTGCTGGAGTCTATCGCCCGAAGTTTCGGGTATATATACGGCCGGGAGAAGAAGATTCGGATAAATACAGTCTCCCAGTCCCCGACCCCCACCACAGCCGGCAACGGAGTTCTCGGGCTGGGCGATCTGATGGACTTCTCCGAAAGGATGTCGCCGCTGGGTAACGCTTCGGCCCTCGACTGCGCCGACTACGTTCTGACCCTCTTTTCGGATCTCACCCGTAAGGTCACGATGCAGAACCTGTTCCACGACGGAGGGTTCTCGAGCATGGGCATGAGCCGCCGCGCGATGCGCACATACGGTAAGGGCCTGAACGCCAAGTTCGACGATGTGAAGAGCAACCAGTTTCCGTTCGGGGACGGTGCGGAGTAGGAGGCCGCTTCGTCCCGGTCCCGCTACGCTGTGACGGGGGTACATTCGGTCATGGGGCGGTAGTATCCGAAAACGACACCCGGTGGCACGGATGTTGCCACGAATTGGACGTTATTATTAACATAATGGTGTAAACCATAAGGCGGTACGGATTCGGAAGCTGTACCGCCTTACTTGTCTTGCGGCACAGCCTTTTTTAACACCACAAAACATGTCATCCTGAGCACCGCAGGCAAGGAATGCCGGAAAGAATATAAAGACAGATCCTTCACTGCGTTCAGGATGACATATAAAATGAATATCATGCTGAGTGTAGCGAAAAAGTCCTATTATTATTTGTTGTACAGCTAAGCCACGAAATCCATGCTCCTCAGTATTACATATAAACCAATGTAATCCTGAGCGCAGCGAAGGATCTGTCACTTAAAATTCGAATACATCATACCCCCTATGCCAGCCTTGCGGGACGTATATACTTATCCCTTTACGACTCCTGAAGCAGGACAATTTAATGCCTCCTCTCTTCCGGTCTTTCCGATACCGGCCCCATCGAGTAACCGGAAACCGGGCAAAAAGAGTTAGAGCGCCTTCAGTGCAGCCACCAGCAGGTCCCAGAATTTCTGTACCGAGGCGATTTCAAGCCGCTCGTCGGGCGAGTGGACCCCGCGCAGGGTGGGTCCTACCGAGACCATCTCCAGCCACGGGAACTTCTGAAGGAACAGTCCGCATTCCAGCCCGGCATGGATGGCCTTTACCCTGGCGTTGGCACCGAAACGGTGGCGGTATGTGTCGCTGAACACCTCGAGCAGCTTCGACGACGGGTCGGGATTCCATCCCGGGTACCCTTCGGAATGGCGTACTTTGCCGCCTGCAAGCTCGAACACACACCGCACGGATTGCGCCGCGGCGAACCGCGCGGCATCCACCGACGAACGCTGCGACGTTGTGACCGTTATCCGGTCGGCCGACTGTTTGACCGACGCGAGGTTGGTTGAGGTCTCCACCAGCCCCTCCATGGCGTGGCTCATGGCGAGCACCCCGTTGGGCAGGCCGATAAGGGATTTGAGAAGCCGGTCCTGCAGGGCGGGTTCCATCAAAGCGGCCGGTGCCGGCTCTTCGCTAACGATTATCTCCGCGCCGGGTTCCGTCGCCCCGTACTCCGCGCGGACGTCCACCGAGAACGATTCGTACACCTCAAAAAACCTCGATACCAGCTTAACAGGCACTCCGAACACCGCCCGGGCCTCCCTCGGGATTGCGTTGCGCAGGTTGCCTCCGTCCACCGTGGCAAGCCGCAGGCCGGCTTCGCGCTGTCCGCCGTAGAGCAGCCGCGCCATCAGCTTGTTAGAGTTGGCCAGCCCTTTGTTTATGTCGTCGCCCGAATGGCCGCCTTTCAACCCGGTGATTTCGGCTTTGAAAAAGGCGAACCCTTCGCCCGGCACCGGTTCGGCAGTGTATGAAAATTCGGCGACCGTATCGATGCCCCCGGCGCATCCGATAAAAATTTCCCCTTCGTCCTCCGAATCGAGGTTCACCAGATACCGTCCCGTTATCATATCCCTGCCGAGGTTGAACGCCCCCGTAAGGCCCGTCTCCTCGTCTACGGTAAACAGGGCCTCGATGGGCGGGAGCTGCTCGTCGTCGGAGACGAGCAGGGCAAGGGCCGCGGCCATCCCGATGCCGTCGTCTGCCCCGAGGGTGGTTCCGCGTGCGCGCACCCATCCCTCGCCGTCGTCGTAAGCCTCGACGGGGTCGTTATCGAAATCGAACACCACGTCCGAATTTTTCTCGCAAACCATATCCACATGGCTCTGCAGAACTACCACCGGCTTCCCGGCCGCAGCCGGACGGGCCGGCCTCTCTATTACCACGTTACCCACATCGTCCTTCCTGTGCGGCAGGCCGTGCCGCCGGGCGAACTCTTCGAGGTAGGCTATTATGCGCTCCTCTTTTTTCGACGGGCGCGGAATACGGGTTATCTCTTCGAATATTTCCCAGACCTTGGCTGGTGCGAGTTTTGATATGGAGCCCATAGCGACTATTTTTACTTTACCGGTAAATTTAATAAAATGCGGTGAAGTTTCTTACATTTGTGTCGATATGCAATAACGGTTCCCGTTTTACACCACGCTTTTATGGACGCTATCAGGATAGGGCACGGATACGACGTGCATGCTTTGCAGGAGGGGCTGCCGCTGGTTATCGGCGGTGTCGTAATCGAGCACGAGAAGGGTTTCGTGGCCCATTCCGACGGCGATGTGCTGGCCCACGCCCTTTCGGACGCCCTGCTCGGGGCGCTGTCCCTGGGCGATATAGGGCTGCACTTCCCCGACACTTCCGGCGAGTGGAAAGGCGCCGATTCGATGGAGCTGCTCCGGCAGGTTTACGGAATGGTAACCTCGCGGGGGTGGACCCTCGCGAACGCCGACATGACCGTGCTGATGCAGCGTCCGAAACTGCGCCCCCATATCGACCGGATGCGGGAGAATATAGCCCGCACGCTCGATGTTCCTGTGGACAAAGTTTCGGTAAAGGCGACCACGGAGGAGAGGCTCGGGTTCACCGGGGCTGAACAGGGCGCCGCCGCCCATGCCGTGGTGCTGCTTGTGCGCCGGTGACGGGTCGCCGGAGGCTGTTTTACATACCGACTCCGGTGGAGTCCGTAGAATAATGCCGGCGGTAGAGTTTCATAACAATGTTCCCCGGGATAATAAAAAATAAATGTCTTCCGGCCCGACGCACGTGGCCGGAGCATGTACTACCTGTACACTAAACTCCGGCAGTGGGGCGAAAACCCAGTCAAAAATTTTATCCCAAAAAAGACGAGGCGCATACGCCGGACATCCCATCCGGGGGCCGAAATTTTTTCGTTACTTCTTTCGTCGGGACGATAAAATCAATCTCATTCTGAACGAAGTGAGGAATCTGCCTTTTATCGTTTTATTTGTCCGGTAGATTTAAGTTCTAAAATACTTAAGTAATCCAGGCGCCGGAGAACCGGCATTTCACTCTTTGGTACGTCAGGAAAAGATTCCGATTCTGAACGCTACCGTCATATACAGACGCGGAAGCATACCGTACCAATCCGTTCCGGTATACGGTTCAATAATTTTTCGTTAGGAATCCGTTGTATTTCACCGTATTGTTTTCCGCCGAACGGATTTCCAGCATCGCGTCTCCGGTGCAGGTCGTGACCGTGAGGGTGAACTGGAACCGGGTAGAACCCACGATTGTCGTCGAGAAGGTAATGGTCCATTCCTGACCGTCCTCGGACTGTTCCGCGCGGTATTCGGGGATGTTTGTAAGCGTATAATTAAGTACGCGGGTCCGGTAGGGTGGGACCCGTCCGGCGATAAACGGCAGATAGAGGTCGATATAGTCGGCCCGCACATCCATCCTGAAATTGGGGTTGATAATCTGCTGCTGGCGGCCGGCGGGCTGCATCTGCATCGACTGGGGTTTGAACACATAGACATGCGAACGCACCAGCGAGTCCATGTACATGCAATATTCGCGGGTTTTTTCCTCCCGCTCGCGTACGCGCTGTTCGTGGCGGCTTTCCTCCTGGGGGGCCTGCCCATAGGCGGCGGTGCCGGCCGCAATTCCGCATACCGACAGACATAATAAAAGTAACCGTTTCATCTTTTCTGATATTCGTTCGACGGTACTTTCTCAAATTCCCTGCCTGATAATCCTGCAAGGAGGCGGCGGGTGTCGTTGCCCCGGGGAAAACGGCAGCTTATTGAAGCCGGTAAAAAGGCGGCATCCCCCGGAGGGGATGCCGCCTTGATATCATGACTCGCGGTTACCCGGCTGTTTTGGTCCCGGCAACCGGGTCGGCTACCTTCCGGTCGAAGACCTGTTTTCGTCCCGGTCCGGTTCCGGTCCGGTCCAGCTCTGTTTCATACCGGCCTTATTCCGAACCGGCCCGGTCGCTGCAAGCCGTGCGCACGAGTAACCACCGGAATCGGTAGCCGCTTACCGTCACCCGGGTTATGCACTCAACAAACTACACGACCGGACATAAGCCCGGCCGCGCGTAAATAGGTATCAGGCTCATAAATGGAGGCCGCTCTACTCTTCCACTTCGGAAAAATCGTCCTTGCCGACGCCGCACAGCGGGCAAACCCAGTCGTCGGGTATATCTTCGAACGCCGTTCCCGGTTCTATACCGCCGTCCTCGTCGCCTTTCGCCGGGTCGTATACCCATCCGCATACATCGCATTTGTACTTTTTCATATCGTATAGGTTTAGTTATGGTTTCGCACCCGCTGCGGGCACATATCATGCCGTTACCCCTGTACCGACACCGTTAACCCCGCAGCCCTTATTCCCGCAATCCTCTCGCCGCAATCCTCTCGCCGCAATCCTCTCTCCGCAATTCGCTCTCCGCTCTCCGCAATCCTCTCTCCGCAATTCGCTCTCCGCTCTCCGCTCTCCGCAGTCCGCTCCGTAGAACCCCGGGGAGGGGCCTAATAAATCCCCGTATAGGTTTTCGGCGACAGCCGGCGAAGCTCCTCCTTCACGCTGTCGCTTACATCCAAGTTAGCGATAAATTCCGAAATATCCTCGCTCGTAATCGGCTTATTTGTCCGCGTCAGGGCTTTGAGCGCCTCGTAGGGCGAGGGATAGTTCTCACGGCGAAGGATGGTCTGTATACCTTCGGCCACCACCGCCCAGTTCTGCTCCAGGTCGCGGTCTATGGCGTCGGGGTTGATTATCAGCTTGTCCAGCCCGCGCATTATCGACTTGAAGGCAATCACGGTATGCGCGATGGGCACCCCGATATTGCGCAGGACCGTGGAGTCGGTGAGGTCGCGTTGCAGGCGTGAGACGGGGAGCTTTGCGGCCAGGTGCTCGAATATGGCGTTGGCAATCCCGAGGTTGCCCTCGGCGTTCTCGAAATCTATCGGGTTCACCTTGTGGGGCATGGCCGACGAGCCGACCTCGCCCGCCTTGATTTTCTGCTTGAAATAGTCCATCGACACGTAGGTCCACACGTCGCGGCACAGGTCGATAAGTATTGTGTTGATGCGTTTGAACGCGTCGAAAATCGCGGCGATGTTGTCGTAATGCTCTATCTGCGTGGTGGTCTGCGAACGGTCCAGCATAAGGATATCGTTAACGAAATGGTTGGCGAACCCTACCCAGTCGATGCCGGGATAGGCGGCCATGTGGGCGTTGAAATTGCCCGTCGCCCCGCCGAACTTAGCCGGCGCCGGGATGGCCCGCAGCATAGCGGCCTGCTTGTTAATCCGTTCGGTATAGACCCTCAGCTCCTTACCCATTTTGGTGGGGGAGGCGGGCTGCCCGTGGGTGCGGGCCAGCAGGGCGATATCCTTCCAGTCCTCCGCGAGCGCCTCCAACCGGCCCAGCAGCGATTCCAGCAGGGGATAGTAAACCTCGTTGGCCGCGTCGCGCAGGGAATAGGGTGTCGCGGTGTTGTTAATGTCCTGCGAGGTAAGCCCGAAATGGACGAACTCCTTGTGGCCGCCCAGACCGAGTGCGTCCATTTTTTCCTTTATAAAGTACTCCACGGCCTTCACATCGTGGTTTGTGGTGCGCTCTATCTCCTTCACGCGGCCGGCCTCTTCGGGGGTAAAGCCGCGGTAGATGCCGCGAAGCTCCTCGTAAACCGACGGGTCGATACCTTCCAACTGCGGAAGCGGAATCTCGCACAGGGCGATAAAGTATTCTATTTCTACCAATATCCGGTAACGGATGAGCGCGTATTCGGAAAAATATTGTTCCAGCGGCTCGGCCGATTTGCGGTAACGCCCGTCCACGGGGCTGATTGCGGTTATGCTGTTAAGTTCCATATCGTCGTTCGGTTTTCGGGTTAATTTCTTTCCGGCCCAAGGGGTAAACGCCCCATGCTTTGCAGGGGCATGACCCGGGATGTACTGTTCGGGTTCAGGTTAAACGCAAAGTTACCATTTCCCGCCGGATTGTCAAACATGCCCTGCCGGCCGGAACAGACCGGTGCTTTGACATGCCACTTCCCGCTGCGTGATGTCACTCTAATATGTCGTCCTGAAAGCAACGAATAGACGAAGCCCGCTTACGAGGCCGGGCGATAAGGAGGCCACGCCGTAGGCGTAACATGGGAGCTGCCGGTGGTAGCGGAGTGCACATCAAAACGATTGATATTATATATGGAAGATTCTTCGCTTTGCTCAGAATGACATTGGTTTTTTATGTCATCCTGAACGCAGTGAAGGATCTGTCTTTATAATTCTTCCCGGCATTCCTTGTCTGCGGTGACTCGGGAAGATCAGCCCCACCGCCTGTAGCCCCATCCCCCGC
>JAJQCA010000049.1 GCA_021202985.1 Alistipes sp.
TAATGGCAAATTTAAGTTTATAGAGATACAGGATAATAGACTTTTAAATTACGACAAAACAAAGCTTCGAAATTTCATAGATGAATTTTCAAATGATATCCAATCTAAAAAAAATAACTTATCTGTTAGTCAAATTGAAAAGCTTTCTAAGAGTATAAAGCCCCAAGATAAATCTCAAATAATTTTTGAAAATTCACAATATTTGAATCTGGATTTATTAGGCAACATATACACCAGAGTTTGGGAATTATGTACGACTTCAATTACATCACAAAGCATTGATAGACTTAAACAAAATCCCCAAATATCACAGTGGGTTTTTAACGGACTAAAATACATTCATACTACGGAATCAACCCATTGCGAATTTTGTGGACAATTATTGCCAGATGCGAGAATATCAGAGCTTAACAAGCACTTTAGCGATGAATTCAGCAAACTACAAGAGGCTATATCAAAGGGAATCGAGTGGATTGAATCTAATTACCAAGTATTAAATTTTCCTCATAGTAGCCTTCTTTATGAAGAATACGTTCCCGAGTATCAGGAATACCTTATGCAGTTTACGGAAATAATTGATTTACTTAATAATTCGTTAACCACTTGGAAAAACTGCTTAAAGGATAAACAGCAAAATCCTTTCGAAACAGCAACAGAACAACTTATCAACATTCCTGAAAAAACCATACTAAATTATAGAGAAATTTACAAAGCTATATTGGATTGTATAGATAAGCATAACAATAAATTCCAGAATCTTGAGGAAGAAATTAAGATAGCTAAGCAAAAACTAGAACTCCACTATGTGGCGGAAGAAGTTAATCAATATGATTATTTTAGAAAGAAGGAACAAGTCGAGAATTATATCTTATCTCAAAGAGAAAAATCTTACGAAATAGACGCTCTCAACATTACGATAACATCTTTACGCTCCAGTCTAGCAAATGAACATTTAGGAGAAAAAGAATTTAACGCCATGTTACATAAGTTTTTGGGGCGAAATGATTTATCAATAATGCACCGCGAAGAGGGTGGATATAATATCAAGCGTTATCAAAATGAAACAGCATCAAATATAAGTTTGAGTGAGGGTGAAAAAACAGCTATAGGACTGGTTTATTTTATTACCAAACTAAAGGAAAACGGGAATAAAATAGAAGAAACTATTATCGTCCTGGATGATCCTATATCAAGTTTCGACTCTAATCATTTATTTCATGCTAATTATTATATAAAACAAGAATGTGAGAATGCAAAGCAACTGTTCATTTTCACACACAATTTTAGATTTTTCGCCTTACTAAAAGATTGGGTATGTACTAAAAGAAAGAAAAATGAAGCCAACAAAAATGTAGATTTATTCCATCTATATCTAATCAAATCTTTTACCCAAGATAATATAAGACATAGTTACATAGATAATGCATATAATGTTTTAAGAAATTTTGATTCAGAATACCATTTATTATTTTCAGAAGTAAAACAATTTTCAGAAAATCCGAAGTTAGATTATATAAGCACTCATACTATCGCCAATATTTCTAGGCAATTATTAGAAAGCTTTTTATCGTTCAAATACGGCCGAAAAAAATTGGAGAGATGCTTTGATGAGATTAGTGGTTTTAAAGATTTACCCAAAGTAAGGAAATTTGTTAATCATTATTCCCACAAAATGGATAGTGGCGATTCGACCACTGGGTTTAACGACAATATATTTGGAGAGGCTGATAAAGTTGTTCCATTAGTGTTGCAGTTGATTAATTTTATTGATCCGACACATTACACTTCCATGATAAAGCGAATTAATAATACATAGCTTTATAAAATAAAAAACACCCAATTTTACATTTTGGGTGTAAAATTGGGTGTTAATCGTGTAATTTGCTGATTTTCAGCCTTATTGGCGGAGAGAGAGGGATTCGAACCCCCGGAGGCTCTCACCTCAACGGTTTTCAAGACCGCCGCAATCGACCACTCTGCCATCTCTCCGGGTGCAAAAGTATAATCTTAATTCCGTTTCTCCAAAAATCGCCCCATTTTAATCTTTCGCTACTAAAGGTTTAAAATTACAGTTGTGCCATAAATTAAACCGGTAATATAATCTCCCGATATGATGCTCCTTATATGGTAATACAAAACGATGAGCATTGTATTCCGTTTCCATAAAACCCTGTGATGGTAACAATCAAAGTTCTATTTTATGGGTAAATGAATGGAATCGGGGGTGTGGAGGGTGGAATGTTATGAAGTGTTGGGGTAATTAAACAGACCGAAAAGACCCAATTTAACCCCGTAAACAAAAAACCAGCGACAAGCTAGAATGCTAAATCGCTGATTTTCTGAGCCGCAAGCGAGACTTGAACTCGCGACCTCTTCATTACGAGTGAAACGCTCTACCAACTGAGCTATTGCGGCATTGCACTGAATACCTGCGTATTACGGGCCTCGAAATTGCTATCCCCTGCGTTCGGGTAAGTATTCGGGTAAGTGTAACAAGGGTAAATATACCGTTTGCATGGTTAATAAATCGTGTTTAATAATTTGTTAATTAGGGCATTAAAGGTAATTGCTCCTGCATTCACGGGTACTTACCCGAAAGAATTAACTTGTATCATGTTTCATGGTTTGATATGTGATTGATGTTACAATTAAATTCGCGGCCTAAAAAAAATAACCCCGACCGCATGATACGGCCGAGGCATTTAAATCATTTATAGAGTATGAAAGGAGTTATTTCTCTTTCCTTTGCTAATCTTCGTTGATAGCCAAAAGATTCCATGTAATTATATATCCAGATATAAAACTCAACACCTACCTTTCCGTCCTCGGAAAAACAATGTAGCTTTCCCTCGTTTGCCATCACTATCGAAATAACATCATCGTAGAAACTTACAAATATATCGTAAAATACTGTATTGCAATTATGTGGCATACATCCATGAATTATAAGCACATCGTCACCCAATGGCTCGATTGGAGATTCCACGGCACAAACATCAAATAACTCGAAATACTGTGTAGTAAGATTCTTCAATCTTTGCTGAATTATAGGATTTTCAAAGAAACCGAAATCGTGCGGATATTGGTTAGCGTGTTCTATCAGGAAAGCTAAATCACCCGATAATACATATCCTTTGCTTTTTCTCCTTTGTATTTCCTTTTCATCGTATATAAGGTACTTTTGGAGTAGTGGCTTAACTTCCATTTCAAAGGTTCGATAATCCATATTTGGATATTGCTTTAAATCCAGACTATCTATAACGTCGCTAGATAATAAATTTTTCGGTGGTGTGTTTAAACAAGAAAAAGACAAAATTGCGATTCCGATTATTGTAATAATCTTCATACTGGGTTATCATTTATTACAATACTCTTTAAAGAGCCGTTGTAGTTGAGCCATCAACATTGAATACGAACCGTTCCATACAGCTAAAGGTAGTACCCTGCCGTCCATCCATTTTAGGTTTAACCTTTGTTGCTCTTTTGTGGTGAGTTGACGCAAGAGTATTTCTGTTTCGGTTTGTTCTTCAATAAGGCTTTCCAGCCATGTGCTTATCCTCAACTCATTGTATCTATCCAACCCTCCATTCTGATTCAATGAATTTTCGATATGACACAATAAGTTATTCATCCGTTCGATTCGCTGATGGATACGATTTATCGTTGGGTTATCAGAGGCTTTATTGAAAAATGCCATAACATTATTTGTAGAGGTTATCCCGTTTGTCCTTAACATTCTTCCTGCTCATTAAAAGCACAATGATTGCTACTATCAGTATTAGAATCCAGAGTAATTTCATGTTAATTCCGTATATAATAGTTAAAACTCTTATTTATACTTCCTGAAACAGATATGGAGAAAGACCCAGCTTCAAAATTTGCAGGTGTTCCAGTATATTGATAAACATAATCGCTTAAATAGAAAGTGCCTGTTATTTTTACATCTTTTCCATCATCACCTGTCATTGTGATATATTCTGATAGGTTATATGGATAAAACGTTTCATGTGATTTTTTAGACAATGCTACTTCTATTTCAAAAGGTTCATTTATTAACGTGCCGTAAAAATCGCTTTCGTAAACACCTCCGTCGTATTTAAACATTCCATTTTCAATTCTGAATTTATTGGACTCCGTTTGGTATGTAGAAGAATTGTTTCCAATTTCATAAGGTATATTCACTTCAACATCGGTCATCATTTTGTTTACGATTTCGACTAATTCTTCTTGAGTATATTGAAAATACGATTGATAGATGTAGATTATCTTGGTAGAGCTGCCATGTTTCCATGAGTAAGAAACTGAAACATATCCACGCCTGCTATTGCTCTCACTGTCGTTGGATAATAAAGTAACCTCAATAGTTTTGTTATCCACCACTGTGGCCTTACACCATTCGGGATTATCGACCAAGTCTGTTTGGTCATATATATGGTCTATGTTCCAATCGTTTATATACTGGTCGGCTGTAAAAGTCACTTTTTGAGGCTCTGGATTGCGGGCATCAAAATAAAGTGATGTTGTTGATGGATAAAATGTAGGCTCAATATATTCTTCATCCGAACAGGATGCGAAAGCAAATAAAGCCAGCAGGGGCAATAACATTAATTTTTTCATTTTGAAATTATGGGTTGTAGTCACCCAGTCCCGAATGTGACCGTTATCAAATAAAGAAAGCGTGGGACTGCTAACTTATTCAATCGGTAGGGCTCTGGTAAGCCGTGGACTTAAAACAAGCAACAGCCCACGCCACTTAACATGACGTGAGAGATACGTGCCTATTCTCGTCCAAATGAATTTACCAGATTCTACCGAGAGAATAGAGTTAAACACTTTCCATGTTTTAACACGTATTACATCCTTTCGGATGCGCTACAAAGATAATCAAAACTTGGAAGCAAGTATCTCTTTTAGGCTGTTGCCGTATCAAAAGTAGTGCTAACTTTCAAAAAGTTGGCTATTGTCTTAGCCGAGTGAAATTACGATATTACTCGAACGAGCGCACAATCATCGAGATTACATCGTCCATTTTGATGGCCTGTCCCGTACTTTGCCGTCCCCACCAATAGCAACCGCAGTCCTCGATTACCACCTCGCATTCTTCTTTGAGCAGTCGGGCAAGGTAAGGCGTAACGAGCCACCATTCCATTACCTCATACCACTGGCCATATAGCGATTCATCAGGTATGGTTCCCGACTTAATCAGTTCCGCTACGACTGTACTCTGGTTATGCAGTACATTGTTCTGTACCAATTCCTGTTCAGTTATCATAGTTAAATATGGTTATGATTAAACAAAAAGAACCGCCCCCAGCGTGGAACGGTTCCCGATTATCGGTTGCAGGCATTATGTTATACCGCGAAAAACAGGCGAGGTCTTAGGCGGTCGGTTCGTCGATAGAAGTACATATAAAGGTTAGGTGAGGTTCCCAGCCGAAAATCTTTGAGATATTGAAAACTTCCGAGGCCGAATAGATTTTTTATGTATGTCAGAAAAGGTCTTAATACGAAAAATCCGACGAATTCCACTTCATATATAAAGTGTTTTGGGAAAAATAAAAATCCCCCGACCGAAAGGGTACGGGGGTGTGTTTTGCAGGGTAGATGTTAATGAGTGTGGTATCTTATATAGTAATTGGGGAAGTTAATGCATTCATAGAATTTTGATAACTAAGGTTGTCGGAAAATACTAAAACCTCGTCTCCAATTCGATTAGAAGCACACTGAGACAGTTTATAAAGCAATTTTTTCTGCGTAGAGTATAAATCAAGAATAAATTCGTGATTATCATAGGAAACCATCCATTTCTTCCGAATTTTTTTTACGCGCTCTGATAGTTCTCGATGGTCTTGTTCTCGATAGAAATTCATATATAAGTCGGCTCCCTTTCGATAATAAGGCGGGTCAAGATAAATAAAAATATCTTTACGTTTTCGTTCAAGTTTATCAACGAAATTAATTCCATCTTCATTGGAAATTATTATCCTATCTCGTAAAGAGTATATCTTTTTTAATTTTAAGATTAATTCTTTTTTATTAAACCGAGCATTGATTTTGTATTTTCCAGATTGATTCTGCCCCCCAATAACTCCTCCTTTTATAACTCCCGATATATTTGTGCGATTTAAAAAGAAAGTAGATTTTGCTAATTCAAATGAGGTCGTTTCATTAATTTTATTTTGGATATTTTTGTACTTCTTCCAGTTTTCTATTGATATATCTACCTCCTCTATCCACTTGCAGAACCTTTCATTTTCATTCAGTACCGTGTGCCAAAAAGCATATATTGAAGGGTCAAAATCATTAATGAATATTTTATTGACATATTCCTCAAAAAGCAATCTAAGAGCAAGTCCAGCACCACCCGCATATGGCTCGGCATAATTTATACCTACTAAATTATTCTCATAAAAGAACTGAGAAACAAATGGGAAAATACAATTTTTGCCACCTGGATATCTTAGAGGAGAATAGTGTTGCATATTAATTTTTACCGTGTGTTATTTGAACCATCGCCCCCAATATTATGGATATTGCAATGGTTTGGTCATAGTTCTTAGAAGCAGTATAGTTATGTGCCCCAATGTGTAAAAGTTGGAGTAAAGACGTTTCTGATACATTATGCGAGCTTAGATAAGTTTTAGCGTCTTGATTCAAAAAACCTTTAGCTTTCTTAAAATTGGCTTTGATATATTTATCCATATCTTCACACGTTTTATCTTTTGCCGCAGTTTCGCATAGTAATCTCATAGACATTCTAATCAAACATGGAAAGGAATTAGAAAGATATTTTTTATTGTCCTCATAGTATTGATGTAAATCGAGTATGTCACGATATAAATTACTTAACTCTCCTGCCGTCAGATATAAAGTTCCACCAAATATAGTGAGTTTATTGCCATTCACTCGTTTTGTTTTCCGCTTTTTAGGTTCTGGCTCAAATGGTTTTTCGGGAACATTATTTAAATCTATAGGAATAAAGCTATTTTTAGAGTTGTCTTCAATAATATTTACTGTCGTTGTTTCTAATGCTTTTTTGACAGTTCCACGATTTTTTCGAGTCGAGATTTCCTTGTACTGGATTTTATGGGCTAAATCCGTCAATATTTCTTTTGCTTGTTCTGGGGAATATTTGGAATATAACTTGCCCTCCCTAAATTCGAATCCCAAGTCTTTCAATATATGCTCAGTAAGTACTTCCTCCTTGACAAACCTTTGGTTGAGGAAAGGATTATTGCTTATCATTCCTCCAGTATTTTCATCAAAAAGTAAAAAAGTACTTTTACCTTGGGCCATAAATTTATCTACAAACATATCCCTCTCTAAAGCAGACCACGAGCCTGAATCAGCATGTTTACGATATACATTTTTTAAAGCAATATCTTCGGAACATACATTACAGGGGATTTCCTTTGGAATAAATGGCAAGTTTTCAATATTATCATTCTCTATAATATTCACATAACCATGTTGGATTTTTCCTAAAATCATACGCCTATTTCCATCATAGACAACAGGCTTTGAACCATGATAAACAACCGTAGGAAGTTCGCTAAAATCATAATAATCTCCCATTTCCCGCGCTAACTTTTTTAAGTTCCATTTATCCTTATAATCGTTTATCGCCTTATCTACGATATCTTGGTCAGTTGCGTGGGCGTTTATTGGGTCTCTTGGATTTTCAGTCCATAAAACCAATTCTTTTAATTTTATGGTTTTTACTTCTTGGCTCATATGAATACTAATTTATGCAAACATACTGATATTTAAGATAAAACCAACCACCTTGAATTAGCGATTTTTATATGTTGATATTTATATATTTTGAGCGAGCATAGCGAGCGAACCCACCTCAATTATTAAACGGGTTAAGTGTGATTACTCAATCCTATTTCCTTATGGCCCTACGGGCCAATATATAAAAGAAAAATGAATTTTGTGTCTTTCCTATTGATTTCCAGACCTATTTTCAGGTGAAGTATTTTCACAGGGGGTTATAAAATTCATTTCTCAGAAAATATATCACTCCTTAAAAATCTTCCGCTTTCCAATATCCCAGCCGTCGGAATAGTTTTTTCTTCGTTTAGAGGCATGAAAATAAAGGTTGATTTTGGGTGCATTGCCTCGGCCATCGGGTTTAATCCCATTGACAATAAAAACTTCACATATTGTATCATCTATCTCCCTAGATGAATACCATTGGTTTTCTTTGAACCTCCTTTGAATGGCTTTCACCACCTTCGGATTTAAGTATGATTGATTTCGGTTAACCATTTCGACTTCTCTCCTTATGGCAGGCTCTTTAAATTTCAATTCGACAATTCTTTTAGGGCCCACCACCCGCAACGCCTCAAAAATAAACGTATATGTAGATTTTAAATCCTTTAGATATTCAATATCAAATTCATCTTTCTTTTTGGATTTCATTATTGAAAGAATCTGATAGAATGCCAATCTGTTTAACTCCGTCTGTGTTCTAGCTTTGCTATTTAATTCTCTCCTGTCTTTATCTGTAAATCGAGAATAAATACTTTCTGGAAAAACATTAAAGGCGTTCGTATTTTCATAACATGCTTTTATCGGAGCGGGATAACGGTATATGGTTTTCAATTCTTCTTCGATATATGTGTTATGGTACATGAAATAATTTTTATCCCCTTTGGATGTTGCATAACGCTTGTAATCTACACTATCCAATGCTTGCTGTAAAAGGTGTCTTTCACCGTTATTTCTCGAAGTAAGTTTACGTTGGAATAGTTCTGAATAAATCGTATGCTGCCCGTTCAGGAATTCCTCTATTGATTTCCTGCTTTTACATTCGACTTTCTTATTATAGTTTGTTATATGGATGTATTTCGTAATACCATTACGGAACCGTCCTACAATTTGTATAGCCTCAGTACGTGGGTCTATTTTGGAATGTGAGGCCATAATCACATCAGATAATACTATGACGATAGGTTTTACTTTCAATTCAATATCGACGGCTGAATAAAAGCGGCTCGTGAAAAAATTGTATCGCTTTAGCGAAATTTCGTCATTCTCGTTATATAATTCCGCCCACACATTTTTATATCCCATATCCCTTAGCTTTTCGACGCTTTCATGCCCACAGAACACATTTGAAAGTTCTTTAATATCGAGCAAAGAAATCAATTCGTCAATCCCATCCGTGCTGTTATAAAATACGCATATAGGAACATCTTTATATTCTTCTAACCTTGCCATTACTTTTCTTAAGGTACAAAGAACGTTATTGGTAGGATGTAAACATAAATCAATTTTATGGTCGTAATTAGGTATAATCTCCAGAACTTTGAAATTCTGTTTTTCAAAACGAGGGTCGGGTGGGATTATGGGAGTAGCAGATACCATCGCTTTATTCTCGAATTGGAAAAAGTCGTCAATCGGTAACATTATAGTAGTTCTGTAATCTATGTCTTGGACGATTTTTTCACATTCATCGAACAACATAAAATAAAGCTTTCTGTAATCAATATTTAGTTCTCTAAATGCCTTTTTTACTTTTGGATAGCTTTCAGGAGTTGTTATAATAGTAACCTCAGAATTATTTTTATTTGTAATGTGGTTTTTTATTTCCTCTGCTCCCACCCCCTCGTAAACCCCTAACATTTGAGGGTGCTTTGTTATTTTGCCTTTTATTACGGGTACGTTAGGCTCGATAATTATTGAATTACGTTCAGCCTCTATTTCGAGGGTCGTTGCCCCGATTCCGCAAATAGTTTTTCTTAATATGGTATTGCTTGGGATTTGATTAAGGACTTTTTTAAGCCACTCACCTTTCTTTATATATAATTGCTCTGCTATCATATTGGTCGTATTAGAGATTAGTTGAATCAAGATTGTCAAGTAATATCTTCATGTAAGAGGGAGAGAAAGGGTAAAAGCCGTATTCAATAGTTCCGTATGGATAATTGGCATAGTATATATAGCCGTCCTTTCGGTTCTGTTTTGATTTCTTAGCTCGCGTTAATCCTTTGTCCTTTTCCTTTTTTAGATGGAACAAATTATAATCACCATTGAAACTCCAATATATTTTCTCATTCCTGTATTCGGGCGGATTAGAGAAATCTCCATGCATCAGATAATTTAGTAGGAAATTCTCCATTTCAGGAGTGAGGATTAAAACTGCGTTTCCCCCTTTCAGTTGCTCCTGCAAATGCTTTGGAATGGCGATAGTTGCTGTCGGTAACTTTTCATTATTCCCCATTTTAATTTGCAGGTTCACGCCACTAAACATCAATTGCTTTATGTAATATAGGTTTATCTGCTTGTCTATAAATATTAAGTCTGCGTATGGGATAATTACCGCATTTTGAAGTTCGGGATATTTAGATATATTAGTTTTCATAGTCTTCCGATTTAAAGGATTGCTATAAGGTTACTGTTGGTCGCTTGCCTTTTGAATAACAGTTTCAGACGTGACATTCTTTTTATCTCCACTATGTTGCTGGTACATTTTAGTTTGTTAAAACTCCATTTGTTATATACCATAGGTTTTGAGTTGGGAGAAATAAGTTTGTACACGATTTGATAAACGGTCTGGTTTAAAAAGATTGGGAACTGTTCGACTTCTCTTTCGCTAATGACTTCAACCTTGTAATAATAACCGTCATCATAAACTAAGGTTATCCTTACTTTAGACTTGTTTTCCAGTGCTGAAACTAAATCGCTCACATAAGAATTGAGAATGTTGCTTTTTTTGTAAGTAGTCATAACATTATTATTTGTTAGTCCATTCAAGAGGCGGACTTGTTACCTGAAAAACCTGTTAGTTCGGTCTTCCACTGCAATGTTAGATTAACTCGCTGACGGGGGAAAAAAAGAATAGGAGCCGTTTTAGCTCCTATTCTTTACGTGGTTGATTATGTGGGGTTTAGTATAAACGCTTGCCTGAACTTTTCAGGGCTTCCATTATGTCTTCGGCTTTACCTTTTCGGGGTATTTCACGGAAGGGAAATTTAGGTGGTTCGGCTTTAGTTTTTATATATGTTATTTGGGCGCGTATCCATTGATTGTCAATATGGGTATCTTTCCCGACAATCCCTGTAAATTGCATAAATGATATAATAAATTCACATAATGAATCAGATTGGGGAGATGTCAAATCTAACTTGTCGTTCATCATTCTATACATTCCATATAAAATAATGGGTATTCTCTGGTCGGTACACCGACGCCCTGCACTTTTTTTATATGTAGTCAATTCTTCTTCGGCCTGTCTAACGGACTTCACATCCGCTAAATATATGTCGAGATAATCCTTTATAAAACTATTGGTAAACCAATTATCGTAATTCTTTATATCTATTTTACCAATAGAGTGTTTGAGGGTTAATTTTTGACCATCCGCCCTACTGGATTGGGGGCCATTTACGAATATATAAAGTTTGAGCAGGTCTTGTCTTACATTTTCGTAATTGATATATTCGGCAAATTCAGGCAATTGATACTCCCATGACCAATCTTGGTCTTTTATGACATAGGCCAATAGAAGCAGGCACATAGACACCTCATTATTGCTTTTTTCATTATCTTCATTTATTTCAATGAGCTGGATTAAGTTTATGGCATCCATAGGCTCAAAACTAAATGCAAAGCCGATTCTTTCGTCTAATTCAAGTGCATCCATTATAGGGTTATCAGAAAACATATTATACCCTTCGAGATTATTTTCAATTTCGTAATAAAAATAACCGAACCCGATTCCAAAATATTCATTCAATAAGGGTTCTGCATTTTTTAAATACGAGGTATGCACCCCTTTCAATGGTCTTGTATCTTCTTCCATTTCCTAAGTTTTAGGATGCTAAAATAAGGGATTATCTTTATCTGACAATCCCTTAATAATACGTTTCATAATAAATTCTTCAACGCCTCGTCAATCTGCGAGTTCTCGAAACTGTCGAGATAATTTGGGTTGTGGATAGGTCGGAGTGGCCCAGACTTTCAGAGATTATTGCAACGTTTACACCTGACCGTTTTAATACCGTTGCATAAGTATGACGGGCAACATAGGTAGTTAGCGGAAATTGTAAGTCAATCTCCTCTCCAATCTCTTTCAATGCACCGTTTACTTTGCGGAGTGTCTTAACAATCCTGTTGAACTTCTGCCTGTCCGTTGTATGCACATTCCTGTCGAGTATTGGAAATATATAATCTTCCGCACCGTAATTCGCTTTACGGTGAGCCTCTATTATTTCCTGTGCCTGTTCCGAGAGTTTACAGGATAGGAGTTTCTGCGTTTTATGGCGTGTATAATATATTCTGCCGTTAACTATATCCTTGAACCGTAAGCGGGCAATATCACCGAAATTCATACCAGCGGTGTAGTATGAAAACAGGAATAAATCCCGCGACAGCCGTTTGTAATCAGTCCTGTAATTGTACGGAATATCAAGTTTTACAATCCTATGGATTTCCTCTTTACTTATCGCTCTTTTGCGTGTGGGCGTCCACAGGCTACCGACTTTATAGATGTGAAATGGATTCTTTTTCGGTATGAATTTACCCTCTTTGACCGCTTTGTTATATATAGCTTTGAAGATTGCCATACGGGTGGCGATACTGTTACTGTTGTTACCGCGCTCGGTTAGGAATAATTCAAATCCTTTCAGATAGTCGATGTCTATAAATTCCAACGGAATATTCGTGGGCCGATAGCTGTTCAAAGCTATCAAAGCGGATTTATGCTTACCTGCCGAACTGAATTTACCGAGGATTTCCAGACGTTTTATCTCGGCTTTGAATCCATCCTCCACGGTGATGGTCGCTTTGCGGCCGTTGGTTTCCAAAAGGGTGTCGAATGTGACCTCTATATCGAGGGCTTGCAGGCGTTTAATCTTCTTCTCAAAATCCCTGCGGACGGAATCGATTTTAAACTGCAATTCCCCTGTGTTCGGGTAGTCAGTGTTTATCTGCTGTGTTTCAGCATTCCACATATTTATCGGTAAGGTTACACCTGTACTGACGTAACGGCTTTTGCCTTTATGAGTAAGTCTCAAATGAATAGGTGCTGTGTGGTCGCGGTTGAGTTTGTCCTTTCGTTGAATGATTTTAAAGCTGATACTCATAGCTTTATGATATGAGCAAACGGTACTTACAGACTTGTAATTTACGTTGAACGTGGGTAAGTGAATGGGTAAGTAAACCACGTTAAAACCCTCTTTTCAGACCCGAGAAACAAAAAACCAGCGACAAGCAAGAATGCTAAGTCGCTGATTTTACGAGCCGCAAGCGAGACTTGAACTCGCGACCTCTTCATTACGAGTGAAACGCTCTACCAACTGAGCTATTGCGGCCGGAGCGGTACGGGACCGCTTTGCAGGCTGCAAATATGATAAATTTTTACTAAAAATCATTATCTTGGCCCGGAAAATCTGACCCGGATGATAACTTTTGCCGTTTGTTTCCTGCTGTTGGCCGTGTCGGATTTTACTTACGGCAAATATCTTGAAAAAGTGTTCGGTGCGGACCCGGGCCGTGCGGTTCCTTCCCGGAGATGTTTCGACGGGGTCGACTATGTGCCGCTGCCGCGGTGGAAGACTTTCCTTATCCAACTGCTCAATATAGCCGGGCTGGGTCCTATTTTCGGAGCCGTCCTCGGGGCTACGTACGGTCCGGTTGCGTTCGTGTGGATAACCCTCGGCGGTATCTTCTTCGGTGCCATGCACGACTACCTGGCCGGGATGATATCCCTGCGCTGCGACGGGCTTAGCCTTCCGGAAATCGTTGGAAAGTACCTCGGTGTAGGTGTGAAGCAGTTTATGCGGGCTTTTTCCGTGTTCCTGATGGTGCTTGTTGGAGCTGTCTTCATGCTGGGGCCGGCCGATATCCTGTCTAATCTCACGGGCTTTACAAGCCTTCAAATCGGAGGGATAACGGTACCGAATTTCTGGGTTTGGATAATTCTTGCCTACTATATCCTCGCCACACTCCTCCCGGTCGACAAAATAATCGGAAGGATCTACCCCCTTTTCGGAGCGGCTTTGATATTTATGGCCGTCGGGATTTTCTGGGTGCTTTTGTCCGGCGGGTATAAAGTTCCCGAGCTTACGGGGATATCTAACATGAAAACCGATGCGGCGGACTTTCCGATAATCCCCACGCTTTTCATTACCATCGCCTGCGGTGCTATTTCGGGGTTCCATGCCACCCAGTCTCCCCTTATGGCCCGTTGCGTTACGAACGAACGACAGGGGCGTCCCGTTTTTTTCGGGGCTATGGTTACCGAGAGCCTTATAGCGCTGGTGTGGGCGGCAATCGCCATGGCGTTTTTCGGGGGAGTGGGGGCCCTGAATGAGCAGCTTGCCGCAAACGGGAACAATGCCGCATGGGCGGTGGACCTCATCGCCAATACCACCCTGGGCCGGGTGGGTGCGGTACTGGCATTGCTGGGGGTTGTAGCCGCCCCTATTTCTTCCGGCGATACCGCATTCCGGAGCGCCCGGCTTATTATTGCCGATTTCCTCTCCCTGGAGCAGCGTTCATTGCGCAAAAGACTGTATATTTGCATCCCGTTGTTCGTGGTTGGTTTCGGTATTACGCTGGTGAGGTTCGATGTGGTGTGGCGCTATTTCGCCTGGGCCAACCAGACGCTGGCCGCCGTTACCCTCTGGATGATAACCGTCTACCTGCGCGGCAAAGGGAAGAACAACCTGCTCGCGCTGTTGCCCGCGCTTGCAATGACGTTTATCACGGCGGACTACCTGTTCACTTCGCCGCAGATGATAGGGCTCGGACAGTGGACCGGCGCCGCATTGGGCGGCGTGCTTACGGCCGTGATATTCGGGTTTTATATAGCCAAGATAAGGAAAGATGAAAAGAGCGGAGCTTAGGCCCACGCCGGACAACACGTTCCGGATTATATACACGCAGGACGGTACCGGCATCCCGTGCGATTTCGGGGAGGCACTGGGGCGGTCGCAATCGCAGGAGGAGCAGGGCGATATACAGGGGGCGTGCAATACCCGCTTCGAGGCGTTCCAACAGCTTATGGAGTTGATTCCCGACAGTACGGACATGGAGCTGGATTGGGAGGACGATAATAACCGGGACGCCATGTTGCTGCTCAGTTTCTCCGCCATAGACCACTTCCTAATCGGCGACTTCGAGATGTGCGCCGCCATGCTCGAGATGCTTCTCGAGCTCGACCCCGAGGACCACCTCGACGCTTCCAAAAGGCTAGCCTACGCTTACGTGGCGCTGGAGGATTACGATTCCTTCGACGAGGTAATAAACGACGTGAGCGACAAATATGCCGATAAGGAACTGCTCGCCCTGTGGAGCGAATTCCGCCGCAGCGGCACCATTCCTCCCGGAGAACTGCGCCATTTCAAGAAGAATTTCTCGACTTATTACGACGAGTTCACCTCCGAGGAGCACCCGGTGGACGAGCCGTACCTCGCCGACATAGAAAAGGACCGTCCATCAAAAGAGTCCCTCGCCCGCGAATTGTGGCTCCAGACCGAACACCTCTGGAAGATATTCCCTGGGTTTATAGAGGCCCTGCGCAGCGCTTAGACGTATGGTGACCGTTTATCCGGACAAATAACAGCCCGCAACATATGGAAAAAACCGCCGCAAAATACCCGTGGGGAGACGACCGCAGGTTCAACTCCTACGCGGGGTATTTCAGCAGGTTGCTGGGCGGCAGGGTGCAAAAGGTGACCGTAAACGCGGGCTTCACCTGTCCCAACCGGGACGGTACCGTCTCCACGGGGGGGTGCTCATTCTGCGATAACGCGGCCTTCACACCTTCCTATTGCATGACGGGCGGCGGGGTGGCCTGGCAGCTAAACGAGGGCATCGAATTCCACCGCAACCGTTACCGCCGGGCGGGAAAATACCTCGTCTATTTCCAATCTTTTTCCAATACCTACGCGCCGCTGGAACGGCTCCGTGAAATCTACATGGAGGCGCTCTCGGTACCCGGCGTTGCGGGTATAATAGTGGGAACCCGGCCCGACTGCGTGGACGAGGCAAAGCTCGACTTTTTCGCAAGTCTCGCCCGGGATAAATACGTTGCCATCGAGTACGGCGTAGAATCGTGTTACGATACGACCTTGCAGTCGATAAACCGCGGGCACGATTTCGAGTGTGCCCGCCGGGCCATCGAAGCCACGGCGCGGCGCGGCATCCATACCGGGGCACATTTCATACTTGGGCTGCCGGGCGAGACGGACGACATGCTGATCTCCCAGACGGACCTTATCAACAGCCTGCCCATCACCACGGTGAAATTCCACCAGTTGCAGATATTCAAGGGTACGGAAATGCACCGCAGGTACGAAGCGGACCCCGGAGCATTCCATTTCAAACCGCTCGACGAGTATATCCGCTTCTTCGCCGGGATATTACGCCGCCTTCGGCCGGACCTCGTTATAGAGAGGTTCGCCGGCGAGGCTCCGCCGCGCTACCATGCGGGACCGAATTTCGGGCTTATCCGCAACGACCGCCTGCTGGCCATGCTGGAGCAATATCTCTCCGACAACGATTATTATCAGGGTCAGTTATATTCCGAATAGAAAGTAAAAGTATTAGCCATCCCCGGCCCGGCAACTGTATGTTGCGGGTAAAGGCGCTACGGCAATATAAGCGATTCGATGATACCGGGTATCTCCGTATTGTCGAATACGCCGGTGAACTTTTCCGCACCGGGTCCGTAAGCGAACATCGGTATCAGGATTGCGGAGTGGCCACCGGTGCCGAAGCTGGCCGATACGCCGCTCTCGCCACGTTCGAAATCGGCATCGCCGGGAACGAGGCTCAGGCCCCCGGTTTCATGGTCGGCCAGGATTACCACGAGCGTGCCGGGATTCCGGTCGGCGAAATCGAGCACGATACCTACCGCGTCGTCGAAATCCTGCATTTCGGAAAGTACGTTGTCGATATCGTTCTTATGGCCGGCACCGTCTATCTGTGAACCTTCAATCATCAGGAAGAACCCTTTACCGCCGCCGTTGTCGTTCGATAGTATCTCGAGCGATTTGGATACGGCCCGCGGCAGGTAATCCCCGCGGCCCGCGCTCGCGTAAGGCGGATAGAATTCGTCGATAAGGCAGGCTACCCGGCCGCTGCCGGTCTCGTTCAACTCGTCGAGCTCCTCCACTACCGTATAACCTTTCGAACGCAGGTCGGCATAGAGGTCAACGCCGTCCTCACGGTCGTTAAACAGCCTGCGGCCGCCGCCCATAAAGACGTCTATACCCGATTCGGCCAGTTGCGCGGCGATGGTCTCGTACTCGCGGCGCGAACCTACATGGGCATAGAACGCTCCGGGGGTGGCGTCGGTGATGGGGCAGGTTACGACCATCCCGGTGCCGAAACCGGCTTTCATAGCCTTCATCATGACGCTCTCCAAGTGGTTTCCCTCGGGGTCGATTCCCAGGACGCTGTTGTTGGTTTTTGTTCCCGTAGCCAGGGCGGTCCCGACGGCTGCCGAATCGGTGACGCGGTTATTTGCCGAGTAGGTCTTAACGAGACCCACCGCATGAGCCTTCTCCATATTTATGGGTGCGAATCCGTGCTCGAGCATAAGCGCTGAGACTTGCGCCAACCCCATGCCGTCGCCTATCATATATATAACATTCCTGACCTCTACCGCTTCAGGCTCTTTCGCGCCCGAACACGATACTGCGGAGTGGATAAAGACCAGGGCCGAGAACCCCGTGAGGATATAAATTAAAGCTCTTTTCATATCGTTGTGATATTAATTTACATAATCGAAAGACCAAATATAAGCAAAGTCAAGGGCAAAGACAAGCCTGCTTGTACTATGCCGGGATGTATTCCATGTTCCGTAAATCAGTAAAACGAAAACAAAATTATCTTCCTTAGCGCGGCATACATAAAAAGAGTGTCATCCTAAGCGCAAGCCAAGGATCTTTCGCCGGTCCACACGGATTAACACAAAAAACCAGAATGTCGTCCTGAGCATAAGCGAAGAATCTGTCACCGGTCCACACGGATTAACACATAAAACGAGAATGTCATCCTGAGCGTAAGCGAAGGATCTCTTGCCGGTATTATATTCTGGTTTGAACCCCGGAAAAAAATATTATTCCGCTGAGATGCAATTCAAAGCCGCTATTGAAACCGTTAAGCCGGAAGCAAAACGTTTGCTACGGGACTAATTACAGGTATTCGTCCCGTCCCCCCGCCCGGACCGACCGCAGCTTCCTTTCGGCGGTTTCCCGTATTCCGTCTTCCAGCGAGGGAACAAGCTCGTTTATAAGCGCCCACCCGCGTTCGTACAATGGTCCGCCGGCGTAGTCTTCCAGATATTCGGCGAAGGTAAGCAGGGCGTTGGGCGTACAGAACTTTTTTATATGGCCCCCCGAGGCGAACTGCATAAAGTGTTCGCCGGTGCGGCCCTTGCGGTAGCACGCGGTGCAGAAGGAGGGTATATGCCCGCTCTCCACCAGTCCGGTGACCACTTCCCCGAGCGAACGCGGGTCGGAGAGTTCGAACTGCTCCCTGGCAAGTTCCTGCGTGCCGCCGTTCTCGCTGTAACCTCCCACTTCGAGCCGGGTCCCTGCATCTATCTGGGAGATGCCGTAACGGATAAGCTCATCCCGGAGGGCGGCAGGCTCACGGGCGGTGAGGATCAGCCCCGCGTAGGGTACTGCGAGCCGGAGTACGGCGATTATCTTTCTGAAGTCCGCATCACCGACGGTCGGGAACGACCGTGGGTCGAGGTTGGTGGCGGGCCTTATCCGCGGGAATGAAATCGTGTGCGGGCCTACCCCGAAGCAGGCTTCGAGGTGATTGGTGTGCCTCACCAGCGAGAGCACTTCGAACCGCCAGTCACCCAATCCGAACAGTACACCGAGGCCCACGTCGTCTATTCCGGCCTCCATGGCTCGGTCCATCGCCGTCAGGCGGTAGGTGTAGTCGGCTTTAGGACCGCGGCCGTGCACGCGGGCGTACACCTGCGGGTCGTAGGTCTCCTGGAATATCTGGTAAGTTCCGATACCGGCCCGGGCCACGGTCCGGAAACCTTCCGTCGACAAAGGCGCGGCATTGATATTGACCCGGTTTATCCGCCCGGCGTCGCGGCGTGTTTCATAAACCATGCGGGCCATGCCGGCTATATATTCCGGGCTGTAAACCGGATGTTCCCCGAAGACGAGGATCAGCCTCTTTTGGCCCGTGCCTGCCAATTCTTCCACCTCTCGGCGCACCTCTCCTTCGGAAAGGGTGCGGCGGACCGTCTCGCGGTTCGATGCCCGGAATCCGCAGTAGGTGCAGTCGTTCACACACCGGCTGCCGATATAGAGCGGTGCGAATACCACTATCCGGTCGCCGTAAACGTCCCTTTTCAACCGAGCCGCCGCATCGAAAATAATCTCCACGGCCTCCGGCCCTGTGGCATTCAGCAGTACGGCCGTGTCGGCCAGCGACAACCTTTCGAGCGCAAGCGACCTGCCCACCGCCCGGCGTACCTGTGCCGGGGAAGGCTCCGAGGTGCCGGCCAGAATAGCCCGTATTTCGTCCGGGTCGATGAACGGTTCGCCCGGACGGTCGGGTATTTTGTATTTTTGCGGTTTGAACATTTGCCGGTGGAATCCCCGATTAGCCGGGGGACATGCAAAATTAACCATTCCGCGGCAAGATAGTTACCCCGACGCCGTATAATTACACCCCCAAGTCCGGCGAACGCCCTGAAATACTGACATCCGGGCTCGGCTCGGGTTATCGGAAGAAATAACTATTTTTGTGGCTATTAATACTCAGATGGCGAAGCGGAGCACATTCGGCAGTAGGTTCGGGACAATAGCCGTGGTCGGCGGGTCGGTCATAGGGCTGGGTAATATCTGGCGGTTCCCCTACGTGGCCGGCGAGAACGGCGGCGGGGCTTTCCTGCTGATATACGTGGTGATAAGTTTCCTTATCTCCGTGCCGATTATGCTCTCAGAGTTTACAATCGGCAGGGCCAGCCGCCGCAATTCCATGCGGGCGTTCCGGAAATTATCGGGAATCCGGGCATGGCGGCTGACGGGCTACCTCGGTATACTCACCGCCTTTACAATCCTGTCGTTTTACAGTGTCATAGCCGGCTGGGCGCTGGAGTTTATCAGGCAATCGGCAACTGGGGAGTTCATGTCCATGTCGCCTGCCGAAATAGAGGCTAATTTCAACGGTTTCGTGGCTTCGGGCTGGAAGCCGTTCCTGTGGACACTCGCGTTCGTAGCGGCCACGGCTATAATAGTCGGCTCGGGTATCGAAAAAGGTATCGAAAGGTTCAATAAGACCGCCATGCCCCTGATGTTCGTAATACTGTTAATAATGTGTGTCTACGCCTTTACCCTGCCCGGCTTCCGCGAAGGGATTTCATTCCTGCTGAGACCCGATTTCAGTAAGGCGGGCGGTGGGACCGTGCTGCAGGCCATCGGACAGAGCTTCTTTTCGCTCAGCCTCGGTATGGGGATTATGGTCACTTACGGCTCCTATATCAAGAAGGAACAAAATATGTTCCGGCTGTCGGGTACGGTCGTTACAGCCGATATGTCCATAGCGATATTGTCCGGCCTGGCTATATTCCCGGCCGTCTTCTCATTCGGAATCAGTCCTTCGTCCGGTCCGGAGCTGGTGTTCCTGACCCTGCCCAATATCTTTACTCAGATGACCGGCGGACAGGTTCTTTCCCTGCTGTTTTTCGTGCTGTTGTTCGCAGCGGCGATAACCTCTTCGATGTCCCTGCTCGAGGTGGTGGTTGCGTATGTGTCGGAAGAGTTCAGGCTTCGCCGCCGCACCGCCACGCTAATTGCCGCGGGGGCGGTACTGTGCGTGGCCACGCTATGCCTGTTATCGCAAATGCCCGGTTCGGGCCTGCGGGTGATGGGAAGCAATATTTTCGATTTCCTCGACAAGACCACATCCACCTATACCATTCCCCTCGGGGGGCTACTCATCGTTCTGTTTGCCGGATGGGTGATGGACAAAGGGCGTTTCCGCCGCGAAATGACTAACGACGGAAGGTTCGGGGCCGCTCTCTACGGAACTGTGAGCCTTATGGTGAAATTCGTAATCCCGGTGGTACTGGTTATACTGTTCCTTAACCAGTTGGGAATAATAAAGGTCTGATTTTATGAAGCCGGGCTGGTTCCGGTGCCCTTAATCGAACTGCCCCGCCGCAAGGGTGAGGTATTCGTCCTCTTTGGCCCTCATCAGGGTCGCTTCGGCCTCGGTCTTGTCCCCGTATCCGCAAAGGTGCAATACGCCGTGTATTATCACCCGAAGCATTTCGGAGCGTGCACTGACACCGTACATACGTGCATTGTCCCGTACCGTTTCGGGGTCTATGAATATATCGCCGGAGACGGTCCCCGCAGCCAGGTCCGAATAGTCGAATGTGATGACGTCCGTGCGGTAGTCGTGGCCGAGGTAGCGGCAGTTTATCTCCAGATGCCTCTGGCCGGAACAGAAAATATAAGCCACCTCGCCGCAGGAGAATCCCTCCGTTTCGGCGCAGTTCTCCACCCACCGCGCAACGGCCCTCCGGCCGCGCAGGCGGTATGCCGAGCCGTCGTTATGGAACGTTACCTTCCCAGCCATTGCTCGGGGTTGAGGTTGGTGGTCTCCTTCCAGATTTCGAAATGGAGGTACACGTCGTCCGGGTTTCCGCTGTCGGCAAGGCCTCCCACGCGTTGATTGAGGCTTATATTGTCGCCCGCCCTGACCGACACCGTGGCAAGGTTGGCGTAAAGGGTGATATAGTCCCCGTGGCGTATCATCACGCAGTTGTTGTAGCCCGGCAGTGCGAACACCTTGCTGACCGTCCCTTCGAACACGCAGTTTACCGCCGACCCGCGCTCGCCTGCAATGTTTATACCCTTGTTGTTGACGGTAAGGCCTCTCTGTGTGGGATGGGGGTGGGTTCCGTAGCGGTCGGTAATGACCCCGCCGCGTACCGGATAGGGCAGTTTGCCGCGGTTCTCGTCGAAGCGCCCGGACAGTTCCGTAATGTAACGGTCCTCGGCTTCGGTACGCTGTTCGGCCTGATTCCGGCGAGCCTCCTCGGCAATGAGCCGTTGTATCTCCTGCTGAGCTTTTTCGATTTGCTGCTGCTTGGCTCTCACCTCGCCTGCTATGCGCGATTCCTGCTGCTGGAGCTGGTTGACGCTGCTACGGTACTGCGTCTCGTCCCTGCTGAGGGTCGAAAGTTCCTGGCTGTGGGTTTGCCGGGTCCCGTCGAGTTCTTCCCGCTGGCCGTTGAGTTCTTCTATTTCGTTGCTTATGTTTTCCGTCAGGGCCACCAGTTGTGCGGCTTTCGCTTCCCGGGCGCGGTTGTAGCGCCTCATGTAGTTTATCCTGCGGGTGGCGTCCTTGAAATCGTCGGCCGCGAACAGGAAAAGGGCGAAATTATTGAGACGGTAATTGCGGTATGCCTCACGGACCATCGCCGCGTACTCGTCCTTAAGCTGTTCCAGTTCTGCCGACATCTCACCCACCGTCCCCTCTCGCGCGGATATCTCGTCTTGGAGCAGGGCTATCTGTTTCTCCAGCGAGGAGACTACCTCCCGCCGGCTGCGGATACGCGTCTGGACGAGTTTCAGCTCGGTCTGGTTAAGCTCCTTGTCCTTCTTGGTTTTTTGAAGCAGTTCGTTGCTGCGACGGATCTCCTCTTCCGCCTGCCGGATTTGGTCCTGCAACGATTGCACGGTAGGCTGTGCGCCCGCCCCGTAAACGATAAAGGTGAACACAGCCGCGAGGATATATGTCAATTTACTTCCCATAGACAAGGGTTAGTCTTAGGACCGCCGATGCCGGTTTTTCCCGGAACCGGTCGGCCTTTCCGGCTTTTAATTGCCTTCCGCCACACTTTCGAGGCGGCCGTTGATTTCTTCTTCATCATGGCCTGCTTCCAGCGCCCGTTTCCAGTAGACGGTGGCCATGTATTCCTCTCCCATCGCATGGAGGATATCGCCGTAATGAATCAGCAGCTCGCTACTGTTGCGCGTGTCGAGGGCTATGGCCTGCCGTATGGCTGTCTTGGCCTCCTCCAGCCGGCCGAGTTTGAACAGTGTCCAACCGTATGTATCCATATATGTGGGGTTGGACGGTTCCAGTTCCATCACCTTCTGCGCCATTTGGTGCGCTTTTTCCAATTGTTTGTCCTGTTCACTGAGGTAATAGGAGTAGTTGTTGAGCACCATCGTGTTCGAGTCCCACAGTTCGAGCGCCCTGTCGTAGTACCTGTAACTTTTCTTCTCATCTCCCGCCCGGTGGTATTCGTCGCCGATCACCCCGAGGACCACCGACTTTATAGAATCGCCTTCGCTGTATTTCAGCGCCTTTTCGTAAGATTTCAGGGCGTCCCTCGTATTGCCCATATAGGACTGCGTCCCGCCCAGACGGACATACAACTCCGGATTTGTCGGGAACCGTTGGAGGGCTATCTCCGTATATTTGCGCACCGAGTCGTTTCTCTGCTTGTATGCCTCCATACCGATAATATCCATGTACGGCTCCAGCGCGTCCCGCGGCGTGGCGATATAGTCCTTGTGGACCTGCAACGCCTCCTCGAAGTCTCCGCGTGCCAGCAGGTTATTGGAGTAGAGCGCCACTACGCCGTACTCCTCGGGATACTGCAAATAGAGCAGGCTCGTAAGCTCGCGGATATGGAAATAGTTCTCCCGGTAGAAGTTGCGGTTCCCGGTTATGTCCCTGATGAATTGTGTTTTGACATCGAGCGAAAGCCCCGGGTTCTGCAGGAGCATTTTGCCGGTGGAGAGGTAATTCTCCGCGTCGCCCTTTATCCTGTAGTACTCGTTCATGGACCCTATCACGTCCAGCCCGTCGGGATTGAGGGAAAGGGCCATATTGTAGTTCTCCATGGCCAGCGAATCCTTTCGGCCTTCGGCATAGAGCTGTGCCAGCGCGAGGTAGCCTTCGTAATTGTAGGGGTAGGCCGCCACGAGGCTGCGTGCCTCCTCCACCGCCTGGTCGAACAGGCCGGCGGCCACGAGCAGCTCGGTTTTGTGCTGAGCCAACTGCTCGATTTTGCCCATAGCGTTCTCTGCCTTATCCAGCACCGCGATGGCGGCGTAGGGCTGGTTGGTCTGCTGGTAGAGAAGGGCCAGCATGCCGTAGTTTTCCGGGTTGCGCGGCGCCATCACAATCAGCTTTTCGTAGGCCTTCTTGGCGCTTTCGTAATCTCCCGTCATTACATACAGGCGTGCCTGCTGGCCGGCGTACCACGAATTGGCTGTGTCGAGTCCAGCCGCTTTTGTGCTGTACTCCAGCGCCCTTCGCGGTTCGGAGTACATGATGGCATTTGCCGCCTCGTAATAGGAAGGTGAATGGCCGGGGTCCAGTCCGATGGCTTTGTCGAACCACTCCACCGCCGTACCGTAATCCCTCTCTATTTTAAGGCTCTTCAACCCTTCGGTAAAATAGTATTGGGTAAGTTTTCCGCCTTCGAACCCTTCCGGGATGCTGTCGGCCGGGATATCCTGCCCGTGCAGCGGCATGAGGACGCCGCACAGCAGGACGGCACACATGGACAGGAACGTCCGCCCTGTCCTGACCGTTGCTTCGTATGTTCTGCCGAGGGTATCCACCGATAACTGTAACGCTTCCGGGCGCCTTGTAAGTATGCCGGGTGCGGTTTATAATGCCGGGGAGAACTGCCTGAGGAACCTTACGTCGTTCTCGAAGAACAGGCGGATGTCCCTCACCCCGAATTTCAGCATGGCGATACGCTCAATGCCCATGCCAAAGGCGAAGCCCGTGTACCGGGTACTGTCGATGCCGCACGCCTCCAGCACGTTCGGGTCTACCATGCCGCAACCCAGTATTTCGAGCCATCCGGTTCCCTTGCAGACGTTGCATCCCTTGCCGCCGCAAAGGTTGCACGAGACGTCCATCTCGGCCGACGGCTCGGTGAACGGGAAAAACGAAGGGCGGAGCCTTATTTTCGAATCTTCGCCGAACATCTCCTTGGCGAAGTAGAGCAGCGACTGTTTCAAATCGGCGAAGGAGACGTTCCGGTCGATATAAAGCCCCTCCACCTGGTGGAATATACAGTGCGAGCGTGACGAAATGGCCTCGTTACGGAACACCCTTCCCGGGCAAATCACCCGGATGGGAGGCTTCTGGGTCTCCATGACCCTCACCTGGATGGAACTGGTATGGGTACGGAGCAGTATATCGGGATTTTTTTCGATAAAGAAGGTGTCCTGCATGTCGCGGGCAGGATGGTCCTCGGGAAAGTTGAGCGCGGAGAAGACGTGCCAGTCGTCTTCGATTTCCGGACCGTCGGCCACCGTGTAACCCAGGCGGGCGAATATCTCCACCATTTCGTTCCTGACTATGGAAATCGGATGCCTCGAACCGGGATAGTCGTTTGTCCCCGGGCGCGTCAGGTCGTCGGTTCCGCCCTGCGCGCTGCCGGCCGTGGCGAACTCCTGCTTCAGGGTGTTAATACGGTCCAGAGCGGCAGTCTTCAGGGTGTTTATTTTCTGCCCCAGCTCGCGTTTCATCTCCGGGGCAACCGTCCGGAACTCATCCATAAGGGCCGTAAGCTCGCCTTTCTTGCCGAGCAGTTTAATCCTGAACTCTTCTAGTTCGGCTTCCGCCTTCGGCCTGAAATCCTCGACCCTGCGGAGCAGCTCTTCTATTTTGGCAATCATGTTTTGGTAATTATTCTTACTTTTACACCGTTGGCGTGCGGGCCGGCCGCCCGGTATCCGGGTTAACGGACCCGTTGCGCGGCTTCCCATACTACCGAAACGCCCCCGGCCCGGTCCACAGCCGGGATGTAACCGTCAAAGTTAAGAATAATTTGCGTATGATACGCATCCTTGCCGCCTTTCTATCCATGTCGTTACTCCTGCCCTCGGGGGTCACGGGGCAGGACGTGGGCATCGTGCTGAGCGGCGGAGGTGCGAAGGGGTTGTACCATATCGGTGTTATAAAGGCGTTGGAGGAGAACGGCATCCCGATAGATTACATTTCGGGGACCTCAATAGGTGCGGTCATAGGGGGCCTTTACGCGGCCGGGTATTCCCCTGAACAGATAGAGGCCGAATTTTCCTCGGCGCGTATCCAGAATATCCTGTCTGGAAGGCTCGAGCGCGACAATCAATACTATTTCAAACAGATGCACCAGAACGCGGCGATGATTACCATCCGCCTCGACCTGAAAAACAAGGGCCGCAAAGCCCGTATCCCGCCCAATATCGTGCCCACGGAGCCGCTCGATATGGCCATCGCCGAGTTCTTCACACCGGCGACAGCCGCATGCGGAGGCGATTTCGATTCGCTGATGGTGCCCTTCCGGTGTGTGGCCACCGATGCTGCGGGAAGGCAGGAGGTGGTGTTCCGGGGCGGGGACCTCGGGAAAGCCGTCCGGGCTTCCATCGCCGTGCCGCTCGTGTTCAGCCCGGTCCGGGACAGCAGCGCGCTCTATTACGACGGGGGAATATTCGACAACTTCCCGTGGAGGCCCGTCTATGACGATTTCCGTCCCGATATCCTCATCGGGAGCATTTGCACCGAGACAGGGGTGGAGCCGGACGATATGAACTCCATCGATCAGGTGTTTACCATCACCACCATTCATACGGACTACTCCCTCCCGCGGGAAAGCGACATCATAATTTCGCGCGACTTTTCCGGGGTCACCACCATGGACTTCGCCCGTGCCGTCAGCCTGATAGAGGCCGGTTACGAGGACGCCGTGAGGGCCATGCCCGTAATAAAGGGCACCATCCGCCGCCGGGTGCCGCCGGGGGAACTGGCCCGGAAAAGGGAAGAGTTCGCCTCCCGCACCCCGGGAAACCTGATAGGTTCGCTGAGGGTGGACGGCCTGAATCCGCAGCAGGTGGAATATGTCGAGAAAACCCTCGGCTACGGCCGCGCGGCGCAGGAGAAAGGTTACGATTTCGACGACCTCGAGCGGGGATACTATAAACTTATCGCCGAGGGCGAAATGACCGGGCAATACCCTTCGTTTACCTACAATTCCGAAACCGGGAAGTACGACGCTGCACTGTACCTTACCGCCAAACCCAGTTTCCGGATTATGGCCGGAGGCAACGTTTCCTCCACGGCGCTGAACCAGGCCTACGTGGGTATGGAATTGAAATACCTGTCGCGCGTGGCTTCGAGCTGGAACCTCGACGGCTATTTCAGTTCATTTTACAGCTCGGCCGCCGCCCGGGGACGGGTCGATTTCTTTCTCGCCACGAGGCCCGTCTATTTCGGTTACGGCGGTTCCATGAACTTTTACAACTATTTCAAATCCAACTACGGCTTCCTTACCAAAGGAAACGATATCACCTATTCCAAATTCGACGACCATTACGGTACCGTCGCCCTCGGGACCCCTGTCGGCCGCCATTCGGTTGTATCGCTGCGAATGAACGGGGGGCGTAACGAATACCGCTATTTCCAGCAGGCGGGATACGAGTCGGCCGATACGATGGACCGTACCCGGTTCGTCTACGGCGGCCTTCAACTCGAAATGGACTGGCGAAAGATGAACTACGCCATGTACCCAACGCGCGGAGTCCGGCAGACCTTCTCGGTTATCGGCGTCCGGGGCATCGAGTATTTCAAACCCGGCACGAGCGGCAACGACCTCGGCCAAAGCCGTATGTCCCGTAAGCGGCAGTGGTACGGCGCCAAGTTCTCACGCGAACAGTATTTCCGCACCCCGCCCGTAAAATGGTTCTCGTGGGGTTACCTTTTCGAAGGGGTAGCGACCACTCACCCCAACTTCGGAAACGAATACGCCACCAACATCTCCTCGCCGGCGTTCACCCCCACGCCCCACAGCCGGATTATCTATATGAAGGAGTTCCACAGCGAGACTTACGTGGCCGCCGGGTTGATGCCGACGTTCGAATTCACCCCGTCGTTTTACCTCAAGATGAGTGCTTACGTATTCATACCCGACAACTACGACGGGGTTAAGGAGAGTATCCGGCAGCGGACAAGAACCATCTTCGACGGTTCGCTGGTTTACCAGACTTTCCTCGGGCCTATCAGCCTGTCTGTGTCCAAATACGACACACGGCGCAACAACTGGTTTATGACCTTTAACTTCGGGCTGGCGGTTTTCAACCGCAAAGGTCTTTTCTATTGACGTTCCGGAAGTATGGCAAAAATTGCGGCAGGCAGGGAAAAAAAGCCCCATATAGGAATATTCGGGCGGTGCAACGCGGGTAAGAGCACACTGCTCAATTTTATCACCGGCACCGATACTGCCATAGTCTCGCCCCGGCAGGGAACGACTACCGACCTTGTCCGCAAATCGTACGAGATTACAGGTTTCTCACCCGTGGTTTTTATCGACACGGGCGGTATCGACGACTCTTCGGCCCTCGCCGCCGAGAGAATCCGCCGGACCCGTGAGGCCGTCCTGCAATCGGACCTTGCGATTATAGTCTATACCGAATGGGGTGCACCGGAGGACGTTATGGCCGCTCAGCTGCGGGAGGCAGGCGTTCCGTTCATCGCTTTGCAAAACCTGCATACCGGTACCGGGCCGTGCAGGGCCGCGCCTCCCGGAACCGGGGCAGGCACTGCGGCTTTTGATATTTCGAGCGCGACACCGGCCCACCATGAAGAGCTTACCGGGTTGATAAAATCGGCCCTGCCGGCCAATGCCGTCCGTCCGGCGGAAATGTTTGCCGGGCTGGTGGATGCCGGCGACACGGTTATACTGGTGTGCCCGATAGACAGCGAAGCCCCGGCCGGCCGGATGATTCTCCCGCAGATGCAGGCGGTGCGCGAAGCGCTCGACCGCGGAGCCACGGCAGTGGTTGTCCAGCCCGGGCAGCTCTCAGGTGCGCTCCGGATGTGCCATTCCCCGCGGCTGGTGGTTGCCGATTCGCAGGTTTACCGGGAGGTCCGCGGCTCGGTTCCGCCGCAGATAGAGGTAACCACGTTCAGTATACTGCTCGCCGCGGCCAAAGGCGATATGAAACTCTATACCGAAGGTCTCGGGGCGGTCGGCCGCCTGCGTGACGGCGACCGGGTGCTTATCGCCGAAAGCTGCGCCCACCGGGTAAGCTGCGACGATATAGGGCGGGTTAAAATACCGGCATGGCTGCGGGAATTTACCGGCCGCGAATTGCGGTTCACCCACATTTCGGGGCTGTCGCCATTGCCGGACGACCTTGCCGGTTACTCCCTTATGGTACAATGCGGGGGTTGTATGGTCACCCGCACGCAACTGCGCAACCGGATTCGCCGGGCGGCGACGGCGGGCGTTCCGGTAACTAATTACGGCATGCTTATCCGTAAAATACGGTAAATCGGTTCAGTCGGTATCTGTTCCGTGTCGGATGAGGTCACGATTCTGCAAATGGGAAGTCCCCGGGCCGGTGAACGGCAAGCGTTGCGGGCGGACTGTTCGAATAATCGGCTAAGTTTGTTATCTTTACTCCCTGACTTAAAACTTAAAACCATGATGAGCGACCCTAAAGACTGCCTGTATTGCCAGAACAACGAGACCCTGCACGACCTTATGATAGAAATAGCCGGGCTGGAGGTCTCCCGCGTCTTCCTTTTTAAGGAACAAACCTACCGCGGACGTTGCCTGGTGGCGTATAAGGACCATGTGAACGACCTTTTCGAGCTGGACGACGAGCAGCGTAACGCCTTTATGGCCGACGTGGTTCGCGTGACCCGGGCTATGGACAAGGCATTCAAACCGGAGAAGATAAACTACGGGGCCTATTCCGACAAGCTCTCCCACCTGCACTTCCACCTCGTCCCGAAATATATAGACGGTCCCGATTACGGCGGCACTTTTACGATGAACCCCGGCAAGGTTTACCCGTCGGACGAGGAGTACCGGGAGTTGATAGAGGCCGTTAAGGCGAACCTTTAATCCCTTACCCGGCAGTCAGCAGGGTGCATAAAAGTACCCATGGCACAATCCCCCGGATGCTACTGATAAAAAGAGGGTGTGTGTGAAATTAATCACACACACCCTCTTTCTTTAACCGGCACTACTCCCCGGGGGTACCGATTAGGGCCGTTTCAGGGTTACGGTGGTTTTCCCGTCGGATTTGGTGATGAACACTTTTTTGTAGTGTTCGTCGTCGTCGTTGTAAAAGTTAGTGCCGTTGTATTTCCACGAAATGATCTTTGCCCAGTACCTCCCGCCAACTACGTCCTTGTCGGTATACCTGTAAACCGCCTCCATGATATCGGTCTCGCCGCCGACATAAACGGGCCACGAGAAGCTGCCCTGCCTCTCGTCGCCGTAGGCACTCATCATGCAATAGTAGAGACCTTCCTCCTGGTCGTAGCTTATGTAGTTATGGTTGCCGTTATAAAATCCGGTATCGCCGCTGAAGTCCCCGGTATTTTCCAAAGGGTTCTCGAGTTCCCGCCCGAGGGATACCGGAAAAGTAGCCGGGTCGTCCGGGTCTATCAGGCTGCCGCCGTCCGAGTCAAGGTAATAGAACCTTACGGTATTAGCCCTCACGAAGCTGCCTCCGTCGGGGATTCGGTCGTACCAACCGTCTTCTCCATCGCCGTCGCTGCATGCACCGAGCATGGTGGCCATTGTGATTAAGGCCGCAAGAATTTTTGTTTTCATATTCAAGGGTATGTACTCCAAAGATACGGATTTAGCGGGCGGATGTGCGCCCGGCCGGAAATTTTTTCCGGGCGGCGGGCGGTGCCGGTCCGATTGGGGAATTATTACTATCTTAGGCTTAAAATTACCGATATGGCGATATTCGAAGTTACCGGGGGGCACACCCTCCGCGGGGATATAGAACCGCAGGGCGCGAAGAACGAGGCCCTTCAAATACTCTGTGCCGTACTGCTTACGCCGGAAGAGGTTACCGTCGGCAATATACCGGAAATCGTGGACGTAATGGAGCTTATAAAACTTCTGCGGCGCATGGGTGTTAAGGTTACCAGGCACGATACGGGTAAGTACACGTTCCGCGCGGATGACGTGGACCTGGACTACCTGCTCACGGAGGATTATAAAAAACGTGCTTCCAAACTTCGCGGCTCGGTGATGATAATAGGGCCTTTGCTGGCCCGGTTCGGTGTCGGATACCTGCCCAAGCCGGGCGGGGACAAGATAGGCCGCCGCCGGCTCGATACCCACTTCATCGGTTTCCAGAAGCTTGGGGCCACGTTCAATTTCGATATCGCGGACGGTTTCTTCGCCGTGGAGGGCCGCGAGCTGAAGGGCACCTATATGCTGCTCGACGAGGCTTCGGTGACCGGTACCGCCAATATAGTGATGGCCGCCGTGCTCACTCCCGGCAAAACAGTTATTTATAACGCCGCTTGTGAGCCGTACCTCCAGCAGCTGTGCAAAATGCTCAACCGTATGGGCGCCAGGATTTCCGGTATCGCCTCCAACCTGCTTACCATCGAGGGTGTGGATTCGCTCGGCGGGACGGAGCACCGCCTTCTTCCCGATATGATAGAGGTGGGTAGTTTTATCGGCCTCGCGGCCATGACACGCTCGGAGCTTACGATTAAAAACGTCTCATTCGAGAATCTCGGGATTATCCCGGCCCAGTTCGCCCGGATGGGAATACGGTTCGAGCAGCGCGGCGACGATATCTACATACCCCGTCAGGAGCACTACGAGATAGATACCTTCCTCGACGGTTCGATAATGACCATTGCCGACGCCCCGTGGCCGGGACTTACGCCCGACCTGCTGTCGGTTTTCCTTGTGGTGGCCACACAGGCCAACGGCGCGGTGCTCATACACCAGAAGATGTTCGAGAGCCGCCTGTTCTTCGTGGATAAGCTTATCGACATGGGAGCGCAGATAATCCTGTGCGACCCCCACCGGGCCACCGTCATAGGCCACGACCATAAAATAAAACTGCGCGGCACGAGCATGTCGTCGCCCGATATCCGCGCAGGTGTGGCGCTGCTGATTGCGGCCATGTCGGCCGAGGGTAAAAGCCGTATCCAGAATGTGGAGCAGATAGACCGCGGTTACCAGAATATCGACGGCCGCCTTAACGCCCTCGGGGCTTCCATCACGAGGATAAACGATTAATTGCCGGGATACCTGGTGTTGAAGGCCGCGTAATTGAATATCATCCGGTAACTTGCTTTGACCGATTTGATTCCCTCATCGGGATATACCGTCCGGTAATACTCCGTCAGGTCCTCCGAGTAAGCGACCGCCGGTTCCCTTTGCGAAGGCAGGCTGGCCCGTGTTCCGGCAAACTGCCCCAGCCTGAAGAACGCTGTATAAAAAGTCAGGGCGTCCGAAGCTTCTTCGATTATCTTCAGGGTCCGGATTTCAGAGCCGTCCACCTCTTCCGACGCTATTTCGAGGTAGATGCTGTTGCCCTCCGTACGGTGGCTGAACCGGCTATCCGCAACGCTCCCCTCACGGTTGTAGCCGTAAAATATTCCGCGTTCTTCCCGCGAAAGCAGGTAATAGCAATCATACCGGAAAGCCATGTTTTTGGAAATATCTTCGTTGATGGCTTTTTCGGTCGATTCGTCCGAACAGTTAATTTCCGGCACGAAGTAGTCGAGCCATAACTCTACGCCCGGTTCGTATACCAGAACCTCCAGTGTCTCCTGCTGCCCGAGCACGATATCGGTTACGGTCACCGTGGCGGTGCCTTCGGTTTTACCCGTTACTCTCACGGCCCCGTATTCGTAATTTTCCCCGAATACCACTTCCGCGTCGGCGACGGACGGGTCCGACACCTTCAGTTCGTACTCTTTGCTCCCCGCGGTAATCTTAACCGATGCGGGCGATACTCCTTCGAGGATGCCGATTTCGTAAATTTCGAGGGCGAAAGTAACTTCGCCGTCTTCCTTGTCGTCGCCGCATGCCCACAGGCACGCCGCTGCGGCCAATGTTAACAAAAGTTTGGTGTGCTTCATTATCGTAAGCGAATTAAGTTATCCGTTTTATTCATCGTCCGGTACTTTGCCGTAATCCAAAAGCAGTGTGTAGGTGGCGGTTACTTCGTTTATCTCCGTCCCCGGGTACATACCGCGGTAGCGCGAGGTAAGCTCCTCGTCGAACCGGACGAAGTGGATCGTTATCTCGTTACGGGTCCCGGCGTGGCCCGAATCCAAACCGAAAAAATCGAGGTACACTCCGCTTCCGGTGCCGCCCTCGTCGAGCTGCAGCCTGCGGGTCCCTCCCTCGCCGTAATCTATAAAAAGGTAAATTCCGTTCCCGCCGGTATCATGGTGTATTTTCCTTTGTCCGGTAACCTCGTTATTTAGCACCGAATACATTACGCTGCCTGTTCCGGATGTAAGAACATAATGGTGCGGCCCGGGAAAGGGCACTTCCTCTTCAATCTTGCCGGCAATCTCACGGGCCAATCCGGTATCCGGGGTAGCGACCGTGTAGGCAATATCGTACATCGACAACACAAGCCCCGCCTCACGAACCACAACCCGGATGTCCCGGGTGCGGCCCGACGCTTTGTCGGTGACCGTTACGGCCGCCGTGCCCCGGCTACGGGCCGAGAGGCTTACCACGAACGGGTGGGATGTGCGTATGGATAGGATGGCCGAGTTTATTATTTCCGCCCCGACTACATCTTCATCCGAAACCGAGACGATGTAGTTCCCGCTTCCCGAAATACCAATGTAGGCAACTTCCGATACGTAAAGGTCGGCACCGGTGGCTTCGAGACCGAAGTCGTCCTTACCGTCGCTGCATGCCAACACAAGCAGTACCCATAGGGCAATCATTCCGGATTTTTTCATAATTAGAACCAGATGGTTTGTCGAACGGTCCAAATATACGAATAAAAGGCCGCCGTTATCCCTGCCCGGCGGTTTATTCACGGAAACCGGCGGAATGCCCCGGGCCGGGGGGCAACAAGGGACAGCGACCACCGTCGCTGTCCCTTGTCGGGATAAAACTTATGCGATTTCCGCTACCCGACTTTATACGTAAGTAGCGGTCCGTAACGCTACGCCCACTTCACGAGCGCGAAGTCCATGCGGTGCGGCAGTTTCTCGTTCCGGGGGTAGACGCGTACCGCGAGGTCGAACGTACCGGTTCCCGAAGGCATCATTTCGAGGTTATAGGTAGCGTTGCTACCCTTCTGGCCTACGAATTTTAGCGGATGGCGTTCGCTCACCTGCACGTCCGATGCGTCGTTTATCTGCTTGGCCATTACCAGTTCCACACCGATATCTTCCGGCCTAAGCCCGTCGATATCCACCACGACTTCCACCGTGTACGGCGAGTCGAGCATCACGGCCGCCTTGCCCATATCCGACTGGTTGACGCTCACCACGCGCACCTTGTCCCAAGCGTTGCTGACTTTACGCTTCCAGGCGGCGATTTCGCGGGCGAGCGTATAATCGTTCGCCGTCACCAGGCGGTTGCGTTCGTAGAGCTTGCCGTAGAACCTCTCTTCGTAATCGCGCAGCATCCGGTTTGTGGTGAAGTTCGAAGCGATGTCCGAAATACAGTTCTTCATGCTCTGTATCCACTGGTGGGGAACGTTGCCGAACGTGCGGTTGTAGTACATCGGCACTATCTGCTCCTCTATGGTGGTATAGATCATTTCGGCGTCCAGTTGGTTCTGGAAATTCTGGTCGGTATAGGTCCTTTCCATCGGGAGCATCCATCCGGCGCCCTCCTTGCAACCTTCCACCCACCAACCGTCGAGCACGCTGAACTGCATAACGCCGTTCATTACGGCCTTCTCGCCGCTCGTACCCGAGGCTTCGAGCGGACGGGTGGGGGTGTTCAGCCATACGTCCACGCCCTGCACCATCTTACGGGCGATATCCATATCGTAGTTCTGGAGGAATATCACCTTACCGGCGAACTGCGGCATGGCCGATACCTCCACTATGCGTTTTATAAGGTCCTGACCCGGCTTGTCGTTCGGGTGCGCCTTGCCGGCGAATACGAACTGCACGGGGCGTTCGGGGTTGTTCACAATCTGCTCCAGCCTCTGGAGGTTGGTGAACAGCAGGTGGGCCCGTTTGTAAGTGGCGAAACGGCGGGCGAAACCGATGGTCAGCACGTCCGGGCGGAGAGAGTCGATTATCCTCACAATCTGCCCCGGCGATGCGAACAGCATCTGCTGCGGGTCGGTAAGGCGCCTGCGGATATGGCGGATAAGTTTCTCCTTAAGGTACATGCGCTCTTTCCACAGCTCGTCGTCGGCAATCTCGTGCACCTTCTGCCAGGCCGGTATATCGTAGTCCTTCTGGGTGAACCCTTCGGGGAAGTAGCGCAGGTAGAGTTTGCGCAGGTTGGGCGCGGTCCATGTCGGGAAGTGGACCCCGTTGGTAACGTACCCGATATGAAGTTCGTCTTTGAAGTAACCCGGCCACATGCCGCCGAGGATATCCTTACTCACCTCGCCGTGGAGCCAGCTCACCCCGTTCACCTCCTGGGAAAGGTTCGACGCGAGGTAACTCATAGAAAACTTCTCGTTCGGGTCGTTCGGGTTGACGCGGCCAAGGTTGATGAACTGGTCCCAGGTGATGTCGAGCCGGTCGGGATAGTGCGACATGTACTGCCTTATCATCGACTCGGGGAAGGCGTCGTGCCCCGCCGGTACCGGCGTGTGTGTGGTGAAGAGCGACGAGCTGCGCACAACTTCGAGCGCCTCACTGAACGAGAGTTTGGTTTTATTCACAAGGTTGCGGATACGCTCTATGCCTATCAGTGCGGCGTGCCCTTCGTTGCAGTGGTACACATCCTGTTTTATGCCCATGGTGTTCAGGGCGCGTATACCGCCGATACCGAGCAGGAGTTCCTGTTTGAGGCGGTTCTCCCAGTCGCCGCCGTAAAGGTGGTGGGTTATCGTGCGGTCCTCGTCGAGGTTGAGGTCGTGGTCGGTGTCGAGCAGGTAGAGGTCCGTGCGGCCGACCTCGCATTTCCAGATACGGGCTGTTACCGTACGGCCCGGGAACACGAGGAATACCGTACTCCAGTTACCCTCCTCGTCCCTTACCGGGGTGATAGGCAGCTTGGCGAAGTTCTGCGGTTCGTAACCCGCTTCCTGCTCGCCCTGCGCCGACAGCTTCTGAGTGAAATAGCCGTAGCGGTACAGCAGGCCCACGGCCACCATCGGTACGTTCTTGTCGCTGGCTTCCTTCAGGTAGTCGCCGGCAAGTATCCCGAGGCCGCCCGAGTAGATTTTCAGCGAACTGTGCAGGCCGTACTCCATGCTGAAGTAAGCTATCTTAGGAGCTTTGGCAGTTTTTTTCTCGGCCATGTAGGCGTTGAAAATTTCGTACGCGGCGTCCATCTTGGCGAGGAACTCCTTGTCCGCTTCCAGTTCCTTCACACGGCCGAGGCTCAGCCTGTCGAGCAGCACGATCGGGTTGCGTTCGCTCTCGGCCCACAATTGAGGGTCGGCATATTCGAACAGTTCGTGCGCGCCCGAGGTCCACGACCACCAGAGGTTGCGCGAGAGCACTTCCAGCGGGTGAAGCCTGTCGGGAAGCGACTTTTCTATCATGATGCGGGTCCATGTAGGGGTGTTGCTAACCAACTGCTGGCGCACGAAATTTATCTGCTCGTAGTGGGCGCCGCCGCCTTCGTACTTAACCTTATTGGTCCGCGAAACCGAATTGTCTATCGCCTTGCTGTAAGCCTGCCAGTAGAACTCCACGAGGTTTTTCCACAGGGCGGTCTTCGATATTTCGAGCGCCGAGGCGCGGGCCTTGGCGTATGCCTTGGCGTCCATCGCAGCGTAACGCTTTATCTCTTCGGCGATACGGTCGATAACGTACCCGTCGTTATCGTCGGTCCTCTCGATTACGTCGATACCCTCGTGGCCGGCGTTATGGCGGTCGACCCACAGGCCGAAGCCGGCAAGGCTCGTGGTCACGGTCGGCACGGAGAACGCCACGCTCTCGAGCGGTGTGTAACCCCACGGCTCGTAGTATGAAGCGAATACGGTAACGTCCATACCCGCCAGCAGGTCGTAGTACGGCAGGTTGAAAATCCCGTCGTCGCCGTTGAGGTAGGAGGGCACGAATATCACCTGCACCTTGGAGTCCGAATGTGTGAGTATACTCCCTTTCATAGCCTCCACGATGGGGTCCCAGCCTGCAAGGTAGTGCGTGGTGTGCCGGTAAAGCGTGGTGTCGATGGGGCTCCCGTCCCGGAGGTGGGCCTGAAGGTCGCGGCGCGGGCCGTTGTTGCCGGCAGGCACGGTGATGTAGGCGAGCACCGGACGGTCGCCTGCGTCGGAGGCCACTTTTTTCAGCGACTCGAGCAGTACGTCTATGCCTTTGTTTTTGAATTCGTAACGCCCGCTGGTACCGACTATCAGCGGGTCCTTGTCGTATTTGATGCCCAGGCACGCTTCGGCCACCCGTATCATAAGGCCGCGTGATTCCTTACGCTTGGCTTCGAGTTCCGCGCCTTTCCATACGATGTCGTCCTCGAAACCGTTCGGGGTGACGATGTCGACCTCCTTGCTGAGCAGGTACTTGCATTCTCGGGCCGTAATGTCGCTCACCGCGGCGAAGCAGTCGAATTCGGCGGCCGCCGTTTTTTCGAGCGAATGTTTGGCTACTATGTTGTATTTGCGGGCCGAGTCGTCCGGGATGAAACGGGGCAAATTGCTGTAAAGCGGCTGCCCGTTACCTGCCAGGGTGCGGCCGAGTATTGTGGCGTGGGTGGTGAAAACCGTCGCTGTGTAGGGAGAGTATTTCTGGAGGTATAGGCCTCCGCTCCCGGTCATCCATTCGTGGAAGTGGGCGACAACACGATCGGTGGACGAGCAGAAGGTCTCGATATAACTCTCTATAACCTTTCCGGCCGCGTAACCGAAAAGTACCGGCTCTATGTAATCCCATTGGCCGCTGATAGAGTCCACCCGGTAGGTTTCCCACATGAATTTCAGCACGTCGTCTTTTGTGGCGAAGAAGGACGAGAAGTCCACCAGTACAGCAATCGGGCTGCCTTTTATTTTCCAACGGCCCACTCTGATGCGGATACCCTCGTTATACACGTGCTGGCGCCATGCCTTCAGCAGCTCGGTATCCTCTTCGAACTCGGGGTTGGCCTCTTCCCGGCTTACGTCCGGGCCGATAAGTATATAGCGTTCCGGGCCGACCGCTTCCAATACCGACAGGGCCTTGGTGGCTATTACGGTATGGATGCCGCCGACTTTATTGCATATTTCCCAGCTTACTTCGAACAGGTAGTCGGGTTTCGGAAGGTCTACGGGATTATTCTGCTTCTTCTCCATTTTATTTTAATTGCGCCTGCCTGACTCCGGCACGGGGTTATAAAGCAGGCTTGTGATAATTCTATTTTAACCGCCGGACCCGCAAAGATAATATTTTTCCGCGGTTAATTTTTCTACAAGTTCGGATTTAGAATAAACACACTGTGAACATTACATTGAAGCCGTAAAGCCGGCCGGAATGTGCCGGAATTCAAATCCCGGCAGGCCACACCGACGCCGTGCAGCCTGTAACGGTCCCGCCGTGGTGCCCGGGGTGCATAAATCGAAATACCGGGCACGTAGCGTTCCGCATCCTGTGGCGCAACCCGCGGGCGCTTTCGTTTGCCGGGCCGCCTGCCGGCCGGACGGAAAAATATTATTACTTTCACACCGTAAAACATTTATCCCGTCAGCCATGAAAAGATTAATTGCTTTTTCCATCCTCTTTTTTATAACCCTTACGGCCCAGGCCGTATCGCCCGAAACGGTCGAAATGCTGATTGCCGGTTTCGACGAGCCGGCCCTCCGGGACGACTTCGCACGGGGCGTTCGACAGATCGCGGGGCAGTGGCGCGAGAGCGACGGCAGCGACGAAGAGTTCTGTAATTTCTGCAAAATCCATTTCATCGCAGACGGGGAAGAGAAGCGGCAGGTCTTCGAAAGGATAAGTTCGTACCTCGAGGCCGTTTACGGCTATACGACCGATATGGCTGTCAGCCTCCAGTGGTTCACAACCATCGACGACGGGCCGGAATTCGAGATAGACCGCAAGTTCACGGCGTACGACCCGGGCAGGCATTTCAAGGACGATATGTTCCGCAATAAGACGGCGTTCCATATCGGTCTCAATTTCCCGGAAATCCCGCTCGAAGAAAAGAACGCCCTCGGCGACGACCGCCTCGCATGGGCTTACGCGCGGCTGGGCGACGTGTTCGCGCACCGAGACCCCGAAGGGGTGGGCGAAACCGCTTCAGACGCCTACGCCCGCGGTGAAATCTACATATCGAATTACAATATCTACATGGGCGCCCTCGTGGACGAGAAGGGCCGTAAGCTGTTCCCCGACGATATGGTGCTCCTCTCGCACTGGAACCTGCGCGACGAGATAAAATCGAACTACGGCCGCCCGGACGGGGTCGAAAAACAGCGGATGGTGCACCAGGTGATGAATCGCATCGTTTCGCAGGAGATACCGAGACAGGTTATAAATTCGGACACCTTTGAGTGGAATCCCTACAGTAACGAAACTTTCCTGGGTGGAGAACCCGTCTCCCTGGAGCCGGAAGGAACGGAACGATACCGCCGTGTGCTGGATAATTTCCATGAACTGCGCCGCTACGACAAACCGGGTGAGTACGCCATAGACCGCCACTTCAACCGGGAAATGGAGATAAGTGAGGCGGAGGTGGTGTCGCTGCTTACCGGCTACCTCGCTACCCCGGAGTTGAGGGAGGTGGGTGAAATAATAGCCCGCCGTACCGGCCGTCCTCTGGAGGCGTTCGATATCTGGTACGACGGCTTCAAAGCCCGGAGTTCGCTCGACGAGGATATGCTGAGCGATATTACCCGCTCGCGTTATCCCGACGCCCAGGCCTTCGAAGACGACCTGCCGAATATACTCACCACGCTCGGGTTCAGCCCCGAAAGGGCGGAATACCTCGCCGCACGCATCGCCGTGGACGACGCCCGCGGCTCCGGGCACGCCCTCGGTGCAGCCCGCAAGGGAAGCCTGTCGAGGCTCCGCACCCGCATACCCGACTCAGGGCTGGACTACAAAGGTTACAACATCGCAATCCATGAATTCGGGCACAACGTGGAGCAGACTATTTCGCTCTACGACGTCGACTATTATATGCTGAGCGGTGTGCCGAACACGGCCTTTACCGAAGCCCTTGCGTTCGTGTTCCAGAAGCGCGACCTGGATATTCTCGGTATGGGCGGCGGTGGTGACGGAGAGGCCCGTGCGACGGACGTTCTCGATAAGGCCTGGAGCCTGTACGAAATCTGCGGCGTGTCGCTGGTCGATATCCGCATGTGGCAATGGCTCTACGCAAATCCCGGGGCGACGGACGAGGAGTTGAAAAAGGAGGTCATAAATATAGCCAAAGAGGTCTGGAACGACTATTACGCTCCGGTTTTCGGCACCCGCGACCAAACTATACTTGCCGTCTATTCCCACATGATAAATTATCCGCTCTACCTCTCGGCCTACGCCTTCGGGCAGCTGATAGAGTTTCAGCTCGAAAATCATCTGGAAGGGAAGGATTTCGCAACCGAAGTGGAGCGTATATTCCGGCAGGGTCGCCTTACGCCCGGCGCATGGATGCTCGGCGCCACGGGAGAACCGCTTTCGGTGGAACCGCTTACCGCAACCCTACGCGAAGTGCTTGCCGCATACCGCGATTGAGTCTTCCGGCCCGGGGCCGCGCAAGGCTGAAATAAGAACTCCCCCGCGGCCGGCCGCGGGGGAGTTCTTATTATCGGGTCCGGAGTTTCCCGACGTTGCGAAACACGGCGTCGAGGTTTACCCGCAGTGCCCGTTGGCTATCAGGTATTCGGCGATCTGAATGGCGTTGAGTGCCGCTCCTTTCCGAATCTGGTCGCTGACGCACCAGAATGTAAGGCCGTTCGGGTTGGTGAGGTCCTGCCGGATACGGCCCACGAACACCGGGTCCTGCCCCGCCTGGAATAAAGGCATCGGGTACTTTTTAGCTGCGGGGTCGTCCATCAGGACTATGCCCTCCGCGTTGCAGAAGGCGTGGCGGGCCTGCTGCACCGTCACCGGCTGCTCGGTCTCGACCCAGATATTTTCCGAGTGGGCGCGCTGGATGGGCACGCGTATGCAGGTCGCGCTGACCTCTATATCCGAGTGCATTATCTTGCGCGTCTCGTGGTACATCTTCATCTCCTCCTTCGTATAACCGTTGTCGGTGAAGACGTCCACCTGCGGAATCAGGTTGTTGGCGAGCTGGAAAGCGAATTTTTCGACCTTCGGCTCGGTGCCTTCGCAGATTGCGCGGTACTGCTCGTCGAGTTCCCGCATGGCCGCCGCGCCGGCTCCGCTGGCCGCCTGGTAGGTCGAGACGTGTACCCTTCTGATATGCGATATCTCTTCTATGGCTTTGAGGGCCACCACCATCTGGATGGTGGTGCAGTTGGGGTTGGCGATTACCCGGCGCGGCGGATTTACCGCGTCGCGCGGATTGACCTCCGGCACCACGAGGGGGACGTCTTCGTCCATCCTGAAGGCGCTGGAGTTATCGATCATAAGCGTGCCGTGGCGGGTTATGGTCTTTTCGAATTCCTTAGAGGTGGATGCGCCGGCCGAGACGAAAGCTATATCTATACCCTTGAAATCGTCGTTGTGCTCCAGTTCCCATACCGTTAAAGACTTTCCACGGAAAGCGTACCGGGTACCCGCGCTGCGGGCCGAACCGAACAGCACCAGTTCATCGAGCGGGAACGCCCGCTCGTCGAGCAGCTTGAGCAATTCCTGCCCCACGGCACCGCTGGTGCCGACTATCGCGACTTTCATCTTGTTTTTTTTAGAGTTTGTTGAACCTTGAGGCGCAAAGGTAATAAAAACGGCCTATTGCATCGCTACCGCCGTAGCGTCGGACGGGAACCTTACCGCATAGATAAGGTGCTCCAGTTGCCGCAGGTAGTTGCGCTTGGGCTTGTCCGGTGAGAAGACGTAAAAATCGAACGTAACCACCCGGCGGGTATCGGTATCCAGGGTGGAATAACTCACGAACGGGCCTCCCATATAATCGCCCTCCACATCCCAGAACCCGCGCATTTCGGCCCAGTAGCGGCCGTTGTCCAGTCGCAGGTGGGTCAGCTCGGGTTTATAGTCTTCGTAGGTGTATGTGGTCATGTGGGACCCGGGGTTCTCGCCCGGAATGAGAGCCGTGAATTTGTTACGGTAATAAAGCAGCGAGTCCACCGTGAAATTCTCCCGGTCGGTGTACGGATAACTGTAAATGATTACGCCCTGGCTTGCCGTGGGATACTCGAACGATATCCACATAAAATCGTCCAGCGTATTGCGCACCTTGTAGCCGTAGGGCAGTTCGACCTCCACCCCGAATTTGTCGTATATCTCCCTTGGGATATTCTTGTCCCCGTGCTGGCGGTTATAGTTCATGTCCCTGTCCCGCTCGGCGGCTTCGAGGGTGTTGGTGAGGTTCTCGCGGTATTCCGAAATGTAGGAGATAACCGACTCGTTGTCCGGACCGGCGAGGTTTATCACTATCTGCGGCTGGGCGTACACGTCGTACTGGGCTACCAGGAACGGCTCGGTGTACTCGGGGTCCACCGTTACTACCATAATGTTACGGTTTTTCCGGTGGAGGTCCGTAAGGTTAATGATACGGTAAACGTCGAATATAGGTTCGTACGAGTTAATATGATCCACCGGTTCCAGCAGAATAGACCTCAGCGTGTCGCCGAGCGCGCCTTCCCACCGGGCGTTGTCGCATACAAGCACTAGTTCGTAGGCCGAACCTATTGAGCCGGGCTTGTATTTTTTCTCTTTTTCGTTGCAGGACCAGAACGCCGTGCAAAGCAGGCAAACCGTTATGTATACCAATAACTTTTTCATATCCATATCTTTTGTTCGGTGTGGATGATTACAAAGATATCTCTTTTGACAAATACTTTGGCAAAAACCGGTAAGGATTTTAACTTTGTGGCTGGCCGGGCCGTTAACGTGCGGCCGTTCCACCCCGGGAGCGCTTCCCGTACCTTAATCCTTACCGCCGGAAATTATGCTGTTCCGACCGCCTTCCTTCCTCCGGAAACTCATGCCTTCCCTCGTCTGGGAACTGGAAGGGGACGGTAAGGTGTTCCTTACGTTCGACGACGGTCCCACACCCGGCAATACCGAGTGGATACTGGAAACCCTCGGCAAATACGGTGCCCGGGCCACCTTCTTCTGCCTCGGCAAAAACGCGGAGCAGCATCCGGAGACCTTCCGAAAGATACTCGACGCGGGCCATGCCGTGGGTAATCACACATACAGCCACCAGAAGGGGTGGCAGATGAGCCTCCGGCGTTACGTGGAGGATGTGGATTTCGCCGCACAGTTTATACCCGGGCAGTTGTTCCGTCCGCCGTACGGGCGAATCAAACCGTCTCAGGCGAGGGTTCTCGGTGAACGGTACGATCTGATAATGTGGAATATACTCAGCAGCGATTACAGCCCCTACGTCTCCCGGCGCCAGTGCGTCCGCAACGTCACCAAACACCTTTACCCGGGCGCGATCGTGGTATTCCACGACTCGCCTAAATCGAGCCGCAACATGCGTTACGCCCTCCCCCGTGTGATAGAGTTCATACAGGAAAAAGGGTGGGAGTGCGCGGCGATAGAACTTTGACACCGATGGAAAAACTCAAGGGCATAATTGCGGTTACGGGGGCGAGCGGTTCGATATACGCCCGTCTTGCCATCCGGGAGCTGCTGAAAAATCCCGACGTGGGAGAGCTGGCCGTGGTTGTCAGCCCCAACGGAAGGGCGGTGGCCCTGCATGAGGCGGTCGAGCTTCCGGCTGCCGGCAGCCGGTTACGGTATTATGCCCACGACGATCTGTTCGCACCGCCGGCTTCGGGTTCGGCCCGCTACGATTTTATGGCCGTCGTGCCGTGCAGCATGGGCACTGCCGGACGCATCGCAGCCGGAATTTCCGACAACCTTATCGGCCGGGCTGCGGACGTTATGCTCAAAGAGCGGAGAAGGCTCTGCCTGGTGGTCCGGGAGACGCCGCTGTCGCTCATTCACCTGCGCAACCTTACGGCCCTTTCCGAAGCCGGGGCGGTGGTCCTGCCCGCAAGTCCGTCGTTTTATTCCCATCCTGCGGAAGTCGAGGCGCTCTGCCTTACGGTCGTCCACAGGCTGTGCGACCTGCTGACCGGCAGTTCCACGGGTTACAGGTGGGGTTCACAGGACGGCGACCGGGGCTAAATACCTTCCTCGCCGGCGTTTAATTCCCGGCAAATGTACGGCCCGGGTGTGTACGGTAACGGTATTTTTTCTAATTTTGCAACCTGAACTATCAAATAAAACAATACAATGGCAACAACCGCAGATATCAAGAACGGAATGTGTATAGAGCTTAACGGCAAAACATACAGTATCGTGGAATTCCAGCATGTCAAACCGGGCAAAGGTCCCGCTTTCGTCCGCACCAAACTCAAAAACCTGGAGAACGGCCGCGTGGTGGACAATACCTTCTCGGCCGGTGAGAAAATCGAACCGGTGAGGGTCGAGAGGCGGCCCTACCAGTTCCTCTACGACGACGATATGGGCAGTAACTTCATGCATACCGAAACGTTCGAACAGATATCCATAAACAAGGACCTTATTAACAACGCCGATTTGATGCAGGAGGGCCAGATTGTGGAGGTTATGTTCCACACCGAGAAGGAGACCGTACTCTCGGCCGAACTACCCCCAATCGTGGAGATGGAGATAACGTACACCGAGCCGGGTGTGAAGGGCGACACCGCGTCGACCAATTCGTTGAAGCCCGCCACGGTAAATACCGGTGCTACGATACGTGTACCGCTATTCATAAATACCGGCGAGAAAATCCGGGTGGACACGCGTACGCGCGAATATTACGAGAGGATTAAGCAATAGCGCCGCAAGGCAGCTTGCCCGGAAGGTAAGCCCGCAACAGAGAGGGGAAGGCCTGCCGCGGTCTTCCCTTTTTATAATTCGTATCCCCAAATAAAATTTTAAACCCGTATAAGTATGAAGAAATTATTTACCCTTAGCGTCATGGCCTGCGCATTGGCCCTCGTTTCCTGCGGAGGAGAGCAGGAAGAACACAAAATCCGGTTCGGTTCGGAATGGCACGAGCTGAAAGGAAGTCCGCGCACCATTCTCGAGACCGCGCTCGATCTGGAGGGTATCCCGGCAGGACAGGCCGGGGACACAATCTACGTCATGGCCACATACTACCTCCCGAACGGTAAAATCGTTACACGCGAATATTTCGACTACATCGATGAAGACGAAGACTATACCATTGTATACGAGTACGACGATAACGACCGGATGGTGCGCTCGGTATATACCGACCACCACGACCAGGACGGCTCGTTCTGGAGCACCTACACCTGGAAGGGCGGGATGATAACCCGGGTGGAGAACCTCGACGAGGACGGCATGTTCAGTTACTACAAGTATACGTATAAAGGCAATAAGGAAGTCTCCTCCGGTTATTACAGCGGGGTCGGGGTGAAGCACCAGCAGGTGGATACCGAATGGGACGGGGACCGCGTTGTAAAACAGACCCAGAAGAGCGACGGCTCGGAGATTGTCCGCACCATAGCATACCCGGCCGACCGTACCGAGTTCATTACCGTTAACGGGTTCGGTCCGGAAGACGAAGGCCTGTCGCTGGAAATAACAGTGACCTACGACGAGGACGGTAAATTCACCTCATATACCCGCAGTAGCGAAGACGGCGAGCTGGTTCTCAACTATTCATACGAATACGACGAAACGGGCAACTGGACCAGAAGAACAGTCACTTACGGCGACGACGACGAACTTTACCGGGTGGATACACGGGTAATAACCTATTATTAAACAACCTCCGTGGGGATTAACTTGAATCCCCGTGTAAGTTACTTAACAAAAAACAACCCTGCCGGGAAACCGGCAGGGTTGTTTTATAAGGTCGGTTTACTGGAAGCAACCCAGGGTTGTTCCCGTATAGTCGAAGCCCAGCACTTCCCCGGCGCCGATAAGCTGGCTGCCGGGAGCCGGGCGCAGGAAATCGATGTCGGGAAGGCTTCCGTCAGCCTTTCGGGGAGCCATAAGCTCGCCCGGGTCGAGGCTTACGAAATCGGCGTCGGTAAGGTCCATCTCAACCGGATAGAACGAATTTATCCCCACTTCGCACTCGTCGAAATCTATGTTGATAAGGTGCTGGCCGGTGCGCCGCGGTTCGTAGGAAACATTGTTTTTTATAATGTGTCCATAGCCTTCCGGCCTGTCGTACACGTTTTCAGGGGCGTCCCGGTTGAGCATATTGAAATTGCTCGGGTTCGCCATTGCGGTATTGTTATACCACTCGATACCGCCGAGGTGGTGGTTGGAGTAGAAACCCTGGTTGAGGTTATAATATGCCAGGCACCCCCTTACGGTATGCATCGGAACTACGTCTATGGTCACAACTCCGCTCAGGCCGTAACCCCCGGCTTTGAACCCGGAACCGTCGCCGGCGTTGTCCATCGTACCGGGCTGGTAGCCGTTATAGAAGGACCAGCAGTTTTCAAATATCACGGGAGCGAAACAGTTTATCAGGTCGAAACCGTCGTCGCTGTTCCACCATGCACGGCAGCCGCGGAAGACGTTCCCCACGTGGTTGGCATTGGGTACATGGGCGCCGAAACCGTCCACGTTGCCGCCGTAGGCACCTTCCGAGAAGTTGTCGTAATTGTTATAGGCGTCGCAGTTGAGGATAAGGTTGTTCATTCCCCTGGTAAGGTAGAAACCGATAGCCATTCCGTCGTGCATCGCGAGATTCTCGTAGATATTGTAGTTGCCGCCGTCGTTGCGGAAGCATTCCGACTGGGTATGGCCGGTAACTACCACCTGAGTTCCCACGATTTCGAAATTCTTGAAATGGTAATAGCTCCGGTCCACATAAAATGCTATGACCCTCTTCACCGGTTCCGGCCTCACCCGTGACATGTCGATTACGGGCCGCTCACCTTCGTAACCCCAGATATTGATCGGGGCTTCCGCCGTTCCGGATACTTTGCCACCGGCGGTGGATATGTCGAAAACGTATACCCAGGTATTATCCTCGCGGGTGATATCGTCGTTGGTCATGTAATAGGTTCCTTCACGGATATAGATGGTCTGGCCCGGCTGGACCACGGAAAGGGCATGGTTAAGCGATGCGAAAGGGGCATCGATGGTGCCGGGATTGGTGTCGTCCCCGCCCACGGCTACGAAATAGCTGTTGGTTTCGTCGCCCGGAACCCAGTTTGCATAGAGGGTCATATCGGCCGTAACCACATCGTTTTCGAAATCCCACTCATATTCGTATTCGGCTTCGGTAAACCACCCGGCCAGCGAGTAACCGGCCAATTCCGGATCGTCGGGCCGCGGTACGGTTTCCCCCTCCGCAACGAGTTTGTCTTCCACCTGGCTGCCGCTTCCGGTATGGAACGAAACGGTGTAATAGGTGACCGAGTTGTCCAGCCAGTATGCGTACAAGGTCAAATCGGATGTTACCACGTCGCTTTCGAAATCCCATTCGTTTGCAAAGGTCGATTCCCGGAACCAACCTGCGAACGTGTAGCCCTCCCTGGTCGGATCGGTCGGCTTTGAAATCCTGCCTCCCTGCGCCACGATCTGGGAGGTAACTTCGCTGCCGCCCTGCGAATCGAAGGTAACCGTGCAGGTCCGTACCTCGTCTTCGGAATCGTTACACCCGCCTGCCAGCAGACCCATTGTAAGGGCTACCGACAAATAAAATAGAAATCTTTTCATTTGGATAGTTTTTAGTTAGGTTAATTCTCTTATTATTTGGTAATAAGATTCTATTGTATAATCCTAATTAATAAAATATTGTGTGCTACGGGCGAATTGTTATACTTGTTTCGGGTTGTAATGTAATGTAGGTCAGATATTAAGGTGTTACTAAATTAGTTGGAACTCGTCTCCCCGGCCTGTCTTTCCGTTCAAATACCTGCAATAAATAATACACAAACTCAATACTTACTAAAGTGTCAGCGAGCCGGATAGTCTCCAATTTCCCCGTGAAGCTATTCAATAAAAGAGCGAGACGGCCCTCTTTAACGGGAGCCGTCTCGCTCTTTCGTAAATCAAGTACTTTAGTCCTGGAACTTCGCCGACAGGAACTCCCGGTTGAGGCGGGCGATATGGGTCAGCGAAATCAGTTTCGGGCACTCGGCCTCGCAGGCACCAATGTTGGTACAGTTGCCGAAGCCCAGCTCGTCCATCTTGGCGACCATCGCCTTGGCCCTGAGCGAACCCTCGACGCGGCCCTGCGGAAGTTTCGCAAGCGACGAAACCCTCGCCGCCACGAACAGCATGGCCGAACCGTTCTTGCACGTCGCCGCGCAGGCTCCGCAGCCTATACAGGCCGCCGCATCCATACTCTCGTCGGCGTCGGGCTTCGGAATGGGTATGGCGTTGCCGTCGGGCACCCCGCCGGTGTTCACCGAGACGAAACCGCCGGCCTGCAATATCTTATCGTAGGCGCTGCGGTCCACGGCGAGGTCCTTGATCACCGGGAACGCGGCGCTGCGCCACGGCTCGATGGTGATGGTATCCCCGTCCTTGAATTTGCGCATGTGGAGCTGGCAGGTGGTGATCTCGCTGTCCGGCCCGTGTGCACGGCCGTTTATATGTAGCGAACACATACCGCAGATACCCTCGCGGCAGTCATGGTCGAACACTATCGGCTCCTTACCCTCGTGGATAAGGTTATTGTTCAGTATGTCGAGCATTTCGAGGAACGAACTGTCGGGCGATACATCCTTTACGGTGTAGGTCTCGAACGCTCCGCTTGCCTTGGCGTTTTTCTGACGCCATATCTTTAATGTCAGATTCATTTTTCTAATCGTTAAAATATTTTAGACACTTGCCTCCGGACGGGCTTTGCGGCCCATCCGTGGCACGTTCGAACCGTTTAGTCCTTATAGTTCCTTTGGGCTACCTTGATGGCTTCAAATCCGAGCTGCTCCTTGTGAAGCACCGGTTCGGCGTTGTCGCCTTTATATTCCCATACGGCTACGTACGAGTAATTCTCGTCGTCACGCAGGGCCTCGCCCTCGGGGGTCTGGTACTCGACGCGGAAGTGGCCGCCGCACGATTCGTTGCGGTTCAGGGCATCCTTGGCCATCAGTTCGCCCAGTTCAAGGAAGTCGGCAAGTCGGAGGGCTTTTTCGAGCTCCTGGTTGAATTCGTCGTTCGTCCCAGCCACGCGTACATCCTTCCAAAACTCTTCGCGAAGAGCCTTTATTTCGACCATAGCCTTCTCGAGCGACTCTTTAGAGCGGGCCATACCCACATTGTCCCACATGATGTTACCCAGTTTCTTGTGGATATCGTCGACCGACTGTGATCCGTTGATGGAAAGCAGTTTCTCGATTTTGGCCTTGATAGCCTTTTCCGCCTCGTCGAACGCCGGAGCGTGTATGTCTACTTTGGGCGACTGAATCTCTTTAGATAGATAGTCCCCTATGGTGTAGGGAAGCACGAAATAACCGTCGGCAAGACCCTGCATCAGGGCCGAAGCGCCGAGGCGGTTCGCCCCGTGGTCGGAGAAGTTAGCCTCGCCTATCGAGTAGAGGCCCGGTATGGTGGTCATAAGGTTGTAGTCCACCCATGTTCCGCCCATCGTGTAGTGCACGGCCGGGTAAATCATCATAGGCTCGTGGTACGGGTTAACGTCGGTAATTTTCTCATACATTTGGAAAAGGTTACCGTAACGGGCCCGGATAACGTCCTCGCCGAGACGTTCGATAGCAGTCTTGAAATCGAGGAACACGGCAAGGCCGGTTTCGTTCACACCGAATCCGGCGTCGCAGCGCTCTTTGGCCGCGCGCGATGCCACGTCGCGGGGAACCAGGTTCCCGAAAGCCGGGTAGCGGCGCTCGAGGTAGTAATCCCTGTCCTCTTCGGCTATATCCGACGGCTTCTTGGTTTTCGAACGGATGGCTTCCACGTCCTCCTTTTTCTTAGGCACCCATATACGGCCGTCGTTGCGAAGCGACTCCGACATTAGGGTCAGCTTGCTCTGCTGCGTGCCGTGCACCGGGATACAGGTCGGGTGTATCTGGGTGAAACAGGGGTTGGCGAAGAACGCGCCCTTCTTGTATGCCTGCCATGCCACCGACCCGTTGGAGTTCATGGCGTTGGTCGAGAGGAAGAACACATTGCCGTAACCGCCGGTGGCCATAACCACCGCATGGGCGCCGAATCGCTCTATCTCGCCGGTAACCAGGTTGCGGGCGATAATGCCCCGTGCCTGCCCGTCGATAAGCACGATGTCGAGTATTTCGTGGCGCGGGAAGCTCTTCACGCTTCCTTTGGCTATCTGGCGGTTGAGGGCTGCGTAGGCTCCGAGGAGGAGCTGCTGGCCCGTCTGGCCGCGGGCGTAGAACGTACGCGACACCTGCGCACCCCCGAACGAGCGGTTGTCCAAGAGGCCGCCATAATCCCTTGCGAAAGGCACGCCCTGCGCCACGCACTGGTCGATGATGTTGTTCGACACCTCGGCAAGACGGTAAACGTTCGCCTCGCGGGCGCGGTAGTCTCCCCCCTTGATTGTGTCGTAGAAGAGGCGGAATACAGAGTCGTTGTCGTTCTGGTAGTTTTTCGCGGCGTTGATACCCCCCTGCGCTGCTATGGAGTGCGCGCGGCGCGGGGAGTCGGAAATGCAGAATATCTTTACGTTATAACCCAGTTCGCCGAGCGACGCGGCTGCCGAAGCGCCGCCGAGGCCGGTTCCGATAACGATTATATCGAGTTTACGTTTGTTGGCAGGGCTGACGACCTTTATTTCAGCCTTATGTTTGCTCCACTTGTCGGCCACGGGACCGGCAGGGATCTTCGATTCTATTGTTGCCATATCTGATTGTTTGTTATCCAATGATTTATAGTCGGCCTGCTCAAGCCCCGCAAATTCCGTTGGCCCTCAGGAACGAAACCACGGCAATTGCCGCGAAACCAAGTACGATTAGGGTAGCCAGGATGTTGGCAGTGATTTTCAGCCTCGGGTACCAGGTCTTGTTGGCCAACCCCGCCGACTGGAACATGCTCCATACGCCGTGGGTAAGGTGGAACCAGATTGCCCCGAACCATACGAGGTATACCACGAGGTAAACCCACGAACTGAAAATTTCACGCACCATCGCCACACCGTCCTGCGGATGGTGGCCGAAATTATTCTCATGTGCGCCGATTATCTCCACGAACTGCATATTCCACCAGAAATTCCAGAGGTGGATAACCAGGCCGAGGCAGATGATAAGCCCGAGGACGAACATGTTTTTGGACGCCCAGCTTACGCCTTCCTCCTTTACCGTCACGGCATAACGCTGCGAACCGCGCGCACGCCTGTTCTGAAGGGTGAGGATAAGCGCGTAAACAACGTGCACCACCACTCCCAGGGCGAGGATAAGTGTCCCGATAAGAGCATACCAGTTGGCACCGAGGAACGATGTCACCAGATTGTAAGACTCCTCCGAAAAGAGCAGGGTCAGGTTCATCGCCAGGTGGAAAATCAGGAAGAGAACCAGAAACGCTCCTGAAACGCTCATGATGAGCTTCCTCCCGATAGACGAAGAGGTGAGGAAATTTCCCATAGAATAACAGTTTTATTTAATTGGTTTACTTTTAATTACAAACTGTTCCGGAAGGCGCGGGGTAAGCCATTGCCCACGCACGGTCCAAGCTGCAAAGTTATCTTATTGTTTGTAAAATAACAATGTTTAAAGCGATTTTATATTCTCCTCCAAACCAGTTACGCAAATCGTAAAAGAAAGCCCGGCCGGACAGAAAATCCACAAAATTGCGAAAAACGTAAAACGTATTACAATAGTTGTTATATTTGTTATCGAGAACCTATATTCAATATTGTATTTCTGAACAAACCTTGGGGGGTTAAACATGATTCTTACAAAAAAAAGGCGTCTGCGGCTCGGTATCCGGCAGCAGACGGCGCTGCTGTCACGGCAGGAAAAACTGAGCCAGTCGCAAACCGTTTTTTCAATCCTCGAGAAGACAACCGTTTTCCGTAAATCCCGCAACATCGGGTTTTTTTGGTCGCTCACCGACGAACTTCCGACGCAGGATGTTATCCGTAAATGGGCCGGCCGCAAGAATATTTTCCTCCCGCGCACCGAGGGGGACGAAATGCATTTCGTACGATACCGGGAAGGGTGTGAGATGGAGGAGGGCGATTTCCGTATACTGGTCCCTGCCGGGGCCGACCGGATAGACCCGGCGGACCTCGATATAATTATCGTACCCGGTGTGGCGTTCGACTCGAATGGCCGCCGGCTGGGTAAGGGTAAGGGATACTACGACCGGTTTCTGGAGCGGCACGGCATATACACCGTGGGCGTCTGCTTTTACCACCAGTTAATTGCAGAGGTCCCCTCCGAGCCGCACGACAGGCGGGTCGACATGGTGGTCTCTCCGGGCGGACTGCTGGTGAATACGGGTACTGCCGCGAAAGGAAAACCCTCGGACGGGGTTTGCCCTTCTCCGCGCGACCTTTGCCTTAAGGAGAGTCTGGCCTGAACAGATAGTTTTATTCCGTACATCCGCTATTATATAAAAGGCATCCCTCCCGGGGATGCCTTTGACTTTTTTATGACGTTGTAAGTGATTGTGTTATGCGGCTCTTAAAATTGTTGCCGTCTCCGCGGCCGGGTTACCTTATGCGGAACGAAGGACCGGGTTCCGAGACGGTAACCACCGCACGGTCATAGAGTTCGTTGCTGCGGACCTCTATCGTATTTTCACCGGGGTGCAGTTCGATGTCCTTCCACGATACCGTCCCGAGTTCCGCCCTGGCAACTCCCACCGGGACGCCGTTGACGTAGAGTTCGGCTTCCGGGCGGTTGGTGAACGCACGGATGTCCTGCCGCGTGGAATGGCGGTCGGTCCACCGCTTCTCCGCTATATAAACGAACGGGTCGTACGGGTTCCAGTTGGCCTTAAAGAAATAGTAGGCGTCTTTGCGGGTACGGCGGTCGAAGGTTACAAGGCCCATATCGTTCACCCCGTTCCCCTCGCCCCATGTGCGACCTGCCGCGCCGTAATCGAACATCTGCCCGGCAAAAAGGCCCCAGAACATCCCGTCGCCGTTAAGGTAACGGTAATACTGCTCGTGCAGGTGGGTCTGCCACCTCTCGGGATGGTAGCGCCCGATGAAATTGGGCCTTCGCAGTGTGTCGCCCTGATGGTAGACGGATGCCCCGGCACCCCAGTTGACCGCCGAATGAACGTTGTTCCAGTTGAGCTGGAACTGCCGCTTCCATATCTGTATATCGGACGGTACGCCGGCACGCCAGCCGAAATGGTGGTCCCACATGACAAGGTCGGTCACGAAGTTTATCTCGCCGTCTTCGTTGCTCAGGGCGGTGGTCAGGCGCGACGGGTCCTCCCTTTTGGCCATAAGGTTGAGGTTCGAAATATAGTCGACGGGATTGTCCCCGCGCATGTGCATATCCGAGAAGATGCCCCACATCACAACCGACGGGTGGTTGTAAAGCTGTTTGATAATTCCTGTGGCCTGGTTCATACCGTTGGTGCGGAACGACTCGGTGCCGGGGAAGGCGTTGTCGGCGAAATAAACACTCCCGGTAAGCGGGAAGTCCTGCCAGACGAGAAGGCCGTAGCGGTCGCACAATTCGTAGAAGTATGGATGGTGCATAACAACCGGTATTCGGACGGCAGTTACCCCCATTTCGGTGAGGAATTCGAAATCCTCCGCGACCTGCCGCCGGTTCAGGACCGGGCCGGTAAGCGCCTGGTCGGGAACTGCTGAAACACCGCGCACCGTATACGGCTTACCGTTGAGCAGCAGCGGGCCGTCGGGCGACACCTCAACCCGGCGGAACCCGGTGCGCACGGCTACCGAATCGCTCCGGCTCTCGTCCGCCTGAATCGTGACGCTGACGGTGTAGAGGTAAGGGTCCTCCACGCCGCGCCACAGCCGCGGCCGGGTGAACGAGAACGGTATCCTTACCGAAGAGGTCGCCCTCCCGCTGAGGCGCACCCGTGCCGACTCCATCGCCACCACGGCGCCATCGTCGTCGGCGACCGTCACTACCGCGGTGACGTTGTTGTCCCTCACTCCGCAAACAAGTACTTCCGCCTCCGCTTCGACCATCTGGTCCGTAACGCTTTTCTGTATGACGTAGACGCCTTCCGAGCCGTGGTCGGTCAGCGATACCATGTCGCGGCCGGTGACTATCAGCTCCACGTCGCGGACAAGTCCGCCGTAACTGTTCTGGTCGCCCGCGACAGGAAGCACGTCCGAGCGCGGGGAGTTGTTGACCGCCATCCAGAAAACGTTCTTACCGCCGAACTGCACATAGTCGGTTATCTCGTACGCGAACGCGGAATAACCCCCTTTATGCTCACCCACATGACGGCCGTTGAGGTAAAGGTTCGACACGTTGTTGGCCGCGTGGAACCGGATAAAAACGCGGCCGCCCCTCCACGATTCAGGTATCTGGGCCTCGTTCATATAGTATCCCATCCCGCGGAAGTAATCCTTGTCGCCGGCTATGGCGTCGCGGCTCCAGGTATGGGGCAGGCTGACGCGCACGCCGCCGTCCCCCGAGGGGTCGTTACCGTAGAAGAAACGCCATCCGCCGTTGAAATTATGGATTTCCCGTGCTGATGCCGTTACGGAGAACAGCGCGGCGAATAATAGGGCCGTTAAGATCAGTTTGTTTTTCCCCATCGAATGTGAGTTTTTAACCCTTACAAAATTAGCATATCCGGTGGCAATTCCCCCGATAACGCGAAAATTTAACTAATTTCGCAACCATCCGGCCCACTGTTTTAACACTTGCCTGACAGGTTGTGCGGCGGTTGCGAGCCTTCCCGGACCCAAATTTGGGCCGGATTAATGTAAACGGATAGATGCTTGTTCTCGACATAATTTTAGCGCTGTTCCTGTTGTGGGCCTTATTTAACGGGTTCCGCAAAGGGTTCTTCGTGCAGCTTGCCGGACTGGCAGGACTTATAATAGGGGTGTGGCTCGCCATGCGTTCGGGCCGGACCCTCGGCCTGTGGTTGGGGATTGGCGAAAAATATGCCGCGATTGTCGGTTTCCTCCTGATCCTGGTGCTGGTTATACTCCTGGTGGCTTCCGTGGGGAGGCTGTTCAAGGGAATATTCGGGTTCGCCGGGCTGAGCCTGCTGGACAAGCTGGCGGGTACCCTGCTCTCGGCGGCTAAAATGTGGCTCATTCTCGGCCTGCTGCTGTGGGGGTTCGATTCGCTGAACCGGACCGCCGGCTGGGTGTCGGAGCGTAAGCTGGGCGAGTCGGTGCTCTACCGGCCCATGGTGGGCGTGACGGCTTTTGTTTTTCCTTACCTGTCGTCGCTTAAGGACACGCTGGCTCCCCTCTGGGAGGACGGTGGCGGGAACGGCAGCCAAAACAGTGGGCAAAATGTCTGACGGGAATCCGAATACGGCTCTGGTGATGCGCTCGGCCGGGAGTAGTTATACCCTGAGGGATGCCGGTACGGGCGCGATCCTGGAAGCCAGACTGCGCGGTAAGCTGCGGCTGAAAGGAGTGCGCTCCACGAATCCGGTGGCGGTGGGAGATATCGTGACTTACGATACCGACGAGTACGGCGAGCATACGATTACCGATATAACCCCCCGGCGAAACTATGTGATACGGCGGTCGCCGAACCTGTCGAAAGAGTCCCACATCATAGCGGCCAACATCGACCAGGCGGCGCTGGTGGCGACCCTTTTTTCGCCCGAGACCAATCCCGAGTTTATAGACCGGTTCCTCGTAACATGCGAGGCCTACGCCGTCCCGGCAACCATCATACTCAATAAATATGACCTTGCGACGGGTTTCCCGGAGGCGTTGGAGTCGTTCCGCGCCATTTACACCGGTGCCGGTTACGACGTGATGGAGGTATCGGCACTCACCGGATATAACATGGACCGGCTGGCCCTTCTCGTCGAAGGTAAAACCACGCTCTTCGCCGGCAACTCGGGTGTGGGCAAGTCGTCGCTTATACAAAAGTTCGTGCCGGGCGAAGAGGTCCGAACGGCGGAGATATCGAGCTACCACCGCAAAGGAAAGCATACGACCACCTTCGCCCGGATGTACGAGCTTGCCGGGAGCGGTTATATAATCGACACCCCGGGAATAAAGGGCTTCGGCCTGCTGGACATAGAACCGGGGGGCTTTACCGCTTCTTCCCGGAGATGATGCGCCATGCCGCCGGATGCCGTTACTATAACTGCACCCATGTGCATGAGCCGGGTTGCGCGGTTACGGAAGCAGTCGCGGCGGGAGAGATTTCCGAAAGCCGCTACATAAGTTACCTCAAAATACTCGAAGACGATGAAAAATACAGGAAGTAAGCCGGGCCGGGAACTGCCCGGAGCAGAATTCTTCGAAAGGAGGATAGAATTCCTGTCGGGATTTACCACCGAAGCGAGGACCGCACGGCTGCGAAGCGTACTCGAAGAGCGTACCCGTTACATGACCATCTGCCTCGAGAATATCTACCATCCGCAGAACGCTTCGGCGCTGGTACGCCACTGCGACGCCTTCGGTATACAGGATATACATACCGTGGAGGAGATTTGCCGGTTCAGACCCAACACCAATGTGGTTAAAGGTACCGACAAGTGGATCACCCTCCACAGGAATTTCCGGATGGAGGACGCTATAGCGGACCTGCGCACGCGCGGCTACCGCATTATAGCCACCACCCCGCACGAAGGAGACTGCCCGCCGGAGGAGTTCGATATAGCCGCCGGGCCGTTCGCCGTGGTGTTCGGCACAGAGCACGAAGGGGTGAGCGACCGGGTGAAGGAGGCGGCCGACGGATATATCCGTATCCCGATGTGGGGGTTCGTCGAGAGCCTGAACGTGTCGGCCTGCGCGGCGATTATCTTGTATATGCTTTCCAAGCGGCTCCGTGAGAGTGATATCCCGTGGGGGCTGACCGATGACGAGAAACGTGTGCTGATGTTCGACTGGATGATGCGTTCGGTAAAGAATGCCGAGATGCTGCTGGCGAAGTTCACGGAGTAGGGGATCCGGACCGGGCCCCTGTTATTTATAATATGCAATAAAAGCCTACCGTTGTGCGAAAATTTATCTTGTTGCTATCGTTAGTCTCCTGCTGTTTCAAGGCCCGCGGGCAGGAGTTCAGTTTTGTCTATGACGAGGACTGCTACGCCTATATGCGGGAGGAACCTGCCGCCGGGTCGCCCGTGGTCGACACGCTCTGTTCCCTGCAAATCGTCAGGACCGGTCGGACGGAAAGGGGCTGGAAGGAGATTATAGGAACCGATTTCACCGGGGTGGGTTGGGTGCACTCGTCGAGGCTCCGCACCCTGCCCGAAGGGCCTTCGGCCGGCCTCAGGGAGAACTATTTCAGGTACGACCGCAGTTATCAGAAATTCGTTGCGGGAATAGATGTGCCGGAAGTTATCCTGAACCTGAAACCTATCGGTGCGGCGGTCCTGCCCAAACAGCCTAATTACAGCCCTGTGGCTCCTGTGATATTCAGTTCGATGGAGGGCGCAGACGCCTACCATGCGTCGGAGCGGGACCCGGACCGCAAGGTTCTCTGGGAGTGGGATCAACCGGGCCGCTGGGTGCGCGTCTCGGTCTACCCCGGAAGGGTGGTTATACAGGACGAGAAGGGACTGTTCTCCTTTATCCGTACGCCCGACGGCCGCACCTGCCTTTCGGTAAACCCTTTCGACCTGTTCCGGCCCGGGAATTATCCCCGTTCGGAGATCGAGGAGGCTATCGGCATGGCACAGGAGTTACGCCGCAGGTACGAAGCCGGGGGGAGGAACGAATCGGGTTACCTGAGCTTCGGAAGTTTGGAGGATTATGAAGTATTCCTCAGGCTGCACAGTGCCTACTACAGCGGCGACCCCCGGATGCGGGACCTTTATCCGTTCATGCTCAGAACGATGCATGCCGACGCCAGCGCCGGTGAGTCTCACAGGTGGTACAATATGGAGTATCTGGTCTATACCAACGCCGGCCTTATCGATATCGAAGTGCTGAAACGGGAGCGGCCCACAGACTTCCCTTACATGGAATAACTGTCCGTTATTCGGCCGGAATTTATAGTACTCCGACCGATGCCGCAACGGGGACCGATTAGAGAAAGGACGTAAGAAGATAATACAAAATCATAATGGATATACTTCGCAGACAATTCCTCGCCCATGTGGGGCAGACCTCGCCCTCGCCCCTGATGATAGCGGTGGAGCGGGCCGAAGGGGTCTTCTTTTACACTCCCGAGGGTAAATGGTACTACGACCTGATATCGGGGGTGAACGTTAGCAACGTGGGCCACGGCAATCCGGCCGTAATCGAGGCCATAAGGGAGCAGGCCGGGCAGTACACCCATATTATGGTTTACGGGGAGATGGTCGAGCGGCCGCAGGTGGAGTATGCCGCCCTGCTGACTTCGCTGATGCCTGCGGGGCTCGATTCGGTCTACTTCCTCAACTCGGGAAGCGAGGCGGTCGAGGGTGCGCTGAAGCTGGCAAAACGGTGCACCGGCCGCAGCGGGCTGGTCTCTTTCCGCGGGGCATACCACGGTTCTACCCACGGCTCCCTCAGCGTTATGGGAGGTGAGGAGTACAAGAACGCTTTCCGGCCCCTGCTCCCGGACGTGACACAAATAGAGTTTAACGACTTCGACGCCTTGTCGGAAATAACGGACGGCACGGCCGCCGTAATAATCGACCCGTCTCAGAGCGAGGCGGGGGTCCGCATCGCGGCCGACGGCTATTTCAAGGCCCTGCGGGAGAGGTGCGACCGAACGGGAGCCATGCTGATATTCGACGAGATACAGAGCGGCATGGGCCGGTGCGGGGCGATGTTCGCCTTCGAGAAATACGGCGTGGTGCCAGATATCGTCTGCCTGGCCAAAGCGCTGGGAGGCGGAATGCCGCTGGGGGCGTTCGTGGCATCGAAGGATAATATGGAAAATCTGACCTATAATCCTGTACTGGGTCATATAACCACATTCGGCGGCCATCCCGTCTGCTGTGCGGCCGGGCTGGCGGCCCTGCGCTACACGCTCGAACATCGGCTCCATGAAAAGGCGGAGGCGCTGGGCGCGCTCTATGAATCCCTGCTGGCGGACCATCCCGCCGTGCGGGAGGTGCGGCGCAACGGGCTGCTGCTGGCTGTGGAGGTAGGCTCACCGGACTTAATGATGCGCATCCTCGAGCAGTTCAAACGCCTCGGTATCCTTAGCGACTGGTTCCTGTTCTGCGACACCGCGTTCCGTATTTCGCCGCCGCTGACCATTACCGCAGAGCAGGTGCGCGAAAGTTCTGCGCTAATCATCGAAGCGCTCGATACGGTAAACCAATAGGTTGGCCCGCCTGTTTTGGCTTATCTTATACTTCCCGTTTTAAACTTCCGGCTACTGACGGAATATCGATATCGTACTATTACGGGTCGTATTTGTGTAAGGCTTTGAATGTGTCTTCCCTTATTTTTGTATATTGACCGTAGTTTATGCCGGCCGGTACCGACCATTTCCGAAAGGACGGAATAAACGGCCGCAGGTTAACGTTATATATTACCCGTTCAAGCACACCGAGGCAAACCTAACCTAAAATATCCATCCGATGAACATTAAGTTCCTTTTACCTTTACTGGGCTTCACGGCCTTCCTGCCCGGTCCCGCCCGCATGGCGGCCCAACCTCCCAGGCCGGGATACGTTATCGACAGTTTTACCTTCAACCAGAGGCAGTCTTACGACAGCCGCACGCTCCAGTACCGTCCCGACGGGGAGGATTTCGTAGCGGTGAACGGTAAGAACCGCTACACCCGGGCTTTGTACGGCAGCCACACCGAATTCCGTATCGAGACAAGCGACAGGCCGGTATTTGCCGCGTACGGTAAGGTCCAAAATAAAAATATAAGCTTCCGGGTTACCGTTCCCGGAGGGGAGACGGTGGCCCTCGATTCGACCGCTTTCTGCGAGTCGCGGTACACTCCCGGCAGGAGGTCCTACCTCCTTACCGACCCGTCGTGGGGCGGAGGCGAGCTCCGTATTGCTGTCCTCGCCTTCTTCGACAGCGAAGGGGGTATCTGGAAAATCGAATCGACCGGTATGCCTGAAGGTACCGAACTTTGGGCCGGTCTGACGGGGATAAGGGCCGAAAGGCTTAACCGTAACGGCGATATGGGCGCCGACCCTGCCGACTCTTTCGAAGCCCCGCTGAATCCGGATTACTCCACCGTTTGCCGATGGGATATCGGTGGTGACGCATCGACATTTATGCTGTTGGAAAATCTCGACATATTCGCAGTGGAGCCGTCGGCGGGTGCGGCACTGTACGACCGTACGGAGGAGGACAGGATGGCCCTTGTCTCGCGGGTCCGTTTCGAAACACCGGACCCTTATTTTAACCCGATCGGCGGTGCGCTCATGGCCGCCGGCGACGGTATCTGGGACGGCCGTGTATGGCTCCACGGTGCTATCGGCTGGCGTATGCCGCTTCCCGGTTGGAGGGCGGCCTATACGGGTAACTTCCTCGGGTGGCACGACCGTGCGAAAATTCATTTCGACGGTTACGCGGCAAGCCAGGTAACGAATATACCCAATACCATTCCCCATCCGGCTCAGGACCCCGAGTCGAACCTCGCCCGCGCCCTTAAAGAGTGGGGAACACCGATGTACAGCAACGGCTACATAGCCCGCGCCCCGAACGACCCCACCCAGATGAACCACTACGATATGAACCTCGCCTACATAGATGAACTGTTGTGGCATTTCCAATGGACGGGCGACTGGGAGTACGCGCGTGAAATGTGGCCCGTACTGCACCGCCACCTGGCGTGGGAAAAGCTCAACTTCGACCCGGACGACGACGGCCTCTACGATGCCTACGCCTGTTTCTGGGCCAGCGACGCGGTGTATTACAATTCGGGCGGGGTGACGCTGTCGTCGGCCTATAATTACCGTTCGAACAAAATGGCCGCGCAGATAGCGGAACGCATCGGCGAAGACCCGGAGCCGTACCGCAGGGAAGCGGAAAAAATCCTCAGGGCCATAAATTCGCGCCTCTGGATGGAAGATAAAGGCCATTGGGCGGAATTTCAGGATTTTATGGGATACAAACGCCTGCACGAAAGCCCGGCCATCTGGACGATATACCATGCCATCGACAGCGATATCGCCGACCCGTTCCAGGCTTACAGGGCCACGAGGTACGTCGACTCCGAAATTCCCCACTTCCCGGTAAGGGCAGAAGGCCTGGAAGAGGGCGGTTACCAGACCATTTCCACCACCAACTGGATGCCCTACGCCTGGAGCGTCAACAACGTTGCCTTCGCCGAGGTTTGGCACATGGCCCTGGCCTATTTCCAGGCCGGGCGCAATGACGAGGCTTTCCACCTGCTGAAGAGTTCGGTACTCGACGGTATGTATATAGGGAACAGCCCGGGTAACTTCGGGCAAATATCCTTCTACGACGCGGCACGCGGCGAAACCTACCGCGATTTCGGCGACCCGGTGGGAGTGGCCTCGCGGGTATTCATACAGGGCCTCTACGGTATCAACCCCGACGCTCTGAACGACCGTCTGGTAATCCGGCCCGGGTTCCCGTCAGAGTGGCCGCATGCCTCGCTGGAAACAACCGACGTATGTTATAGTTTCGTCCGGGGTGAGAAGGACGGCAGGGACGTATATACCGTGACGCACAACCTCGACTTCGCTGAAACCGTCGACCTGCGGGTGAGGGCTTACAGCGACCGAATCGCGCAGGTAACGGTAAACGGCCGGCCGGTGGAGTGGACACTTTCGGACGCTGTGGTCGGTTATCCACTGGTCTCGGTAGCTTTTCCGGCCGCGGCGGGAAATTCGTATGAGATAGTTATTCACTGGGCCGGCGACCCGATAGTTACCGAACCCGTAACGGGTAACCGGACAAGGTTTGAGAAAGTGACCAGCGGCGATATGTCCTGGTGGAAGGCCGTCCACTATACCGTGGAGCCCGAACCGGTGGAGTACTCGGGCCTTTTCGAGAATGTAATCGGAGAGCGGTGCGAAACGGTGCCGATGGAGAATCTGTGGAACTCGTCGGTAGCGGATATTTTCACCAACGAGTACCTCTCGCCCCGGTCGCCGTACACTACGCTGCAACTCCCCACGCAGGGTATCGGGGAGTGGTGCCACGCGACTTTCACGGCAATAATAGACGACAGCGGGCTTCGTTCGCTGGTCCGCGACGGTATGCTGGAGACAAGCCTCGGCGTTCCGTTCCGCTCGACCGGCGACGGGAACAATATCGCCTACACCTCACTGTGGGACAACTATCCCGACAAGGTCTCCGTGCCGCTCTCCGGCAACGCATCGAGGGCCTACCTGCTGATGGCCGGAAGCACCAACCAGATGCAGTCGCGCATACTGAACGGGACCCTTACCTTCACCTACACGGACGGCAGCACGAGGGTGTTCGAGCTGACCAATCCTTACACATGGTGCCCCATAGAGCAGGATTTCTATGTGGACGACTACGCCTTCCGGGTGGACGGCCCGCGTCCGTACAGGCTCCACCTGAAGGACGGTACTGTGGCCCAGACCCTTTCCAATCACCCGGGCACGGTATATTTCCCGGAAATAGAATGCGGTGCGGCCCTGCTGCTGGATGTCGAACTGGACCCCCGTAAGGAACTGAAAGAACTTACGGTGGAAACCATTGCCAACGAAGTGGTCATAGGCCTTATGGGTGTAACGCTTCAGAGATAACAAGCCCGAGTTTCAGACCCGGCCTCAAACAGATAAGCCTGCATCGGATGCAGGCTTATCTGTTTTTATGTGGTTCCTGTCGGACCCCCCCCCTTAGTTATCCACATGCCGGACCGGAAGTGCGGATTGCGATTGCGGCTTAGTTTACCGGCAATCCGGCCGACTCTTTCCTCTCTTTGGAGAGCAGCTTCTTCAACTTGTACTCGGCCGATATACCGTCGCCGGGAACGTCGTCGACGGGCCACATCTCCAGTTTGAGGAGCCATTCGTATCCCTGCTCGTATTCGAAGCCGGCGATGGAGCCGTCCGGCATTCCGACGGTCCACTCCATGGCGCTTCCCCACTTTACATAGTACCGGTACCTGTCGTCGGCCGTCTCGTCCGGGTCGACCCACAGGCGGGAAGCCAGTGTGACCGTAACCAGCTCCGGGCGGTCCTTTCCGCATGCGGTGATGAACAGCGGTAGTAAAAGTAAAGCGAACAAGCGTTTCATAGGGTGCACCGTCTTTTTGTCTGCAAATTTAGGAATAGTATCGGGACCGTGCAATTAACGGTACCAATTCGGTTAGGAGGGGATGCAAAAACCGGCCCGTAATTGTACAGGACCGGTTTTCGGGGAATTATATATAGTGAAAGTCGAGAGCAGGGCCAGGCTTGCGTATACCGGGTCGCTAACTGCAAATAATCGGAATAATAGAGTGTCTTCCCTATACCACTATGCCTTTCCGCCTCTGCGGGCATGGTATAGTCCGTTAGCACTCGCTATTATCCGCACTTGGAGTGGCCGCACGACATACACACCGGGCAGCCGTTCTGGTAAACCAGCGTATCCTCGCCGCACTCGGGACAGATTTCTTTGGTTTTAGTGCCGTTGCTGATGTAGGTTTTCAGCGCCCGGGCGACCCCGTTTTTCCATGTATTGATGGAGTCGCTGTCGAGCTGGAGCGATTCCACGAGATTAACCACGTCGATTATGGGCATCCCGATACGGAGCACGCCGGAAATTAGTTTGGCATAGTTCCAGAACGAGGCGTCGAACAGTCGCGAAATACCTCCGATGGTGTTGGTGTAGCCGTATTTGTCCCGGTACTGGAAGTCGTACCGCTTCTGCCCGTCCTGCTCGACCACCTTCAGGATGGTTCCCTTCTTCACCTTCTTGGGGATGAACATGGCGTCCTCCTCGATTTTACCGGTGAAAATCTCGTACGGCCGGTCGTTGTAGATACCTACGAAAGCTATCCAGTCCTCGTCGCCGTTTTTGAAACGGACTATGTCGGCCTCCAGTTCCGTCGGCCGGTGCTTGGGAGGCTTGTAACCGGTGGGGTTCTTATCGTCCCCCTCGTCGGATTTCTTCTTTTTCTTGGTGTCCACGAGCACCCCCGCACGCGAACCGTCGCGGTATACCGTAACTCCTTTACAGCCGTGCTCCCAGGCGGTCATATATACTTTGGCCACCAGTTCCTCCGTGACCTCGTTGGGGAGGTTCACCGTCACCGATATGGAGTGGTCCACCCACTTCTGGATCGCACCCTGCATTTCGACCTTGCTCACCCAGTCTATATCGTTTGCCGTAGCCTTATAGTAGGGAGAGGCCGATACGATTTTGTCCAGCTCCTCGTCAGGCATATGTTCGAGGTTGTCGGTCGGGTAGCCGTTCACCTCCATCCAGGTGATGAACTTGTGGTGGTAAACGTTGTACTCCTCCCACGAGTCGCCCACCTCGTCCACGAAGGTAACGTTTACGTCCTTGTCGCTCGGGTTGACCTTCCTGCGCCGTTTGTAGACCGGGCGGAATACCGGTTCGATACCCGAGGTGGTCTGCGACATAAGGCTCGTGGTGCCGGTGGGAGCGATGGTGAGCATGGCGATGTTGCGGCGGCCGTGTTCGACCATCTCCTTGTACAGCTCGGGGTCGGCCTCCCTGATGCGCTCAATCATGGGGTTCCCAAGCTCCTTGGCGGTATCGTAAATGGGGAAAGCACCCCTCTTTTTAGCCATGCCTACCGACGCGCGGTAAGCCTCCAGCGCGAGGGTCTTTTGTACTTCCACGGCAAACCCGATGGCTTCCCTTGTGCCGTACCGCAATCCGAGTGCGGCCAGCATATCGCCCTCGGCTGTGATACCCAGCCCGGTACGACGGCCCTGCAGGGCCTTCTCGCGTATCTTTTCCCACAGTTTGCGTTCCACGCTGCGGATATCGTCGTCCTCGGGGTCGCCGGCTATCTTTTCGATAATGGCCTCCACCTTTTCAAGTTCGAGGTCGATTATATCGTCCATCATCCGCATGGCCTTGTGCACGTGGTCCCGGAACTTGTCGAAATCGAAACGGGCCTCCTTTGTGAACGGTTTGTCGACATAGCTGTAAAGGTTCATGGCCAGCAGGCGGCAACTGTCGTAAGGGCAGAGCGGTATCTCACCGCACGGGTTTGTCGACACGGTGGTGAAGCCCAGGTCGGCATAACAGTCGGGCACAGACTCGCGGATAATGGTATCCCAGAACAATACGCCTGGTTCGGCTGACTTCCATGCGTTATGTATAATCTTATTCCACAGGGCTTTCGCATCTATATCTTTTTCGTAAAGCGGTTCGGGGGAGCCGATAGGGAACTGCTGGTGGTACTTCTTTTCCTCCTTTACCGCGTGCATGAACTCGTCGTCGATCTTTATGGAGACATTGGCACCGGTCACTTTGCCGGTCTCTACCTTGGCGTCGATGAAATTCTCCGCGTCCGGGTGCTTAATGGACAGGGAGAGCATCAGGGCGCCGCGCCTGCCGTCCTGTGCCACTTCGCGCGTGGAATTGGAGTAACGTTCCATAAAAGGTACGATGCCGGTGGACGTAAGGGCGCTGTTAAGCACCGGACTGCCGGTGGGGCGGATATGCGAAAGGTCGTGGCCCACGCCGCCGCGCCGTTTCATAAGCTGTACCTGCTCCTCGTCGATACGGATGATACCGCCGTAACTGTCCGCGGGATTCTTGTGGCCGATTACGAAACAATTCGACAGTGAAGCGATCTGGAGGTTGTTGCCTATCCCGGTCATCGGGCCTCCCTGCGGTATGACATAACGGAAGTCACGCAACAGGTCGAGAACTTCTTCCTTACCCATCGGGTCGGGATATTTCTCCTCGATACGGGCGATTTCCGAAGCTATCCTTTCGTGCATCTGCACGGGCGATTTCTCATATATTTTCCCGAACGAATCCTTCAGTGCGTATTTGCTTACCCATACCGTGGCGGCCAGTTCGTCGCCACGGAAATATTCCTTTGCCGCCTCGACCGCGTCACCATAACTGTATTCGGTCATGGCAGGGGACGACACGGTCCTGTCTTTCTTCTTGGTTTCAGGCATTTCTCTAAATATAGTGTAGTTGTAACTTTATGGTGCTGAGTGGGTTGGCCGGATAGTGCCATAAGACTGACGCCCACTTTACACCGGGCGTCATTCACCTGCAAGTTTACAACATCTTTCGCGCAGAAACCGGCGCCACCGTTTTAACTTATTAAGAAATTATCAACAGTCGGGGCGGGCATTTTCAGAGTGTGACAGTTACCGTAACCCGCTCCACTTTCCCGCCCAGCGGGGGGGCGATTTTAGAAACGCGGACGGTGAGTTTTTCGATTGCGGGAAATTTCGCCCTGAGTGCGTCGGCGATGCGCTTGGCTACGTTTTCGAGAATGTCGGAAGCCTGCCGCATCTCCCCGCGCACTACCTCGTATGCGTCGAGGTAGTTTACGCTGCAGGCCACGTCGTCAGTGGCGGCCGCCACGGTGGCGTCGTAGGTAATCGAGACGTTTACCATAAACCGGTTGCCGACCTCCTTCTCCAACCGGTAACACCCGTGGCGGGCGTAAAATTCCATATTTTCGAGGTCGATGGTGGCGATTGTTTTTTGCTCCGGATTCATGGCGGTAGGAATAGGACGGTGATTTACAGCGGTATTTTAGAAAAGGTATTTTTGAGATTTAACCTGTTTTATCAGGGAATTAATCTCATCCCATACCTCCTCGGGGAAGGTGGTGCCGATAACCTCTATCACTTTTCCTGCCGCGATAGCGCCTACCGTGCCGCATTGGCGCAGAGTAAGCCCGTTGCAAAGGCCGTACAGGAAACCGGCCGCGTAGAAATCGCCAGCCCCGGTGGTGTCGACGCGGGTGGCAGCCTTCAGGATACCGACATGGGTAGTCTCGCCGTTATGTTTTATATACGCGCCCTTTATTCCTATCTTGACTATGGCGAGTTCGCACACGGCGGCTATGATATCGAGAGCCTGCATGGGGTCACGCTCACCGGTGAAGGCTTTCGCCTCGTCCTCGTTAGCGAAAAGGATATCGACGTGGTTTTCAACCAGGTGGCGCAAGAACCCGAGATTCTCCTCCACCACGTTGAAACTGGCCAGGTCGACGGCCACCTTCAGGCCGCACTCTTTGGCGTATTTTACCGCGCGGGTGATTAGGTTGTGGTTCTGCACGAGGTATCCCTCGATATAGAGGCAGTCATAGCCGTCGAAAATTCCCGCGGGGATATCCTCTTCCGTCAGTTCGAGGGCCGCCCCGAGATAGGTCGCCATGGTCCGTTCGCCGTCCGGCGAGACGAGCGAGACGCACCTGCCTGAATGGTTCTGCCCGCGGTATACCTTTGGCTCGATGCCGAGGTTTTCGAGGGCCCGAATAAGGAAATCTCCCGTGCTGTCGCGACCCACTTTGCCGATAAAGCCCGTGCTGCATCCGAGCTTGGCCAAGGCGCGGATGGTGTTACCGGCCGAGCCGCCCAGCGAGAGGGTGTGCGGCAGGTCGGCCGTGGCTTCGGATATCTGCCTCTGGAGCGGCGCGTCGACAAGGCTCATGCTTCCTTTGGGAAGGCCGAATTTTTCCAGCACCCGGTCGTCCCTGAGGTTTACAAGTATGTCCGTGAGCGCGTTGCCGATACCTATTATCCTTTTCATTTTCAGTTTTGAGTTGTAGTTTATTGCCCGTAGCAGATCGGCTTCCGGGCGCCTGACGGCGGGACAAATATAGGAATTTATAAAGACAAACTTTAGACGGGCCGTCCTTCTTCGTAACTGTTATTAAAAACGGTCGGAATGGTTTTATTTTGAAAGTAAAATAATACTTTTGTAGTCGTAACTAACCGTATCGCCCAATGACCGGGACCCTCGTCAATACCGCAACCATAGTAGCAGGAAGCCTGCTCGGTATGATGATACGGTCGCGCCTGTCGCGGCGGGCCGTGGATATCGTCTTCCAGGGAATCGGATTATTCACAATCGCGCTGGGGGTCTCCATGTCGCTCAGTTCGGACAGGTTTCTGCTCATTATACTCAGCATTGTCGGGGGTTCGCTGCTCGGGCAGTGGATGCGCATCGACAAGCGGCTGGACCGCTTCACGGTATATATCCACGGCAAAGCCAGTAGGGGCCGGGTGCCGGCGGCGGCGGACGGGAGCGTGCCGGTGGCCGGAACACCTCCCGTGGCTCCGGGCTCGGCAGTTTTCACCGAGGGGTTTATAACTGCAACGATGCTGTTCTGCGTCGGCTCCATGTCGATACTGGGGGCCATCGAGGATGGAATGGGCCTGACTCCGAACCTGCTGTATACCAAATCCATCATGGACGGGGTTACTTCCATCATACTCGCATCTTCTTTCGGTATCGCCATAATGCTTTCGGCTGTTCCCGTACTGGTTTACCAGGGTTTGCTGACCCTGCTGGCCTTATATGTCTCCACGCTGATGGGGCAGGCCATGATAGACGACCTTACGGCCGTGGGGGGCATAATGCTTATCGGGCTGTCGCTTAATATCCTGAAGATAAAGGAAGTCAACGTTGTCAATATGTTGCCGTCGTTGGTGCTCGTTCTCATACTCTCTTATCTTTGGGGCTGAAACTTCCCTGAGGCCTGATCCGGCCGGTATCAATTTTTAAAACTCCTCATTTGGCATTCATTCCCGTTTCTGCCCACGTGCGAACCGGAGTTTATCCGGCGTGTGTGCGCGAACGGCACGACTATTGAATCGGTTTATGTCACAAATGGTCTTTCCCGTCGCAAAATAAAGTTACGGTGACGCGGATAACCGGTTTGCCGTGTGCTACCGGCCCGCGGCATAAGGTGAGACGGGACCGGAAGTGCAACACGTTTATTAACTATAAAATTTTTCAGTTATGTTTTGGTTATGGTATATTCTAATCGGTCTGGTAGCCGGATGGCTCGGTAGCCTCGTGGTTAAAGGTTCCGGTTCGGGCCTGCTGCTCAATCTCGTTATAGGTGTTATCGGCAGTCTCCTCGGCGGATGGCTCTTCGGCCTTATGGGCCTGGGCACCACCAGCATGCTCGGAAGCCTTATCACCGCTACTGTCGGTGCTATCGTACTGCTTCTGATAGTTAGCCTTTTCACACGCCGCCGCGTTTAGTCGTTGCCGAAATACGGGGCTGACAGCCCCCTGCCGGCCGGTTATCCGCCCCGGCAGGGGGAGATGCGCCCCGGGCGACGGTAGGTTTAAACTTAATTAAATTCTTATATGGCAACATCTACAAAGCAAAAGACAAGGAAGACCACCACGGCGTCCGCCGGAACATCGCGCGGTAAAAACGCAGGCTCGGCGCGGGGAGAATCCTCTTCGAGGTCCGAAAGCAGGGACACTGCGAAGTCTTCGCGCGGCTCGTCCGCAAAGGAATCTTCTCCGAGGTCTGCCCGCAGCGGGTCGGCGAGCGGCAGTTCGTCGCGCTCGTCGCGAACGGCGGCCTCGAAGAGCGGTTCCACGGGGTCTTCTTCCCGCAGTGCGGCCGGCAAAAGCGGTTCGACCAGATCGTCGGGAACTACGGCAGGGTCCGCACGGTCTTCGCGCGGCACCGCCGCTACGGCTACCGCTACGCGCCCGTCGCGCAGTAAGTCATCCTCGTCGGCGAGCAAATCAGGCTCTTCCGCCCGGAAGGGTTCGACCGCTTCGGCATCCAGGTCGGGTTCCGCATCGCGTACGGCTTCTTCTTCGTCTTCCCGCGGCTCGTCGAGCAGTTCATCGTCGAGGAGTTCATCCGGCGGCAAGATGAAAGGTTCGCACCTCAACCTCAGCGCCGAACAGCGCGACAAACTGCACAGCTCCGATTTCGGTATACCCGAAAAGAGGGAATTCCCTATGCCGGACGCAACGCACGTACGCGCCGCCGAAGCATATTTCCGTTACGCCTCACCGCAGGAGAAACCGATGCTGGCTCACCGCATAATGCTTAAAGCCAAAAAATACGGCGTAGAGCTGAAGAGCAACACTATCCGTGATTGGGCCAATAAGAAATGACAGGCCACCGGATAAGTTGACGTCCCGTTACACTCTGTGTAGCGGGATTTTTTATGGGTCCGGGGTTAGTCAATCACCTCGAAATCTACGCTGCCGGAGTAATGCACCGTTACAGTGCGTCCGGCCCTGATTCTGAAGGTTTCGGCAAAGGCTATTCCGGTACCGCATGCTATCCGGTATTCCCCCTTTTCCAGTTCGACGGTGAAACCGTCGGTCGTGCCACGGTATATCACATCTTCCGGATTATCGGTGCTATACAGGGTGGTATAGGTTTCGAAATCGGCCGTAAACTGCAGGATACCTTTCGGGCTTTTGTCGTCAGAGCATGAAATAAGTATCAGGGCAGGCAGGAGAAGCAGTAAAATGGATTTTTTCATAACGGTTTCTTTCCCGGTTCGGATACAAATATATGAAACCGTGATTGTGGTTGCAAATTGCAGGGAACGGATATTACAGCGGATAAAGCCGCCGGCGGGAAGGCCTCAGAACGGGTAGCCGATGGCAAGGTGGAACCCGAGGCCGTCTTTGAAACGGGGTATGTTATAATAACCGCCGCGGCCGGTATCATAGGGCAGATGGATTCCTATTCCCAGGTCCGCACGGATTACCAGATAACTTATGTCGTACCGCAGGCCGGCGCCGGTGCCCGTTGCCAGTTCGCGCGGGAAATTCCGGAAGCGGAACCTGCCGCCGGGACGGGTGTCGTCCTCCCGTACGAGCCATATATTACCCGCGTCGAGGAACACCGCGCCGTTCAGTCCCCCGGCGATTTTGAAACGGTACTCGACGTTGGCCTCGAAACGGATATCGCCCGTCTGGTCGAAGTAACCGTACTGGTCCTCCGTGTCCGGAATATAGCTGCCCGGGCCTATGGACCGTACCGTGAAGGCCCGGATGCTGTTCGCGCCGCCCACATAAAACTGTTCGCTGTACGGCATTACCGTCGAGTTGCCGTAAGCGTACCCGACACCCAGCACTACCCGGCTGGCGACGGTCGAAGCGCTGCCCACAGCTTTATAGAATTTGAATTCGCTAACTCCCTTGACGAACTGGGAGAACTGGTTGCCGAATATCTTCTTGGGCGGATGATGCCCCGTGACGCCCCATGCCGCCGCGAAGATATTGCCCGCCGTTGTAGCCGTTGTTTGCCAGATAAAGCGGTCACGGTCGCGGCGGCCGACCCTGCGGTCGGCGGTGAAGGTGTAGGAGGCCGACGGGATAAACTGGTTTTTAAAACTCTCGGCAATAGCCGGATTGTGGTACATCGTGCTGTCGAAAGCAACGGTGGTTCGCAGCAGGTGGTTATAGACGAATCGGAACAGCGTGATGTTATGGCTGCTGGAGGAGGAGGTCTGGAAGTCGTAGGAGGTGTAGAAGTTAAACGAGGCCATGGTGAAGAAGTCGGGCCGGTTAAGGATATTAGCCCCGAGGTTGAACGTGGTGCGCGAAGGGTATTTGCGCGGCCGGGGAATAAATCCCGGCGCCAGAATCCGGGGAAATGTGAGCGAGGCATTGATGCCGAACTCGTAGGAGTTTATGGCCCCGGAATTGACCTGCGAACTGGTGTTGCCGGTCTGCCATTCGTAGGAACCGTTGAGACGGACCGAGAGCACCTCCCCGCCGCGGAACAGGTTCTTGTGGCGCACGGCGAAAGTGGCTCCAGGGCCGATGAAACTGTTCGACTTGCTTGAAAAGTCCACTTCGAACTCGGCATCTATCGGCTTATCGAACTCCCCGGACAGGGTCATGTCTATCTTATCACCGCCCTTTATGGAGTCGAGCGGGGTGACGCTCAGGTTCACGTACCGGAATATACCGAGGGTGGTCAGGTTGTCGAGGGTCTTGTTTATGGTTCTTACGTCCGCGGGGTCCCCCTCATGAATTTCGAGCAGCCTGCGCAGAAGGCGCGGGCGTATACGCAGGGGGGTGTCGTAATTCAGCTGCACGTCGCCGAGCATTATGGAATCCCGGCCGTCCGAGACGGGGTTGAATAACTCGACCGTGATGTCGCCGATATCGTAAGGCCGCAGTGCGTCCTCCGGCGTCCCCTGCGCGAGTCTCATTCGCAGGTCCACCTCGTAACGGGCCCGGGTGGTGTCGGCGAGGTATTCGAGGTAGTCGGGACGGAAATAGTAATAACTGCGGTTGCGCAGGTAGTTGGTGATGCGGACCCTTTCGTTCGACAGGGTGTCGATATTGTACTGCGCACCGGGCACTAACGGGGAGGTAGGGCGTAGAGAATCTATCGCCGACGTAACCGCGGAGACTGTGTCCGGGTACTCGACGCTTGAGTAGTACCACGGCGGAGCTATATGCACCTCGTAGTTCATCCGCGCTTTTTTCGGGTTCTTTTTGGGCAGTATCTCGTAACTTGCCGAGGAGCCGAAATAGCCGTAATTCTCCAGAATATCCTCCACGAGTCCCATCCGTGGGTCGAGGCGCAGGTCGGAGACCAGCACAGGTTGCTTTGCAAACGTGCGGTATATCCATGCCCGGAAACCGGTGGTGCGCTCGGTGTAGAAATAGTTCCAGAACCACAGCCCGATTGGAAGCGGGGTGCGTACGTAAGGACTTATAAGGGGATTGTTAGGTTTTACCGACAGCGGGTCCTTGACGGCCGATTCCACCGAAGAAGGCACGTCGAGACTGTCGGGGGCCTCTATCCGGATTTTCTTAACGCCGGTGTAGAGCACCTCACCGTCCGAGAGCCTTTTAGTGGTCGAACAACCCAGGAGCATTGACAGCATTCCTGCTGTCCAAAAGATATGTCTCGCCCTTATTCCCATTCTGTAAAGTGATTTATAAACCGTCGGCGTCCTCCCGCTTATCCTCCCGGGTTTGGCTGGCCTCCGTCCCGTCGTTGCCGAGCTTGGCCCCGTCATCCTGCCGCTGCTGGCGGGCCGGGTCGGCACCCGAATCCCTTTCGGCCTGCCGTACACGTTGCTTGACCTCCTTGCGGCTGCGGCGGTAGGCCTTTTGCTCCGGGCTTCGCCTCAGGCGGAAAAGTTCTTTCAGTTTATTGAGTTTCTTGCGGGCCACGAATCCGAAGCCGGTTTCGGTTACCTCGCCTTCGAGGATGCTCTCTTGGGTGTTGTACCGGTAGGCCTTCAGGAACATATTGTCGCGGTTCGAAAGGCGGTATTCGAGCGTGATGTCGTCCACGAAATTGTCGCGCAGGTTCTCGTTGGTGCCCGCGTCCGGGTTTATACTTCCGCCTACGGTGACCTGTACCCGGTCATCGAACAGCGACTTGGATACCCGGTACGAGTAGTCGGTATGCTGGTTGCCGTCGGAGTCGGTGACCGAGTTGACGCCCAGGGACAGGTCTACACCCGGAAGGCTGTTGCGTGCCCATTGGTTGAGTTCCTTTTCTATGAAACTGTTCAGCGGATTGTTGGCGTCCACTTTGGCCGTCGTACCCGGGCCGGTGTAGGTATTGTAAACCAGTAGGGCTATGGCCTGCTGGGACCGCTCCTCGGCCGAGAGGGACTGCAACTGGTTCTGGATTGCAAGGTCGGACGGGGCGGCAAGGTCGAAAACCAAAGCAAGGTTCTCGAGCGAATTGCGGATGCTGACGGTTATCTCGAACGTGACGCTACGCGTTGAGCCGTCCGATTCCACGTTCGTGCGAAGGCTCTCTGTTGCGGTTACGTTGAACGACGAGTTGGCGATATCGCCGGTCCACTCCACGTAACTGCCGTCGTTCACGGTAAAGGTTTTGGCCGATATCACCGGCGGATTGTAGACCACCGTGCCGCCCGACAGGGTATAGCGGCCGGTAAAACGCGAGTCGCCCTGCGAGTTCATCGTATAGGTGAGGGTGCCGTCGCCGGTCAGTTCGGCGCGGTTGTTACCGTCCGCCGACAGGTTGATGGTAGCCTTCACGTTGTCCTGTATATCCACGTTCACGAGCATATCCATTCCCCAGACACGCAGCAGGGCGGCCGAGTCGGCGGCGAATACCGCCGTGGTGTCGGAGAAGGAGATAAAGGTTACGATATCCTGCGATTCGTCGCGTACGTCGAGGTTGTTGTCGGGCAGGGTATAGGTCACGTCGGTTCCCGTCAGTACGGATATATCGCCGCGGACACGCAAGGCGTCCAAGCTACCCTCGGCGGTAATATCTATATCGGTAAGCGCCCGGCCGTAGACATTGGAACCGTCGCTGCGCTGTGAATTTACCAATTCGAAATTCTCGGCCTCCACGGTGAGGTCGGCACCGGGTGCGGAGAGGTCCGAAATATCGAGCGAACCGTCGATCGTGAGCGGCTGACCGTTCGGAGCGGTTATGGCATACCGGTCGAAAATTGCCTGCCCCTGCCGGAATACTATATAATCGGAAGGCAGGGTGAAGGAAGTACCCGCTATCGGCACCGTGAGAGACCCGTCGGCGAACCCGAGGCGCCCCTCGATATCGAGGCCGCCCGGCTTCGAGCCGAGGTGAAGCTCTCCGTTGGCGCGTCCCTGCGCCTGTACGGTCTCTTCCGGAAGGAACGGGTTCACGGCCGCGAGGGGAAGGGAGGTGAGCCGTGCGTCTATATCCGTCACCCCGTTGCCGAGCTTACCGTCGGCGGTCAGAACTTCGGTACCGTCCACACTCATCCGGATGCCGTTAAGGCTGTTGCCGGTGGAGTCGCTGCGAAGGTCGGCCGTAAGGCCGATGTCGCCTATCCGGCGGCCGTCCCACGAAGCCGAATCTATTTTAACCTCACCTTCCACGGCCGTCAAGGGTCCGGCCATGCCGAACCGTATGTCGGTCGAGAGTATACCACCGGCCGGTGGCGGCGATGGGAACAATCCGAGCGTGGCGGCGATATCCACCCCGCCCATGTCAAGCCGTACCGCACCCTGCGGTATGCCGTCGAGTTGGGCGGAAGTGATGTATACATGCTCGCCGTCCCCGTCCAGTCGGAGGTCGGCGTAAAGCTCCCGGTCGAAATCGTATGTAAGGTAATTTTCCGTGTTGACCGTCCACGGGCGGTAGCCGAATATAAGGTCGTCGGGCATCATCCGCACCGTGACGGCCGTATCCGAAAGCCCGGCCGTAAGGCCGAACCGGAATCCCACACTGTCGGCCCGGTCGCGCTGGAGCAGCGACAGTTCCGCCTCGTTGTCCTCGATGTAACCACGGGCGCGCACCAGCGCCACCCGGTCTATATTGCCGGGCCGGTTGCGCAGGCGGACGGCATATTCGAGCCGCTTATCGTTGCGGCGCATCCATATGTTGAGGGTGTCGAGCGTCAGGCCGGAGGTCTGTAACCCCTGGGCCACCACCGACGCCCGGAACTGTTCGCTGTCGAGCGTGGATGCCGATACGTCGAGGGTGGAGAAGCCGTATCCGTTGTCCAGTAGCAGGCCGTGCAGGATATTGTTGCTGCCAGCATGGAGGTCGAGCCGCAGGGGCGGCAGCGCCTGCTGGAGCCGCTCCATATCGAGCGACCGGTCGGCGAATTGCCTTCCGAACTCGTCGCCGGCAGCCGTTATCCGCGCTCCTATGGAATCCAGCGGGACCGCGGCCATAAACTCGAGGTCCAGGTCGCCCGTCTCCGCCCGGGCCGCTACTCCGTGGCGCCCGGCACGGGCATACAGTTCGGCATGAGTGATGCTTTCGGAACGGTCGCCGTGATTTATCCGAACGGTGTCGAGTACGACCGACGCCGCGTAGGCCGTGTCCGCCCACATCCTGAAGTTGGCGTCGAGCAGACCGGCCACGGCAAGGGGAGACTGCGAGAGGCCCAATGCCCCGATGTCGGCGTTAGCGACCCTTCCCGTAACGCGGACGTAGAGTGAGTCGCCCGTAGTACCTTCCATATGCAGGTCCGTGGCCAGGGGCCGGCTGCCGCTGTACAGGTCTCCATGCAGGGCTCCACCTGAAAGGAGCGCTTTCAAAGTTATGTCCGTGTACGGATAGTTGTAGTAGTCGAACCGGTCGATTACAATCGACAGGTCTGCTGCCGCGGCCGACGACAGGGGGTTGAAACCCGAGCCTTCGGCATCGAGCGTAAGTGTCGCTATGCCGAGTGAATCCCGCGGCAGGAACCGGAAGAGCGGGAAGGCCACGGTTTCGAGCCTTATATCGTAACGCTCGGCAGAAGTGTTTACGTTCCCGGCAAGGTGCAGGGTCCCCTCGTCCACCGAAAGGGTTAGGTCCGGCGACAGGGAGCCGGGCGAGAAGGCCGCATGGCCGTGCAGGGTCATGCCCGGCGGTATATCTATACGGTTGCGCAGGGCGGTGTCGGCAATAAGGCTTTTGAGGGGGCGGAGGTCGCCCGTACGGCCGCGGAAATCTATGTCCCCGCCCAGCCGGACCGGGTCATCGAGCGAGGTGACGGTTCCACCGGTGGTAAGCTGGAGCATGCCCGGTAAATCCGCCTCGAGGTTCGATATCGACAGGCGGGACAATGTCCCGCTTGCCGAAGCGTCGATGGTCATGGTACGCCCCGATACGGCGGCCGCCAATTGACGGTCCAGCGGTGCGAAAAGCATTAGTTCGTCTCCGTCCACCCGGGTCTCGACCGTAGCCGTTACCGGCGCGGCCGTGTCGCCGTCGAGAACGCCCTTCCCGGCCGTAATATCCGCCCTGACGGTGGAACCTGCGGTAATCAGGCTGAAATCAGCCAGACGCAGCCCGGCGGAGTCCATGGCGAAACTCCCCGTACCCTGCCGCACCTCGAGGCCCGAGGCTTCCCGGAACGAGAGTGCCGACAGGTGCAGGCTTACCTCTGCCCCGCGGCTGTAGACCGAATCGGCCCGCAGGTCGAGCGCTGTTAGGAATATATCGTCCGTATCGAACCCGGCCCGGCGGCGGAGAGTATCCGCGGTGTAATAGCGGGCGGTGTTGTCGTTGAGGGTTACCGAAGCCACATTTACGGTCCACGGCTCCCCGGGGATGTCCGGTGAGTCCGGTCGGGGGGGAATGGCGTTTTGCCGGGGCGGTGAGTAGCTGTACCGTGCCGTGTCGAGGATTAAACCGGCCACCGTAACGGTCTGCTCGGGGAGCGAAACGACGGCATTCTTTATATCCGCGTGGCGCAGGTCGGCGGCGAGGGTTCCGCCGGTGCCGTCCATATTGAAAACTATATCGGAGAGTGTGGCGGCCGAGAGCTGTATCTTCCACCGCGCGGTATCGGACGGGGAGTCGTCCGGCGGAGTGTCGCCGAGGGTCATGGCGGCGCGGAGTCCCGAAATGTCGATACTACCCAGATCAATATCGCTGCGTTTCAGGCTTACGAGCGCCTGCGGGACGGTAAGGCTCCGGAGGGTACCGCGCAGTATTAAAGTGCCGGCCGAGTCGGTGTAATTTATAAATGTATCCTGCAAATCCAGCCCGGTGGCCCGGAGGTTACTTCGCACCAGCGGCAGCAGGGCTATGCGCGCATCCACCGACGTGCTCCGCAGCAGAGTGTCCCCGTCGGGTCGGATAGCAGTTACGTTGTCCAGGCGCAGTACCGCCGGGAACCGCATCCGGAAGTTGTCTATTGTAACGGCAAGGCCTGTGCTCCGGGAAACCGACGCCAGCGCCTTGTCCTTTATAAACCGCTGTACCGGCGGTACGTAGATTAGGATAGCGACCAATACCAGCAACCCGGCGACCGATAGGATCACCGCGAGCAATACCTTTAATAATTTCTTCTGCATCCTGGCTGCCGGAGGTTCGTTTGCCTGCGTCGTATGCAAATACGGTGCCCACGGCTGTTCCCCGGGCCGTTGAAGAGGCCGAAGAAGGGCGTTGAAGGGCGGATTTGATAGGACGTCCTTAAATTTATATATTTGTCAGGAGCCGTGCAAACTGTCCCGGCACCTGTCAACTCAAATACCCTTACGATGAAACGAAAAATCCTTCCCCTTTTTTTATTTGCGGCCTTATTGTCGCTACCCTGTGCCCTAACCGCCCAGACTTTCGATATACGTGTCCACGACCCGGTGATGATAGAGGAGAACGGCACCTATTACGTATTCTGCACCGGTAACGGCATCTCGGTCAAAACCTCCACCGACCGTCTCCATTGGGAGCATGCCGGGAGCGTTTTTTCCCGTGAGGAGCTTCCCGCGTGGCACCGTGATGATATACCGGAGCAGAACGGTCACCTTTGGGCGCCCGATATCCATTACAGGGACGGGAAGTACCACCTCTATTATTCCGTGTCGGCATGGATGAACTTCGATTCCTCCATAGGTTACGCCACGAACGTCACGCTGGACCGCTCGTCGCCTGACTACCGCTGGGTGGACCACGGAAAGGTGATAGATTTCCGTAACGGCGGTGAAGGAGTGAACTGTATCGACCCCAACGTGTTCATCGACGACGACGGCAGGGTGTGGCTGCTTTACGGCTCCTACCGGGCCGGCCTGCGTATGGCCGAGCTGGACCCGGCTACCGGCAAGCTGCCGGAAGGGTTTACCGAACCCATTGTGCTCACCACTTCGCTAGGCGAGGGGGTCTACCTGATTAAGGCGGAAGGTTACTACTATATTTTCGCCTCGCGTGGCAAGTGCTGCGCGGGTCTGGAGAGCGATTACCATGTGGTGATGGGCCGCTCCGAAAACATTACGGGTCCTTACCTCAATAAGGAGGGCCTCAGTTGGGTCGACAACCGCTTCACGATATTTATGGAGGGTAACGAGCAGCAGCCTGGCAGGGGGCATAACGGCTTTTTTACCGAGGACGGCGTTACTTATATAGTCTACCACGGCTATGACCGCTCCGCCGACGGGCAGTCCCTCCTGAATATATATCCCGTATATATGGACGAGGACGGCTGGCCCACCCTGGAGGAGACCGGTAGGGTGCTCGATGCTCCGGTAAACGTTTTCTGATGGTGATAAAAGCGGAGATACGTGGCGCCGTTCCCCTTTTCGCGGAGTTCCGGTTCGCCGGCCCTGTCGACTGGCGGATAGGCGAGGGGGAAAATTGGGCGGTGGCAGGCCCCAACGGTGCGGGCAAGACCATGCTCGCCGACCTGCTACTCAGGCGCATCCCGCTCAGGGAGGGTACGGTGGAGGTGGGGACGCAGCGGACGTCATACGAGGCGGTACGCATGATAGGCTTCCGGGATATCTATTCCATAGTCGACTGCCGTGAAGGTTACTATCAACAGCGGTGGAATGCGGACGGGCGTGCGGCCACGCCCCTTGCGGGGTCGCTGTTCCCCGGCGGACCGGACGAAACCGCCCTCCGCCTTTTCGAACGCTTCTCCCTTCGGGGCGCACTCGATAAGCATATCGTTTCGCTCTCGAGCGGCGAACTGCGAAAATTATTGGTTATAAGGGCATTGTGTTCGCTGCCGGAGATTCTCGTGATTGACAACCCTTTCGTGGGACTGGATGAGTACTCCCGCACGGAATTATCGAACATGCTCGGCGATTTGGCCCGGTCCGGGAAGGTGCAGTTTATCCTGCTTGTTTCCGATCCCGACAGTATACCCGGCTGGGTGGATATGGTCCTCCCGGTACGGGCGATGGAAGTGTTGCCGCCGGTAGCGGCAGCCGGTTTCCGCGACGACGGCCGGCTGAAGGGAAAACTTTTCCCTACGGCGGGAGATGTAGGTAATATGCCCGGGCCTGTGGTTGCCGACGGGGACGATTACCGCACCGTGGCCCTTCTGGAAGGTGTTACGGTGAGGTATGGCGATAAGACGGTGCTCGAGGGGATCGACTGGGAGGTGCTGCGCGGGCAAAAATGGGCCTTGCTCGGCTCGAACGGCAGCGGCAAATCTACGCTCCTGAGCCTTTTGTACGGTGATAATCCGCAGGCTTATGCCAACCGCATAACGCTTTTCGACCGACGACGGGGTACCGGGGAGAGCATCTGGGATATTAAACGGCGCATCGGATACCTGAATTCAGATATACATTCGTTCTACCTGAAGGATATTTCGGCCCTCGAAGTGGTCCTGTCGGGTTTTTACGACACCGTGGGCCTTTACAGCGCCGGAACTGACCGGCAGGTGGAGGCTGCCGGGCATTGGCTGGAGGCGTTCGGCGCGGGGCACCTTGCCGGTAGGAAGTTCGTCCGGCTCTCGTTCGGCCAGCAGAGGCTCGTAATGCTGGCCCGCACTTTCGTAAAACAGCCACCGGTGCTGATACTCGACGAGCCCATGCACGGGCTGGACGCCGGGATGCGCGACCGGGCGAAAAAAATTATCGAGGCCTACTGCGGCCGGCCCGACGTCACGCTTATATACGTGACGCATTACCGCGGCGAAATACCGGGATGTGTTGATAAAGTCAAACGGTTGGGCCGGTAGATATTCCCTTTGGTCGGGTTTTTGCTTTTTTATAGCCGGAAATAACAATATAAATTAATTGGCTATGAAAAAGTTATTAACGACATTATGTGTCGCCGCACTGGCGTTCGGTGCCAAAGCACAGGATAACCTACTGCAATTCTTTCCGAACAAGGAGGGCTCCCAGATCGTCAGCAAGTGTTATGACGCTAACGACGCGCTTCAGGGCACGATGACCCTTACCATTGCGAAGAATTACGAGTATTATGACGGACAGGAGCTGGACATCAACTACGTGATGGAGGATGCCGTGGGTAACACAATGAACCAGGGTACCATACAGGCCCAGTATATCGACGGTAATTTCTACCTCGATATGAAGAGCCATGCCCTGTCTCCCACCATCGGCCAATATGTAAGCATGTCGACTGAACTATCCGGCGATTTCCTCGACTATCCGAACCTCTTCCCCGACCCTATGATGCTGAAACAGGAGTTCGACATGGACGGCGGTGAGTTCCAGATACGGTCCGCTGACAGCAAGCAGGTAATCGCGTCCGTTCGTGTTTACAACAGGGATATAAAAGGTACCGAGAAGATTACCACCCCTGCGGGTGAATTCGACGCTACCAAAATATCGTTCATGGTGGACGTGGTCGACAACGGTGTTGAAAAAACCTACCACGGAATGGAATGGTACTCCGCCGGTGCTGGTATCGTAAGGTCCGAAATTTACGACTCCCACCATAACCTCCAGGATTATACAGTCCTCACTTCCATTTCCAAATAAATTACCCGATATCCGCTAACCGGCCGACAGCTCAATTCACCCCCAATGACGGCCGCCCATCGGATAGGTGAATATATCCGGTCCAATCCGGGCCGGCACGTACCCTGCCCCTTCGGAGGCAGGGTATTTTAATTTCGGGTTGTTTTTATTATCTTGCATACTCTTTGCCCGGAATGTGCAACGACCTGAAATTCGCCGTCAGGTTACCGGTTGCATTTCCGTCCCGTAAAATATACCGGGGAGGGCTTCGGACAAACAACTTTATATGAGAGCTTTAGTTATAGGAGGAACCGGCCTTGTCGGCAGGCATCTTGTCAATGTGTTGATGGCGGACGAACGGTTTAGCGAGGTGGCGGTATTCGCACGCAGAAGTACGGGTCTCGCCGGCGGGAAATTGACGGAGCACCTGGTGGATTTCGGCGATCCTTCGACATGGAGGGAACTGGTTCGCGGGGATGTGCTGTTTTCGACGCTCGGTACCACGCTGAAGGAAGCGGGGAGCAAACTGGCACAGTATGAGGTGGATTACAATTACCAGCTAAATTTCGCCACGGCCGCGGCCGGGAACGGCGTCGGCAGGTATGCGCTCGTGTCGACTGTCGGGGCGGATGCCGGCTCTATGTTCTTCTACTTGCGCATAAAGGGCGAACTGGAGGAGAAAGTCCTCCGGCTGCCGTTCAGCGGTATTTCCATCCTTCGCCCCACACAGTTGTACGGAGAGAGGGAGCAGCCTCGAAGGAGTGAAGAAAGGGCCTTGTCGGTGATGAAGTTCTTCAACGGGCTGGGTCTTATGAAGGGCCGCCGGCCGGTTCATGCCCGTACGGTCACCGCAGCGTTGGTTGAAGCCGCCCTCACGACAGTGGATAAAAAAGTGTACGAAGCGAAAGATATACGCCTGCTTTCGTCCCGGTATAACGAGCAGATTCTGGGCGATTGATTCAGCAAGGATAAAAGAAGTCCCCGCTGCACCGTGTGCGGCGGGGGTTTCTTTATGGACCGCAAGGCTTTTCTATCGCTTTGAGATCGGGGTAAATTTAACCGGCTTCTCAATGACGTTCTTGTAAGCCGGCCGGATTATACGGCGGCTCTCGAAGTTTAGTTCCTCTATCCTGTGTGCGCACCAACCGGTGATACGACTCATGGCGAACAGAGGTGTGAACACCTCCCGGGGCAGGCCTATCATTTCATAGACGAATCCCGAATAGAAGTCGACGTTCGCACAGACGCGCTTGTTGACCTGGTTGCCCTTGTAGGCCATGAAGTTTTCTATGGCCCTCTCCTCGAGCAGCTCGAGGAAGGCGAATTCTTTCTCGCGTCCCTTCTCTTTCGCCAGCTTCCGTGCCATCTCCTTCAGCAGCAGGGCGCGCGGGTCTGAAACAGTATACACGGCGTGGCCGATACCATAGATAAGGCCCTTCTTGTCGTAAACTTCCTTACGGAGCATCCGCATCAGGTATGCGTCCACTTCTCCGACGTCGTTCCAGTCGGAAACCGCCTCTTTCAGGTGGTGGAACTGGTCGATGACCGCCAGGTTCGCGCCCCCGTGCAAGGGGCCTTTCAGCGAACCGATTGCCGCCGCTATCGAAGAGTAGGTATCCGTCCCCGACGAACTGGTAACCCTGACGGTGAAAGAAGAATTGTTACCGCCGCCGTGCTCGGCATGGAGTATCAGCGACAGGTCCAGCACCCGGGCCTCGAGTTCGGTATAGCGGCCTTTGAGCATGTACAGGAAGTTTTCGGCCAGCGAAAGGTCCTTCTTCGGGTGGTGGATATGGAGCGCCTTACCTTTCAGGTTGTGGCGGTAGGCATTGTAGGCGTAAGCGATTATGGTCGGAAACTTTGCGATAAGGTTTACCGACTGGCGTATCAGGTTGTCGTGCGAGGTGTCGTCGGGATTCTCGTCGAAGATGTAGAGTTCCATAACGCACCGGGCGAGGATGTTCATAATGTTGTGGCCTTCCAGCTCGAGCATGTTTAGTTTCATCTGCGGAGCCAGGTGCATTTCGTCGTTCAGCATCTGGCAGAAAGTGCCGTACTCCTCCTCGTTTGGCAGGTAGCCCGACATAAGCAGGAAAGCCGTCTCCTCGAACCCGAACCGTTTCTCCTTGTACAACCCGTGCACGAGGTCCTCCACGTCCACCCCGCGGTAGAGCAGTTTACCCGGAATGGCTTTTATGGGCTGGCCTTCCACACGCTGGTAACCGACCACATCGCCGATAGTGGTAAGGCCGACCAGTACGCCCGAATGATCTTCGTTGCGGAGGCCCCTTTTAACGTTGTATCGGACGAACAGCTCCTGGTCGATACTGCTGGTGGTACGTATCGAGTCCGACAGTTTACGCAGGAGGCATTCAATCCTCTCTTTCCTCGCGTTGGCTTCTTTCGTCTTTTTACTTGTTTTCATAAGGCATCCGATTGTTATGTTGTATACTTGTTTTCATGTTTCCCGGAAGCGAATTCAGTTCCGGATTCGATTATTTCCACCAGGGAGGCGGTAAAGGCGGAGGTTGTAAGGGACGTGCCGCCTTCCATAAAACGGGCAAGGTCGCCGGTGGCCCTGCCGCGGCCGAAAGAGTGTTCGATGGCGCGGGTAATGGCCGCGGCCGCTTCGCTCCAACCCATGTATTCGAGCATCATTACAGCCGATAGTAACAGTGAACAGGGGTTCGCTGAGTCCTGCCCGGCAATGTCGGGGGCGGTACCGTGGGTGGCCTCGAACACGGCGTGACCCGTGGTGTAGTTGATGTTGGCTCCCGGGGCTATGCCGATTCCGCCCACCGTGGCGGCAAGCTGGTCGGATATGTAGTCCCCGTTAAGGTTAAGGGTGGCTATGACGGAATATTTTTCCGGTGTAAGCAGGGTGTTCTGGAGAAAGGCATCGGCTATCACGTCGTTGACGATTACAAGCCCCGCGGCCTTAGCCGCGGCCAGCTCCCGGTCGGCCGCTTCGCGGCCCGAGGCTTGCGCGGCACTCTCATACCGGCGCATGGTGTAGGTACTGCCGGCGAACTCCTCCTCGGCAAGGTCGTAGCCCCATGTGCGGAAACCGCCCTCGGTGAATTTCATAATATTCCCCTTGTGAACGAGCGTAACCGAGGGAAGACCTTTGCCGACGGCATATTCAAGTGCCGCGCGGACGAGCCTCTGCGTCCCTTCCCGTGAAACGGGTTTGACCCCGAATGAGGAGGTTTCCGGGAAGCGAACCTTTTCGACGCCCATTTCATTTTTTAGGAAACGGTAAAATTTTCCGGCTTCCGGTGTTCCGGCCTGCCATTCGATTCCGGCGTAAATGTCTTCGGTGTTCTCGCGGAATATCACCATGTCGACCTTCTGCGGCTCCCTGAGCGGCGAAGCCACCCCCCGGAACCACCGGACCGGCCGCAGGCAGACATACAGGTCGAGCGTCTGGCGCAGGGCCACGTTCAACGAGCGGATACCACCCCCCACCGGGGTCATTAGCGGACCCTTTATACCAACGAGGTATTCACGGAATGCTTCCAGCGTTTCGTCCGGGAGCCAGTCGCCGGTCCGGTCGAACGCCTTGCCTCCGGCGAGGACTTCGGTCCAATCTATACAGCGCTTCCCGCCGTAGGCCTTCGCCACGGCCGCGTCCACGACCCTGCGCATCGAAGCCGTAACCTCGGCCCCTACGCCGTCGCCTTCGATAAACGGTATGGTGGGATTGTCCGGTACCACGGGCGCTCCGCCCGACATGGTTATCTTTGCCATTCTTCTCGATTCTTTATTTATCGCCCGCCTGCCCATTTAATTGCAGACGAGTATATCCATATAATATTGTATCCCGTACCCGGTTAAAGGCCGGGATATTCCGGAGTCGTACGGAGTGCTCCGGTGTTTTAGCCTTTGTAGTTGAGCGCCGACCCCGCCCTGAACCACTCTATTTGCAACCGGTTGTAGGTGTGGGTGGCTTCGATGCGGTCCTCCGTGCCGTCCGAATGCGACACGCGGACCGTCAGAGGACGGCCAGGTTCCATTTCCCCGACTCCTTCAATGGTCAGCCGGTCGTCTTCGCGTATAAGGTCGTAGTCGGCCTTGTCGGCGAAAGTAAGCGCCAGCATACCCTGTTTTTTCAGGTTGGTCTCGTGGATACGGGCGAACGATTTTACCAGTATGGCCTTTACGTTCAGGTAGCGCGGCTCCATGGCCGCATGCTCCCTTGACGAACCTTCGCCGTAGTTCTCCTCTGCCACCACCACCGAACCGATGCCCGCCTCCTTATAGGCGCGGGCGACATCCGAAACTTTGCCGTAACTGTCGTCCGACTGGTTTAACACGCTGTTCGTCTCGCCGTTGAAAGCGTTGATAGTCCCCATGAGCAGGTTCCCGGATATATTCTCCAGATGGCCGCGGTACCGGAGCCACTTACCTGCCATTGAAATATGGTCGGTTGTGCATTTGCCTTCGGCTTTGATAAGCAGCGGCATATCCCGGAACGTGCCCGCATCGAGGGGCGCGAACGGTTCGAAGCGTTGGAGCCTCTCGGAGCCGGGTGCTATTACGACTTCCACTGCGCGGCCGTCCGCCGATGGCGGTATGTATCCCCCGCCGCCCGCCATGCCTCCCGCGGGCAGGGCGTCCGCCTCGGGCGCGTCGAGCATCACCTGCTCCCCGCGGTCGTTGGTCAGCGTATCGGTAAGCGGGTTGAACCGCAGGTCACCGGCTATTGCCAGTGCGGTCACTATTTCGGGCGATGCGACGAAGGCGTAGGTGTTAGGGTTGCCGTCGGCCCGTTTTGCAAAATTGCGGTTGAAAGAGGTTACTATCGAATTGGGGCGCGTAGTGTCGTTGGTGTGGCGTTTCCACTGGCCGATGCACGGGCCGCAGGCGTTGGTCATCACCACCGCGCCCATTTTTTCGAACGCCTCGATTATCCCGTCCCGCTCCGCCGTGCGGTAAACCTGCTCCGAACCGGGATTGACAATAAATTCGGCTTTCGCTTTCAGGCCCTTGGCGGCCGCCTGCCGCGCCACGGAGGCGGCACGTCCCATATCCTCGTAGGAGGAGTTGGTGCAGGAACCTATAAGCCCGACCTCCATATCCAGGGGCCAGCCGCTCCGCTCCACCTCGCGGGCGAAGTCCGAAATGCGGTGCGCCGCATCGGGGGTGAAGGGGCCGTTCAGGTAGGGCTCGATAGCCCCGAGGTCTATTTCTATTATGCGGTCGTAGTATTTTTCCGGCTCGGCCGCGGTCTCCGCGTCGGCCGCAAGCAGGCCCTTCGCGGCCAGCCCGTCGGCCATGTCCGCTACCTGTCCGCGACCCGTGGCCCGCAGGTAGGCTGCCATTTTATCGTCGTAAGGGAAGATGGAGCAGGTAGCTCCCACTTCCGCCCCCATATTGCATATCGTGGCTTTGCCGGTGGCCGAAATGGTTGGCGTGCCTTCGCCGAAGTATTCTATTATCGCGTTGGTGCCGCCTTTTACGGTCAACAGCCCGGCCAGTTTAAGTATCAGGTCCTTGGGCGATGCCCAGCCGTTGAAACGGCCGGTCAGTTTAACCCCTATTATACGGGGCATCTTCAGCTCCCACGGCATACCCGCCATGACGTCCACGGCGTCCGCACCGCCGACCCCTATGGCTATCATCCCCAGCCCGCCGGCGTTCGGAGTGTGGGAGTCGGTACCGACCATCATCCCGCCCGGGAACGCGTAGTTCTCCAGTACAATCTGGTGGATTATACCCGCACCCGGTTTCCAGAATCCGATTCCGTAGCGGTCCGATACCGAGCGGAGGAAATCGTACACCTCGCTGTTCTCGCTAAGGGCGGCCTGCATATCCGGTCCGGCGCCATTGTCGGCCGTGATCAGGTGGTCGCAGTGGACCGTGGAAGGAACTGCTGTCCGCTCCATACCGGCGTTCATGAATTGCAGCAGCGCCATCTGGGCCGTTGCATCCTGCATAGCCACCCGGTCCGGGTCGAAATTGACGTAATCCTCGCCTTTCACATACTCCCGCATGCTTCCCGGATCGCTCAGGTGGGTGTAGAGTATTTTCTCACACAGGGTCATAGGCCGTGCGAGAACCTTCCGGGCCGTGTCCACACGCCCCGCAAACTCCCCGTAGACCCTGCTTATCATTTCCAAATCGAACATATCCGCCGCAAATTTAAATCATCCATTCTGTACAAAGCAGTGCAAAGATAAACAAATTGTTAAAAAAAGCAACTGAAGGTTTTGTTTTCTATACAATACCCATTCCATCCCTCCTTAGTAGTGGAGGGCTGTTCCAGGGGAGCTTTACCGTTTAGGTATCTAAATTTCAGGGCGGGTCCGGTAGGAAAGGGCGGCAGTCGGGAAAAACACGGTATAAAAGGTTTCCGAAATGTTCCGAAAAGGCAGGTTCGGTGTAATATTTTAAATTTGCATCGAATATATAATCACATCCATTACAGTTATGACAACAATCAGGTTTCATTTCAAGCCCCCCGGAAAAGAAGAGGGGCTGTCCGGAAAGCTTTACATCCGGATAATTCACGGCCGCCGCTACCGCGACCTGCGGCGGGATTACCCCGTGCGTGTCCAGGAGTGGGACGACGGCACGGGTTGGCTGCGTTTACCCGGATCGGCGGACATAGCGCGCCACCGGCAACTGAGAAGTATAGAGGACTCGATGCGCTCCGACCTCCTGCGGCTGGAGAATATTGCCACTACCCTGGGTGCCCGGGGCGAATATACGGTGGGGGATATCGTCGGGGAGTTCCGGCGGACGGGTAACCACGATACCCTCCTCTCGTTCTGCGACCGGGTAAGCCGGGAGTTGGCGGTACACGGGCGGCCGCGTACCGCGCGGGCTTACCGCTCGGCCGTTAAGAGCCTCGTCAGATTCAATGGCGGCCGGGACCTCTTCCTCGACGAAGTCTGTCCCGCGTTACTCCGGGAATATGAGCGGCACCTGCTTGACCGGGGTTTGCAGATGAACACCGTATCGTTCTACATGCGTAACCTGCGTGCGCTCTGGAACCGCGCGGTATCAGCCAAACTGTTAAACCGTGCTGAAAGCAGTCCGTTCGCGGATGTCTACACAGGTGTGTACGAAACCCGTCGCCGCGCACTCGACCGGCAGGATATAAACGCGCTGGCTTTGTTGGAGAAGAAAATAGCGGTTACGGATACCCGGCTGCGCAATGCGCTGCTCTATTTCCTGTTCGCCTATCATTCGCGCGGAATGTCGTTTATCGACCTCGCCCACCTGAAAAAATCGGACGTGAGGGACGGCACTATTATCTACAGGCGCCGTAAAACCGGTTTTTACATGGAGGTGAAAATCACGAGGCCGATGAAAAAAATTATGGACCGTTTCCGGGCAGTCACGAAAGGCTCGCCTTATATTTTTCCTATTATCGACCCTTCGGCCCCGGACCCGCGACTGCTTTACGAATCCGCCCTGAACAGGCAAAACCGCCTGTTGAAAGAGCTGGCCGGAATAGCCGGACTGGAAAAGAACCTCTCCACCCACGTGGCGCGACACACATGGGCCACTATGGCTAAAAGGATGGGTTACGGGGTGAATATAATCAGCGAGGGGCTGGGGCACCGTGATACGAAAACCACTTCGATATACCTCGCCTCATTCGAGCGTTCCGCACTTGATGAACTCAGCAACAGGGTGTCCCGTGCCGTTCGGGCCGCATAAAAAAAACGTCACTCTCGAAGTGACGTT
>JAJQCA010000014.1 GCA_021202985.1 Alistipes sp.
CCGGTGGCGAGGGTGTTTTGAGGGTGGGTGTTGTGGCAATTGCCGGTTCAGCGGGTCCGGCCGGCAGGACGGGGTAGCGGGGTAAATGCGCGGCAGCGGGGGAGTCGGTACGACGGGGTATTATGGGTAAGGCGGGCGCCTCGATACATCGGGTGGTGTCACTACGGTATGGCGGGATTGTATTGGAAGGCGGGTAGGCGGCAAAAAACCGTAAGCCTATGCGATTTTATATAAAAAAGTTTAACTTGCACCGCAAATCCCCCTCTTTCCGGTAGCCGGCCGGATTGTCCCCCTGTATTTTTTGTACACCCGGCCCCGGGCTTTCCCCGTGGCCCGATTGTAACCGTAAAAGAACCCACAAAACGTTCGGCCCGGCCCGGACGGCTTAAATAACGCGAACCATGAAATTCAAAACACTAACCTTTTCTTTAGCCGCTACGGCACTGTGCATCCCGGTTTGGGGCCAGACTCCCGATATATACCACGACGGGTGGATAGATTTCAACAAGAACGGGGTACGGGACATCTACGAAGACCCCCGGTACTCTGTCGACGAGCGAGTGGCCGACCTGCTGTCGCAAATGACCCTCGAAGAGAAGAGCTGCCAGCTGGCCACCCTCTACGGGTTCGGCCGCGTACTTCAGGATTCGCTCCCCACGGAGGGGTGGAAGGATGAAATCTGGAAGGACGGCATAGCCAATATCGACGAAATGCTTAACGGGGTAGGTTCGGCCTTGCGGCGAACCCCGGAGCTGATAACCGATTACGCCCGCCACGTGGAGGCGAAGAACGCCGTCCAGCGCTGGTTTGTGGAGCAGACGCGGCTCGGCATCCCGGCCGAGTTCACCAACGAGGGTATCCACGGGCTAAACCACTACGGTGCCACTCCCCTGCCCGCCCCCATAGGCATCGGTTCGACCTGGAACCGCGACCTTGTACGCCGTGCCGGGGAGATTGCCGGCAGGGAAGCCCGCGTGCTGGGCTACCGCAACGTTTATGCGCCCATCCTCGACATAGCCCGCGACCCGCGCTGGGGCCGTACCCTGGAGTGTTACGGCGAGGACCCGTTCCTAATCGCTGAGTTGGGCATCCGGATGGTGGAGGGAATCCAGTCCGAAGGGGTAGCTTCGACGCTCAAACATTTCGCGGTTTACAGCATACCTAAGGGAGGCCGCGACGGGAACGCCCGAACCGACCCCCATGTAGCACCGCGCGAGTTGCACGAGATGCACCTCTACCCGTTCAGGCGGGTGATACAGGAGGCCCGCCCGATGGGTGTAATGAGCAGTTACAACGACTGGAACGGCGAACCGGTGAGCGGAAGCCGCTACTTCCTCACCGAACTGCTCCGGCAGGAATACGGCTTCGACGGCTACGTGGTTAGCGACAGCGAGGCCGTGGAATTTCTCTACACCAAACACCGGGTCGCCCCTACGTACGACGACGCGGTAAGGCAGGTGCTCGAAGCGGGGATGAACGTACGCACACATTTCACTCCCCCGCAGGATTTTATCCTTCCCGTAAGGCGGCTGGTCGAAAGCGGGCTGCTGTCGACGGAGACCCTCGACAGGAGGGTCGCCGAAGTGCTTCGGGTAAAATTCAGGCTGGGGCTGTTCGACAACCCTTACACGCCTGATGCCGAAACGGCACACCTGCGGGCAGGGGCCGGGTTGAACGAGGACTTTATACTCGACATACAACAGCAGTCGCTCGTACTGCTTAAAAACGACGGTACCCTGCCTCTCGACCTCTCCGGGCTGGGCCGTATATTGGTTACCGGGCCACTGGCGGACGAGGATAATTTTATGACCAGCCGCTACGGTCCCAACGGACTACCCACTGTCACCGTGCTGCAAGGCATACGTGACTATGCCGGTGCTGCAACCGAGGTTGTCTACGCCAAGGGATGCGAAATCGTAGACGAGGCGTGGCCCGATTCCGAGCTTGTTCCGCGGCCGCTGACCGGGCAGGAGCAGGCCGACATAGACGAAGCCGTACGGCAGGCCATGATGTCGGACGTTATCATTGCCGTACTGGGCGAGGACGAGAAGCGCACCGGCGAGAGCCGTTCGCGCAGTTCGCTCGACCTGCCGGGCCGCCAGCAGCTACTTCTGGAAGCGCTCCATGCCACGGGGAAACCAGTGGTGCTCGTGCTGGTGAACGGCCAGCCGCTGACGGTCAACTGGGCCGACCGCAACGTTTCCGCCATCCTCGAGGCATGGTTCCCGTCCGTGCGGGGTGGAACGGCAGTGGCCCGAACCCTTTTCGGGGAGTACAACCCGGGCGGTAAACTGACCGTTACCTTCCCCAAATCCGTGGGACAAATCGAACTCAACTTCCCGTTCAAAAAAGGCTCGCACGGCAACCAGCCGCGCAGCGGTCCCAACGGGGAAGGAAACACCCGTGCCCAGGGGGCGCTCTATCCTTTCGGCCACGGGCTGAGCTATACCACTTTCGAATATTCGGGCCTCAGGATATCGCCCACCGAAAACAATCCCGGCGGAACCTTCCGTGTTTCGTGCGAGGTTACCAATACGGGCGCGATGACAGGCGACGAGGTGGTACAGTTGTACGTGCAGGACAAGGTGAGCAGCGTGGTTACCTACGACTCGGTTCTTCGCGGTTTCGAGCGCGTGACCCTCGCCCCGGGCGAGACCCGGACCGTATCGTTCGAACTTCGCCCTTCCCACCTCGAGATACTCGACCGGAATATGAACCGTACCGTGGAACCCGGGGAGTTCGAGGTACGCATCGGCGCCTCGAGCGAGGATATCAGGCTGCGGGATACTATTACGGTACTGTAAGGAGCGGGCACGGCTCCTCGCGGGTAAGGACCTTTGCGGGCACGGACCTTCTCGGTGACGAATCTTCTCGGGGAACGAACCTTCTCGGGGGCGGTCCGGGCGGAACCTCCCGGTTCCGGGGATAATTCGGACGGTGTCCGGTTCGGACCGTGCGGCGGACCGGATGCGGTTAATCCGGCATTTAGGCCGCATCCGGGTCGGAAGGAGATTCGACGGATGCCGGATATGCGCGTGTACCCGAGGCAGCCCCCACCGCAGGCGGAACCGGATGGCGGCTGCTTACGGTCCCCAGGTTATCGTCCCTCGGGCCGGGCTGGAACAACGACCTTTTGCGGGATACCGGAAGTCGACCGGTTTCGGGCCGGGTGCAGGATAAACCCGGATTATACAGTCAGTCCTGCCGGCTCGGGTATCACCTGCCGAACCGGAAGCATTGACACTACCGTTAAACCCGGTTAAATCCGGCGTAAAATCCCAATCCTTAAGCATCGGGTAGCCGCGGGTGAAAGAAAAGAATATCGATAATAACTGCCCCGGTATTCCAATCCGGTAACCATCTTTTACTTTACAGCTTATCAAACTACGGGTGAGCGTTAACAGCCCCCGCAGTTATGATATTTTGTTATAAAACATCGCGGATATGATTGCGGGGTATAACTCATTGGTAAAGAACCACGATCTTTATAGGGCAGCGCACCGGCTACCTTAACGCCGTAAGCACATAATCCTTACCAACTACCGTCCCGAAATCTACCAGGAATGTTTCCGGCAGGTCCAACAACTCAAGTTTCGCGGCGTTTTCTCCCGTTTGCAGGGAAAAGTTCGGGGCGGTGAAATAGTACGGGTTGGGGTTGTCGCCCACCGCCTCGGCCAGTGCGGCCGACTTCAAGGCCAGCGGCACATGGCTCCGCACCCGGCAGTTACCCCCTATCGATGTCCGTACAACGGCCCGGGTCAGGGCGCCGTCTTCCCACTCCATATCCACCGTGAAACCTCCCCGCGCCCGGAGACCCTTTACCGAACCAGACGGCCAGTTGTCCGGCAGGGCGGGCAGCAGGAATATCTCACCGCCGTGGCATTGCAGGAGCATCTCGGCGATGCCGGCCGTGCCGCCGAAGTTGCCGTCGATCTGGAACGGCGGGTGAGCGTCGAACAGGTTGGAGTAGGTTCCCCCGCCCGTGGTCGTAACTTCGGTAACATCCACATGTTTAAGACCGTTGCGGAGCATTTCCATGGCATGGTTGCCGTCCTCGAGCCGCGCCCAGAAGTTTATTTTCCACGCCATGGCCCAGCCCGTGCCGCCGTCCCCGCGCATGAGGAGCGTACGGCGGGCGGCCGCGGCCGCCTCGGGTGTAACGCGCGGCAGTATCTCCCGGCCCGGGTGGAGTCCGAACAGGTGAGAGACGTGGCGGTGTTCGGGGTGCGCCTCGTCAAAATCGAGGTACCATTCCTGTAGCTGACCCTCTCCGCCAACATGGGGCGGATAGAGGTTGGCCAGGACCTCTTCGAGTCTGCCGCGAAGTTCCGGCTCTATGTTCAGCACCCGGCACGTCTCGATACAATTGGTGAACAGGTCACGGATAATGGCCATATCCATCGTGGATGCCTTGCTTATCATTCCCTCCTGCCGCCGGCCGTTGCGGTCGGTATAGTAGAATCCGTTCTCGGGTGAGGTGGAGGGGTTGGTTACCCAATATCCCGCCTGGTCGTCCCATACCAGCCATTCGAGCATAAATTCGGCAGCGCCCCGCATCAGAGGCCATGCCGTATCGCGCAGGTAGAGCAGGTCTCCGCCGTAGGCGTAACGGTCCCAAAGGTGCTGGCAAAGCCACGCCCCGGCCATCGGCCAGCACGACCAACGGGGACTGCCTTTGGGGTCGATATCGAACCCGCCCGTGGGGGCGGTCTGCGCCCAGAGGTCGGTGTTGTGATGAGCGACCCAACCGGACCCGATGCCGTAATTTACCTGCGCGGTACGACGGCCGTTCTCGGCCAGCAGGCCGATAAAGCCGAAAAGCGGTTCGTGGCACTCGGCAAGCCCCGTAGGCTCGGCGGGCCAGTAGTTCATCTCGGTGTTGATGTTGGTGGTGTAGTTCGACCCCCAGGGCGGCTGGACGTGCGGGTTCCACAGGCCCTGCAGGTTGGACGGCTTGCCTCCCGGGCGGGAGGAGGCAATGGTCAGGTAGCGTCCGTACTGGAAATAAAGCTCCACGAGGCCGTTATCGGTGGGGTTGTCGTAGAAACGGGAAAGCCGGGCATCGGTCGGGATGGCTTCCATTTCCGGGTCGCGGCCCAGGTCCAGTTCAACGCGCGAGAAGAGTTCGTGGTGGTCGCGGCGGTGGGCGTCGAGCAGGGTTTTGTAGTCTTTGCCTCCGGCCGCGGCCATATAACCGGCCGCCAGCGCAGCCGGGTCCGCCCCATCGAGGCCGGGCGAGCGGTGTATGCCGTTGAAGCTGGTCGCGGCCGACAGAATCAGCGTCACGGCATCCGCACCGCTGACGCTCACCACACTATCGCGACCTGCAGTCTCCCCACCTTCGGCAATGACTTTCAGGTGGACTTCGAAATCGGTTCCCTCTCCGTCGTCACTGTCGGCATAGGCAATCTGCACCGGCTCGGCCGAACGGTGCGCCACCACCATCGGAGCCTTACCGCGAAGGATAAGGTAATCGTCCCCGCGCACCCCGGTGCGGTAACGCTGCCTGCTGTCGAGCGACAGGTCGAGGTCCAGCGCCCCGGGCCGGTCGGCCTCCAGCCGCACGACCATCACCTGATCGGGATAGGATACGAACGCCGTCCGGGTATAGGTCACCCCGCCGTCGGTGAAGCGCACGGTGGCGTCGCCGCGCGAAATGTCGAGGTCGCGGTAATATCCGGCCGGCTCACCCGCACCCGGCATCCTGATGTGCAAGTCGGCCATTGGCTGGTAACGCGCCGTATAAGGGCCCTGCGCGTTCTCCTTCCACAGGTCGGCAGCCCGCACATAGTCGCCCTCGTCTACCGCCCGGCGTATTTCCGGCAACGCACTCACGGCCTTCGGATTATCGGCATCCAGCGGGTAACCCGACCATAGGGTCGCCTCGTTCAACTGGATAAGTTCGTCCGCCGGGCCGCCGAAGACCATCGCGCCAAGCCGACCGTTACCCAACGGGAGCGCCTCCTCCCATGCCGCCGCCGGGCGTTCGTACCATAATTTCAGCTCCCTCTGCGGTTCCTGCCGTGCGCATCCCGAAGCCGTCAGCGACACCACAGCCGCCATCGTTGTAATTCTTACCACTCTTTTTAACATCGCTTTTAATATTTTCGTTCCCCGGCCCCACGGAATCGGTATTCCACCCGGCCTCCGGATTTTAATTTATGTACAAAAGTAGACGGAAAGCGCAGGGATTTTTTATACAAACGTCTACATCTTTTTAGAAAACCGTTCAATGTAACCTAATTATGACGAATACCCAAACCCTGTTAGGTCGTATCTCCTACTTTTTCCATACATCACCCAGCCCCCAGCCTCCGGCAACCGGTATCGGGATACATAATTTCGTTTGTATTACCGGCTTAATATTTATATTTGCAGTCGGATAAGATACCGTTAAACACGGTCCCGATAAAATTATATTATAACATTAAACCCGGCTTTACCATGAAAAAATTATTCTCGCTTTTAATGATCCTTACCATTGCGGCAGGTGCCACGGCGCAGGTGCGCGTCGGCGGAAGAACACTCGACAAACGGACTTCGAGCATCGTGCAGGCCGCCGCGGACGTGGCCGCGGCCGTAACGCTCAGCGATCAGGATATCTATAACCTCTCGCGCGAAGCGGTGGAGTGGATGGACGAACACAATCAGGTGGCCGGCGAGGATACCGAGTACGGGGCACGGCTCAAACGGCTCACGGAAGGAATTACCGAGGCGAACGGTCTCGAACTGAACTTTAAGGTATACCACGTAACGGACGTAAACGCTTTCGCCTGCGGAGACGGAAGTATCCGTGTATTCAGTTCGCTGATGGATATTATGGACGACGACGAATTGATGGCGATTATCGGCCATGAGATCGGCCATGTAGTCCATACAGACGTGAAGGATGCCATGAAAACCGCTTACCTCGCCTCTGCCGCGGTGAACGCCGCCGGTGCCGCGGGCGGTACGGTGGCCAGGCTCTCCGAATCCGAACTCGGCGATTTGGCACAGGCATTTACCGGGGCGCAGTTCTCGCAGAAGCAGGAGTTCGCCGCGGACGATTACGGCTTCCAATTCGCCGTCGAGAACGGGTACAGCCCTTACGGGATGGCAAACTCGCTTTACAAACTGCTCGAACTCTCGCAGGGGGAAAAAGCGTCCACCGTCCAGAAGATGTTTTCATCCCATCCCGACACTGACAAGCGTGCCGAGAGGATGAAAGCCAAAGCGGACGAGTATACTGCCGAATAGGTTGCGGCCGGACACGGAAGCAGGAAACCGAAACCATGTTCCAAAAAGAGCGGTACGGCCCATCGGGGCCGTACCGCTCTTTTAAAGGTTACCATCCGACACTACACAATCTGTTGTGTCCTTTGGATAATCATATCCTGCCATTCCTTACAGAGCGTATTGAACCTTGCCGACCACCCTGCAACCCTCACCGGAAGGTTCGGGTACTTTTCGGGGTGCATCTGGGCATCTATCAGGGTAGCGGTATCTACCACGTCTACGTGCATGTACCATCCTTTTTTCTGCCGGAACGTTTTAGCCAGCCCCACCAGAGCCGTGATTCCGTTTTCGCCTTTTAGCGAGTCGGGAAGCATCTTCAACTCGACAGTGGCCCCGCATACGGTTTTGGTGAAGTCCATCTTGCAGTATGAATTGAGCACCGCGGTGGGACCCTTCGTGTCAGACCCTGGCGTCGGGGAACAGTTGGTAGCCAGTATATCGCCTACGCGGCTTCCCTGCGGGGAGGCACAGCGGGCCATACGCCAGTCGATTTCGCGTCCGAAAGTGCTGATACCGCAGGGACGTTTCACCCCGGCGCGGTCCTTAACCCGGCCCACTATTTCCGTGTAATCGTCGAATACCCGGACCATCATTCTGTCGCTTTCATCGTTATCGTTGCCGTAAAACTCGAAGCGGTTACGGATAAGGTTGCGCAAACCCTCGTTGCCTTCCCAGTTGCCGCGCAGTATTTCAGCGAAACGGTTCAACGAAATGTAGTTTTCATCGAACACCAGTTTCTTCAACACGTAGAGGCTGTTGGCGGTATCGGTAACTCCTCCGTAGTGGATACCGTTCACGGTATATTTTGGCCCCCGTTCGTTATAACCCCTGCCGCTCTCGACACAACCTTCCACGAACATGGAGATAAGCGGCTGGGTGTTTTCATGGTCGAGGAAATGGTGGTCGATCCGGTCCTGTAAATCGTTGACCTCTTTAGAAAGCTCAGTCACGAAGGCGCTATAAAGCGAGTCGAAATCGGCATATTCCACATGTTCGCTGTCGTAGAGGTGTAGCGCCCGGAACAGCGCGGGCATCATATCGGAGGGCGAGTAGATAAACGCCGTCTTGCCCGGCACAAGGATTTCCCAGCAACCGTCGTTGGTAAATTCGCGCGCCTCTTCGAGCGGATAGCCGTATTTAAGCATGCCCTCTATCGCGACATTCTCGTTGTACAGCGATACTATACCCCCGCCGAACCTCTGGACCTCCGCGATTTTCCGGTAAAGCCGGTCCGGGGTCTTGTCGCCGAGCCTCACCCCAATGGGGAAGTCACTGATATGCAACTCTTCAACTACGTCGAGCACCAGATAGGTTACCGGGTTGGTCACCTCATTTCCGTCCTTGTCTATACCGCCTAAAATTATATTCTGGTAGAACTGGGCGTCGCCCGTGGGATTGGACTCGCCTATCCATTCGGTGCCTTTAATCCAGAAATGGGCCACCAGCTCCCGGGCCTCGTCGAGGGTAATCGTACCGGCTTTGAGGTCCTTTTCGAGATACGGCCAGAGCATCTGGTCTATACGGCCTATACCGGACCAGTTACCCATAAGGCGCTGGAAAGCATAAATGGACCAGAGTGACTGTACCGCCTCGCGGAAATTGGCCGGTTCGTTCTCCGGCACCCTCTCAAGGGTATCTATGATGTTCTGGTAGAAACGCTTTTCGCTCGAAGGCGCGCTGCGCTTCATCTGTTTCACAAGGTCGATATTCCTTTGCTGCCACACAGCCGCAGCGTCGAGGCACATTATCATCGAATCCAGCAGGTCCTTGCCGTGACTGTCCAGTCCGCCGCGCGAGAGACGTTCCTCGATTTCGGCCCGCAACCCTTTGTAACCGGTATGGAGGACTTTACCGAATCCGACCGTTACATGGCTTACCGAACTGACGCCCAAAAGCGGCACCGCATGCTGGGCCCCTTCGCGCAGGGTGGCGGAGCCGACTATCAGCTCGCCGGGCAGAATCCTCAGCGGTGCGTTCCGCGCGACGCTCAGAGCAGCAAGCCCGTATTTAATACTACCCGAAAGTGTCGGGTCGTTACGCTCGGGAAAATCCCACGTAGCCGGGGTCAGGTTTCTCCCGTGCTCGCCGGACAAACCGAGCTTTGCCAGGTGATGGGTAATGGGGTCGAGCCTGGACGGCCTTTCGGGCTGCCATGGCGCGCTCCACTTCGGAGCGGTTTTACCGGCATCGGCCGGGGGAGGGAGTTTCGGAGGCGAATGCTTTTGTATTGAGGCCCAGGAACAGTGCCCCGAGGCCAAGTGAAGACCTTTTTAGGAATTCACCACGTGAGATGCGGTCGTTCATTGACATGACGTGATTGTTTTAGATTAATTATCCGGTGTCTTACCGCTTGAACCGACGACTTTAAAAATATACGACTCCCACAACCGTATACTTACCGGACTCAAGCAAATTTAGTACAAAAAAGCCTTTAAAGCAAATAAAAATGCCCTGAAAGCGTTAAAGGGCCAGCGCGTAAATTGCCGCCACGTCGCTTTCCGAGAGTTTCATAAAATTACCGACCGTGCCGCGCCCTTCCACGCAGCGGGCGGCCATCTGCCCGAGGCGATCAGAACCGATGCCCGCGTCGGGCAGCCTCACGGGCAGGCCCATTCTGCGGTACCAGCCTTCGAGGCGTTCGATCATTTCGGCGACTATTGCGTCCGCATCGTCCAGCGGCAAAGAGACATCGAAGACGCGGGTGGCGAACTGCACGAATTTGACCCGGTGGACCTTATACGCATATTTCATCCACGCGGGAAATACGATGGCCAGGCCCGCCCCATGGGCTATGTCGTACATGGCGCTCAGCTCGTGTTCGATATCGTGACTGCCCCAGTCACCTATACGGCCGGCACCCAGCAGGTTGTTATGCGCTATGGTGCCGAGCCACATTATTTCCGCGCGCACGTCGTAGTCGCACGGGTTTTTCATGGCCAGGGGACCGTTCTCCAACACCGTCCGCATGGAGGCTTCGAGCAGCCGGTCGGTGAAATCCACGTGCGGCGTACGGGTAAAGTAGCGCTCCATAAGGTGGGCGAGGATATCCGAACAGCCGTTGGCAATCTGCGCGGGCGGCATCGAGAAGGTAACCTCCGGGTCGAGCACCGCAAATCGTGGTATCAGGTGTCGGCTGCCTATATACCTTTTATAATCTCCCTCTTCGTTGGTAACTACCGAACTGTCGGAAGATTCGGACCCTGCCGCGGGTATCGTAAGCACGACCCCGACCGGAAGCGCCCCCTCCACCTTGAGGCTCCCGTCCATATAATAGTCCCATATATCCCTTCCGGCTACTACCCCGGCTGCTATGGCCTTGGCGGAGTCTATCGTACTCCCCCCGCCCACGGCAAGGATAAAATCGATACCCTCTTGTCGACAAAGTGATATCCCCTCTCGCACGAGCGATAGGCGCGGGTTGGGTTTCACTCCTCCCAGCTCGGTAAACCTGAGGCCAGCGTCGCGGAGCGATTCGACTATCTTGTCGTACAGCCCGTTACTCTTAACGGAGCCACCGCCGTAATGAAGCAGAACATGCGTGGCTCCGCATTCTTTCGCCAGCCGGCCTGTTTCCGACTCCGTGCCCCGTCCGAATACAATCCTCGCGGGGTTGTAATATTCAAAATTTACCATAATAATTATCTTTCGTTTGTTTCATATTATGCTGTTTGTTCTTTATTCATGCCAATATATAAAATAACCCGGGTCAAACCCTCTGCGAGTCGGTTAAAAGTGGTATTTTTATTCAAACAAAGGTTATTAATATGGTCACGGATAAAGGTATAATCTTCGATATCCAACATTTCTGCACCCATGACGGTCCCGGTATCCGGACCACGGTCTTCCTTAAAGGATGCCCGCTGAGTTGCGTCTGGTGCCATAATCCGGAATCGCAGGGGTTCCGGCCCGAAATTCTCTACCACGCGCAAAAATGCGTGGGATGCAACGCCTGCGAGCAGGCCTGCCCCCACCACGACAGCTACGCAATCCTTGCGGATGCCGCCATGCGCCGGCAACTGTGCCGCGGCTGTACCCTATGCCGCGAAGCGTGCCTTTACGGTGCGCTTGAAACCGCCGGAAGAACCGTTACGGCCACCGCGGTAATCGATGAGGTGGCAAAGGACGCCGCCTATTACGAAAACTCGGGCGGTGGGGTGACCCTCTCCGGAGGGGAAGCGTTGGCGCAACCCGGATTCAGCCATGCAATACTTCACGGCACAAAACTCCGCGGCATACACACGGCAATTGAGACCTCGGGATATTGCACGGAGAGCGACCTGCTGAAACTCGCCCCGGTAACCGACCTTTGGCTTTGGGACGTGAAACTGCTCGACCCCGCACTTCACCGGCGGCTCACCGGCGTCGAACTTCAGCGCATCACGACAAACTTAGCAACCCTGTCCCGTACCGGCGCCCGAATCATCCTGCGCGTGCTGTTCGTACCTGAACTGCATGGCGGCGACCAGTATATCGGGCAACTTACGCGGCTGGTCTCAACGTTGGCCGTCCGGCCCGGCATCGAAGTCATTCCTTACCACAGGCTGGGCCTCTCGAAACGGGCCAAACTGGGTATCGACTCCGGCGAAGGCTTCTATCGCGAACCCCCCCACGAAGAACTGACAGCTTTCAAAGAACGCCTCGGGCATGCGCTCGACTTACGGATGGACTCTTAAATTTACAATTCGGCCTGGTACTCGATATATACCGGACCGGTCAAGCCTGACATCTGCAGGGGCGAATCCGGCCCCCATGTGTTATACGGTGCGTATGTTCCCCTCTGTTCCCGTGGGAGCCTGCTGTCGCCGATAAGACGGTTTACCCAGGTGTTGGCGACCTCTATTTCTATATTGTTTACCCCTTCGGTAAGCATCCCTGTTACATCCACGCTGTACGGAGGAGTCCATGCGCCGCCGGCATACCGGCCGTTGACGTAAACTTTGGCAGTCACTCCTACCCCGCCCAGGTAGATGCGGCCGGCACCTCCGGCCGTGATACCGGCCAGTTCTATCTCCTTACGGTACCGGACCATACCCGAATAGTACCTTATACTGTCCTCGTCCGAAAGTGCGAGGTCGCACAACTGTTCGAATACCCGCACACCCGATGGTCCGCGCCTTTCAGACTGGAATTCAACCTCCCACGGGCCGTGGACCGGCAGCCTGACTGTTTCGACCGCCAGGCCGGACGCCGACCCGACAGGGACGGGTTTGCGGCCGGCCCTGCCGGCCACTCCGCCGAATACCACGAAACAACTCTCGTACGGGTGAAGTTCCAGTGCGACTCCGGTATAACCGGCAGAAGGAGAGGTAGTATCAACGGTGCGGATGCTGCCGTCCACCGGGTTCCAAATCCCGGCCGGGCTTCCCGATACCCTGAACCCGGCATCGAAAGCTATCCGATCCGCGGACTGGTTGCTGACAAAATATATATCGCCGTCTTCGCAGGTCCGGTGGCCGTATAGAACGGGTACGTCCTTGTCGGTGGTAAAGTCGGGGCCGCAACCCGTAAGGGCCAACGCCTCCTCCATGCCGATACCGCACATTACCACACCTTGTCCTACACGGACATGGTTCTCTCCCGGCGGTATGCGGCCCCACAGCCTTGCCGAAGCCTCCCGGACACGGTCGTCCGATTCGGGATAGCCCTCCAGGCTTGGAGACCGTTCCGGCGCCGGGCCCAATACCGCCGCTCCGCGGCGCACCAGCTCCTCTATTTTTTCAAGCAGTTCCGGCCTCATGGTCGCAAGGGGCGGAAGAACGAGGATATCGTATTGCGTGCCGTGGGGCAGGGTCAGCTTCCCGTCCCGGACCGTGAGCCTGTCGAGTATCACCTCGCCGTTTATGTAGTCGAACTGGTAGCCGGGCGGCAGGGGCGGGTCCGTTATTCCCGTCATCTTTGGCGCGTCCTCGCCGATAAAATAAGCCACGTCAGCCACATTAAGTCCCTGCTGCAACATAAAGTTGACGCGTTTAAGATAGGACGTGAACAGGTCGAGGTGCGGAAACCAGGTATTCATCCGGTTGAATTCGTTGCCGAACTCTGCATTGTAACCGGGCGGCACCGGGTCTTCGTACTGCGCGAGGTAGAGGTGCAGCAGCGTGTTGTTTATACCTTCGGCGAAGAACTTGTCGCCGCGGGGTTTCATTACCGCCGGGTAGCGGCTGAACGGCGGTCCGCCGCAGGTGAACGATTCGGCGGAAACCTTCGTCTTACCGTAAATATGGGCGGCTGAAGAGGCAGCCCTGTTCTCGATGTCGCCCAGCGAGCCTTCGCTCCAGAATTCGCCCGCTATCTCGTCCGACTGCCCACCGTACTGGAGGAACTCTCCGGGGAAGCCCCAGTGGCCGTAATTTTCGAGCCACAGCGTGAGGCCGTGGTCGTGGGCAATCTTTCTCATACCACCGATATGCTCATAGGATATCTTATCGGCCACCATCCGGCGCAGGTCCCAAAGGAACCGGTCGGATTCCTCCCGGCTGCCTACCACATGGCCGTAGTAGACGGGCAGGTAAGGCAGGGCGTCGTAACCGTACGTTTCCATAAAATCCTCCAGGAAGGTATCGGTAAAGTTCTGGCCTCCCTTCTCGTAACTGTCGGCCACTACCACGCGGAAGGTGCGTCGGTCTTCAGCCGGAATCCGTTCCATAATCCGCCCCAGGAAAGAGTCGAAATGGTGCCTGAGGAAGGCCGAAGTGAGTTTGTCCACTTCCAGGCCGGTACCTTCGCCCGCCGCGGGGCTGTTCACGCTTCCGGTAGGCAGCATCCCGAGGCGCATGATCTCCCACCGACCCTCGGGAGCGTCCCACCGTATGTTTCCGTCACTCATGGCGGCTGTTATATCCAGGACTTCGTCCTTACTTACGGCCAGTTCCCGGTCTTCGGCGCCGGGCTGGGTTCGCCACTGATATTCCTGCCAGTAAGGCAGCGGACTCTGGAACATCTTGGCGAGAGTCTTCTCAGGGTATCTCTCCACTTTGGGAATAGCGGACAACTCTATCCCGGAGATGCCTCCTCCGGGCGAAAGCGAAGAGAGTACGAAGCGGAACCGGGTGGCGGTTACCGCGGGAGTGCTTATTACAATCGGTGCGTACGGGTCGAACCCGAGTTCCCGGCCGGGTATGGTGCGGTCGATATCGAACTCGGCTATGGTACGGTAACCACCGTTTTCCGGCACCTGCAATTCTGCATGGGCACGTGTGGGACGCTCCAAAGTCCTCACTATGACACTCCGCAGAGTAAACGGATTGTCGGCAGTTATGTCGAACAGTACCCGGTTGTGAGAAGGGTCGAAGGCTATTCCCGTGGAGGGATCGCCGTCCAGGAGAATCTCCGCATCGTGGTAGCGTGGGGTGGAGGTCATTGTGGAGTTGGTACGGTCCAGCACCGCTTCACCCTCCCCCTTTACGGGAATAGCGAGTACTTTCACGTCCTGCATTCCTTCCGGTGCCTCGGGCGCCGGGACCTCCACCGGCCCGCCGCCGTCCACCATAACAGAGGAGCAGGCCAGGTATCGCATGGATTGTGTGGGATCAATCCACGGTCCTCCGGCCTGGCTCCAGCCCGGGCAATTGAATATGCCTATTTCTATATCGAGTTCCGATGCTTTTTTCAGTGCCGTATGCAGGATATGCCACCACTCCTCGGTAAACAGCTTTACGGGACCCTGGGGGAGTACTTCCGGCCCGAATCCGATATTTCCTATAAATGCCCTGTTTATACCTGCCTGTTTCATGGATTCGAGGTCCTTTACCACCCCTTCGGCGGATATGTTACCGGAAATCCAATACCAGTAGACGGACGTCTGTATCGAGTCGGGAGGGTTTCGGAATCCCTCTTCCAGCCTGTCGGTCAATGTGGCCCGAGTGCCCTTGCCACAGCCCGCCGTGCAGCCGATTACCGCAAGGAGCAGAAAAGCTCCTGCAAATTTCTTCAAGTTCATATAGGTAGGTTTGCTGCTCCAAAATTACCGGGAACCCGGCGGGACACCTCCCGCGTATTATCCATTTTTTAACTCATTTGTTGCGGTCAGGGCGGAGGCAGGGCGGAGCACGGGATATGCGAAGGAATTCTCAGTGTTTTGTACCGGGGGAGAGCATGTCACGAATCCCGGAAAGTTCAGACGGATTTTTTATAATCCTTGGGGCTGACGCCGAACTGCTTCTTAAAGCAGAGGGAAAAATGGGAATGGGTACCGAACCCGAGCATATCCACTATTTCGGCCACGCTGTAACGGCCCGTTTTCAGCAGTTCGGCGGCTTTATTGAGTTTGTAGACCCTTACGAAATCAAGCGGCGACTCGCCGGTGAGGAATTTTATCTTCCGGTAGAAACTCGTTCGGCTGAATGCCATTTCCTTAGCAATCGCGTTGATATTGAGGTTTACGTCCGAAAGGTTGTCGTCAATTAGTTTGTAGAGTTTGCCGAAGAACTTCATATCGAGTTCGTTCAACGGCATTTTACCGGATTCCTCCCCTGCCCCGGTCCCGGTTTCGGCCGCTACGCCGGGAGTTCGCAGCATAAGTTTTTTCAGCCGCTCCATATTGAGGAACATGTTTGCGACCGACATCCGGAGAATTTCGGGATTGAAGGGTTTATTAATGTAAGCGTCGGCACCTGCCTTGTATCCGGCGATATGGTTATCGTCGAGCGTTTTGGCCGTAAGCATCACTACCGGTATGTGGCACAGGTCCGGGTCGTTCTTAACGGCCGAACAGAAGCTGTAACCATCCATACGCGGCATCAGTACATCGCTTATCACGAGGTCTACCCTGTCGCGGCGGCATATTTCGAGTGCCGCTGCCCCGTCCGGGGCGTCGAGCACACGGTACGAGTCGTCGAATATGGAACGGAGAAATTCCCGCAGTTGTTCATTATCCTCGGCAATAAGTACCGTCGGCCGTTCCGGTTCGCATGTCGGCTGCACCGGTGCACCGGAACTCCGGCTGTCATGTTCGCCCGCCGCCGCGCTGTCTGCGGCCGGGGCCGGTGCTTCAGCTGCGAATTCACCTTCGCTGAAGAACTCCCTGTCGCATGGAAGCACGAAGCTGAATACCATCCCTCCGCCTGCCCTTCTTTGCGCAGCTATCCGGCCTTTATGCACTTCAGTCAGGGTCTTTACATAATGAAGACCGATTCCCTGACCCGGTATATTCTTGGAAAGTATATTATCCCGGCCAAACCGCTTGTAACGGGTGAACAGGTCCGGCATGTCTTCCTCTTTAATACCTATACCCGTATCGCATACCCTTACGTACAGACACTGGCCGCAGGACGGTCCCCGGGAGAATTCCCCGGGAAGGACATCCGTCACCGACATTTCTATCAGCACCCTGCCGCCCGAGGGTGTGTATTTCAAAGCGTTCGAGAGCAGGTTGCCCAATATCTTACCCAGTTTGTCCCCGTCTATGTAACAAGGTTGCAGCGATGGGTCCGCCGAAAGTTCCACCGTGATATTTTTATCGAGCGCGAAATAGGAATAAGTCTGTATAAGTTCGTTGGCAACAGTGAGCGGATCTATCTGCGATACGGCGAGCGACATGGTGTCGCTCTCTATCCTGGCGAAATCCATCAACTGGTCAAGCAGTCGAAGCAGTTTAGCTGCGTTACGGTCTATCAGGCCCAGCAGTTTGCCTCGCCGCGGTTCGTCCGGATTACCGCCCATCAACTCCTTGACCGGTCCGTAAATCATACTTACGGGTGTGCGTAGTTCGTGCGATATATTAGTGAAGAACCGAATTTTCATGTCGGCCAGCTCCTGCTCGTACTGCCTCTCTTTCTGCAAAATCGCAAGTCTCTCCCGGCCTATCCGCGTGTTCGTATATATACGAAGGTATAACAGAAGCAAGGCGAGGCCTATTACAAAATATGCCGCGACGGCCGGGCTGCTTAGCCACGGTGCCGCCACAACCCGCACCGCCAGCGAGGTCGAAGCATCGCTCCACGTGCCGTCGGTATCCTGCGCCCGCACTTCGAACAGGTACCGGCTCGGGGCGAGGTTAGAGTAGGTAGCCCGGCGGTAGCCGCTCACATAGTTCCAGTCCTCATCGAAACCCTGCAACCGGTAGGCATATTTAATTTTCTGCGAAGTGCTGAAATCTATGGCGCAGTAATCTATACTGAAAACGTTCTGGCGATGTCCGAGTTTAATGGAGGTCGTACGGGAAATATGGGTATCCAGTATACCGTCCGCATCGCCGGGGCGGATGCTACGGTTAAGAATTTTCAGGTCCTCCAATACCACGTCGAGCTTCCTTGCGGCACCGGTCACCTCCGAAGGGTCGAAATAAGTAAGTCCGTGGTTTCCGCCGAAATAGACCTGGCCGCCGGCCGAATGCAGGACAGCCTTTTCATGGAACTGGTTACCACCCGTCCCGTCGTAGTCGAAATAATTGAACGTCTTTCCGTTAGTAGTATCGTACCGGGTAATTCCCTGAGAAGTGCTCATCCATACCGTGCCGCGGCCGTCCTCGGTTATCGCAATAACGTCGTTCCCGGGCAAGCCCGTATCGGTGGAGAAAGTCCGGAAGGTACCTGCTATCCTGTCGTAACATACGGCTCCGCGGCCGTATGTGCCTATCCACAACTCCGAACGGTCGTTCTCATGGAGGAAAATAGCCCGTTCGGTAAAATGTTCCAGTCCGGGTACCGTGGGGAACGGGCGTATCTCGAGCGTACCCGGTTCGGCGAGGTAGAGTCCGTCGTCATAGGCAGAGAAGAGTATTTCACCCGATTTGAGCATGATTATACGGGTTATATTGTTCCATGTTCCGGGTAGCGGGAGCCGGAACGGCTCGGGTGAGTCGTCTGCGGGAAATATATAGATTCCGTCGGTCGACGAACCGGCCCATATCCGGCCCTGCCCGTCTTCGGTAAGGGCAACAATATCCGAGAGCACTTCGTAAACCCTGAAATCCCTGATTAACCCGCCGTCCACCGTGGCCCGGAGGATATATTTATCGAACCCGAGCCAAAGCCTGCCGTTGGAATCCACCAGTATCGACTGTACAAAGTGGCTGTATGCATCGCGGAACGGTGCGAAGTTGATTTTATCGTACGTCACGGAGCGCCCTTCCAATGTGTCGAACCACGTAAGGCCATGGTACCGGGTCCCAATCCAGAGATTACCGGCCCGGTCCTCTGCTATACAAGTCACGAATTTCCCGTCCGTGCACCTGTTGAGCGCCTTATTGCCGTTGAATCTCCGGGCCGCGTCCAGTTCCACGGTATAGCCCTTGTCGAATGTCCCGAGCCAGAGGTTGCCGTCACGGTCACGGAAGCATGCGGTGTAGTGGCACGACGGGTCGCTACCCGGGTCCGGACGGTCCGCGGGACCGAACGCACCGGTACGGAAATTATAGACGAACAAGCCGTCGTTCATAGTGCCGATGAGCAGGTTATCCGGGTCGATCTCATGGAAGAAGGTTATTTGGAGCCGGGAAACGACCTCGTCGTATCGTTCGTTCAACTCACTCCGTTTCAACCTGTTACTCCACGGCTCGAGGGCAACGACCCCCTGGTTACAGCCGAACCATATTTCGCCCGTTCGGGTCCGGTAACTGCACATTATGTCCAACCCGGGCGGCGTTTTCGCGGGAACTATCGACCCGAGGTTTTTGTCCATATGGTAAATGCCCTGCCCGTTGCGACCGCCGAGCCATAAATCGGAGTACTCGTCGGCTATTATTGTCTGGACTATAAACCCTTCCGTGCCGGCTACCACATCCATCACCAGTTCCTGCCGGTCTATCTCCTTCACTCCGTTGTTCCCGCATACCAGCAGGCGGCCGTTGAATTCCAGAAACCCCTCTTCGAACGAGGCCCTTGCGGCCGGGTCGCGGTAGCCGACCCGGTCAAAATCCCCCGCCACGGGATTGTAACGGCATACACCTTTGTCGGTGGCTATCCACAATTCCCCACGGCTGTCCACCAGGATGGCGGTTATAAGATCGGAAGGAAGGGTGTTTACGTCTTCCCTGTCGTGGAAGTAATGAAGATATTCGTACCCGTTATAACGGCAAAGGCCTTTTGCAGTGCCTATCCAGAGGTAGCCTTCACGGGTCTGGCCGAACGCGTTAATATGGCGGTTGGGGATATTGCCGTCCGGGATCGAACCCATGCCGGCCGCGGCAGTGAGGATGGCCGGACAGACAATGGCCCACAGAAGCAGGAATAACGGTAAAGATTTTTTTACAGGCATAGGTCGGTAGCGGAATAAGTCTCCCCGGTAACAAAATTAGTTAATTACGCGTGACGGCAAAACGCCCGGCGGGGGTCTGGATAAATCGAGGTAAATTTTGAAACAAACCGGTTAATCGGCGGTTCAAAATCCTGAGCGAAACAATTTCGGCAACTTTTGGGTATATCCCGCTAACCGGTCGGAGTGTTTTCGGATAGTTTTGATGCAAACGCTAAAAAATCCGAACATGCAACGTTCCGCAATCTTACTCATGCTTACCCTGATTATCTTAAACGCGGGGGCGCCCCTCTCCCTGGCTGCACATCCACCGCGTCCCGCCACGGGGGGCTGGACCGACCAGATGAGGACCGAATATATTACGCCCGTGCGTATAGTATGGACCTCGGGAGGGCCGGACGTTAATGTCCGCAACGCAGAGGTACTCCTCGAAGAATTTTCCGGCCAGGTATCCACCGCCTCGCAGAATTTCTGTGTGCTGAGTACCCGTGGCGGGGGGACGGCGTCCGTCCTGCTCGACTTCGGCAGGGAGTACCAGGGTGCGCTCGAACTGGCGGCCGGACTTCGCGACAGCCAGCACCCGGTGGAGGTGCGCGTTCGTTTCGGGGAATCGGTCAGCGAGGCCATGAGCGAAGCAGGCTCCACGGCTACCAACGACCATGCATTGAGGGATTTCACCCTCCGGGTGCCGTGGCTGGGCACCATAATGACCGGGGAGTCGGGCTACCGGTTCGTACGGATAGACCTTGTCGAGCCGGATGCCGAACTACCCCTGATTGCGGCCCGGACCGTGTTCCGGTACCGGGACGTTCCATACCTCGGAACGTTCATTTCAGACGATAAAAGGCTCGACAATATATGGAAAACAGGCGCATATACAGTACATTTGAATATGCAGAATTTCCTTTGGGACGGAATCAAGAGGGACAGGCTGGTGTGGTTGGGCGATATGCATCCTGAAGTGATGTGCATAAACACGGTCTTCGGCGGGAACGAGGTGGTAAACAAAAGCCTCGACTTCGCCCGCGACGAAACACCCCTTCCGGGGTGGATGAACGGGATGTGTTCCTACTCCCTCTGGTGGATAATCATTCATAAGGACCTTTACCTGTACGGTGGCGATTTGGAATATCTCCGTGAACAGCACCACTATCTGGGAGGACTCGTAGAGCAGATTGTATCACAAATCGACGGCGACAGGGAGCGGCTTGCGGGCGGTGTGCGTTTCCTCGACTGGCCCACTTCGGAAATGCCGGAGGTGATAGACGCCGGGCTTCATGCCCTGACCGTGACCGGCCTCGAGAGCGCGGCCATGATTGCCCGCTGGCTGGACGACACCCGGCTCGAAGCCGAATGCCTCGAAAATGCCGCAGCGCTCAAGCGGTACCTGCCCGACCATATGAATAACAAGCAGGCGGCCTCGCTGCTCGCACTCGCCGGCATTCCCGGCGCGGAGCAGGCGGCCGGTGTGGCGGCCCGCGACGGGGCGCACGGTTTCTCCACATTCTACGGTTACTATATGCTCGAAGCGCTCGCCCTTGCAGGGATGTACGACGAGGCCCTTTCAATAATTTCGGATTACTGGGGGGCGATGCTCGACCTGGGGGCGACCACTTTCTGGGAAGACCTCGACTACTCGCAGGTGGCACGGGCGGGCAGGATAGATGAGTTCGTACCCGAGGGTATGTTCGACATCCATGCCGACGGCGGAGCCTACTGCTACGAGGGCCTGCGCCACAGCCTGTGCCACGGCTGGGCCAGCGGACCCACGCCCTGGCTGAGCCGCCACGTGCTCGGGATAGAACCGCTGGAACCGGGATTCGCCCGGGTGGCGGTACGGCCCAACCTGGGCCGCCTCAACCGGGCGAGCGGCACCATGCCAACACCGTACGGTATAATCAGCGTCAGCCATGAGAGGATGCCGGACGGCCGGATATCGAGCCGGGTGGAGGTCCCGCCGGGGATAGAATTGGTAGAATAGATTTTTCCAACCGCCTTATAAAAACTAACCTAAACCGAACTTATATGGACAAACTTTACACTACACCCGGCTAAACGGTCCCAAACCGCATCCGAACCGTAAACTTCACTATTCATCCCGTAACGTATCCATATCCACCTCTTCCGCCTGATGCGGAAGACACTCTCTGTCCCAGCATTCTACACATATTTACTGCTAACCAAACTAACCTTATGCAAATGAAGTATATACATTCTCTGAAAATAAAGTCCGGAGGTGTCTTCCTGTTTGCTACCCTGATTGTGATGGCCGTTGCGTCTGCATCTGCCGTCGCAGGAGATGGCCTAACGGCGTCTCCCGCCACAAGGCTACAGGAACGGAGACTTATAAATATTAACGGGGTTGTTTTGAGCGACGACGACGGTTCGCCCCTGCCGGGGGTTGCCGTACTCGTAGTCGGGACCTCGACGGGAACCACCACATCCGGCGACGGACGGTTCTCGTTGGGGGTTCCCGAGAACTCGGTCCTGACATTCTCGTTCCTGGGTCTTCGCACCGTGGAGGTTGCCGCCTCCCCGCAAATGACCGTACGTATGGAACCGGACACCCATATGATAGACGAAATCGTTACCGTGGCCTACGGGAGCCAGAGGAAGATAAGCGTAACGGGGTCCATAGCATCGATAGGCACGGAGGAACTGTCACGCAGTTCGGCCACCAACGTCGCCAGCGCCCTTGCCGGGCGCCTTCCCGGACTTACCATCATGCAGAACTCCGGACACCAGCCCGGTAAGGACGCGGTGACGATGTACCTGCGCGGGCAGTCCACCCTAAACGACTCCAGCCCGCTCATCCTTATCGACGGGGTGCCCCGCACCAACCTGAGCGTACTCGACCCCAACGAGATCGAGACCGTGACCGTCCTTAAGGATGCCTCTGCCACGGCCGTATTCGGTGTGAGGGGTGCCAACGGGGTACTGCTGATAACCACCCGGCGGGGTACGGAGGGGAAACTGGAACTTAGTGTCAACTTCGATTACAGTATGTCCAGTTTTACCACCCGCCCCACTCGCGTCCACTCATGGGAACATGCCGAGCTTCGTAACCAGGCCGCCCGCAACGACGGCTACTCGGAAGATAACCTCCCCTATACCGATTACATGATAGGTATGTACAAATCGGGAGAAAACCCGGTATTCTATCCCGACAGGGATACTTACCGCGAGTTTTTCCATAAATGGGCGCCCACATACAAATTGAATGTAAACATGTCGGGGGGCAACCAGAAGGTGCGTTATTTCCTCAACGCGGGCTATATAAACCAGCACGGGATAATGAAGGTCGACAAGCATACGGGAAGGGACTATGACGCCCGTTTCCGTATGGACCGTTTCACCTTCCGCAGCAACCTCGATTTCAATATAGCCAAATCCCTGACCGCGGCGCTGAATATCGGTTCCTATCTCCAGAGGGTCAACCAGCCTTCCCTTTCGGGCGGCGGCGACACTATCGAGAAGGGTGCCACGGAATATGCGATGACCGTGGCCCCGACCTTGCCCGGCCCTCTTACGGCCGAGGGCTACGGCGCCCCGGCCGGGGAAGTGCTTGCTTATTATAATGCCCTGTACGGGTATACCCACAGGGCCGGTTACCGCCGGGTGACGACTGTCAATCTCAATTCCTCCTTCTCGCTCGATTGGAAACTCGGCTTTATTACCGAGGGCCTGAGCACCAGGGGTATGATAGCGTTTGACAATGTAAATATAAATTATCTAGACAATCAGCTTCCCTTTGATGAATATGGGGCATATGTTGCCCGGTCAGCAGACGAGCAGAGTTATTATTATATTATGACCGACAGGGACCCCGTTTTTCATACCAACAAATACTACGATACGAACTACTACATAAATCTACAGTATACCATTAATTATGCACGGTCGTTCGGCTTGCACGACGTGACCGGCCTGCTGCTCGCCCAGCGCGACAACTGGCAAAGTTACGGGGCGGAAGTCCCCTATAATATGGTGGGATTCGCCGCAAGGGCCACCTATTCGTATGATTACAGGTACCTGGCCGAGATAAATATGGGGTACAACGGTTCGGAGCAGTTCAACCCCAACCGTCGCTTCGGCTTCTTTCCTGCAGCCTCCATTGGCTGGATAATAAGCAATGAAAGCTTCCTAAAGGACAACCGAGTACTTACCAACCTAAAGTTTCGTGCTTCGCTCGGCAAGGTCGGCAACGATAAATTGCACGCTGCCAGGTTTCTTTACATCGACCAGATAAATATGTACGGGGGCGGTACCCTGCCTTCGCTGGGCAGCGGGCAGTACATATATCAGGGTAAGATCGCCAACTCGGACGTAACCTGGGAGACGGCGGTGAAACAGAATTACGGTATAGACCTGCAGCTCTGGGGGTCGCTCTCGTTCTCGGCCGACGTTTTCCGCGAGAAGCGCGAAGATATCCTCATCAGCCTTACCACTATTCCGGACTTCTCGGGTATAGAGGCCGGTAATCTTCCTGCTGTAAACTGGGGCCGGGTGGACAACCGCGGCTACGAACTGGAACTGACATACCTGAAGAAGTTCACCGGCGACCTAGCTGTTCAGTTCCGTGGGAATTATTCCTACAACAAGAATACTGTAAAATACGCAAACGAGGTCACTTATCCCGAAGACTATGCCGTAAGGAAGAGGATCGAGGGTTTCAGCCTCGGTCAGCAATTCGGCTATATCCGCGATTTCAGTAACGGTGGTAACGGATATATCAATACCCAGGAGGAACTCGACGCGCTTCCGGATTATTCGGCCATCGGCAAACCCCGTATCGGAGATTTTAAATACGTCGACGTGAACGGGGACGGTAGGCTCACAGCTGCCGATATGGTTCCTATCGGCTATACCAGGGTACCGCGAATTAACTACGGCGCCTCTTTTGTGGTGGACTTCAAAGGGTTCGACGTGTCCGTACTCTTCCAGGGCATCGCCAAGACATCAGAACGTTACCTGGGTTCGGGTGTGGAGGAATATAGAGGTCATGACGGTTCGTACAATGATATGCATTTGAATGCGTGGACCGAGGAGAGATACATGAACGGGGAAAAAATAACCTATCCCGCCCTGTCAATGATTACCAACCTGAACCATACTTCCAACGATTTCTTCGTTATGAACCGCTCGTTCCTGAGGCTTAAGAATATCGAGGTAGGATATTCCCTGCCACAGTCGGTTTTAAAAAAGATCAGTATTCGCAATTGCAGAGTGTACGTTCGCGGAGATAACGTCGCGACATGGCACAATCTGAGGATGAAATCGTTCGACCCGGAACTTAACCATTGGGGAGAAACCCAGTATCCCATATCAAAAATGTGGACGTGCGGAATCAATATAACATTCTAAAGAGCTGGAAGATGAAAAATATATATCGGGCAATCATGGCATTGCTACTGGCCGGAACGGTGAGTTCGTGCGAGAAAGTTCTCGACAAGGCGCCCGACGGCGAAATAACGCTCGAGGAGGTCTTCTCGGACCCCGAAATGGTTGGAGCCTTCCTCAATACCTGCTACGGTAATATCAAAATGAAAGGTTTAAATTATAACGGTCGGGACTATATCCCCGTAGCACTTACGGACGACGCCTGGTCTTCTTCCGACGATGAGGGCCTAAACATAACCGGAGCCTACCAGGGACAGGTTTGGGATTCCTGGCACCGCGTCCGTGACGAAGTAGGCGACTGGTACGTCCTCTGGTACCAGGTGCGCTTGTGCAGCCAGTTCATCGACCATATCGACAATGCGACGGTACGATCCGAAGAGGAACGCAGCCGCTGGAAGGCCGAGGCATATATTCTCAAAGCCTACTTCTATTCCGAACTGGTCAAGTGGTACGGTAAAGTGCCTATCCAGCGGGAAGCCTACCGTTATGACACGGATTTTTCGGGTACGGTACGCGAGCCGGTGGTCGAGGTGGTGAAATTTATAGAAGAGTTGTGCGACGAGGCCCTCTCTTCCCCCACCCTGCCGTGGCGTATAACCACTTCGGCAGAGACCATGAGGGTTACAAAAGCCCTTGCATGGGCTATCAAATCCGAGATGTGGCTGTTCGCCGCCTCGCCGCTCCATAACGGCGGGCAGAATTACTGGCAAAATGCCTATGAGGTAAACCGCGACGCGGTGAAAGCATTGAAAGACGAAGGGTACGAACTTTTCACTACCTGCTCCGCTCCGGAAACATACGGCACCGGTCCGGCAGCGGCCTACCACCAACTCGCTTGTACGGCTATGCAATACTCCTCCATGCCTACCGACCGCGAAACCATCTGGCAACACGCCCACGGTGCAGGCCAGAACTGGGCATTTAATTACGTCGGCCTCGAAGAAAATATGCATATGGCAGGTTGTTGCCCGACCCAGGAACTGGTGGACGCCTACGAAGTAACGGATGGCACGGTGGCCTACCCGCTGCTGGACCTCGCCCGACCCTACGCGGACGAAAAACACCTCCAACCGAATTTCAATCCCGCGGCGCTCTCCCTCTATGACGAGAACGATCCGTATGCGAACCGCGATCCGCGATTCTACGTATCAGTACTATACAACGGCTCTGAGATAGAAATAAATGGGGATAAAATCACAATGGAGATTTACGAGGGCGGAAGGCACGCCATAGAGCATGACCAGGGTGCCGGTCGCCACACCCGGACCGGTTACTATAACCGTAAAACCGTAGTCCCGGGTGCAGGCGGCAAAGTGGATATAATAGGTAGTCCATGGAAGTTTTACAGGCTGGCCGGCGTAATGCTTAACCTGGCGGAAGCCGCCGTGGAATCGGGCAATCTCGCCGATGCTTACGAAGCCGTGAATGAAATCCGCAGGCGGGTGGGAATGCCCGACCTTCCTCCCGGACTGACTCAGGATGAACTGCGCCACCGTGTGAGAAACGAGAGACGTGTGGAGCTTACGTGGGAAGAGACACGCTACTTTGACCTTCGCCGCTGGCAGAATCCGGACGGCGACCTGGCTTATTACCATAAATACCTCACCCGGATGTATATCCGCAAGGACCCTGCTACAGGGCAGTTCACATACGAACGGGCTAACATTTGGGACAGGGAGCGGTACGGCTATGAGAATCGCGATTTCTTCATGCCGCTCAGGGATACCGAAGTTAGCAAATTATGGGATGTGACGGGGGAGAACTGGCAAAATCCCGGTTGGTATTAGAATAACTGGAACTCCTTAATCTTCTGCAAAATGAGACTTAAAAATCATATCACACACATACTACTCCTCGTGGCGCTGGCCCTTCCCGCGACAGGACTTTACGGGCAGGATAACGGCCTGAGGGTGCTGAGCGGAACGGTGACCGACGAAACGGGCGCACCGCTGTCCGGGGCTCTTGTCCGGACGGCCAATGGTAAGAACGAAATTGTTACCGGCCGGGACGGAAGTTATACAATCCGTATAGCCGACCGAAGCTCTCATCTCGTGGTTTCATTTCCCGGATACGGCGACCGTATAGTAGAGGCCGAGCCACTGAAAGCGGTTTCAGTGCGTCTGGAGCCGGATATTACCGGAGCCGACATGGTTATCGACATGGGCTATACCCGCCAAAACCGGAACTCAATAACCGGGGCAGTAGCATCGGTTCGCGGTGAACAGTTGGAAAAATATCCCGTAGCCAACCTTTCGCAGACATTCGTCGGTAATTTCACGGGGCTTACCTCTATGGAGGTCTTCTCCGAACTCTCCTCCGCCAGCGTATGGAACATAATCCGCGGCAATTCAACCATAAACGGCCGCGACCCGGTGGTGGTTATCGACGGGGTAATCTGTCCCAACACGAATTTCGATTATATTACTCCGCAGGAAATAGAATCGATTTCCATTCTCAAGGATGCTTCTACGACGGCCCTGTACGGGATACAGGGAGCAAACGGCATAATTTCAATTCGAACCAAGAGGGGCCACGCGGGTCCTACCCGGGTAGGGGTCTATTTCAGCCAGTCGTTGCAACAGATGACCCGACGGCCGAAGTTTATAAATTCTGCCCGGTACGCGGAACTGCGCAACGAAGCCGGGTACAATGACGGCCGGGGTGCCTATTCACAGTTCACACAGCAGCAGGTCGAAAACTATCGAAGCGGTGCCGACCGGCAGCTCTATCCCGATAACGACTACTACGGCATGTTCATGCGCGATTTCGCCAATATGCAGCAGGCCGGGGTGAACGTTACGGGGGGGCGACGAGAAAGTTAAGTATTACTCCAACGTCAATTTCATGTACCAGCACCTCCCGTTCAAGATAGCCGAAAAGGATGATTACGATCCCACGCCGTCCAACTACTTCGTGAATTTCCGCTCTAACGTGGACGTTAAAATCAACAATTTTATAGACGGTTTCATGAGCCTGAGCGGAAATATCCGGAATATGAAGACTGTGAGGGAAACCAACACCTCCGTTTACAGCCATATATTCAACCTGCCGCCCACTATGTACGGGCCGATAACACCATACGAGGAGGACCCCGAATATCCCGGCAAACTAATCGGAGGGCAGGTATTGACACATGAGCAGGAACCCAGCCCCGTGTACGGTTTGCTGAACCGTTCGGGTTATATCAAGAACCTGTATACACATATCCTTGCGCAGGCGGGGCTTAACTTCGACCTGGGTTTCGTTACCCCCGGACTGTCGCTGAAGGGCCTCATCGCCTACCAGACGGAGAGCCTGAACGCCACCAGCACCCTCAAAGATTATGAAAGGTGGATAAGGACGTCCGATACAGGCAAACTGGAATTCATGAAATACGGTACGCAGAACAACACTCCGCTGGTTTACGACAAGAGTAAGAACTTCGCATACAATTCTAATTTCTTCGCCGGCGCGGATTACCATCGCAATTTCGGTCTGCACGGAGTCGACGCTACGGGCTATTTCTACCACCTCGAACAGGACAAGGGAAGCTGGTCGTCCACAGCGGGTATGCTCCCATACAAACGGCAGAGCCTCGGGGTGACGGCAACCTATTCCTATGCGGGGAAGATCTTCCTCAAGGGCGACCTGGGTTATTCGGGTTCCGACCAGTTCCATCCCGACCACCGCTTTATAACCACTCCGGCCGTTTCTGCCGCGTGGGTTATATCGAAGGAGGGCTTCATGTCCTCGGCAGGGTGGCTGGATTACCTTAAAATCAGGGCCTCCTACGGAGTCAGCGCCAACGACCAGCTCGGATATGACCAGCGGTTCCTTTACCTCGACGACTTTACGGCAGGCAACGGCTACGACGGGCTGCGGGGCAACCCGGACATAACGGCCGAGAAGATGAAGAAACAAAATTACGGGCTGGATATTTCCGTCCTGGGCAGGTTCTCTGTTTCGCTCGACTATTACCGGGATAAGTGCGGCAATATGCTTATCGACCCGACTGGTGTCATACCGGAATACCAGGGCATTTTACTGAGCAATTACGCTAAGACGAACGAAGGTGTAATGAAAAACTCCGGGGTTGAGGTTGCCCTCTCCTATATGGAGCGCTTCGGCCGGGACTGGACCGTGTTCGCCACACTCAATTTCAGCACCAACAAGAACACGGTAGTGGATATCAAGGAGGCGGCCAACCCCGAATCTTACACCTACCGATACCGTAGTACCGGTTACAGTCTCCACCAGCCCTTCGGTTATATTATCGACAAAAGCAACGGCAACGGATATTTCAACTCACAGGCGGAACTTGACAACAGTGGCCTGACCTACTCGTTCGGCACACCCCGTGTGGGCGACTTTATCTACAAGGACCTCAACGGGGACGGAGTTATAGACGAGAAGGACCAGGCGCCTATCGGTTACACCTGGCTTCCGAGGCAAACTTACAGCCTCACCGGAGGATTCACGTACCGCAACTGGGAGTTGAGCTTTATGTTGCAGGGGGTGGCCAAAGTCCATTCGTACGCCTCAGGCGTCGGATTGTTCGAGAACGTGAACGAAGGTGTGTTCAACGACATACACCTCAACGCATGGACGGCGGAAAGATATGCCGCCGGGGATAAGATCACCTATCCCGCATTGTCACTGGAATCGACCACCAACCATGTGGCGAACAGTTACTTTGTTATGAACCGTTCATACATGAGGCTCCGCAACCTGGAGATTGCGTATACCCTGCCACTGTCGTCGTCGGCATTCATCCCGGCCGAAAAAATACGTTTCGCCCTGCGCGGACAAAACCTTTTCACCATAGACAAGATGAAATCCAAATACATCGACCCGGAGACCGGTTACCTGAATGCCTTCCAGCCTTACAGGGTTTACAGCCTCGGAATCAGCCTCGTTTTCTGACCATAAAACACTGCAAATTATGAAAAGGATAATATACTTTGTAACTACGGCGCTTGCGTTCGCCTTCTGGCAATGCTCGGACGCGCTGGATATGGAGCCGGACGGGAGGCTGGAAATAAAGGAAATTTTCAGCGATTACCTCCGGACGGCGGCATATTTCAATTCTTGCTACAACTATATCGCGGAACGGGGATTCACCTATGAACCGGGAAGCCCCACCCTGCTCGCCTCGTTCAGCGACGAGGCGCACGACTCCGAGGACAATAAAGACGGCTCGGTGTCCGCGTGGTACCGGGGAGTGGTTTCGCCCTCCTATAATCCCGTTGCAACCACGTCGGCAGACCATTGGGGAAACTATTTCAGGGGTATCCGCAAATGCAACAGTTTCCTGCAGTACATATCCGACCCGGAAATCGCCACCTACGAGTTTAACGAGGAGGAGAAAGCGGGATGGATCGCGCAGATCCATGTGATACGGGCTCACCTCTACCTGCAGTTATTCAAAAGGTACGGACCGGTACCGCTCATAGCCACCCCGTACGAGCTGGACCACGACTACTCCGCCGACAGGCGGGAGCCTGCCGAGAAGATGGTGGACTTCATCCTCGCCGACTGCGACAAGGCCCTTGCCACACCAGAGCCGGAGACCTCTTTCTACGGTTTCAGGTGGGACCGTCCGGGGGATATCCATATTATGACTCGAGGAGTAGCCTACGCCATCAAATCGCAAGCGGCTCTTTACGCCGCGTCGCCGCTCTGGTACGAACAGGGGAGTAAATACACATGGGCTAAGGCTGCCGAAATCACCAAAGAGGCACTCGACATGTGTCTTGCCAACGGTTTCAGCCTTTACACCGACCAGCCCGACCCCACTTACGCCCAGAACGCTTATGCCTACTACTTCATCACGCGGTCCGACGCCAACCGGGGCTGGGACAAGGAGACCATACTCGACTCGCGCGGCCTGAGCGCGCAGGTGTGGAAGTATGCCGGCCTGCCCACCACGGGAGGGATGTCGAAGGCGGGTCCGTGCCCCACACAGGAGCTGGTGGACGCATACGAAACCGTCGATGGCCAGCCTGTACTGGACCTTACATCCCCCTATGCCGACGCTGAGCATACCCGGCCGAATTACAATCCGGCGAGTATCTACGACCCGGACGATCCTTACGCCAACCGCGACCCCCGTTTTTACGCTTCGATTTACTACAACGGTGCGGTACGGAACCTGGACAATCCCTCGGGTACCCTTGTAGAGACTTTCGTAGGCGGGAACGAGGGTATTTCGGACAGGGTAACCGAATCCATCTATACGCGGACCGGTTACTACCTGCGCAAATTCAACAACTGGCGGTCCGGTATCGGCAACGAGACCGACGGCTGGATGCGCATATACCGGCTCGGAGAGCTGTACCTGAACTTTGCAGAGGCGGCCTATAACCACTCCGGACCGGACTCTCAGGTACCGTCCACGGTACCGGGCCAGCCGGCAATGTCGGCGCGCGAAGCTGTGAACGCCATCCGGAACAGGGCCGGGATGCCCGACCTGCCATCAGGAATGAGCACAGCCGATTTCGAACTGCGGTACCGTAACGAAAGGCGTGTGGAGCTGGCTTTCGAGGAGCATCGCTTCTTCGATGTCCGCCGCTGGAAAATACTGGACCATACGGACCGTTACATTACAGGAATGAAAATAGAGGCGTCCCCGTCAGGGTATATATACCAGAGGCTTCCTCTCCAGCAAAGGCCCAATTATGAGGACAAATACCTTCGATACCCCATTTCACAGTCGGAGATAAACAAGATGCTTTACCAGACCGGGGAGAACTGGCAGAACCCGGGGTGGGAATAGGTCGGTTGTAGTAGTCGGAAGTCAGTCAGCGACCCTACCCCGCCGCCGCCGGGCATTGCCCCGAAGCCGGCGGGGAGGGTTTTCTCCTGAGAAACCAGTAACAACTATGCCGCGGCGTTTCGGCGAAGCGGTTTAAAACCCAAGATGTACGGATGATTCGGACAGTTATTCTATTCATAGCAACTTTATACGCATGCGCCGCCGCGGGACAGGCCGGCCACTCGCAGTGGGCGCTTACGGACGCACTGGGAAGGCAAAGTCCCGGCTACGGGGAGGTGGGGGCCGAACGCCCGGGGAAATATGTAGGAATTTTCTACTGGACATGGCACGAAGGCGCGGACAAAGGTTACCGTATCGGCAACATCACCGAAATACTCCGCGAGCACCCCGAAGCCACGCTCGACGGCAGCCACCCGGCATGGGATATCGGGGCGAACAACTATTTCTGGGACGAGCCGCTGCTGGGCTATTACCGCACCACCGACAAGTGGGTTCTTCGCAAACACGCCGAGATGCTGGCCGATGCAGGGGTGGACGTGGTGTTTTTCGACTGCACGAACGGAAGTATGACCTGGAAGGATTCTTATGAGGCGCTTATGGAGTGCTGGAGCGAAGCGATGCGGGACGGGGTGCGGGTGCCGAAGGTCTGCTTCATGCTTACTCTGTGGCCCATCCCGTGGGGCTACGCATCGCTAAGGCAACTGTACGAGGACGTTTACCGTCCCGGGTACCATCCCGAACTCTGGTTTATGTGGGACGGCAAGCCACTCATAATGGCCTACGACGAGAGTATACCCGACGACGGGGACCCGCTGAACGACGAATTGAGGAGTTACTTCACCTTCCGCCCCGGCCAGCCCGACTATGTGGACGGCCCGGCCGACAACCGGCAGTGGGGCTGGATGGAGGTCTACCCGCAGAATCCTTACGGCCTGCGAGAGAACGGTACCTGCGAGCAGGTGCCGGTAAGCGTTTCGCAGAACGCCAACTGGGCCAACGGCGGCCATTGCTACGCCTTCAACGCACCCGGCACCTTCTCACGAAGCTACACGCAGGCCGGCGGCGGATATTCAGACGTACCGGACGCGCACCTCTACGGTTTTAATTTCGCAGAGCAGTGGGAACGGGCCTACGCACTCGATCCCGATCTTGTGTTCGTAACGGGCTGGAATGAATTTATCGCAGGCAAGCACGAAAACTGGCCCCCGACCAATCCCCATAAGCCGTTCGCGTTTCCGGACCAGTACGACTGGGACCGCAGCCGCGATATAGAGCCGGTAAGGGCGTGGGGCGAATATGCCGACATTTATTACTGCCAACTGGTGGCCTGTGTTCGTCGGTTCAAAGGAGTGGCCCCGCCGCCCGTCTATTCTCCGCCTGTCACCATCGACATAACGCAGGCCGGGCAATGGGACGGGATCGAACCGTCTTACGACCATTACCGGGGCAACACGTTCGACCGCTCCCATCCCGGGTACGCCGACAGGTTTTACACGGACGACTCCGGGCGCAACGATATCGTGAAAGCCCGGGTTGCCCGGGACGGACAATACGTCTATTTGCACGTCGAGACAGCCGAACCTCTCACCGACCCCGATGGACAGCAAAACTGGATGCTCCTTTTTATAGATGCAGACAGGGACAAGCAAACCGGATGGGAAGGTTACGATTTCGTGGTGAACCGACGGGTGGAAGGTGGCAAAGCCTCAGTCCACCGCACTTCGGCAGGATGGAACTGGGAGCAGGCCGGGACAGCGGACTGCCATATCGACGGCAACCGTCTTACGCTCCGCGTGCCACGCGGGCTGTTGGGCATCGCGGCCGATGAGGAAATAGACATCGAATTCAAATGGAGCGACAATATGCAGGACGAGGGGAACATTATCGACTTTTACGTCAGCGGGGACACGGCGCCCGGCGGCCGCTTCAATTTCGTCTATTCACCCGGCGAGGGGCACAGATAAAACAGAGATATAAAACATCGTCTCCCTGCCGGAGGATTGCGAAAGCCTTCCGCCAGGAAGGGCGGCCAGCCGGAATACCCGGTGGAGAGCATCTCCGGTTGGCATTGGTAGCGGCCGGCTCCTGTCTGTGACGGCCACCCCCCCCGGGGAATACGTCTCATCGCGCACTCCCGGGGCAATTCCTGCCCGCGCACGCAGGCACCCGCAAAAGCACACTTAATAAATGTACGGGCCTGTGAGGGATTCACAGGCCCGTACCGCTTTTAGCCGGCTCCTCCGGTTACCGGGATCGAGAATTTCCGCATCCCATCGGAATACCTGATATCCGGCCGTAGGGACCCGGTGATTTCAAACGCTCCTGCTTTCCCGAAAAAACAACCGGCAAACCGCCCGGAGACGGTTTTGCCGGTTAAATTATGCGAAAATCCCGAAAGGAACCCCGTTACTGGATAAAAAGGTAATTGAACCGACCGAGAGGTGCGGCGTCCCCGTTAACGTAGAAATCCATTATATCTCCCTCGTTCTGCATATTGTCGACCCATTTGAATTCCAGTCCTATGTCTCCCGTAATGTCGAGAGCGTCCCGGGGTATGGCCACCACCAGAGCGTTACAGTTTACACTGTAGTCCAGTTCCGCGGCTTTTTCCCAGTTCCATCCGCCTTTACTCCGTTCCAGGACGGCTTTGGTACCGGGAGAAGTACGGTTTACAATGTAGTCATACCCTTCCCAGCCCGTGGAGTGGTTGCGGTCGGAATTAATAAGAAGGTACATCCAGGCCGGGTCGCCGCTGTCGGTGAGTTGAGTGGCGGTTTCGACATAGAAATAGAGGTTCGCCTGATCGTATGCCACTTTGCAGAGCACGATATCGTTCCGCCCGGTGGTGTTGGTGTAGAAATCTCCGGCCCATCCACGGTGATGACGGTGGACGGTATTGCCGGGGTATGACCGGAACGCGGGAATTTCGTCCCACAGGGAAATGTCCGCAATGTCCATCCCGCTTACCGAGGGTGCCGGCGCCGGTGGTTCGGTTCCCTTGAATTTGCGCACATTGGCCGCAAGCTGGTAATAGTAATTATCGCCGTGACCGCCTTTCATCGGTTCTATATCGCGGCTGTTCTCTTGGTCGAAAGCGTCGGCGAACGCCAACTGGTCGCCGTGCCTCACCCCGCGGATTGCTATCCATTCGTTCCACCCGGTAACGAAAACAAGGTCCGGGTCACTGCCGTGTGCCCTGTCCCACTGCTCCTGGAAATTGTAGCCCCAATCCACAGCCCCCGGCTGAAAGTTGTAACCGTTGGCGTCGGTGTAGCTGCGACCGAACACTCCCGGGTAACTCATCCACGACAAACCCATATCCGGCGCCCAGTTCTGGGCGACGCCGACGGTCATCATTTCGTACTTGCCGTCCGCCTTGCGGCCGAACATGTGCTGGGGATATATCTGGAGCCATCCCCACTGGTCGTCGCGTGACGGTGGGTCGTTATATGTGGGCATACCCGGCCTGAATGTGAAGAAATTGGCAATCTCACTGCTGTTTGCAACCTCCGGATAGGCCATAACCACGGGCTTGCCCTGCCATTTGTACCAGAGGTCGGCATACAGGCCCGGTTTATAAAGGCTCTCGTAGATATCGTCCAGCGCGGCTCCGGGCCACCAGTTAATATCGAAGGCCAGCATGAATGCAATTTTCGGCACTTTCACCCCGTCTTCGCGGGCCTGCTGAAATACTTCGCACAGGGCCATATAGGACTCCTTCCATGTAAACGCGCCGTTGGTGCAGTCGAAAAAGATAGCGTCCACACCGGCCTCTGCGAGCATTTCGGCATGCTTGCGAAGTACCCACGGATCGGTGTCGATATAGTAATCGAACAGCGGTTCGCCCCAATAAAAATAGTACCCGTCCTGCGGCCATGCCGGGTCGTAATAGTTGTTTGCCGCGGAAGGGTTTTCGGCTATAATACGAGCCGCGTCGTAGGACCTTTTGTTCTCGCCCTGCTGGGTGTGCCAGGTCCAGTAGAACATGGCCACCTGCTTGTTGGGTTTCACACCGCCCACCTCCTCGTAAGTGGGCAGCGTACGGCCGAGGGCATCCGTGGCCACAATATTTCCCTGTGTATATTCCGACGCGCCGCTGATTTCGAAGGCGCGGGTATCCGTTACCGAACCGCCCAATTGCTCGTCATCCCGGCATCCTGCCAGCAGCAAAAGCCCCGCTAATGCATAGATATATTTTTTCATCATTTGTTTGTTTTAAGGTTATTCCCTGATTCCACCGTAAATCCACAGCTCCGACAGATAGGCATACGGTTCGCCGTAGCTCTCGACCAATGTCAACTTGAAATACCTCGACCGGACACTCTTCTGGTTGAGGTAGAAATACTGGGTATCGTCGGTACTGCCGTCGAAGTCGAAGAACCCGGCCTCTTCCCACCGCTCGTTATCTTCGCTCACTTCGATGCGCACGGTGCGCGGACCGTAAATAAAGCCGTCGCCCTGACGTGGGGTCAGCCCTATGGTGGAAATCACCATGTCGAGGCCGGTGTCGAAAACTGCATATACCGGAAACGCAGCCCCCACCGAGGTATGCCAGATGGTATTGTCTATATCGCCGTCCAGGAGCCATTCCGGCCCCCACTGCCCGGCAAGCGGCTCGTCGTTACAAAAAATTACCGTCCAGTCGCCTTTGTAAGCGCTTAGATCCTCCTCGGGCAGCGGAACAAAATCGGGATAGGATTGTTGGGGATGGAAATAGGTCTGTGTGATATCGTACACCGTGGCGTGTATAGTCGCACCCGACGGTGCAATGGAACCCAGGCGAAGCTCCCCGTCCGAGTCGGATTCCTCGATAACCGTCACGCTTTTGCCGGAGCGGTCGGTAAACGAGGCGCTTACCACCACCGGCATCCCCGTAACGTTCTGCCATCCGAGAATGGCCCCGCCGTAGTCGGCCCGGAGGCTGAGGGTGGCGCCTACCACCGTGAAGGCCGGATCCAGGGCGCTACCGCTTACCGTCACAGGCACGGAAGCCTCGCCCGAAGAGTTGTAAGAGACCAGCGTAAATTCATGTTGTTCGCGGTCGAGATAACCGTCCACATTAAGCCGGCATTTGCCATCTTCGGTCTGATTCGCCTGGGCGTACTGCTCCGTGGCGCGGAAAACAACCTCCCGGCAACTGACAGGGTCGGTGTAAATAACTTCCACATAATCGTAAGAGGCGGGCATACGCCAGGAGAGTATTATCCGGCCATAGCAACTGCCGGCATCCGCCTCGGTTACCGGGTCGGGGACTCCTGCCGACCCGCTGTCCTTACTGCACGCAAGCGCCAGGAGTGCGGGCAAGACGGCAAAAAGCAGTCTGAAGTTGATAGTTCGGTTCATTTGTACTGGTTTTGGGTTAGAAAACATCTGGATTCGAATACTTGCAAGGTAGCGCCCCGAAACGGGAATTACGGCCGGGAATGTTCCCGGTTTTGAGCGATTTGTTCCACTCTTCCCGCTAAGCCTTGCAGGCGGCAATACGGATTTCGCACACCCGGGAGATGAAAAAAATTTATTCCAACCATTGGTATTTATTTTAAAACCTCTATATTTGCAGTCGATTTAACGAGTTCCTCACCTGCGGGGTCGATTTCAGTCGGCCTTTCGAAGCGGCCCGGGGCGGAGAAGAAGTTTTATCGGAAACATATTCCTCAATAGCTCAGTTGGTTAGAGCACCTGACTGTTAATCAGGGGGTCCAAGGTTCAAGTCCTTGTTGAGGAGCACCGGGACGCAAAAAGGGACTTACACATAAGTGTAAGTCCCTTTTTGCGATTGATATCCGGGGCAGTATACCGGCGGTCGGGTTACGGTTTTACGGGCCGGCTTCCTGTCCGGCGGCCGGACGAAGAATCCCTCTTCCCATTACCTCCCCGGCCAGCGACTTATTTGCGCGAGGCGGTAAATACTGACATCCTCACACCGCACCCACAGCCGGATTCATTTAATATTGCATATACAGAAAAGCAGTGAGCGGGATAAGGGGCGAAAATCCTCCGGTGCGGCTGTCCTGCCGCATTTCCGACGGTTAACTTACTATAAACGAGTGCGCGAGAAGCGCGTGGGGCCGAGTGGCCTTTACGCCTGTGGGTTGTATATGGAACACTTAGAAATACTAAAAACGGACGAAAGGGCCGCCAAAGCGTTTATTCCACGCCTGGGCGGGCTTTCCGCCGGGTTCCCATCCCCGGCGACGGATTACACGGGTGATGTCGTAGACCTGAACGAGCAGCTTATCACCAGCCACGGGAACACCTATTACGCCCGGGTGCTGGACGACTATCTGCTCGAGGGTGAACTGGAACGCGGCGACTCCGTGCTGTTCGACGTCTCCATGCGCCCGGTGCGCGGCGATCTGGCCGTGTGCGTGATAGACGGGGAGGTGGTGCTGAAACGGATCGACCGGCGGCAGGGTCGTTACTGCATCGTGGAGACCTCCGGCCGCGTGGATAGCATCGGCCCGGACAGCGATTCCTATGTAATGGGAATCGTAACCTCCGTCATCAAAACCCGCCGGCGCAAGGGCCGCCGCACGGTCATGACCGACGAGTCGATGTTCGGCAGGCTCGTGCATTCCCACAAACGGGCCGTCAGGTGGGGTTACAGGCCGGAAGACCCCGCGGACACGGCCAACCTGGTGGACCTCAACAGGGAACTGGTACGCAACCGTATCTACACCGCTTATGGTGAAATTTACGGCGACTCGCTCCGGGAAGACGCCATCGACAGCGGCGACGCGGTAATCATAGACCGTATCCTCGACCCGGTGGACGGCGATTTGGTGATGAGCTACAACCAGTCGGAATTCCTCGTGAAATATATCGAGAAGCGGGCGGACGGCCTGTGGCTCGTACCGGGCAACCGGGAGTACGAACCGCTCCGCATCTCGGAAGAGGAGGAGACCGATAAACTCGTGTGGGGGATTATAACCTATTCCATAAAACAGTTACGGCGGAAAGGGGGCGGCAATGGGAAACCGAAGACAGTTGCCCGAGTTTAATTCGCTCGGCATCCGGATAAACTGGTACGGGCTTGCCGACGGGAACAGTTTTTACTGCTCGTGCGAAACTTCGATCCAGCCATGGCTCGAAGGCCGGCCGGTGATAGTGGCTTCGAACAGCGACAAGATCGCCATCGCGCTCAACCGCAGGGCCAAATCGCTCGGCTTCCGGATGGGGGACCTTCTTTTCGAGAAGACCCGCGAACTTAAGCAGCACGGGGTGGTGGTATTTTCGAGCAACTACGAACTCTACGGCGACCTGTCGGCCCGGATGCATACCTGCCTCGGTTCGTTCGTGGAGGAGATGCAAATCGAGTCTATCGACGAGGTTTTCCTGAAGTTCACCGGGTTCGACGATTGGGATATCGACGATTACGGACGTACGATTATCCGCACGGTCCGCAAGGGCCTCTGGATACCCATAGCCCTCGGCATAGCCCCCACGCAGACCCTCGCCAAAGCGGCCAACAAACTGGCCAAGACCGAACTCGACCGGGAGAGCTGTTACGTGATAGCCACGGAAGAGGACCGGGCGGAGGCGCTGCGGAAACTCCCCCTGCACCAGGTGTGGGGCATCGGCCGGCGGTGGCACGACAAGCTGTGCCGCGAACTGGGCACCGCTTCCCCCACGGCATGGGACTTCGCCTCTATGTACCGTCCGCGGGTAAGGAAACTGCTCGGCGTGACGGGCGAACGAACCTACCTGGAGCTGAACGGCATAGAATGTATCCCGTTCTCCACCGAAGTCGACACGAAAGACCGCATATCCACCTCCCGGATGTTCGCCGAATGCGTGACGGAATACGAGGCTGTCTTCGCCGCGGTACTCGACTACCTCTCCTCGTGCTGCCGTAAACTGCGCGGCCAACGGTCATACGCCGGGTCGGTCTACGTCTATTACCACACCAGCGTGCACGAGAACTACAAGGGCCCCAAGGACGCCCGCGGGCTGAAACTGGAGTTCCCCACCCCGCTCAACACCGAGGCCGAGATTATCCCCTACGTCCGGACCATTATGCGCACCACCTGGCCCCGTTACGCTCCGGGCCAGACCCGGTACCGCTACCAGAAGGCGGGCGTGATACTCGAAGGCATCACCACTGCCGACGCCCGCCAGCTCAACTACGACAGCGACCCGGAACACTACGCCCGGATGGAGCGCCTGCAAACTGCTAAGGATCTTATAAACGGAACCCGCAATATGGACAGCCGCCTGCTGAAATATGCCACCCAACTCACCAAAACCAAGAAGACCAAACTTCTGCGCACCATGAAAACGGGCAACCCCACCACACTCTGGAAGGACAGGTTCCGGATAAGGAACACCTGAGCCCGCCCGGAGAAAGGGATACCGTCCATTTCTTAGTTATCCGGATAACATATTGAAGATACACCGCCGGGCGTGCAGTGCAGTTGGGCAAAGTTCCTGAAGACGGGAAGATGCTTGATTCCCCGCTCCCGGCCGGGATACGGGACCGGTAAAGAATAGAATATTTCCGCACCGGGCACGGGCCGGGAAAAAGTTAAGCAATCTCGATTCCCGTCCCGGAGTAAGTTTTCGTATCGGCAAAGGGGCAATACTTCCGCACCGGGCACGGGGCGGGAAAAAGTTAAGCAATCCCGATTCCTCTCCCGGAGGCAAGTTCCGTATCGGAGGACAGGCAAATACTTCCGGCCACGGACGGATATGCGGACCTCTATTTTTCCGTCCGTTTCCGGGCCGTGTAGCCGGCCCGGCCGTCAACGGTAATGGCAGCGGCAAAATTGATTAAAAATACCAAAATATTTACTTTTTAGTAAAATATCCGGTCCGCCCGATACCACTTTAAGCCACGACTGGCCGATTATTTTAATTTTGTATTAACCACTACGTACTAAATATTATGACAAGTTACCGTTTTCATTTCCGGCCCTCGCCAGGCAAGGGCCCCGGAATGGGCGTCCTGTTTATCCGTGTTATCCATAACCGCCGGTACAAAGATATCGGACGCGGTTACGTGATATCGGAGGACGAATGGGACCCGCAGTCAAGATGGGTAAGGTTATCCGGAACCGACCCGGCCCGCACATCCCGGCTCCAGGCCATATCGGAGTCGATGAAAGGTGATCATGCCCGTATGGAGTCACTACTTTCATTACTTTCCGCGCGGGGGGAATACACCCTGGAAGATATCGCCGCCCTGTTCGGCACCTCGCGGCAGGACAATACCCTTATGGGTTACACCGCCATTGTTAAGGAAGAGCTGGTGGCCGACGACCGTTACCGTACGGCACGGGCTTACCTCTCCGCAGCCAAAAGCCTCGTAACGTTCACGGGAAAAGATATTCCGCTGGGGGAAATCACTGCCGCGCTTATCCGTGCCTACGAAAGATACCTCTTCGACAAGGGGCTGAAGATGAACACCGTTTCATTTTATATGCGCAATCTCCGGGCTATATATTACCGGGCGGTGAAGGCAGGGCTGATAGTAAAACAACCCGTCAACCCTTTCGATGATGTTTACACAGGTGTTTTCGAGACGCGGCGCCGTTCGCTGGACCACGATCAGATAAGCCGGCTCACCGCGCTCGAAGCCGTATTGAACCGGAAACTGAACGAATGCGAAAGGCAGGGACGCCACGCAGTGCAAGGGGAAAGCATCCAACTGCGCCGGCTTAAAGAGGCGTTGATGTACTTTATGTTCGCATTTCACTCCCGCGGTATGTCGTTCGTCGACCTTGCATATCTTCGGAAGTCCGACCTGACGGGCGACACTTTAATATACAAACGCCGCAAAACGGGATTCTTTATGGAGGTTAAGATAACCCGGCCGATGAAAAAAATAATAAACTATTTCAAAAAGCAGACCGCCGCTACGCCATACATATTCCCCATAATCGATAGCCAAACCTGCCACCGGCGGCAGTATGAAACGGCTCTGAGCCGTCAGAACAGGTTGCTGAAGGTGCTTGCGGGTATGGCCTGTATCTGCAAAAACCTTTCTACCCACGTAGCGCGCCACACCTGGGCCACCATGGCAAAAAGGATGGGATACAGCATACCGGTAATAAGCGAGGGATTGGGTCACCGCGATACCAAGGTCACGTCTATTTACCTCGATTCGTTCGGGAGATCCACCCTCGACGAACTGAGCACACGCCTGTCCAAAGCCGTAAACGCCGCATAAAAATGTGTTATTAAGAAAGGGCGGATAACGAAATAAAAAAATGTCACTTTCAGAGTGACAGATTAAGAAACACTCCCGAAAGCAACACACCACAAATGTAAAGGATTTTTATTTAAAAAATCAAACAACCCGGATTATTTTTAACTTTTAAGAGCGCAGTTATTTCAATTTTTTATTTTCTTATTTACATGAAATAAAAAAGGAAGCCATATTTAAGAAAGCCCTATTAGTCTTATTATTAAGTATTTACCGAGCTGCGCATTCTGATTTAAGGTCAAAAAGGTTTGTAAGGGGAATAAATTCACTCCCCCTAACCCCGCGTTTTTATTTTATCACCCTGTTATATCATTGAGTATAGTAAGGCCAGGCGCTCTGGTTTAAAGTATCTCATTTATTCTTGACAACCAGGTGTTTCGATATATCCACCGGAAAGCAAACAATCACCAATTACGGTAAGTTATTATTTATCAACTAACTTAATCAGACGTGGTTTTCCTGACGGGACACTTGAAACTATCCGTTTGGCTCAATGTTTCTCTCACAATACGGCTGTTAGTTTTCTTCTCGTTGGATTACAGTTGTTTCCGGCTGAATAAAACCGCATGGACTGTCACTCTGAAAGTGACAATATAAAATAAGAATTGAATATATATAGTAGATAATGCGGTTGTTCAACCTTTTAACGATTCAATATCCTATGTCCGGTATGTATCATGGTAACCTGTTATCCAAGCCCGTACGCGAAGGAATAATTACGGCCTGCGGGATTATCCGGCTGGGATTCGAAAACGGGAAGGTCACAAAAAGCATGCTCTCTGCCGGCACCGGACTACCCGTATCCACTATACGCAACATCGTATCGAAATTCACTGTGCACGGCTGGCTGGAGCCGGACAGCAAAGGCTTACGGCCCTGTGCGATTTTCACCGAAATCACCCTTTACGATATTGTTACCGTATTCGACGGATGGCTTCACGTCGGAAACGCCAACCTAACCTCGCTGCACGGTATAACCCCCGAGGCGTGCGCATTGGTCTGGGACTGTGAGAAGTTGACCGGGGAGGTTCTGAAAGCCGCACTATCCGCTCTACCGGTAAAGGACTTTCTCAGTACGGGCGATTTTGCACAGCGGGCGGTCCGCAATCCCAAAAGAATTAAAGCTCCGGACCCGGAACTGCCGGTGGGTAGTTATAAATAACGGGAAAAAATTATCGACTATAACATATTCACACCAATAAAAATATAAACACCGACAACCATGAGAAAGAAAACTACCCCATCCTTCCTGATTACCGGTCTTATTAGGTATACATGAAAATCAGAAAGGAATAACCCCTGACAACCTGCCGTAAAGATCCGGCGGGTTCTTAAATCCGTGCCGGTAACTACCCCGCAACCCCGCGCAAGTCAGGAATAAACACCATTACAAGAGTCCTTGCCGGCACCCACCGGTATTGGACGCCATGTGAACCGTAAAGTATATATAACACCAATCAACCAAATTTTTAATTATGAAAATCAAACACTTATTCATTGCAACTGCAGCGTTTGCATTGGGTCTGGCCGGTTGCAGCAAATCGGACGACGGAGCAAAAAGCGGCAGTAATTTCGACATGTTCATGCAGATGGACATGGAGGCCGTAACTCGCGCGGCGGTCGACTTTGAAGTCAATACCGGCGACCTTACTGTGTTCGGCGACGGCGCTATTTTCTTCACGCGTAACGACGCCGACGAAACCATCGTAAGAATGGTTAAAGTCTCCAGCACCGGGCAGGCAGGATCGGTTAGCGCATCACAGCTTGCCAACGGCTATCTGTTCAAAGACGTGCAGGCGTCGGCCGTAAAGGTCTATATCGTGGGTAATTACGATTTCGGAAGCCGCACCTTCGCGGACATGAACGAAGTACGTGCCCTTACCGTGAATGTCACCAACCAGAAGGACGACTATTTCGGTATCGGCAAGGTTACACTGTACGGTTTCGCGGATATCCAGTCCGTGAACTCGAGCACTTACGACAGTGCCGACATAGCCGCGGCCATCGCCGCCGAAGCTGACAGGCTTGCCGTTACCACCATCTCTCCCATCATGGCGCGCTTCGAAATCGACAAAATCAGCGGCGACGCGCCCCATGCCGACAACTCGCCGAGCGATATCGACGAATTCACCATTGCCGGTATCTACATCAACAACTACTATTACAGGGTAAGCCTTACCGGCGAACCGACCGCTACCGACGATCCCGTCCACAACTCTAACCGTACCCCGGCGTGGCCCAACAAGTACGAGCAGTACGCCCGGACCACGGCAACTCCTCCGGGACAGTACGACCCGGCATGGGAAGGACTGCTTTTCGACGACTCGGTATTCGGAACCACCGAAGCCCTGTCGCACACTCCGGCGGAATTCGATGCCGATATGGTTACGTGGGCCTATAACGTCTTTGCCGACGGAAGCGCTGTTCCGCATATCGTACTCCACCTGGAGAACGTGAAGGTAAACGGCAACCTCCGCCCCAACGAAGTACTCGACGGTCCCGGTGCATCTTCCAGCGACCCGAACGCCGGCACAGCTTACATTACCGTAACCGGTTACTACACGAGGAACACCACCGCCGACGAGCCCATTCTGGGCGGTAACGTCTACAAAATGGCCGACCTCGCTTTCAGCGACGATAACCTTACCGACGAGCCTTACGAGGAAAACGAGGACAGGGATAAAGTCTGGGTTAAGGTAACGGTTAAACCGTGGGAAGTAAAACAAGTAGACCCCAACTACGGTTGATACTCCTTTAAGTAAATCCCGCGGGGACGCAGGGACGCCAGTCGGCGTTCCCCGGGATTATTCCTTACAAAAATCATCCATGAAAAAGGCATCGATATATACGGTCCTGCTGTTGCTGTACGCCCTTGTACCGGGCGGCTGCATCGCCGAGGACAGAAGCGACTGTCCCGACGACAACGGTCCGCGGCTCGTATTGAATTTCGAATACTTCGACTCCACGGAAGACGAAGCCGATGCCGTGTGGTCCGAAATTTTCGCGGACAGCATCCATACGGTCGACGTATTGGTGTTCGACCGCAACCTGTTCCTTTACACCTATGTACCGTTGGAGCAGGAAGTCAAAGAAACCCGGCGGGTGGAGATACCTGTGGAACCGGGAGAGTATTACATAGTTTGTTGGGGTAACAACCTCAGCCGCCGCACGGATGTGGCCGGGACTGCCGGGTTCGAAGATTTTCAGCTCGACCTCGACAATACCACCACGATCGACCCCGTGTATTACGCCCCGGATATCCGGAGGCAGGACGTAGCCGGAGGACGAGCGCCTAAGTCGCGCTCGGAAGACCTGGAGCCTTACCGCGTCGAAGTAGCGCCGGTGGGTACCACGGAACACACGATGTCCTTTATGAGCGCACACCGAATATTGGAGGTGACGCTCGTAAATTTCCCGGACGTGGTGGAAGAAACCCATACCAACCCTACAATATCGGTCACAAGGCAGGTATCCTCGTACGATATAGAACTCGGCAGGGGCGAGGAGAATATGACACTTCTCCGGCAGGCCCGTTCCCAAACGGACAGCGACGACCGCAAACTCGGCTACGCGTCCTATTACATACCGCATTTCGACAACGACAACCCGATTCAAATCGCTATAAACGGCACCGATTACGGCGCCCCATACGAACATACGGTACCCATGACCCGGGTACTGGAAGAACTCTACCCCGAATGGATAATGTACGACGGGGATAACCGCACTCTGAAAGTGGAAATAGACTGGAACGACGGGGTGCACCTCAAACTGCGCATAGCCAGTTGGGAGGTAAAACACATCGACCCGGGATTCAGTTAAAGTGTACGGAAACCGGTAACCGACCGAAAGAACCGCAATAGAAAGCCAGGTAACGAAATGGTAAAAAAAGCGAAATATAACGGTCCCGACAGGGCATCGGCTCCCCAGGGACGTTCCGTCAGATCCGCGCTGACGGTGCGAATCCTGTCGGCCATTACGGTTATGGCGGCTCTCTGTTCGTGTATCGGGGAAGAACCCGTACAGGCCGGGGATGAAACCGTAACGGTAAAGGTCAGGTCGGTGGGGACCGGGACGCGTGCGGAAGGTGCGGCCGTCACCGACGGGCAGGCCGCAGTGCTGAACGACGGGCTTTTGATATTCTCGCTTGCCGACGGGACCATAAAGCGGGTATTCCGCGTGGCTCCGGGTATCACGGGCGGCGACGTTATTGGTATAGAAGACATTACTTCCACGGAAGGCGTTACGGTTAAAGACATAGACGAAGAATGCACCACGGTGGATTTCTTCGGCAATATCCCGACCGGCATCACGGCCCCAGACGACGAGACGGACATCGCCCTGTTCCGGGCGGCGGTACAGCCCGTACCGGCCCTTGCTGACGGCTCGGGCGGCGTGGGTACCGTGGGTCTCTACGGTAGGGGAAGCATCACGGCAACTGCGCAACGCAGGGCCGATTTCACTGCCGCACCCATCGGTGCGCGGCTCGAAATCGAGAAATTCGTCCGCGACCCGAACGTAATCCGCACCTTCGAAATAGACGGTATTTTCATAAACAACTTTTACCACCGGGCCGCAATGACCGGCTCCGGCGACAGCGCGGACATTATCTATTACGGCCCGAACAACCTGTTCGAAGAGAACGGCGAGCTTTACTACGCCACCGCCTACAAGGGCACCCTGTTCGACTACGACGCCGCGTCGCACCTCGGCAACCTCGCCGGGAACGAATACGGTCCCGCAACGCCCGGCACCGTCTGGGCCTACAACGTCTTCGCCGGGGAAGTGCCGCATATAGTGGTCAGGCTCTCGAACGTGGAGGCCGAGCCGCAGTACCTTATCGACAAGGGTTACGCCACCGACCCGTTCCAGGAACGCGCCTCATGGTATATAACCGTGACGGGGCTGCGTTACCAGAACCAACTGCTGCCGGCCCTCACGGGCGGCGAGGCCTACACCATGTCGATTACCGTGGGCGAGAACCTCTCAACGATTCCCGAACCGGGCGACAATGACGTGGAAGTGGACGTTAAGGTCAATATAGTTACGTGGGTTCCCGTCGACAATTCGACCGGGCTGCCCCACCTGCCGTGGTAACCGCAAGAAAAGAAACGCTAACATTATGAACGGAACACAACATAGCTTCTATAAAATATTTCTAAGGCGCCTCCGCTTTATGTTCATCCTGTGGGGCGCGGTGCTGTTAGCCGGTTCATGTATTAAAGAGGATATGAAACCGGCAGTACCCGAAGGCGAGACCGAGGTTACGATAGCCATTTCGGTTCCCGGGCCTGTGGCGGCCGCGACACGCGGACTGACCGCAACCGAAGAGGACCGGGTCGGCACCATAGAGTTGCTGGTATTCGACACGTCGGACAAGTTCCTCTACGTGTCGAACGCCCGCGACATTACGGCGGACAACAACGTACGTAACTTCCAGGCAGTGCTTAAGACCGGGACCGTCAAAATCACCATGCTGGCCAATTGCCGGGAAATCATAAACGATATTTACCCTACGGGTATACCGGAAGGCACGGCAAGACAGACCGTCATAGACGCGCTTGTCCTCTCCGCCTCCGCCGCCGGTTGGATAACCGACCCCGCGGACCCGGAGTACCGCGACATCCCTATGTGGGGCGACGTGCCCGGCACGGTAACGATAGACCTCACCACCACCAGCCTCCAGACCGGCGGAACAAACATTTTCGACATCCACCGCATGGTCGCGAAGGTGGACGTTACAACTTCGCTCGACCCGTCGGCATTCACCCTTACCAGCGTACGACTCTATTACTACACCGACAAGGGAAGCCTGATACCGGGGACGGCTTACGACCCGTCGAATCCGTCACCGTACCTTCCCTATGGTACGGCAAAAACCAAAGGTCCGCTGGTATACGACGGCACGAAGCTCACCGATACCGGCAACGGGGTAATGGCCTGCCTCGACGAGATTTATATGTTCGAATCCGGTGCCGGAAGCCGCGGTGCTCATCCGGCCAACACGTGCCTGGTTGTGGGCGGGAATTATAAAGGTATCCCGGGTTTTTACCGTATCGATTTCCAGAAAACGACGGTGCAGGGCAACGACTACCTCGACATAAACCGCAACCACCATTACCAGGTGGTCATCACCGACGTGCGGGATATCGGTTTCCCGGACCCGGACGAGGCGCTGGAAGCGTTCCCGGTGGACCTGGACAGCCAGATTATCGACTGGAACGAGGACAATACGGACGACGTCGCGATCGAGGGCGGTTACGTACTGAAGCTCAGTACCGACGAACTTGTGTTCAACCCGGGCCTCGGAACACAGGTGGTGTATATCTACACCGACCATCCGGACGGCTGGAAGCTGGACACGGGCAGCCTGCCCGCGTGGATTAGCGCCGTATCCCCCGCCACCGGACCGGCAGGAGATTACACCCCGGTGACCGTGACGGTGGAGGAACACGACGGGATGAGCCTGCGGTTCGTGGAAATACCGGTAATCGTGGCGAACCTCTCGAAAGACATAATGGTTATGCAGCGCGGGCTGAGCGACGTGGACCTCGAGGTCTACGCCTCCCCCAACCCGCTCCTGCTGGGTAAATACATGACCACCGATTCACCCGCAACCCTGACCATAAGCACCTACCCCGCGGGCATCCCGCTCTATTTCGAGTACAGCGGTGAAATCCAGTGGAAAACCGGGTACGGCGTTCCGCCGGACGGAACTACGGACCGCACGTTCGAATTCATCGCCCTGCCTAACACCTCCGGCTCCGTAACCTTCGGTTACCTTACGGTGTATGTGAAAAATTCTGCGGGAAGCATCGCGTCCGCCATCGTGGAAATACAGCAGGTGGATAAAATCGCAGGGCTTGAGGCCGACCTCGACGCAATGTACGACCCCTATCCGGGAGAGTACGAATTCCGGGTAAACTCCACTGTGCCCTGGCAGGTAAACTATGTCGCGGACGGAAGCGCCTGGCAGCCATCGTTCGGAATGACGCTCCAGCCGGCAACCAGCAGTTGGGAGACGAAGAAATTCACATTTTCTGGCAATCCGCTTTACCAGAACCGCGAGGTGGAAGTTTCGCTGTACGCTCCGGAATCGCGGGAATTCGAGACCCTCATATTCAACCAGTCGTATCTTCCGCCAACCATCGATCCCGTGGAAGGGACATCTTTATATGTGCCGTCGGCCTCGGGCGAGACCTCCAAATTTAAGTTCAAAACAAATGCGGACTGGCAGATAACGACAGACAATAACTGGAGTTCGATGATACGTGCGCAAGTTTCCCCCCAGTCGGTTACGGATATAGGTACGGCTTACCTGATGGACGAATACGAGATAGAATTCACCACGACGGACTACGCATACAATGGTACTACACCTAAAGCGGGAATGACGACACTAAGCGGCTTCACGCTAAGGCTGATGAACCATACCCCACACAGCGGAACAGTTTCACAGTACTTCACCGTGAGACGGATAGTTCCGCCGATGATAAGACTGAGCTCTTCCGGCATAAGGAGTTACTGCCCACTGGAAAATAATAGTACTTTGTACGTGGGCGGTTACAACCCGACTTCTTCGTCCTACTTGAGCTTGTTGTCCTCCGGGGAACAGGACCTCGCCCTCCATTTCGACACCAACGTCGACTACGAAATATGGACGAGCCTGAACCCGAGCGAAGTATTTACCCATACCGTCTCCGGATCGGTTATGGAGACGAACCAGATTTCGCCCCGGATGAGGATACCGGCGAACGAGACCGGTTCGAACCGCGACATAACGGTATATGTCCGGGTGGCGGGAACTACGGAGGTACTCGAATTTCCCTTAGAGCAGAAGGGCTGGAATGTGTCCGCGGAGCTCAATTCTCCCGTTTCGGGAGTCCTCTCCACGGGCGGACCACAATTTAACATTACCTTCAAAGACCCGGACGGACAAATAACCGGTACCACACCTTTGGTTTTCGCCTTTATCGTCGACGGTAAGGAGTTTATCATGGAACCCGGCACCGGTACGGCGGGGGGAAATGTCCCGGCTATGTATAAGACATCCGTAGCGGGCGGCAGTGCAGTATATGAAATACCCCTTGCGTTCAACCCGGGCGAGAAGGCCCGGGATGTACAGTTGATTTACGGGATAAGGACAAGCGGGGGAACGACCCTGAATGCATATCAAGCCCTGTATGCGTTCCATAGAATCGGACCGGTATTCGAACAGGACTGGAAAATACAAGAGCTTAGTGCCGGACTCGGAGGTTACAAAATAGCGAGGGGGAATATACCTGACGTAACGGGCAATTACGCTCAAAACGGCAGGATCAACTGGACCAACGCTCTCGGTATAGCGGAAACATACCTCACCACACTGCGGTTTACCGACCCGGCGGAATATTACACGTACGACGTGCTCACGGGTAGCAGTAAAGTGGTGGTATCCTGTGCCTCTCATACCGAACCGGATTATCCGGATATGGAGTGGCGCGTGCCGACCCTCGACGAATTGAAGGAGATGTTCGAAAACAGGGATATCATAGGCGGATTCAACGGGGGTTCCACAAACGTGAGTTCGGTTAATTACTGGGCCATCAACGAAGTCAGCGCGACCAATGCCTATATGGTGAATTTTTTGGAAAGTACTTTCGTCCCGATAACAGAGGCAACTAAAACTTCCGGTCTTGTTGCAAACTATCCAGGTCACCTTGGAATCGTGCGCTGCGTCTCCCGGACGCCTTAACCCGATACAAAATATAATATGCAATCCATACGGTATATATTAGCTATTGCACTGCTGGCAGCGCTCGTCGCCTGCTCGAAGGAGGACGGCGACAGCGCACCCACAGACGCGCGTGGGGAGATAGAAGTCGGCATCTCATTCCTTGTACCCGACTCCCCGGACAGGGACGGGGTAACAACCCGCCTGACCGGAGCGCAGGAATCGGCCGTAAACGAGGTACGGGTGGTCTGGTTCGACCAGTCGGGCACCTTTGTCCACTACGCCGTAGGGCTGGACCCCGACGTGAGCGGGTCCGTCCATTCGTGCCGGGTGCTGATGAACGAAGGGGTGTACGATATTATGGTGCTGGCCAACTCGGCCGAGTGGTTCGAGGCCGTCTACCCGTCGGGTATACCGGCCGGGACCACCCTCGAAGCCTTCGCGGCGGCCATTGTAGCCGAGTGTACCGGGGTTATGACCTGGTCCGGCAACACAGTCCCGATGTGGGGAATGAAGGAAACGGTAACGGTGAGCAAGACCTCCTACCAGGTAAGCGGCATCACGCTCACGCGGGCGCTGGTAAGGGTGGACGTGAAAGTCGACCCCTCCGTAACCGCATCCCGATTCGAACTGGAGGCGGTTACCGTCTACCGGAACTACCGCAAAGGACGGCTGGTGCCCGTGCTGGTCTCCGACCACTGGAACAACACTACCGGCACCGCCCTCAAACCGAGCCTTCCCACGGGAGCGGACCTGGTAAACAACGACGGCAGGGCATTCCCCGCAACTGCCGGGGAGGTCTCAAACAGCATCTATTTTTTCGAGACACCCGCCGGAGAGGACCTCTCCCTGTCGGTGAACGACCGGAACCCGTGCCTTATCGTAAGGGGTAAATACAACGGCGGAACAGCGTCGTTTTACAGGATAGATTTCACAAAAAGTTCATCCACCTCTGCCGAGTATATCGACCTGCTGCGGAACAACGTTTACGAGGTGGTCATTCAACAGGTGGACCGGGACGGGGCGGCCAGCGAAGCCGACGCCCTGAAGGGAAGGCCGGCGAACATCACCTACAATATTTCGGAAGTCAACAAAAGCGGAATGACAAACATAGCGTGGGACGGGCAGCACTATCTCATGGCGTCGGCCGATTCGCTCACCTACTGGAGCGGAGCCTCCACGGCAGCGCTGCGCATCCAGACCAACCATCCTGCCGGATGGAAGGTGGCGGACTCCCCGACCTGGATTACGGTCACCCCCGACCGGTCGGAATACACGGCCGAATCGACGGTGGAGGTGGCCGCGACCGCATACACCGGCTCCGCGCCCCGGACCGGGCAGCTCGTCCTGGCGTCCGGTGAACTGGAACTGACGGTGGAAATCACCCAGTCCAACCTTGAGGAACTCTCCCTGTACCTCGATACCAACACAATTATTTTCTATGCGGAAGGAGGATCCCATACCGTAACGTCCTCGGGTCTACCCGCAGTCAGCGCGTCAGGAACCTCGTTAGCCATCGAATACATAGGAGATATCTCATATGCCAGCCCGCCTGCCGTGGCGACAACCCCTTCCTTTACCCTCACCGCTAATGCGAATACCGGAGGGAATCTGCTCACGGGGGTTGTCACCGTCTCCAAGACCCTCAACGACCGCACCGTGCGGCAGGAGATAGCCGTGCGCCAATATCCGGGCACAAATCCGTTCGCCATAACCACCGACTCGCCCTATCCCGCAATAGAGCAGACCGACGCCAGGATATGGGTAACCTGCTCGCAGGACTGGTACCTGAAACGCAGCGTCCCCTCCGGGGCGGCATCCATTACCGGCACGCAGGCCGGGTCGCCCTCTCCCCGGGAATGCGATCTGGTCATTGCCGCGAACGAGAGCTACACCGACCGTGAAATAACCCTTCTCTTCTCCACGGCGGACGATATGTACGAGTACGAAGTAACCATAACGCAGGAAGGCGCCGTTCCTTATTTCTTCTTCTACAACCTGCTGATGGACGACCTTTACGAGCACACCTTTACCGGCAGTGCGGCCACCACGGTGAACGTGGGTTTCGACCTGAACTTCCCGTGGCGTTTCAGCGAGACGGGTATGGGCGGTATCGTCGCCGGCGTATCCCACCAGCCGGGTACGGTATATCCGGTGGAGAATATAACCGAGGGCAAACAGGAGACCATCTCCTTCACCTCCATAGACTACACCAACCGCACCGGGATGCCTGCGGCAGGTACCGTGCAGTCGGCCGAGGCGTATATTTACAGTGAAAATACCGACCCCTACCCCTCCGCCCTTTACGGTACGATAAAATTGAACCGGGTTATCCCGTCAGTAATCGACTACATCGGCAGTTCCATCTCCCCGGCCGTAGGGAATATCCCGCGCGAGGGCGGTACCATATCCGTCACCGCGGGGTCAAACGACCAGTGGAGCATCTCGGCCACGGGCGTCAACAGTTCCCCCGTCGCACCTAAAGGGACGGAATACGAGGTAAATACACTGTCGGTGCAGATTCCTGCCAATAACGATTTCGGCAACGGGAAGGAAATAGAAGTATTCTATACCCACGACGGGCAGCAGGTAAAGGCTGCCACTTACATACAAGAGGAATATACTATTTTGGCGACCGACTTAACGGGAACCAAATCACAGCTGAGTTACCCTTATTTATTGGTAGGTTACGGCGATGTTTTATCGGGGAAAATCAAAGGTAATTATCCCGATGTTTACCTTGCCGTTCGCAGGGACAATACTACGTACAGCTCAAAATTCTTCCCGGCCGGAACCGAAGACGAATTCAGTTTCGACATCCCGTCTAATCCGACCACCGGGGAATATGAATGGGTTTTAAGTTATTCCACCGACGCTTCAAACTGGACTGTACTTAATACCCTAAAACAATATCCGCCGAATTACCTTTACAACAGGCTTTTTTACGGGCTGGAGAACTATCGGGAAAGCGGTATCGACAAAATGCTTACATGGGCCGAGGCAATGGGCGTCGACCCCTACTATAACGACCAAACTCACTATAATACTTGGGAAAACGTCTTGCGGGAAAATTACGGTTATACTCCTACGCACAATACGGGCTGTAATGCCTATACGGATATCGGCATGACTACCCGGGATTTCATACTTCCCAGATCGTTCGAAGTGGAAGAAATGCTACGCGTACAGGTCAGCGGGGCTTACGATTTCGGGATAACGGAGGGGATGAAATTCCACACCTCGTATGACGGCGGAATGGACATTTCGAGAATCTACTGGCTCGAGAACGGACGAATCGAATATACCGAGTCGCCCGGGAACAAGAACGTCCCGGCGTATGTGAGGTGTATAACCAGATTCGAGTAAATCTACATTCCAACTTACCGGCCGCTTATCAGCGGCCGGTAGTTTTATGTTGCGGTTGTTGTCCGCGGAAGCCTGACGGATTCGTTATTCACCGCAAGATAAATACCTATAATAGGGGATTGCCTGACATACGAAATCTTTATTACTTTTGTATTCAAACTATGAGATATACGGCTTTCAGAATCGTCCTTGCGGGGCTTTTACTATTTTGTTTCATCCATGTCCACGCCCAGACTCCCGGTAACACCGTTTCCGGCCGTATAACCGATACCAGGACCCGTGAGCCCGTAGGCGGGGCCGACATAGTGTTAGAAGGTACTTATTTGTGGGCCACTTCGGGACGGGACGGACGGTTCGAAATAGCGGGGGTGCCTGCCGGGGAGTACTCGCTACGCGTGTCGTTCCTGGGTTACTTGACCTCCGTCCTGCCGCTATCCGTGGGCGGCGACGTGGCCGCACTGGACATCCGGCTTACTGAAAACACCCTTAAAATAGACGAGGTGGTCGTTACCGCCCGCACGAAGGAGAACGAACTCAACACCACCTGGACCATAGGCGGCGATGCGCTACGCCAGATGCAGGTCTCCAACATTTCCGATATTGCCGCACTGCTTCCCGGCGGAAAGACCCAGAACCCCGACCTCGCGTCGGATCGCGACCAGACGTTCGCACTTCGCGGCTCCGGCTCGGTGGACGACAACCTGCGGTTCGCCACCGCGGTAGAAATCGACGGGGTCCGTCTCGGCAACAATGCGTCTTTCGGCGCCCTGGGCGGGGTCGACACCCGGAATATAGCGGTGGACAATATCGACCATGTCGAGATAATCACCGGCGTACCCTCGGTGGAATACGGCGATTTCAACAGCGGTATCGTCCGTATCCACACGCGCAAGGGCCACACGCCGTGGAGCGCGCAGGCTTCGGTCAATCCCCGCACACAGCAGGCCTCCGTTTCGAAGGGGTTCGACCTGGGCGAAAACAGAGGAACGCTCAACATAAACGGCGAATGGACAAAAGCCACGCAGAAGCTCAGCTCGCCTTACACATCCTATACCCGCCGGGGCTTCTCGGCGGCTTACAGCAATACCTTCCGCGGAAACCTGCGTTTCGAAGCCGGGGTGACCGGCAACGTGGGCGGAATGAATTCCAAAGACGACCCGGACGCTTACACCGGGGAGTATACAAAAGTTAGGGACAACGTGTTCCGCGCCAACGGCTCCCTTACATGGCTGCTCAACAAACCGTGGGTCACCAACCTGAAGCTGGACGCGGCCGTAAATTTAAACGACAACCGTTCAAAAGCCCACCTGTATTACTCCTACGCGTCCGAACAACCGGCGGTCCACGCAGTGGAGGAAGGATATTTCCTTGCGGACAAACTTCCACTCGAATACTTCGCCGACCGCATCGTCGACTCGAAGGAGCTGGATTACTCGGCATCGCTGAAATACGAGCTGAACATTACCCGGGGACAGGTCCGTAACCGGATAAAGGCAGGCGTGCAGTGGAAGGCCAACGGGAATGCGGGCGACGGGGAGTATTACCTCGACCCGGCCCTTGCCCCGAACGGTTACCGTCCGCGGCCGTACAGTGAGTACCCGTATATGCACAACCTCGCGGTCTATGCCGAGGACAACGTATCTTTCCCGGTGGGGCGGACCACCGTGGAAGTGATGGCAGGCATAAGGATGGAGAACCTGTTTATAGACGGATCGCAGTACGACCGCCTTTACAGTTTCTCGCCGAGGTTCAACGCACGCTGGCACCTGAACGATTGGATAACCGTTCGGGGCGGCTGGGGTGTGACGGAGAAACTGCCGTCGTTCCACGTGCTCTACCCCGACCGGCAGTACCGTGACATACAGACCTTCGGTATCTCCTACGGCGAGGAAACGTCGTACGTTTATTACACCCAGCCCTACATGCTCGAGCACAACGCCGGGCTGAAATGGCAGCGTAACCACAACAGCGAGCTTGCCGCGGATGTAAACGTGGCCGGGTTCCGGATCTCGCTCGCCGGCTATATTAACCGCACCAAACTTCCCTATAAATACTCGACCACCTATACGCCCTACTCTTACAATATCCAGCAGTTACCGTCCGGTTACAGGGTCCCTCCAAACCCGGAGATAAGGGTCGACAGCCAGACCGGACAGGTATACCTGCGCGGCGATGGGCAGAACGCCTGGACCCCGATGGAGACCAACGTCGTAGACCGGACCTTTGTCCGCAACACCTATTCGGACAACGGCCCCGACATGGTCCGAAAAGGCGTAGAGCTGGTGGTCGACTTCCCGCAGGTGGAGGCTATCCGCACCCGGTTCCGTGTGGATGCGGCATACGGCTATACCCGCTACCTCGATAACTCCCTCTCGTGGTACTACCGTGAAGGCTGGTCCCACACCTCGTTGCCGAACCGCTCGTACGAATATGTGGGTATATACGCCGGGGGTTCGGGCACCTCGGTATTCAACGGCCAGCGGACACACTCCATGGATGCGAACGTGACTGCCGTTACACACATTCCCCGCGCCCGGATAGTCATCTCATGCCGGCTGGAAATGTCGCTGCTCAAACGGTCTCAGAAACTCTCGCGGTACAACGGGCAGGAGTACGCATTCAACGTCGGCGAATCATCCGACACACCAACGGGCGGAAGCATCTACGACGGGAATTCCTACACGGCCATCTGGCCCGTAGCATACGTGGACCTGGACGGGAATATCCACCCGTTCACCTCCGCGGAAGCCGCCGATGCGCGGTTCGCCAACCTTTTGGTCAAATCGGGCAACGCCTACACCTTCGCCAAAGACGGTTATAACGCATACTATTATGCAAACCTAAGCGTTACGAAGGAGATAGGCGACCATGTGTCGCTCTCGTTCTTCGCCAATAACTTCACCAATTCCCGTAAACATGTCACATCCAAGGCCACCGGGATAGGTACCACGACCTTCTATCCCAAGTTCTATTACGGCCTTACGTGCCGGATAAAAATTTAAGGTATGAAACGTTTGTTTTACATATTCCTGTTGCCGCTTGCATTCGCCTGCTCCGACAACGACGGCGGAAACCCCTACGACGGACGGCTGCATACGCTTGCGGTGAATACCGTCTACCCGGAAGGATTCGAGGAGTTCCGCCGCGCGGGGGTAACGGTCCGTATCGAGGATATAGACCGCGGCAACACTTACACCGCCGTTACGGACGCCCAGGGCAGGGTGGAATTTTCCGTTACCAACGGTATATACCGGGTGCTTATGAGCGACCGCATCGAGGAGCATATCTTCAACGGCACGGCCGACCGCATCAAGCTCGTGGATGAAGATATGGACCTGAGCCTGTCGTTGCTATACTCCAAAACGGGAACGGTAATTATTAAGGAGGTATACAACGGGGGATGCACCAAGTACCCTCTTGAGGGAACTTACCAGTCGGACAAATACATGATTCTGCATAACAACAACTCCCGGACGGAATACCTCGACGGCATCTGCATCGGGACTCTCGACCCGTACAACTCGCAGGCCACAAATGTGTGGGTAACGCAGGACGCGGTGACCGGGGAGACCGTTTACCCCGACTTCGCCCCCATAGCGCAATGTGTCTGGCAGTTCCCCGGCGACGGCACCGCCTTTCCGCTCGAACCGGGTGAGGATGCCGTGGTGGTCATCTGCGGCGCCATCGACCATACTTCGCAATACCCGCTTTCGGTAAACCTTAACAAGGAGGGTTATTTCGTCTGCTATAATAACGTCTACTTCCCTAATACACTATACCATCCCGCACCCGGCGACCGAATATCCACGGACCGTTACCTCGACGTAGTAATAAAGACCGGCCAGGCTAACGCCTACACATTCTCGGTCTATTCCCCTGCGGTAGTTATTTTCAGGGAGCAGTATACGACCATTCAGGAATTCATACTGGAAGAGGATAACCTGGCACAGAAACCCGGCAGCACGTCCGACCGGGTAGTTAAAATACCATACGACTGGATTATGGACGGGGTGGAAATTTTCTACGGCGGTTCGTCGAACAACCATAAGCGCCTATCCCCGTCAGTGGACGCCGGCTATGTGACCCACTCCGAACTCTATTCGGCGCGGACGCTCCACCGGTATGTGGACGAGGAGCTTTCGGCCGAGCGCGGTTACGAGGTACTGACCGACACCAACAACTCTTCGAACGATTTTTACGAACGGGAACGGCAATCGCTGAATGATTAAATTTAGGGACATACTGGCCGCCTCACTGCTTCTGCTCCCGGTTACGGGAGCGTGGGGCCAGACCTATGACCAGGTGCGGAGACACAATCCCTGGAACGCGGGAGGCAACGCGGCCGGTATCCGTATGGACTCCGTGACGGTCTCGTTCGCAGAAATATACGGCCGGTACGGAAGCGGCCGTCTGCGCGACACATACCAGCCCGGGGAGTGGTGGAGCGCCGGGGCCGTAGCGGCGACAACCGTGGATACCGAAAAGTACACCATGGCCGGGTCCTTCTCTTTCGACCACACCTCGGGAAAAAACATGTCCGGGTCGATGTTTATCCGGCCCGGGTTCTACCCGGTGGACGTACTGGAGTTTACCCCGGGCCGCAAGGACCTGCAGACATACGCCTTCACCGGCGGCGCCTCCGTGGATATCGCCGCGAACTGGCGGGCCGGCGGGTCCATAGACTTCTCTTCGGCCAACTACTCCAAACGCAAAGACCTGCGCCATACCAATTACCGTCTGGATATGGGAGTTTCGCCGGCCATTATGTATCATAACGGCGGTTTTGCCCTGGGGATGGCTTACCTTTACCGGAAGAACACCGAGAGCATAGACGCGGAAGAGATAGGGACTTCGGCCGGCACCTACTACGCCTTTCTCGACAAGGGGTTGATGTACGGCGCCTACGAGTCATGGTCCGGCAGCGGCATACACCTCAGCGAATCGGGAATCGACGGCTTCCCTGTCAAGGAGACAATCCACGGAGGGTCGGTACAGGCACAATGGGGCGGCCTGTATGCCGACATAGAATACCGTTACAGCAAGGGTTCCGTAGGGGAGAAAGAGACTGTATGGTTCCGGTTCCCCGGTCACCGGGTAAGTTCCCGTATCGCCTACCGTTTCGGCGTCGGGAGGGCTTCGCATTTCCTGCGCCTCCAGTTCGACTGGGCAAAACAGGTTAATAACGAGAGCGTATTGGGGAGGGAGACCGAGAACGGAATAACAATCACCCACGTATACGGTTCGAACCGCATTTTCGACCGGACCGAACTCACGCTGGTTCCGGAATACGAGTACCACACCCGCCGCCACACCGTTATCGCCGGTGCGTGGCTGGCCTCGTCGGAGCGCTTATCCACCCTTATGTACCCTTACGTAGAATCTCAGGATATGAAACGTTACGGAGCGTATAGCCGCGGGGAGCTGCGGACCGGGTGTATTGAGTTAAAAGCCGGGCTGTCCTTCTCCTCGGGAAGTTTCACCGACAAGAGCCGGGCGGTGGGCACGGAGGTGGAGCCGGGCGAAGCTCCCTACCACCTCACCGACTACTATAACCGGCAGAACGAGTACCTTACCGCTTCTCGTATAGGAGCGGAAGCGGCCGTAAGGTGGAATATACGATACGGCATCTATTCGGAGATAGGTGCGGACTGGACACACGGTTTCAATATCAAATACCTCGAGGGTACGGACCGGTGGTCGGGTACTTTCAAACTGGGTTACAACTTCTAAACTAAATAATAACGAAATGAAGAAAATCACCATTGTAATGCTTGCGGCGGCGTTCTGCCTCGTATCATGCAGCGACGACGAGAAAGATGACAAAGGCGGCGGCAACGGCAACGAACCGGTCGGGGATATTGTCATCGACCCCCTGATTACGGGCAATACGGAATTCAGTTTCGCCACGGGCGACCAGATAGGCCTGACGGTTACTAAGGCCGACGGCACAGCGGTCGCTGCCAACGCCGCGGTATCTTATGCCGGCAACCTGTTCACTACGGATATCGAATGGTACACCGACGACGCCTCCTCACAGGTTACCGCCTATTATCCCTACTCTGCGGCCGGAGCTCCCGCCACCGTTTCGGTAGCCACCGACCAGAGGGACGGATACCTCGGTTCGGAATTTCTCGCGGCTTCCAAAGCGGGCGTTACGCCGACGGTAAACGCCGTTAGCATGACCTTCGAGTCTCTCCTGACTCGTGTTACGATAAACGTGGATAACCAGTCCGCTGCGGATATCTCCGCCGTGATACTTCGCGGCCTGGTACCCTATGCCGACGTCGACCTTGCGGCCCTGGAGATTACCGCCCGCACATCGGGACCAGCGGCGGACATCACCATGCACGAGGCTGAAGCGGGCGCAACTTACGTGGCAATGGTTATCCCGCAGGAGGTTGCGTTTACCATCGTTGTGAAAACGGCCGACGGTATAGAGCTTACCGAAAAAATTAACGCCGCAACTCTGGAACAGGGCGGTGTGTACGGTGTACAGGTTGAAGTCCGGGACGACAGGATACATGCCATCGATTACGAAGATTTCGGCGACTCGTTCCGCTACGAAGGCGAGATATACAAGACCGTAAACCTGGCCAACGGTTCTAGGTGGATGGCTCAATCCCTTCGTTATGTACCGGAAGGTTACACCGTTTCCGAGGACCCCACGGCGGAGAGCCATATATGGTATCCTTACAGCACCGACGGCACCGATACCACACCGCTTACCTCGGATTCAGACGTGGAAGAGAGAGGCTTTCTGTACGACATTTACGCCGCTTTCGGTGGTATCGAAATTACGGAAGCCAACTGTTACGATTTTGAAGGCATTCGCGGTATCTGCCCCCCGGGATGGCATATACCCACGCGGGCGGAATACCTGGAGCTGGTAGACTCTTCTACAGCTGACGCTTTCGGAGGTGGATCCATCAAAAACCCGGATGCACTATTTTATGATTCCGGATTAGATTATAGCCCGGTAACTATTGCAAACGAGCAGGGGTTTAATACTACCTTCTCGGGAACACGGATGAAGGCAAATTACACCACAGCCGGTTCTTACCAGAAAACTGCCGCCACAGAAGCCAATTGTGAAATTGAGGAATGGGTAGGAGAACCGTCCATAAATTACCATATCACATCCACAGGTTATAAGCCTTCTTATAATAGCACCACAGGCGCGTTACAAAATATTCAGTTCTTCAGCCTTAACGCTAACTTCGCAAATTCATACCGGCAGGGCCGTTTGAATATTGTCTACGCCCATCATGAAATCGGGCAGCAATTACGCTGTATCCAGGACTAATTCACGGTATAAGTTTATTATAAATAAAAGTGACCCCGGCCTTCTGTGGCCGGGGTCACTTTTATTTTCTGGGTCCATTAAAATATTCTGTATTCAAAAAATACCGCAATTATCGTAAAGACCTAACCACCTATACTAACCATTAGTATTAGCAGCCCTGTCACGAAAGCAGGATATACACCACCGGTATAAGCAGCCCGGCGATAAGGTACCATTTGCCGCGGCCGGCAAGCCCTTTTTTGCCGCGGACCATAAACAACCCCGACACCGCGAGGAAAAGCAGCGATACCGCGAACAGGTCCGCCATAACGCTCCATCCCCGCACCTTACTGTAATGGAGTTTGTTTATCCAGTAGACGAACGGGCGCTTGCGGTGGACTTCGTAGTCGAGCCTTCCGTCGGCGCTGTCGTAAACCCCTACCCCGCCGTCCAGCATCAGGCGGGAGTGCCTGTCGTCTATGGGCATAATGCGCCGCAGGGCCGGGAGGTCGCTCCCGGCACCGTTCCAAGCGGCGGCAAGCCCGTCACCGTTGAGCCCGGAGGGCAATTGCACGGTGTGGTTGGCGCTCCTGTAAGCCGGGTCCGACTCTCCCATATGGTTGAGCAGGATACCCGAAATGCCGTAAACAAGACACAGGCCCACCACCACGTACCCCAGGTCGCGGTGGATTACCCGCAGCCAGCGCGTGGCCTTATTCTCCCAGGATTTCATATTCTTCGCCATCCATGTAATATATGGCGTAGTAGTCCTTCCCGTTCTCCTGCATCCACTGCTTCATTCCCTCTATGTTGGCGATTTCCGCCTGACAGGTTTCGGCCGAACCGTCCTCGGCAAGAGCCTTCTCGCTGAGGTCTTTCTCGAGCTGGTCGAGGTATTCCTCGCTCAGACGGCGTTCCTGGAGCTTGCCCGTAATTGCCAGCTCCGAACCGACCAGTTCACGGTTGAACCCCCCTATATTGCCTTTAGCCTCCACGCGGAACGAAAGATTCTGGTCCTCGCCCACGACAAAACACCTCTTACCCGAGTGTTTGCAGGTGTGGGTAACGTAACCGCGCACGGTAATGTCCTGCCCCACGAGGTCCCCGGCGACGGGCATCAGGTCGTCGATGGTGTAAACCGTACCGGCAGCCGGGGCCAGTTCCGTGGCAGGACCGTCGGCGGCACTGTTGTTCGAATTCCTTGCGTTCCCTCCGCACGAGGCGAGCAGTGCGGCCACGGCGGCGAATAAAAGTAATTTTTTCATGGCATTATATATTTTAATCGTTTGTTTCTTTCTTATCCGGTGCCGGTATGCGGCCAATTCCGCGGTATCCGGGCAATACCGCCACGGCAAGCAGCCCTGCAAGGCCGGTCAAAAGTACGTAGACGGTGAGCGCTATCCTCTTGCGGCAGCAGCCGGCCGCGGTAAACCACAGAACCAGCGCGGCGAGAATGTTGGCGACGAGGGCCATAGGGCCGGTAAAGTTGAGCCGGGGAGAGATGTAAGCCGAATTCCGGTGTTCCAACGTAATGTATGCGGGGAACAGTATCGCCGAAGCTCTATCCCACGCGTTTGGCCGCCGGGCGATGGAATGGGTATCGACCCGCCCGAGCGTAAGGTTGTCCAGAGCGTAGTACCGGCACCCTTTTGCACCGGTTACGGTCACGGTCCAGTAGAGCAGGTTGGCCATAATGCTCACCTGCTCCGTGTAGGGGTCTATCGGGTCCATATCCAGCCGGACGGTCTCGTAACCGCCCTGCAAATCGCTCTCGATAATATATACGTTGCCGCCTTTGTCGAAAAGGAAGCCGTAAAACCGCTTATTGGCCACTTCGTACATCGAGAACCAGAGTATGTCTACCGTTTCTCCTAACCCGGTGTCGCGTACATAGGGGCGGCCGTTAACCATTTTGATGTGGTATAACCGGCCGGCGGCATCGAGGCTGAAATAGCCCTCGTCATAAGCCTTACGGGGCGACGGATTACCGGACGCCCACCGGGCGGGAAACGTAAACCCGGACTTGTCGAACGCCTGCCGGAACCGGTCGCTTTTTTCCCGGTCCACCGAGTTGCTTTCCGCGTCGATAAACTCCACCCCGGCTCCCAGCCGCATCACGTCGGGCGGAATTTCCAGCCCCAGCCGTTTGGGCATAGACTCGAAAAGGATGTACAAACCCGGTTCGGGCTGCGAGAGACTGCGGGGATTGTACCTGAAAACGAACGAGGTGGACCTAAGCAACTGCGGCGTCACTTCGTACCCGCCTATGCTGTCCGGCAGGCGACCGTCGGTCATCAACTGGCGGTAATTAAGCAGGGGCATCAGCGAATCGAACTGCGCAGCTGTATATTTGTTACCGTCCATATCGGTGAGCGGGGTCTGCTTGTCGCCGTAATCGATCAGCCCGAACTGGCTGAGCACCGAGCTGTAATAAACCACCGGATACCTGTCTGGTGAATAGGTAGCCTTGTGCACCAGAGCGGGCAGCGCCCAGAGGGCGGCGAAAGTCGTACAGGCGAGTATGAGGGCGTATATCGTATTTTGTCGTTTCATGTTCGCTAATTATTATTGCACCCCCTCCTTAAACCTCGCCGCGGAGTAGAACGGGAAGGTAAACCCTATTATCGCAAGCACTACCAGCCACGGGAGGAACCGGATGTAACCACCCGAAAGCGAGGCAATAAGAAAGAAAGAGCATAGGCAAATACCTACCAACCCGTCGAATATCTTCTGCCGCCAAACAGGTTCCAGTACCACCCACGCGGTAACAAGGTAAGCTAACAGCCCGCAAAGGAACCACGGCAGCGACCGCAGGAACATTCCCGCCACTATCTCGCCCGGATAGTAAACCGACATACCGGCCACCAGTACGATATCCGTAACGACAAACAGCGCCCCGATAACCGCGACACCGTAAGTGAGCAACGCCCGCACTATCCGGTTCTCCGCCAAAGGCAGGTGAAGCGTCAGTTTAAGCCTCTTATCGGTCATCTCCGGCACGAACTGCGACACGGCTACGAGCACACCCGCCACAGCCGGAAGCCACTGCATAAAGGCCGGAAGCAGGGAGGTATCTTTAGTTATAACGTTGTTCCATGCCGAAACGGCCCCGAAAACCCGGAACTCCTGCGCCACATTCAGGAACGCGTAGACCACAGCGGCCGCCATAAGAGCCACCGCGAGCAGGACGCTCCTGCGCGTCTTAATCCATTCCTTATAAAAAAATGCCTTGTACATATCCTAATATTTTCCGGTCAAACCTATAAACGCATCCTCCAGTGACAACTTCTCTTCACTGACCCCGGCCACGCCGTAAGGCTCGAGCAACCGACCAACCTCGCCGGCCGTAAGGAACGAATAGGTCTCGTAATTCTCCCCGATTCCCGAGGTATTCCACAACCCTTCCACCTTCGGAGGTACGGGCCGCGAAGAGATGAAGCGGAACCTTCGGAAGCCCTCCATAATTTCCTTAGTCGGGCGGTGGATAAGGATACGGCCGTAGTCCATTATTATACAGTCGTCTATCAGCATCTCCATATCCTGAATGATGTGTGACGTAAGGAATACCGTCTTGTCTTCGGCTGTGGCATATTCGCGTAGGTATTCTACGAACAACCTGCGGTAGCCAGGGTCGAGACCCATCGAAAAATCGTCGAGGATAAGCAGTTCCGGGTCCTGCGCGAAGAGCAGCCCCAAAGCCACCTGCGACCTCTGACCGCACGACATCGTGCTGAGTTTTTGCGTAGGGGTAACCTGCAACTTAGACAAAAGTTCGTAATAGGCTTCCCGTTTCCACCGCGGGAAGAAATTACTGTAAAACCGCTCGATCTGCTGCACGTTGAAATAGGAGTGCTGTATGTGCCCTTCGAGCAGCAGGCCGATGCGGGCCTTGGTTTCGGGGGTGAGATTGTCCATCCTCTCGCCGAATATCCGGCAAACTCCGGAGCGCGGTTTTAGGTAACCGTTCAGGATGTTAATTATCGTTGTTTTGCCTGTGCCGTTCTTGCCCAGAAGGCCGACGACGCTGCCCCTGCCGACTTCGAAATTAAGGTCCTGATAGATAAGCCGGGTTCCGTAGTAATGCGTAATATCCTCGCACCGAATAACTGGGTCCATGTAAATCGGATTATGGTCAGCGCCCTTTGCGTCCCGAAAGACCCAGTGCGCTAAAATTTAACAAAATAAGTAAAAATTTACCGCATACACAACCGCCAATTCATGGTATTTGCACACCGGATGGACCTATTTTGCAATTTTACGGGCTTCCGGCGATATGGTATCATAAAAAGTTTTATATTTGTGATACAAGGTCATTGGCGTAATTACCGCAAACCGGCGGTATCTTTTTTCATTCGTATCATCCTGAACCTGCTAACCTACATGCGCCATGTCAACACACCAACCAGATAAAGAACTTGCCCGGCTGCTCTGTTTCGGCGACGAGTCGGCATTCTGCCTGCTTACGCCCGCTACTGGCAACGGATAAAGTTTTTCTGTTACCGGTTTCTCCGATACCCGGCAGGCGCCCGCGGCACCTGAACCTCAACGGTCCATTCGCCCCCGGCATCCACCACTGCCCGCACATCCCGGTCCGCCCAACTCACCGTTACGGCAACCTCGTCGCCTGTGGTGCCGAGGCCCCGGACACAAAGCGGCTTACCCTGCTGGACGACCATATTATGGCCGAAAATACCGTGAACCGTGAAACCTTGTTCCACGCCCACGGGAGGCCCATCGGGGTCCGGGTCGCTATTTTCCATTTCGCCCGCGCTACCCGAATAATGGACAAGTGCCAGAAACAAGGCCGGTAAAAGGAACTGTGGTTTCATAGTCGTCTGGTTTAGTTATAATGTATACAACCGGGAACCGGACAACTGGGGTTCGGTAGGGGATAAAACAGCACGAAAGCGAAAAGTTCAGGGCTTCTTCCGGTTTGCCAACATCCTGTGTAGTACCGGCATGACAAAGACTACCGCCAAAGGAAGCATAAAAATCAGGACGGGGTGCTGGTCGACGATTGAAAACTCGTCTTCCCGACACATATTCTGGAACATGGTAATCAGAAGGACCCCTATCTCCAGCACAACCACCGTTATCAGCAGCAGCACGCTTTCCATGTGGGAAGTCATCAGTTCCGATACGCGCACATCTACGCAATAAAGGACGTAAACCGCAATCACAACGGCGATAATAAGAAGGATAATGTAGAGGAAAACCTCCCAGTTATTCTCCCTGTAATCCGCCGATAGGATTTCACCGACCGCCGCGTCCTCGAATACGGTAAGGTCGAGAGCGTCTATATCCAACGGCCCCGTATAGTAACGGGCAATCCTCACATGGTTGACTATTTTGCCCCACAGGCCCGGCTGCGGACTGTCGGACCCGTTCACCACGGCGCGCACGAAAAAGTTGTTTCGAACGTCAACCCCGTCGACGAACACCACTTCCGAGGCTTCCTGCAACAATCCGGACACAAAATTGCTCCCCGCTCGGACAGACGGGTCCTGGCTGTGGAATATTACCCTAAGGGTGGTAGGGCCATGTTTAAAATCCCGCGACGCGTCCATCATCATCCTCACCGACTTTACCATCTGCGTCATGGCGCGCTTACCGGTGAAATTATAATCGGGGAAATAGAGATTAACCGCGGCTATACCCTGCTCGTCTTCCTGCATCATTGTGAACATATAGACGATAAAGCGGCGGATGGCTTCGCGGTTACGGATAAACCGAAGGGTCCGCTCCGTCCCGTCGCACCGGAACATTATCTCGCGGCTCGCCTGCGGGTAGGGCACTTTGCCGGTGGTATCGGTTTCCACCGATGCCGGGCGCAGGCGGCCGTCGAGGCTAAACTCCCGGACGATAAAACTCCTCGACAGGTTCCTACCGGGGTCTTCGCCGAGGAAATAGTTGTAAAAAAGAGCCTGCTGCGACACTCCTTCGAGCGAGTCGATCAGCGCTTCTATCCCCGCCACGTCCCGTACAAGCCGGTTCAGGTCCACCTCCCGGCCCACGAAGCGGGAAAGGAACCCGTCCAGGTCCGAGACATAAACCGTATCCCTTACGACCACCGTATCGCGCGGGAGTTCCTCAATCCACTCTATACCGAACGGAGTCTCCTTGTAATAGGTCGGTGGATACGGGATAACCTCCTGCGCTGACAGCGGGGTGAAAACGGCAAACGAGAGAAAAATGTATTTTAGGATAGGATATCGCATGGTCGGCGGGTTAATTATGCAGGAGTAAGTATTTGGTTGCGTCGATGCACAAATTTTATGTCTAACGATTACTGGTCTTCTACCACAGGCAGGTTGGTGTGGGGCGGGTTTGTTATACGGTAGGCACCTTTATATCGACCGTAATCGAGTGGTTGTTTCGCCGGGGTTCCATCCCTATTCCGTCCAAAAGCAAAAGTGCCGTATGCGCGGTTGTCGCGTTCTTTTCGGGACCTGCGTTTTGGAAATCAAAGGCGTACCTGGTCAGCCGGTGGAAATTTTCCCTTCTTTTTTCAACTCTTTGGATATCGAATCCCGAAGCAGGTCCATACCGAGAGATTCGCTCCCCGCGGCGAACATTTTAACTGCGGCCGAACGGATTACATTCAGGATACTGCCGCCGGATAGTTCGAAGCCCGCGGCGAACCGGACCAGTTCTCCCCTCGCGCCGTCCTTCCCCCACGCTTGCGGGATCATCGTGTCCCACAGGCGGAGGCGCTGGCCCTCGTCGGGCATAGGGAAGCAGAGCGACGACTGGAACCTGCGGAAAAACGCCTCGTCGATATTCCCGAGAAGGTTGGTGGCAAGGATGACCGTACCCGGATGGTCCTCGATTTTCTGCAGCAGGTAGGCCACCTCCTGGTTGGCGTGGCGGTCGTTGGAGTTTCCGGTGTCGGTACGGCGGCCGAACAGCGAGTCGGCCTCGTCGAAGAAGAGTATCCAGTTATGGCAGGCGGCACGGTCGAAAACCTTCGCGAGATTTTTCTCGGTCTCGCCTATGTATTTAGATGTAATCATGGAGAGGTCCACCCGGTATACATCCAGGCCGTTACGCTTACCCAGGAGCATGGCCGTAAGGGTTTTTCCCGTTCCCGGCGGTCCGTAGAACAGGCAGCGGTAACCGGGTTTTACCAGCCTGCCGAGCGCCCATTTTTCCTTGATTTCATTCTGCCGGCACATCCACAGGGAAATATCCTCCAGTTCCTCCTGCAATTCGTAAGGAACTACCAGGTCGTTCCACTCCAGCGGGGTTGTCACCCGCCGGGCCGGGAACGATGCGTTATAAGACGGCTCGTATTCCCGGCCGAAAACTACCTGCGATACCACTTCATCCGACAGCACGAGCCGCCCGCTCAGGAACGGTTCGCCTTCTCCCCGCCCCTCGCACCGCAGGATATTCCCGCGGGCGAACCAGTGGTCGGGTCCCAGCAGGTGCAGGACCTCGCTTCGGGCGTCCGCGTCATCCGGTTTTCCGCCCGAGACAACGAACAGTGCGGTATGTCCCGTGGGCAGGAACCCTTTATGGCTGGTACCCTGCCAGCCACCGTACTCGGTATTCGGCCGGCCGGTTACCTCGTCCGGTATCAGGAACAAATCCAACCCTCCGGGACAGACGTGCGGCATCATGGCCAGCATAAACACCAGCCATTCGTCGACAGTCATATTATATTGAAAGCCCGGAATAGTAGTGTCCAGTGTATTCCGGAAGTGCCCGATTTCCTTATTTTTATCAGCCGTAGCGGGTGCGGAAAACAATAAATATATATACTGCCGGATTCGTAACATATTTTTTGTAATTGTAATCAAATGAATAGTCACCTATAAAGTTTCATCGAAGTGTTTTAACATTATCTCAGAGAACATTTCCTATGCGGTGACAATTGCGGCATCTTTGGCCCGTATCACCTTCCCGCACCGCGGGCCACCTTTTTTTCTACTTTTGTCTGCATATACGTTTGCTTTTTATCTCCATTTCACCATAAGCGGCAAAGGCATCCACGGGTATTTCACCACCGAGTACGACCAGGGCAGGCTGTCGAGCAGCATATCGTACGACTTCGTTTCTACCGCCAGCTCGATGCGGTCCGCAAGGAATTCCAACCGCCCGTACCTCTGCAGGAAGCCTTCCCGCAGGGCCTCCGCGGAACTGCCTTTTAATTTTGTCCAATGGAGTATAGCTCCCTCGAGCATGGAATCGGCATCGGCCAGCTCGTCCGGTGTCAGCGGAACACATCTTTCAACCGGCTCTGTCATATCCAACCCCACGAGGATTTTATTCAGGGGCAGTTCATATTCCGGGGAATCCGGCTCCCCCCATACGGCATACTGAAGAAGATACAATGCTTTGCACTTCTGCTTTATACCCGGGAAAAAGTTATCCGGCGTAAGCCCGGTTACGGTGAACAGCCGCGGGTAGAACGGCGCCAAGAGTACCATTCCGGCATTACTTATAAATACCGGTTCTGAATGGGGAGAGTGGGATAACTCCAACCCGGAGGGTGAATTCCGGGATATACCGCTCGTGGTTTCCGGCACCGATAGTTTTACAGGACCCGACCCTCTTTTCGTTCTTTCATATGTCTCTATACCTCCGTTCCCGGATACCCGCCCGCTACGGTTATCGGAATCATGGTTTCGAACCAGCCCGTTCTTCAAATTCTCTCCTCTTTCCATACCCGGTGCCGGACGAGTGTCTGATTCGGCTGCGGTCTTTATCCCACTCGTAACCAATACTGTAGTCTTCCTATCCTGATGCCCGGTTACCCACTCGGAACCGCGTTCTGATGGGCTATCAGCCCCTGAACCCTTCTCCCCGCCACCCTGTGAGCGGGTCGGCACCGGGTAGTACCCGATTTTATTTATTGCACCGCCCTCCGTAACTTCCTCCTTTTCGAATCGCGGCATCATCACCGTTCGTAATGTGTCCGGCAATTCGCTTTCCGGCAGACCGGTGAGGATACATAGTTTTTTCAGAATCCCAGCCGTCAATCCACCGTGGTTGTGGGCGGAAGACCCGGCAGTAAAAATCATTTTCAGCAACCAGTCCCGGACCATTGTCTCGTACCGAATTTTCTCGATGTCGATACCTTTCCGTGTTAAGACGGGATAAAATTCCATCGCCTTATCAATCGCTTCGGACAGGTTACGTGCGGCTGCTGTCATACCTGAAGATTGGAGCGAAGACACCATGTCCTGTAAAGGCCTGTACCTGTAATATTGGTCCCAGAGATTTACCACTTCCTGCCTTACGACCGGCGGGAGCGTAGAGGCACGTAATATCAAAAGGCACAAAAGCTCCCCGTAATCCATATTATAACTATCCGATAAAACCTTAACCAGAGTGTTGATATCCGGTCGTCCGCTGCCGTAACCGGATATCGCTTCGAACACAGCCTCCTTTAACCTCGCTTTCCGAGCCTGCCCCGAAACCGCCCCCATTCCGTCTAATCCATTCAACAAAACATGCAACAAAGATTCGATTCCCGTCTTGGAATCGTACCAAAAACCCGTCAACGCTAAAACCTGCCCGCGACTCAATTTCACGGCCATCGACTCACGGAAACTTCTGTCCTTCATCCTACGCACGAGTTCCGCAAGAAACCCCGGCTCCGGTTTGGTCCCGGTCCTGAACGCGGTATACAATCCTTCCAGGATCGCTCCGTCATCTATGGACCGACCGGAGTCGGAAGGTCTGCTTTCGTTCCACAACTCCCCGATAATGACAGCGAGTTCCCTGTCGGCCGTATGCAGGTCCGTCACCGCACCGGCCATAAACCCGAGGACATCCGCCATGTATAAATTGTAACGGGCCGCAATTCGCCCGATCACACTCCGTACGTATGCCTTACGGTTAAATCCCTGCCCGGTACCAGAAAGCAACAGCCGGAACAGGATACCCCATTTCACCGTTAGGAAATCGCCCGAGGTACGGCCCTGTAACGCTCCGGCGGTGTTCTGGCGGTCGAGTTCCCGGGAATACCTTACTACGAAGCCACCCTGACGGGGGGAAACCGCCCGGGCCAGCCGCTCCATCTCCGTCTCTTTGAGGGGATGCAGAAACCTGCGGCAGGACTCCTCCTCCGACAGTACCGCACTCAGCACCGGCATAAACGGATGGTCCGGAAGCAAACTCCCGTGCTGCAGTTCGGAATAAAATATCCGGAAAAGCCTGCCCCTGTCGGCCGATAGTTTACGGTTTTCGCTGTTTTCCGTCTCACGCCTTATTTCCGACAGCAATCGTATAAGTTCCGGAATGCCGGACCAGCCGCGGGTATATCCTTCCGCCTCATCCGTTATAAAGCGTACCAGACGGGTAAACGTCAAGTTATATCTTCCGGAAAAGGAGGCAATGGTACCGCACACGAACCTCTTGCGGTTGAAGTAACTGCCCCGGTCGTCGAGCAAATACGAATACACAACCGACCAGACGACATTCCTCCGGTCTTCCACCCGCATACCCGACACGCCTTCCCCGGCAAATTTCTTATTCAGCAACCGGACGTAAGAGCAGACAAATCCGGCTTCGGAAGGAACTATCGTCCGCACTCCGGTTTCGAGCACTTCGTCGTCGAATTGGTATACCATACGCCGTTGGAGCGAGGTATAGTGTCCGTAAGTCCGCAGAAAGCGGACGAATTCCACCCCGTGGTTTTCGAGTACGAAAAGGAACAATCCGTTCATGTCTTTCCCGTACTCACCCATCCGGCCGGGTGAGAGGTAACCGTTGAGCAGGAAGCCGCACAATAATTCGAAGGCATTTTTTCGTGCGTGACCGGTGGAGACAGAGACATCCGAATCGTTGTTTTCAAGAGTTCGGCGAAGCGCCACGGCGAAGGCTTCCCGGAATTTTTCCGTGAACTGCCCGTAAAACCTGTCTTCCTCCAGCTCGCCCACATCTATTTCGAGACATTTCACCATGACCGGTTCGTCGGTACAGAGTGAGTCCATCGCCGCTCCGGCCGGGCTTTCAACCGAGGCCGAGTAGAACCCGTCCCACCGCGAGAACAATTGCCGCGCGAATTGTTCGGAGTCCGTACGCAGGTCGATTTTTATATGGCTTATTTCATTCATTCCGTAACGTATTTGAACCTTATGAAAGCGTGAAGTTGCAGGGAAAATTCCTCCGTCCTGGCCGGGTCTCGTGCCGCAATCGCCCTTTTCCACGGGTAGTACATTTTTTCGAAACAGGCCAGATCGTCGGCATGCAGCCAGAGGAACCGGCTGTCGAGGTGGGCCGGGAGCCGTTCCGCGAGGAATCGTTGGAGTTCCCGCTTGCGGCTGTCCCTGCGGGTCCACCACGGCAGTACAATAGTCAACCGCCCGTTTTCATCGTCGGGAACTGTTTCCAACAGGATATGTTCCACTACATACAGCCTCGCGGACGATAGCGAGAGGATCCGCAACAATCGGCGGGCGCCGGCCGCAAAGCGTGCGGCTTCACCTGCGGTCGTATAGCTGCCCATGTCCAACTGCGCTCCGGTCTCCCGATGACGGAACAACAGCCGTACCTGCCCCCCGGACTTGATAACGGTGCTCCAGAAATTTTGGTCCGGTCCGTCTACCAGCATCGATTCCGGTATAATTCCCTTTCCGAATACCGGAATGCGGCCAACCGCCTCCTCCGGAGTCGCTTCCGGACCGGTGTGGGCTGCAAGCCGGGAAAGGCACCCAGGCTCCGCCATCTCCCACCCGAGGTCCGCCAGAAACTTGCCGTCGCGCACCAGGCATCCGTCCCAAACCACCGTGAGGGAATATTTCCGGAACACTTTATCCACCGGGGTTTCGTCATCGGAGGGCACACCTTCAAGCGCGAAGAACAATGCCGTAATGCCCGGTATCGTACGGCCCTCGGGGTCGTTCAGGTCCGCGGCTCCGGCCCTCTGCCGCATCAGTGCGGGAAGGAGCGAAGCCACGGCGAACCTTTTTTCCAACTCCTGTGAAGGCGAAGCTCCGGAGGTGAACGGTAAGAACAGGGTCTCGTCCTCCCCGTGGAGGGCGCAGAGAAACCGCATCCACTCCTGCCGGTGGCGGAGTACCGTCCGGCGGTTTACGACCGGCACTCCGCCGAGTGCCTCCACGTCCCTCAATTCCCCGGCATCCGGGGCCGTGTCGCCGGGCCATCCCAGCCGTGAAGGGGGACCGGACCGGATTACCGTCTCCGGAATTGCGGTCGCCTGCGCCAGAACGCTTTCGAACAGCATATCGAAAAGGGCTAAATATTCGCGCAACTGCACGGTCCGTATCCTTTCCGACCCGGTCATAAGGGGTTGTATGCCGTTGGAGTTTATTCCGTAGCAGTCCGGGAAATCGAGCGTCACGGAGCGATGGGCGGAAATATCCCGCGTCTTACCGCCTATGAACCCCGGTGGCGTTCCGGGAGTTTCGGCCGAACCGGATGGTGTACCAGTCCCGATGGACCCGTCGCTCCCGGCGGACCATACAGGCCCGGAAGACCCGTCACTCCCGGCGGATCCGAAGGACCCGGAAACACTTTTCGCCACGGGAACCTTAACACCCCGGCTTATACAGCCCTCTTTCCGGGCTCTCAAATCACCGGCGATTCTTTCCTCCCGTATATCATCAGTACCTTCTTTACCCATGCCGCCTCCGGTTCCGGTTACGGCTCCGGTTCCGGCTCCGGTTACGTCTCCGCCTCCGGTTACGGTTCCGCCGCCACCAACACTTACGGGCCTTTTACCGGAATACCCGCCGGCCATGGCCGACCCCCTGCCACCGTCAGGGATCTTTGCGGGCATGCCAGCCGTTTCCGATAACCCGGACAAACCGGCCGGCTCCCCGGGAGTACCGGAATAACGTCCGTCTTTATTGCCAATCCCGGTACTTCCGGCAAACCCATCCGGTTCGCATCCGCCAGCCACCCTGCCGAATTTTATACTTCCGAGCGTCTCTCCGAGGTTGCGGTGGGCATGGTATAGTTTTCTGACTTTCCCTTCAATGCTTTTCCCTTCCGTCCCGGCTGCCGTCGATATCGTAAATTCGTATTTCCCGCCCCTGAAGCGCACCCGGCAGCCGGCCAGCCCGGGGATACTCCCGAGCGCCAGTCGTTCGTAATCCTCCGCGGTAACAGGACACGGCCTCTCCGTTTCGCCGCGGGACACAAGCCCGTACTCCTCCCAGCGGGAAGTTCCCGCCTCACCGCGGCACAGGTAATCCTCGAGCGGGAAACCGAGTTTATAGGCCAGTTCGTAAAGGGCGTAATTCAGGATTTCGAGGGTTGTCACACCCGGGTCGTGCAGGTTAAAATCTGTCCAGACTTTACCGCAAAGCTCCTGCAACAAGGCTATGGATTCGTCCTGCAACCTCTGGAAAAGGCTGGCTTTTTTATCGCGCCGTTCAATATGCATCACCATGGCTTTCGTCGTAACCCGGAGCCCAGAGCCGGGTTATATGGAACGTGATACCGGTATTTGGTCCGTAATTGAATACCGTCCTCGCCTGAAGGATGCAGGCAAATCCCTCCTTTTTCCACCTCAGGCGTATTTTATTACCCCGCATCCCGAAATGAGATGAAGTTTTCCTGACACGGGGCCGTGACCCGAAGCAATGGGTGGCCGTAGCCACTACCACGGCATGCCGGCCGGTGTTTTTCAGACCACAACCGGCCGCTATCTCCAGCGCCCAGCTACCGCCGAGCGGACCCGTCATGTCATGCCACCGCCCGTCGGCCGGCACCTCGCCTGCCGCGAAGGCGCCGCGGCGTCCCGCACACGCCACCGTTCCCGGAACTGTGACGGTTGCTTCCGGCCGGCCTATCACTATATTTCCGTCGGGGTGGAGCGTCAACGCGGGAGAACTTCCCCCTTCCCCGCCCCGGCCTACGGCAAGACTGCCGGTCCGGCTGTCGAGCGATATTTCCCAGGCGGCCGTTTCGTCCTCCGGCCTGCGGTAGAGTGAGATAACGGCGGTATTACCCTCCACGGGAATAAGCCTCAGCCCCTGCCGCGCATCCTTGGATATGCCGTCGTCGAGTATGTTCACCGCGGAATCGATAAGGTTCTCGAAATCGGCCTGTGTTGGCTTATTTCCCTTGCCGAAGCACTGTTTGAGTGTTTGTCTGTTCCTTTTAGGCATAACCGGCCATTAACTTTTCAACAAATTACGAGGTTCCCTCCCACGGTCATCTCCTCCAATCCGAACGCACCCGGAGAGCCTGCATGGAACGCATGCTCGGCCGCGGGTACGAATATGGCAGCGGGCCGCGAAGGCGAAAGTACCGCCTTTCGCTCGCCGTTTTCGGCCAGCGAGTAACGGCCACGGCCTTCCTTCGACAATATTACCAGCGACAAGTCCCGGAGCGACTCCACGCAACCGTCGGCACGGATTTCGGCCGCAAGAGCCTCCATATTTATACGGTGGTCGAAGCAGGGTACCGATCGTGCCGCATACCACGGGGCGATATGACGGTCGCAAATTTCCTTTACCCGGCTGCGGCAACTGCCGTAGGGCAAAGAACCGTTAAAAGCTATACCGCACCTAACCATAACGCGTTCGTATACCGGATTTACCACCGTTATCCCCCCGACATGCGGGCTGGTAACCCGGCGCAGAAACCCCTCGATGCGGGCCAGCAATTCGAGGCCGGCTTTGGGGCCGAGCCCCCTGCCGGCAGGGGCCGGGTCGGCCGGTATCACGGCGAGGGTTATATCCCTCCTGCTTCGTCCCGCGGCCGGAAGTATGTATTTTACTTCGGCTACAGACGGGAATTCTTCGAGGACAAGGCGTTCGTAATCACGGGGAGTAACCGCCCGTCCCCGGTGTGACACCGACTCGGAGGTTCGCATTATTTTGCGGGAGTCGCCCGACCGATGGCCGGCACTTACCGAAGCGGTCAGTGTAACGATATCCCGGAGGCCCGGAACGGGCTTTATAGGTTTAATTTTGCCCTCCTCCAGCATGGCCGGGGTTATCCCGGCAGCCGGGGTGGTCAGCCGGGCCACGTTGGTGACGATGCGTTTCAGGGCCGGCAGGTTACGGTAACCCTCCGCTATACCGGCCCTTAACCATAGCAATTCGCCGTCGATACGGCCGGGTAGCCTGAGTTCAAGGACACCGCTTATGGTCAGGTCGGCCGTAGTGTCGCAGAGTATGGCGCCGTCGGTTACCGGTTCCCAGCGGTAACCGTCGCCCCAATACCACCGCACAGTAACGGGACAGTCGGGCTTTTCCGTCAGCGGGGTAAGGTCGAAATAGAGCCTTACCACGCTCCCCGTGCCTGCCCGCAGGGCAATAATAAGGTTGGAAGGCTCCCCTGTCCCGTAGAGGAGCGGTACGGAACCGCTCTGCCCGCCGGGATAAAGGCGCCTCCATCCCGTGGGTGCGTTATGCCAGAGGGCCGAAGTCCCTTCGCCACCGGCCCGGCGCAGGTCGATAGTTTCGGAACTGCGGTAGTCGAGCGTAATCCGTTCCACCATGGGATTATACGGCGGTGCCGGTTCGGTAAATTTCTTCAGGTTCCTGACGCGCATACTTTCGGCGTAAAGCCGGCGGTAAAGTTCCCCGCCGAAACCCTCTTCCGGGGCGGCAAGGCGAAGGCGTATAAAGCCGTCGCGCGACGCTATACCGTAATCGTACGACACGGCCGCCGAACGGTACGGCGCCGCATCCCACACCCGGATACCCGCGATAACGGATTCCGGTGACAACCGGCCTTTTTCCGCCGGCGGGTCTTCGCCTCCGACGGTGGAGAACAGGTGGTGCGGCGTTGCCTGCTCCGCTCTTTTCCACCGGTAATCTTCCAAATATGCTGACTCGAGCAGGAACGACCGGTTGGTTATACCGCTCCGGTAACCGGAATAATATCCCGCCATTCCGTCCGTATCGTCCGGCAGGTCCTGCCACCGTATCCTCAGGTCGCATACCGGTGCGTTTTTAACCGCAAGCTCGCGGTTGCCCACCACGAACCAGGCCCCTTTCCCGGTATCCGTACCGAACGGCGCGAACGGCTTCGAGTCGTCCAGTCTGCCAAGCGCGTTATACACCTGCAACGACGACAAGCCTTCGACCCCGACGTCGAGGTCTACCCGGCCGACCATAAAATCCTTCAACCACGTAAACGGGTAAGCCCATGCCCCGGTATCGGGCGACAGTTTCACCGCAGGAAATTCGGTATCGATACCATGTAAACCGGCAGTACAGGCCCGGGTCGCCGGGAATTCCTCGCCCATAACGAACCTTACCGTCAGGGCTCCCGACCCGTCGGACCGCTTCACGGCCACACCTCCCGGCTCCTCCCAACCCGCCGCGGTGCTTACCCGTACTTTAAAAATAGCGTTCACCAAACGCCATCGAAGCTCCGGACCGGGAATCTCCTGCAGCAGCTCCGCCGCCCGGGAGAGGAATCCGCCGAACGGGTCATTCTCCGGGAGTATCGTTATCGAGACCGTCCTGCGGCCACCGCACAGAAGTAGTGTCGGTGAGGAAACGGCCAGGCACGGTTGCTCCGCAGCCGGCACCTCGCCGTAGGGGAACATCCGGCCGGCAGCCACCGCACCTGTTACCTCCGATATTTTCACCAACGATACGGCTCCCAGTGCCGAGCACGGGTATACCTTGCCGTCGCTTTCATACAGCACGGCCATACCGCGGACCACTTCCGCATCGTCCAGCCACACGTCTTCCCGCAGGGTCAGGGCCGCGCTGCCGCCACCGCCCCCGCCTGACAAAGTAAAAGCCAGCCCCTCCCCGAGCCGAAGCGGCCCGGGAGTGCTTTTACCGAGAGCCACCCACACGGGTTGGTGGTCAGGCTCCCGGTCCGCGGCGCAGAGGACACCGGTTACGTACCGTGCCGGAAATTCCTTCCATCTGCCGTTGAATTCCTGGGCAATTCCACACAGGTTACGGATGAAAACATAAAGAAGGGCTTCCGATGGTTCCATATAGCCGTCGAACCGTACGGTCTCCCCGCGGCGGAGCTTGTCCGCGAGTGTACGCAGCCCCGGCAGCATCGCGTCGAACCGCCCGCTTTCCCTGCCGTCGGGCGAATGGAATTTCACGCATGCGGCCACCTCGAATAGTTTTTCCAGCCACAGCAAAGCCTCCCCGTCGAGAAATCCCTCCGTATGCAGGTTCCCGAGCCGTTCCATCCGCTGTTTATTGTTGGCTCCCCGGTGGTTTTCCATATCTTTCAAAGATTTGTACCCTCCCTGAAATAGAAGGGATATACCATATTACTGCGGCTGTTGGTCTGTTTAACCTTGTATTCGAGCTTTATGTACCAGACACCTTCGGCCCGCTGGCCAGTCTCCACCTCCACTTTATCGAGTTCTATCCGCGATTCGTACCTCAGAATGGCTCCTCGCACCGTATCGGCGAGCAGGGTCCGGTTGGTAAGGTCGTCCTCCATAAACACCCATGCCGCAAGGTCGCAACCGTAATCCGGCTGCATCCACCGTTCACCCGGACGCGTGGAGAGCAGGATACGCAAGCTTTGCCGAATATCCTCCTCACCGGCGGCCATATCGGCCCCGAAACCTTTCGTAAATCCCGCCGGGAACGCCCATCCGCGTCCTAAATGTGATTTGCCGTCGTCCATTACCTAACCTCCTATCATTACCGTCGGGCAACCGAGCACTATACTCCCTCCGTGGGCGCACACATCGCCCACGCGGACCGCCGGTTTACCTCCTATCATTACCGTCGCGGAGCCTCCCATAATGGTATCGGGAGGCCCTGTGCACGCACACATATCGCCCGTCACGGCTGCGGGCATCTTACCGATTGTCACCGTGGGAACACCCGGACCAACCACCGGTCCGCCGACGTGGGGAACGGGCGGAAGTCCCGGTGTCGCCATCGGGCATATGTGCATATCCGATATCCTTGCCGCCATTGCCATACTTTAAGGTTTAATATCCGTAATACCGAGCCGCCCCGCGCATAACGGCATACGCCAGTCTTTTCATTAACAGTCCATACGGCTGACGCCGCATGCTATTCGGTACTGTACCGACCACTCTCTGTAACACCTCTTTAATTTATCATCACCATACCGCCCTTGACGGTGGTGGTTCCCGAAGCCGACAGTTCCGCCGTGGCGGTACCTTTAGCCCTAAGTCCTGCGTCGGCTTTCACCTCCACATTCAGGCCCTTCATTTTCAGGTCTGTTTTAGCCTGAAACCCCAGGGCCGTACCGGACTCGACATTCACGGCCGTACCGGCCTTCACGTTTATTTCTTTCGACGACTCGATGGTTATACCTTTTTCGTCGAGAACCAATGTGTTACCGTTGCAATCGCTGAATTTTATCCGCTTCTGCTTGTCGTCGAGTTCCACGCTGTTCCCCGCCGGGGTGACGATTCCGGCCGTTTTGTTTTCGTCGTCGAACGTGAGCGCTATTCCCTCCTTTGTCACCCAGCCGCGGATGCGGTTATCGTCCGAAAGTTCGTAAGGCGGCCGCCGCGGACCGCTGTACATGCTTCCCAGCACGACGGGACAGGAAGGGTCGCCGGCGAAAAAACCTACCGCCACCTCATCCCCGATGTCGGGGCACAGGAACTGTCCGTAACCGTCGCCCGACCAACCGGTTGCCATCCGTGCCCAGACCGAATCGTTGCCGCTCCCGACCGTGGCGATATCGACCTGTATCCGGCCGCTGTCGAGCGGGTCCCCCTCGAGTTTTAACACTTTGCCTATATGAAGTCCGCCTATACCGGGCAGTATTCCGCGGCACCGTGCCCGGACCGCCTCGCCCTCCTCCTCCCGCGACAGGCCCATGCCCACCGTGGTTGTCCAGTCGCCTTTTACGATGCTATGCTCCACGGAGCCTATGTAGGCCTTCCCGTCCATATGCCGGCCGAAACCGTTCAGTTCCATCACCGAATCCGGCACCGCAAGAGCCGAGCCGGGGAACTTCACATATCCCGTTACCCGGGCCAACCCGGTTCCTGACAGGGCAGCCCCGGCCCATACTTCCAAACCGTCCGGGTCGTTCATCCACACCGTCCGAAGGGTGTCTCCTGCAATACCCGCCAGGCCGGCGAGGTCCGTACCACCGCTCTCGCCCTGTTTGTTTAACGCGGGGGATATCCCCTGCCGCACCACCATCTCCTGCGTCGCCTCGTCCCACGACGAGGCGCTCACGCCCGCAACCTGCCCGGTTGCGGAGAGCTCCCCCCGGAACTCTATAAGGTCAGGTCCGTAACTGACTTTTAACGGTGCTTCGCCGCTCACCGTCGGTTTGGCCACCTTTACATTGCCCGAACGTACGGTGACGGCCAGCCCGCTGCGGTTCGCCAGCGAGCGTATGAACTCCCAATCCGTGCAATCGTACTGCACGATCGAGGGATGCTCCACCGCGGTACCCTCCACTTCCGAACCGAGGTCATAATTGCCGAGAATCGTCGAAACGGCGTCGCTGTCCTTACTCTCCGTAAAAACGCGGCTCCGCCGCACGGTCGACAGCAGGAAAGCCCTGTCGCTGCACTCCACTTCGAACAGACAGCCCTCCCCGGCCCTTATATCGATGTTCTGGCCTGTCACGACCCCTTCGAAAAGGATGGCCGCATCGTCACCGTAACCGGCCTCGACCTTCACCTGGTTGCCTATCGAGAAAGTGTCGTCGTCCGCCTCGGGCACCGAGCCGGCCGCAGGGTCCCCCGCCCGGTAGACGAGCAGCGCGCGGCCGATGCTGTTCACGGCCGTAAAAATGTGCACCGAAACTAGACCGAACGGGGCTCCGACAGCCGTACCGTCGCTGTAAACCGTACAACCGACCGTACCGCAGGAGTTCTTATAGGGAGATTCAGCCATTGCGCCCCAGTGGCGGGAACAGCAGCTCCGTTCCCGGTTCGATATCCCTGAATCCCGGCAGACCGTTCACCCGCGCCACATCCGCACAATAGGCCGCATCGCCGTAAAACCGGTGGCAGAGCGTTGCGAGGTTCTCCCCGCCTGTCAACCGGATGCGCCGCGTAAGGTCGGGCGACCTCCGGTCCACTTCGGCCGCCTCAGTAACAGGGTCCATATATCCCTCCACGCTCAGGCTTATCTTGACGCGCAGGGGCGTCCCGTCGCCGCGGAACAGGGTGTATTCGTAATCGGCCGTGGTCATCTGGCCTTTGAACACGAAACTCCCCCAACTCACAATCAGGAAATTAGGCCGGTGTATCTCGTTATTGACCGAGTAGGCGGTCTTCTCGAAATCGGCCACGGCATTATCTACCGGACGACTTTCGGGAATAACCCCCGTACCGTCGAGTATGAACTCGAACGACATGGTGGTAGCCTTCATCTTCTCGAATTTCTTGCTGGGGACGGTGACATTCACCTTATCCCCGCCCGTGTATTCCAAACCTTTGTTGAACTTCACCCCGGCCGGGTTTATCTGTGCGGTAAATCTGCCGGCCTCTTTCGAGAATTTCTCGTCGCTGTAACCTATGATCGCAAGTTTCCTCATTGCCATTTCTTTCCTTTTATACTTCCGCTCAGCTGGGCTTCTCGCCGCAGTTCGGCCAGCACTTCCCGTTTTATCCTTGCGAGAAGTTCCTCGTCCGGCAGCCCACGCCCCTGCCGTTCCGGCCGGACCACCGTGGCGGTCACTTTCAGTTCCTTGATGGTTATGGGCATTAGTCGGTCCTTTTAAATACTGAGCAGGCCATCTCCACCGATTCGATTGCTATTTCGTTCTTATCCGAAACGAAGGCCTCGCATTCCCATTTGACGGGATAGCATCCCGCACACTCCCATGTATAGAGCGGTTTCTGTTTTTCGTTCATAAGCGAGATATTGAGGATATAGGGTACTATCGGTTTTTCCAGCCCACCCTCCAGTGTAGCCCGTACCCATTTGCCGAAATTATGCTTGAACGGTATTACGGCCCGTTTCAACACTATGTTCCCAATTTTAGCGGGTTTGGGCAGTTTTAACTCCGTACTGCTGTTACCTCCTTCGGTAACCGTATCCACATCGAGTTCTATCCTTAGCCCCGACACTTCCTTAAATTCCACCTTCCCTATGCCGGGCGAACCCTCGAAAGCGACGAGGAAATAGAAGGCCACGGGCAGGTTCCATCCGAACCCCTCTTTATCGGCCATCAACCGTTGGCTATTTCAATTCCCTCATGGGCGAGTTCGAGGGTTTCGACCGCAACCTCGTTACCGTCCGATTTAAGGTCGGTGCCGGTGATTTTCGTGGGCCACGCGTTTTTAAGGGTCCAGACCATAGTGGGTTTATTCAACTCGTCGAGGAGACTTATTACCACCGACTTGCGTTCCACGGTATTCAGCTTCACCTCCGTAAACCATGTATAGAGGAAATTGTCCCCTACAAAAACCCCTTTTTTCAGGGTCACGTTACCCGACTTTTTCAGGCCGGGCATTTTTATGGTCGAAAACTCCGGGCTGTTACCGTGCCTATACTCTATGACCTGGGCTTCCATATCGAGGCCGCTCACCTCCTGGAAAGCAATTTCGTCGTTCCCTATTTTTACCTGGAAATAAAATTTGGGTAAAGGCCATACCTTATCCTGTTCTTTTCCTGCCATTGTTATGCGTTTTGAATTTTATACATTTTTACGTTATCAGCTTTTCTGCATCTGCTGCTGGAATGTTATTTCGATAAACTCGGCAGGCCGCGATATGGCCACGAGCACCGTTACCCGCATAATACCTTCGAGGATGTCTTCCGGTGTCATGGTCTCTCCAAGTCCTACATGCACGCTGTAAGCATCCTCCGGCGAAGCTCCGGCAAGGCCGCCCTGTTTCCAGACCCCGTTCAGAAAATTGGAAATCATACTTCGTACGCTTACCCAGGTATTGGCCACGTTCGGGTCGAATACGTAAGCCCTCGACGCGTTTTTTATCGACTCTTCGAGCATAATCATCGTCCGGCGGACGTTTATATAACGCCAGTCGAGCGAGTTACCGTCCAGCGTGCGGGCGCCCCACACTTTCACTCCCTCGCCGGTGAATGTCCGGATTGCATTGACGGCCTTACCGCTGAGCGGAACGTTAAGGTCTTCCTGTTCTTCATGCGAAATATTCACCACCGGATTCACCGCCGACGCGATACCGGTATTGGCCGGTGCCTTCCATACTCCCTTGGTATTGTCCACAAGGGTGTAGACTCCCGCCATGGCGGCCGACACCGGAAGAAGGTTGAGGGCCAGTCGCACCTCTTTCATAAATTCCCTGTACAGCGGACTTACCTGCGACAAAACGCCGTGGAGAGTAGCCGCCGACACGTCGTCCGCTTCGCCGTCCAACCGGGCGATATACTCCGCCACGAGGTCCTTTTTTTCTGCGGGGAGGTTCAGGTACGTAAGTTCATCGGTCAGGATTGCGGCCAGTTCCGCGGTGTCGAAATTGCGGAAATCCAGTTCGTTCTCCTGTACGATGGAAGTATTTATCCACGGATAATAGACGGCCCCGTAATCGAGGAACCGGCTGCCTATACCCTCACGGAATGTATTGACCGCATCGCCTTCCGGGTCCTTCCGGCTCCGGTAGCCGTCGTACACGTCGAGTACCGCAAAACGGTTCTGCATCTCGTAGCCGCAATGTTTAAGGAGGGCTTGCTGGAGGGAATAGCAATCGTTAGCATCCTTGAGGCAAACGGCTTCGGGTATTACCACCATAGTAGGTTCCTGCTCCTTTAGCAGCGGCAGGATTCCCTCTTCGAGTTTCGATTTTTCAAGCTCGTCCGAGTAACTGCCTACCGACACCACGTAACACGGCCCACCGCCGTTGGCATAGAAAAGCACCATATTATAGTAGAGGGTGAAACTGTCTTCGCGTTTGGTTATGAAATTTTTGTCGCGGAACCGTATGCCTGACCCGCCCGCGGGTTCGTCCGTTATGGTGAAGCGGGGTTTGGGCGGCCCTCCGAAATAGGAGCGGAACTCGGCCATGGAGCTGATGCGCCACGGTTTGTCCTGCAGTGATTTATTGCCGTTCATCGCCTTCTCGGTGTAACCGATAAAAGCAGGTATGGCGGTAGCCACTTCGACTACCGAGTTGGGGAAGGCGTTTTTTTCAACGACGTAAACCCCGGGGGTTTTCATGGATGCCATAGGCTGTTGCGGTATTTAGTAATAAAAGTAATTTGTCACCGTATCGTGCGGACCGGCGGGCGAGGGCTGGTCGTAGCGAGGCAGCGGTAATCCGGGATGGAGCACCCGTTCGCCGGCCGGCCGTGGCTCGTAAAGGATTATTTTATAGGGATGTTCGCTTGCCGGTTCCACCGCGCCGGTACTTACGATACGGTATGCGTCACCGCCCATAAACCGGGTTTTCTCAGCCGGGCCGAAACCAATTCTGCCGCGCTCCTCCCGCAGTACGGGAACCAGGCCGGCAGGGTTATACCTCGGGACGAGGATATATTCCAAGAACCGGGACGGACATTTTAAATCCAACTCCACCTCCACCGGCCGCTCCTCATACGTATGCAACGGGATTTCCAAACGGCGCCACACTCCGGGAACCGGCGGTGTAACCGTCTTCATTAAAATTAATGTGCCCGGCGTGGACCCGTCCTCGTATACGGCGAGTGCCGCGGACAGGTCCGCCTCCCGCGCCTTACCGTTAATATCGCCGGCCTTCGCCCCTTTTACCCCTCCGTAAACAGGCCCGGTAACGTACCAGAACAGGTCGTCGGACGGAATAAGGTCGAACGAGAGGCTCTCCCCGGTTTCTATAACCGGACCGGATGCCGGTCCCGGCTCCAGACCCAGCAGCACCCATCTTCCCCGTCCCGTCTTTTTAAAGAGCGCACCCGAGCGGTCCATCCGCATCGCCGTTTTACGGCACGGCACAACCCGTAAAGGTGCTCCCTGGGGATAATAACCGTGCGAAATCTCCAATTGCAGAAACACCTTATAAATTTCCGCCCTGCTCATAAACCGGTCTCCTTCCTCAACACGGCCGGGGAAACCGCGGTAACTGTGTCGGAATCTATATCCAGTAGCCTCACTTTGCAGATAATGGCGGGATGGTAACTGCGCCCGAACATCCCCCAGATACTGGACAGTTCCCCGAACGTAGTGTTGACCGGTTCTACACAAAAACCGCTGCCTGCAGCATCAGTGTGCCGGGTGTGGCTTTGAAGGTACGCGATGGTGGCTGAAAGGACTTTAAGCCCTTCTTCGTACTGTTTGTCGGGGAATATAGACGAGAACATCACATACAGGTTCAGTTGCCATGCGGGCGAGGTTTGCGCGTAACCCTCCCCCGCCGGGTTGTTCCGGCCGAACCGGATGCCGGCGGCCGTTTCCCGTTCCGCATTTAGCAATGTTACGAAAAGGTTTCCCGCGCTCCCAGAGGCCGAGTCCCTGCCGGGACTACCGGCCACCACTATATTCTCATGCAATCCGAAGCGGAGCCGCAGGTGCGCGGTGAGGTTTGTGGTCAGTATGTGTAAAGTATTATATATCATGCCCGGTATTTACAGGCAAGATAGGCGCGGATGGCGAAGTTTTATTTCGCCTGTCTATTCGGGGAGGAATTTCATTTTCGTTACCACCGCCCGCAGCACCGTATAAACTTCCGGGCCGATTTCATAACGATACCTTGCAAGCATTCCTTCCAGCAGTAATATCTCCTCCTCGGAGAAACAGAACGCCACAAGCGTATATGAAGCATCGGTGTAATAATAGGCCTTACGCCTGCGGCAATATCCGATCGGGGAGTAATAACCGAGGAAATCGTCGTTTCGCATGCACTCGATATCGAGCTGGATGGTTCGCACGGTAACGGCGAAGCCGGTGCGGCGGCTGCATTCCTCCTGCATGAACAGGGTCTTCACGTAGTCGTATTTCCGGAGTAAGGAATCGATGACACGGTAGCGTGCCAATGCAAATTTGTTCTGGGGCATAATTATCATATAAGTTGTTACAACCGAACGGGGTCGGACAATTAAGTAGCGTATATTTTATTGCCGGAAACCCCGTGGTCGACTTCTTACACCACCTTCACTGACCTGTTTTTCGCTATCCGGAAACTAAAAGGTAAACAATAATTTAATGTCTTACAATACCCTAACGACCATATACGGGAATATGTAGTGGGATACACCATTTAGTAAGCCGCGCGGACAAATACAATATTTTAGACGCTTTATTCCCGGCATACCTCACGATACCGGAATTAGTAAATATTTATTATTTTGCGGGGAATATAAAAACCTGAGGCCATGCTTAAAATATATTCCGCAAAGATTATTATAGTTTCAACCCTTCTTTTTTGTTGCGTGTCCGCAGCCGGGCGGGCCGAAAGTCCCCGCCGTGAACAGAAACTGGAAAAGGAATGGAGGTTTACCAAAGGCGACCCTGCGGGGGCTATGGAAGCCGGTTACGACGATTCGGCATGGGAGGTGGTGAGGGTGCCGCACGACTGGGCCGTATACGGGCCGTTCGATAGTATCCACGACGCTCAGAAAGTGGCGATAGTGCAGAATCTGGAACAGGTCGCCACCCTCAAAACCGGGCGCACCGGCGGCCTGCCTTATATCGGTGTGGGATGGTATCGCCGGGAACTTCCGGAATTCGCTCCCGGGGAGACCGTAACCCTGCTGTTCGACGGGGCGATGAGCGAGGCCCGTGTCTATGTGAACGGGCAGGAGGCCTACTTCTGGCCCTACGGGTACAACTCGTTCCACTGCGACATTACGCCCCATCTCGATAGTTCCGGTGGCGATAATATACTGGCCGTCAGGCTCGAAAACCTGCCGGAGTCGTCACGCTGGTATCCCGGTGCGGGTCTGTACCGCAATGTCCACCTGATAACCACCCGAAAGACGCATATCCCCGTCTGGGGGACATATGTCACGACTCCCGAAGCCGGACCGGACCGGGCCACGGTCCGGCTCGAAACCACGGTGCAGGATGGTACCGGGAACACTTCGGTGTCGACCGTCATCACGGACCAGGGCGGCAGGCAGGTGGCCATGTCGGACGGTTACGAAATGCAGGGCGGGAAATTTATTCAAACTTTCAGTATTTCGGAACCGGACCTCTGGTCGCCCGAGAATCCCGCTTTATATGTCGCCCATACAAGGGTATTTGAAGACGGGGAACTTTCCGACTATTACACCACCCGCTTCGGTATCCGAAGCCTCGAATTTATTCCCGACCGCGGCTTTTTCCTCAACGGGGAGCCGCGAAAAATACAGGGCGTATGCAACCATCACGACCTCGGCCCTCTCGGAGCCGCCGTAAATACCGCCGCCCTGCGCCGGCAGCTCGCAATTCTTAAAGACATGGGGTGCGACGCAATCCGCACCGCCCATAACATGCCCGCTCCGGAACTGGTCGCCCTTTGCGACGAAATGGGGTTCATGGTGATGGTCGAACCCTTCGACGAGTGGGACATCGCAAAATGCCGCAACGGCTACCACCGTTATTTCCACGAGTGGGCCGAACGCGATATGGTGAATATGATACATAACTACCGCAACAACCCTTCGGTGATTATGTGGAGCATCGGTAACGAGGTGCCGAGCCAGTGCGCCGCCGAGGGGTACAGGACCGCGGCCTTCCTCCGCGACATCTGCCACCGCGAGGACCCTACGCGGCCCGTAACCTGCGGGATGGACCAGGTAAAGTGTGTAATCGGCAACGGGTTCGCCGAACAGACCGATATCCCCGGTTTTAATTACCGGGTACACCTCTACGAGGAGGCTTACGAGACACTCCCGCAAAAGATTGTGCTGGGGGCGGAAACTTCGTCCACGTTCAGTTCGAGGGGTATTTACAAATTCCCGGTTACCCCCGGCAAGAACGTGACACACCCCGACCAGCAATGCTCCTCGTACGACCTTGAATGCGCCTCGTGGTCCAACCTGCCGGACGAGGATTTCGCAATGGTGGACGACCACGACTGGAACATCGGCCAGTTCGTCTGGACCGGGTTCGACTATCTGGGTGAGCCTACCCCCTACGACGGGACATGGCCTAACCACAGTTCCATGTTCGGGATCATCGACCTTGCATCCATACCCAAGGACCGCTACTGGCTCTACCGCAGCCAGTGGAACCGCACCGACCATACCCTACACATCCTGCCCCACTGGAACTGGGAGGGCCGGGAGGGCGAAACCACCCCCGTTTTCGTCTACAC
>JAJQCA010000072.1 GCA_021202985.1 Alistipes sp.
GGCGGGTAGCGGAGCCAGCGAGAGGTTTGGCGGGCAGTGGAGGCAGCGGGAGGTTTGGACAGCGAAGATAGGGGAGACTGGTTGCTACGGCTTTGCGTAAGCTGAGAAAGTAGGGGCTGGTCGGGCAGCGGAGACAGGTCGGACAGTGGAGGCAGCGGGGCCTCTTGGAGGGTTGAGATAAGTGGAGGGTTTGTCGGGCTACTGATGCAGCGGGTGGCTTGGCGGGTAGCGGGCGGCGGCTTGTGAGCAACGGGGGTAGATGGCGGCCTTGGAACCAAGTGGAATGCGGATAGGATATCAAACCGCGGGTCCGTGTCGGGTACAATACCGATGTTGTGTTTGGCAAGGGCACGCTCCCGGCACATCCGGTGGTAGCCAGCTAAAGAAGCATTTCAAAAAAGATTAACGGTCTGAACACGGAAAGATATTAATACGGGAACGCCTCACCCGCGCACCTCCGGGGACAGCCCGTTAAAGGTGCATAACGCAAGAGATATCAATACGGGAACGCCTCACCCGCGCACATCCGGGCGGTTGAGCACGATGCGGATACCGATGCAGGCAAGGATTAAATAGACGAAGCAGAGAATCCACAGCGTAGTGACCTCCGGGCGGACGTCGGCAAGGTCTGCGCCCATTGTCTGGATACGCACGAAGCCGTTCACCCCGGAGCTGCTCGGGAAGATCTTACCCAGGTTATAAAGCCAGCCGGGAATGGCTTCCTTCGGCACCGAGGCTCCGCTCACCAGCAGAAGCGGTATCGAACTCCAGAGCATGAACAGTATCGAGTTCTCCCGGTAACGGAACAGTGTCGATATCGCGATGCCCAGGAAAATGCAGGCCAGCACGTAGGGCACCAGAAACGACACGACGTCGCCGAAAGCGCCGTTCATCGGGAAATGGAACATCTTGTAGTGGAGGGTGAATATGTAGAGCATCGTCACGGCGTAGATGGACATGTAAGCCGTCGCCTTGGCAAGCACAATAGGCGGGGTCGAGAGGCGTTTTTCGCCGGGTAAAATCAGTTTCCTGTACACCCCGAATTCGCGCCATGTACCACCGATCATCCCGATACCTATCAGCAGGGTCTGTTGTACTATGACTATCAGGATGGCCGGCATCAGGAACGTACCGTAGCCCAGGTACGGGTTGTACAGATTCTTCAGCTCGAACTCGACCGGGTCGACAAGCGCCTCGGCCTGCGGGGCGTTTATCCCGTTGGCGAGCAGGCGCGAGAATCCCACCTCGGCACCCGTACCCGTAAGGCCGGACACCACGTCCGAGAACACCTGCCGGTACATAAGGAAATAGCTCGCGTCCACATACACGCCCACAATGGCGGGGATGCCCCGCAGCAGGTTGCGTTCGTACTCCTCAGGGATATAGACCACGCCGTAAATCTTCCGCTCGTAGAAGAGCCGTTCGGCCTCCTCCATACTCTCGGGCGTGTAGGTCACATCCACGTTGGGGGTGGCGTCGAAAGTGCGGATGAGCTGGCGGCTGGCCGGGGTCATGCTCCGGTCGACCACTCCTACCGGGATGTCGCGCAGCACCTCGTTGCGGTAGGCCAGCGAGTAGACCGTGGCGTATATCAGGATGGCGAAAATCAGGATTAGAATAACGCCGCTGTCCTTAAAGATATGGCCGTACTCGGTTCTGAGTACGGAGGCGTATTCGCGCAGTTTTATTTTGAGCCTGTTCCCCGCCATTACAATCTCCCCCAGAATTCGCTGTGCGTGGCGATGCGCTTAAGCCTCGGAAGGCAGAGCATCGGCAGCAAAATGTAAATCGTAAGGAACCCCATATACTGTATGGAGTAGACCACCGGCGCACCCCGCATTGCCTGGTCGATAAATATGTCCGTATAGAGCGTGAACGGGAAAATATAGCTCAGTTTCTGAAGCACCGGGCTCATTGCCATCCTCGGGAACGTAAGCCCCGAGAAGGTAAAAGCCAGGACGGAATAGCCGCCGCCTATGGAGAGCGACATGCGCAGGTTGCTCAGCACAGTTATAATCAGCACCCCTATCGACTGGTAAGCCAATATGAACAGGAAGCCGCCCACGGTAAGAGCCACAATGCTCCCGTTGAGCGGCACGCCGATCCAGCGGAACATCACCGTGTTCATCAACAGCACCATAATGAACATCGCCGCCGTGTAGGGCAAAAGTTTTCCCGCGAGCGCGGCCCCCGTACTGCCCCCGGCCGTGGCGAACCACTCGCCGGCGGTGAAGTTCTTCAGCTCCGACCCTATCGAGAAGACGGTAAGCGTGAGGGCGAATATCATAAGCATCATCGGCAGGAAGCTGGGTAGCAGGTAATAGCCGTAGTTGACGAACGGGTTGAAAAGCACGTGCCGGTCGAAATAGACCGGGAGCACCTGTGCCATGGCCTGCTTTTCGGACAGCCCGTTCTTCATTAGCAGTTGGAGCTGGATACCTGTTGAGAATGTGGTGACTACCGTCTGGAGGTCCTTGCTCACCAGCCCGTTGGCCGTTATGTTCAGGCCGCTCAGGTAGGCGGCCACGGCCGTCTGCGTGTTGCTCATTATATCCGCCTCGAAGCGGGGCGGAATGTAGACTATACCCAGCACCTTTCCCTCGCGGACCATCCTTTCGGCCTCGGCCATGTCCTGCGGTTCGTAGGCAATGTTGTTGGACGGGGTGGCCCCTATCATGTTCACCAGCGTGCGCGAGGTGGTGGTACGGTCCATGTCCACCACGGCGATGTCAATATCCGTTGCGACCCCCTCCGAGAACAGGACGGCAAAGAACGCGAACGACACCGCGGGCAATATCACCATAAGGGTGACGTAGGTCGGATATTCCCTTATCCGTCCCAACTCCCTCTTTAGCACCTTTAGCGTATTGCCGAACATTCGATGCGGGTTTGATTAAATGGTTTTTCGGTTTAAAACTGCACCGGAAAAGTTTACCGGTTCGTCGCCCGGGCGGTCCGGGTCGCCGCATGGTGCTTTCCGGCACCTGCGGCCTTTCCCCTGCCGATTATTGCATTCCCGGGCCGGTGGCATGTGTCCGGGAGAGGCTTGCGGGCCTAAAGCTCGTCCCAGTTCACCAGCGCCGACATGCCGGGGCGCAGGTCCTCCACGTGTGAGGTGGGACGCGTCTTCACGGCGAACGTGCGGATATCGAAGCCCCCCTGAGTGCGGGTGGCCGACCACGTCGCGAAGTCGGCCTGCGAGGAGATATGGTCCACCACGAACTCCACGTCGCGGTCCAGCGCGGGTACGTAGGCCATGAACCGCAGGCCTATTTTTATTTTGGGCATCAGGGTCTCCTTAATGTTATAAGTAACCCAAATGTCGTTCATGTCGATGACCGTTACCACCGGGTAGCCCTGCCCCACCAGTTCGCCGACCTCGGCGATGATGCTCGAAACCTCGCCGTCCGTAGGGGAATAAATCCTCGAGTCGGCCTGGAGCGAGACGGCCTCGGCCACAACTGCCGCCGCCTGCTGCGTGAGCGCCATCGCCGAAGCCTTATCCTCCGACCGCGCCCCTTCGAGCGCCAAGCTGTACTGTTGGCGGGCGGCATCGGCCGCGGCCTGCGTAACCTGCAGGTTGGTGGTAGCCTCGTCCAGCCGCTGGGTGGCGATTACACCCTCGCGCTGGAGGTTGACGGCGCGTTCGTAATTTTTCCGGGCAAGCGCCAACGCCGATTCGGCCTGCGTGTAAAGGTCCCTTGCAGACTGTATGTCCTGGCTCCGGGCACCCCGGTTGGCTTTCAGCTCCTGCGCGGCGGCCGCGGCCTGCGCGGCACGTGCCTGCGCCACCTTGGCGTCTACCTCTGGAGTGCTGAGCACGTAGAGCAGGTCGCCCTTGCGGACCTGCTGGCCCTCGCGGACCATCATCGAATCGATACGGCCGGCCACTTTCGAAGACGCCTTGTAACTGGTAGCGTCCGTCTCGCCCTGAAGGATTGTGGGCGTGGGAGTTATCACGAACCAGCTGAGTATCGAAACCACCACGGCCACCCCAAGCAGGGCGCCTATCAGGCCTATAATGTTACTCCTTTTCATAACGTTATCTTATTTTATAATTATCAAAACCTTACCGGGACGGCTTCCCGGCTGCGCGCGTAACGAGGGAAATATTCGCTGACGCCGGCCGCCTCGAAAAGTTTGGCAAGCGTAAGGTCGAACTCGTATGCCGTCTGGAGTTTTTCGATACGGTTCCGGGCAAGGTTAAGTTCGGCGTCGATCACGTCCACCGACGTCCCTACCCCCTCGCGGAACGAGACGTTCATCACCCTCAGGTACTCCTCGGCGAATTCGAGTGCCTTATCCACCGACGGCATGCGGTCGGCATTGTTCAACAGTTCGTTGTAGAGCTGCTCCACCAGAAGCGAGATGTCCTTCTCGGCCTTGTACTGGAGCGACTCCACCTGCCTGACGGTGTTACGGGCGGCGCTCAGTTTGTGCTCTTTTTGCAAGCCGTCGAAAATATTGAATGTCACCCCGGCCCCGACGGCCCATGTCGGGAACCGTTTGGACATGTGGTACCGGTAAATACTGCCGTAGCCCATGGCCGCTACCTGCGGGTAGAACTCCGACCGGGCGAGCGTCACTCCCTGGACGGCCAGCTGGCGCCCCAGTTCGACCTGCCGCAACTGCGGGTTTTTCTCCAGCGCCCACTCGCGGAAAGTTCCAAGCGGCGGGATGTCCGACAGCAGGAATATGGCCGATATCGGTTCGAAATCTTCATCGGAATTAAGTGTATTGCCCAGAGCCGCACGGGTGGTGGACGCCTTTGTGACGGCGTCCGTCAGGTCGCGCTCGGCCTCGTAGAGCTTCACTTCCACGAACAGCCGTTCGCTGCGGGGTATAACCCCGTTCTGCTCGAGCGCCAGGGCGTCCGCAAGGTGCTGCTTCATGGCTTCCACCACCTGCCGCCGCACCTCCACAGCCTGATTGGCGAGCAGCAGGCCGTAATACCTTTCTACCAGCTCCGACATCAGCGCCCCTTCCACCTGCCGCTCCTTCTCGCCCGCGGTCTGCTCCCCGAGGCGGGCGGCGCGGTTGGCGGCGTTAATCTTGCCTCCCGTGAAAATGGGCAGCGAAGCCGAAGCCCCGAAGGTGGCGAATTCCTTGCGGAGTATCGGAAACGAGAAACGGTTCAGGAGCGCTTCCGCCCCGGTGGCTATATTCGCCGGGATGTCTATCCCCATACCCCCCAGGTCGTCGAAAAGGCTTCCCGCCAAGTCTCCACCCCTGATTTCCCACGCGTGGTTGGTGAGTACGTAGGCCCCCGTGACACCGATGCTCGGGAAACGAAGGCCGATGGCCGCCCGCCGCTCGAACATTGCGGCGCGCTGTTCGAAACGAGCGGCCTCCAACTGGGGACTTCCCCCCATCGCCAGGTCGAGAGCCTGATCGAACGTAACGGGAACGGTGCTGGCCGGTGTCCGCATGGATTGTGCGGCCGCGGTTGCGCAGACCAGAATGGACAACAGGAAAAATAACGGTTTTCTCATCTTAGAATCGACTTTTAAGCCTCCTGCCGGTATATATCGGTGGGTACGTTTAATCTATATGCGAATCTTTCAGGCCGAGGAAATACAAAATCCCGTCCAAACCGATGGTCGAGAGGGATTGCCGGGCGTTTTCCTTCACCTTGGGCTTCGCGTGGAAGGCGATGCCCAGACCGGCGATGCTGAGCATCGGCAGGTCGTTGGCCCCGTCGCCCACGGCGATGGTCTGGCGGATATCGACGTTCTCCACCTGCGCCAGAAGGCGCAGCAGCTCCGCCTTGCGCTTGCCGTCCACAATATCGCCCACGTAGCGGCCGGTCAGCTTGCCGTCCTCTATTTCCAGCTCGTTGGCGTAGACGTAGTCGAAGCCGTAGCGCCTTTTGAGCCACTCGCCGAAATAGGTGAACCCTCCCGAGAGGATGGCCGTCTTAAGGCCGATGCGTTTCAGCACGGTCATCAGCCGGTCGAGGCCCTCGGTAATGGGCAGGTTTTCGGCCACCTCCTGTAACACCGAGGCATCCAGCCCTTCGAGCATGGCTATGCGGCGCGTAAAACTTTCCGTGAAATCTATCTCGCCGCGCATGGCCGACTCCGTGATGGCCCTCACTTCGGCGCCTACGCCGGCCCTCTCGGCAAGCTCGTCGATAACCTCCGTCTCTATCAGGGTGGAATCCATGTCGAAACAGATTAACCGGCGGGCCCGTCGGTACACGTCGTCGGCCTGAAGGGAAATGTCTATCCCCAGGTCGTTCGAAAGGTCTATGAAATGCTTCTGCATCAACGACCGGTCGGCCGGGGTACCGCGTACCGACATCTCGATACACGATTTGAGCGCCCTGTCCTCCTGCTGCAACGGCACACGGCCGGTAAGGCGGCGGATGGCGTCGATATTCAACCCCTGCCCGTAGACTATTCCCGTCACCGCGCTTATCTGGCGGGCGGTGAGCTGGCGGCCGAGCAGCGTGATTATATGCCTGTTCTTACCCTGCCGCGCCACCCAGGCCTCGTACTCGTCCGGGGCGATGGGCGTGAACTTTATATTTATATCAAGCTCGTAGGCTTTGAACAGCAGGTCTTTCAATATGTCGCCGGAGACATCCGAAGTGGTTTTGAACAGGATGCCCAGCGAGAGGGTCTGGTGGATGTTGGCCTGGCCGATATCGAGGATAAACGCGCCGTATTGTGCCAGAATATCGGTAAGCGCGGAGGTCATCCCCGGCTTGTCCGAACCCGAAATATTTATTTGTATAACTTCCGTCGACACTTTCTGATTCATAAAAGGGTTGATAACATACAAAGATAAACCTACGGCATTCAATTTCGGCACAAATTATCAAAAATCGTACTTATCGGACAACGAATCCGAAATAGCACCATTTTTGAACCGACCACCCTGTCCGCCGCTCTCCGGTGGCGGGAATCAGCATCCCGGTGACGGAAACCAAGCGGAGGTGGTTGCGGTAAAAAACAGGAAGAAATGTTGTCATTACAGGTGAACCCGGTCGACACCGAAAAACTGGCCGACGCCGACAGTACGTTCAAGGCGAAGATAGAGCACCAGGTGGAGGAGTTCTCCCACATGTCGCCCGAGGAGATTCTCAAAAGCGTCACCGGATGGTTTATAGAGGTGGCGCTGAAAATCGTGCTGGCCCTGATTATCTGGTATATCGGGCGCTGGATAATACGGCGCCTAAAGAAACTTATGTCCAATGTGTTCGAAAGGCGGCACGTGGACCCTTCGCTTCGCACGTTCCTGCAAAGCCTCGTATCGATTACCCTTACTCTCATACTTATCGTAATAACCATAGACATACTGGGATTCAGCACCACCTCATTCCTCGCCCTGTTCGCCTCGGCGGGCCTTGCACTCGGCGTGGCGCTGAGCGGCACGCTGCAGAACTTCGCGGGCGGGGTAATGCTTCTGCTGCTCAAGCCCTTCCGGGTGGGCGACTATATACAGGCGCAGGGCCAGACCGGGACGGTGAATACCATACAGCTCTTCAATACCGTGGTCACCACGCTCGACAAACAGACCATAATAATCCCCAACGGACCCCTCTCGACCGGAATTATAAACAACTATTCGCGTGAACCGTACAAGCAGGCCTCGTGGACCATCGGACTGGATAGCGGCACTGATTTCGAGGCGGCCAAAGTGGCTATAAAAGGGATACTGGACAGTCACGACAAGGTGCTAAAAGATCGCGAGTATACCATAGAATTGCAGGAAATAGACGCCACCTCCATTAAGTTGTTGATACAGGCGTGGACCAAGGCCGCCGACCAACAGAGGGTAATCTGGGACATTAACCAAAGCCTCTATAAAGTGCTGCCCGAGAAAGGATTCCACTTCAAAAACCCTTAACGGCCAGGGGCGGCCGGCAGTTGCCGGCTTAACGCATATTAAAGGACTCTTCGTACGGCCGGTGGCGGCGGTGGGGGTCGGCAACGTGGCCGGAACCCACCTTTACATTGGCAGGGGAGCCGTGGGGTTGCGTGAGTGGTTAGAAGAGGCTTCGTTTGAAAACCGGCAGGTCTTGCGGAAAATTTTTATACAACGGAAAACCGGATATGGGAAGCCGTGAGTTGGACCGGCCTGCGTAAGCGGAAATGAAGGCCGTAAAGATGAGCCGGGACGGAAATGACGGCCGGACAGAATGAGCAGCAAAGTGATCCGGGACGGAGATGACGGGCGGGCAGAATGGGCAGCAAAGCGATGCGGGACGGAGATGACGGCCGGGCAACTGAGCCGGGACGCAACAAAAAATCCGGGTAGGTGCAGAATGCGGACTACTGGTTGCCGGACAACACGAATAGATACGGGATGCCTGACGGGGGAACAAAATAGTTATATTTGTATATCCGGTAGGCGGCAGGGAGTCACCGCACCGGATAAGAAAGGCTTATGATAGAGATTCAGGCAAAAAAGCACGACAACTATTCCGTGGAGTTCAAACTCGGCTATATCGCCGGTGGCGACCGCCGGGACAGGATGTCCGTTCAATATGTGGATATTTGTGCCCAACAGCCTGGATATCAATCCCGAGACATATTCCAAAGGACAGTTTTACCGTGATGTAAAGTCAAATATACGCCTTATCACGCCGGTATTCCTGCTGAGGGATATCACCGGGGGGCTGGCCATCCCGCTCAACAACCTCGAAAACAGCTTCCGCGAACTGGCATCGGAACCATCGCGCAGCGCGGTGGCCGATTACGAGTACGGCATCAGGATGTTTATGGCCATCTTCAAAAGTTCGCTCAGAGACGAGACGGCACATATTATGGCCGGTACCGCCGGCGGAGTTGTGGCACGCAGGTATGCGGATTATATCAGGGAAATCGAGCGGATAGCTTCGTCCTACCGCGAATTGCGGCGCATAATAGACGTCCCCACCGTGCCCCGGGAGGTATTCGGTTACTTCATCTTCGGCGACGAGTTTATGAGCAACACCATCGAAAAGCAGCTCTTCCGCCTGCTGAACCACCTGCAAAAATCCGGGCAGCGGCATGCAGAGAACCCACAGGGCCATGAGGTTGATTCGGAGACAGGCGCTCGCCGGGAGAAGACGGACGGGTCGTCCGCCGGGCGGACGGGCGGGATTTGCCGGGAGATGGACGCCGGCCCCGCGGATAAGTGCCGGGAGGCTTCTGCCGGGCCAGCGGCCGGCAAAGGCCGGGATACGGCGGCCGGATTTTCGGCGGAAGATTGCCGCACCACGATCGCGGGCCTTTCCGCCGTGGTTCGCCGGGAGCGTGAATACCGGATCGAGGCCGGTTTCCCCGTGGCCGACCCCGCGGCAGCCGATAACAACCGAGCGGTTATACTCCACCGAAGCGTCCTCAAGAAATATATCGAAAGCGATCTTTTCCTTACCTCGCAGACCAAACGGGACGGGGTGGCTATGGAGCAGTTCTATTTCAGCATCGCCGCCGGACTGTCGATGATATTCGCCACGGCTATCGCGTTCTCGTTCCAGCAGCGGTTCGGCAACTTTACCATGCCGCTGTTCGTAGCGCTCGTGGTGAGCTATATGCTTAAGGACCGGATTAAGGATACAATGCGTTACTATTTCGCACACCGGCTGAAAGCCAAATATTTCGACAATAAGATACGGTTCGGCGTCCGGGACCGCACCGTGGGCCAGATACGCGAGGGGGTGGACTTTATTCCCGAGGAGCAGGTTCCCCGGGAAGTTATGGAATTGCGTAGCCGCACTCCCCTGCTCCAGGCCGAGAACCGTATCAGCGACGAGAAGATAATACTGTTCCGCAAGATGGTGGAGCTCGACCCGGAGGTACTGCGCGGCGAGGAACACTACTCCATCGACGGAATAAACGACATTATGAGGCTCTACCTGAGCAGTTTCATCCTTAAAACCGACAACCCGGAAATACCTCTGCACTACCTCGACGGGCAGGACACCGTGCGTGTCGTGGCGGGCGAGAAGGTTTATTACCTCAATATCGTGGTGCAGCTCCACCACGGCACCCAACTCGACTACCGCCGTTACCGGGTAACCTTCAGCCGTAACGGGATACGGGATATGGAGGAAATGTAAATATTCTTTATTCATCATGAGGGAGTGCCGGGCTACTAAAGAGGCGGATTACACTATTTGTCATCCTGAGGAGCAGTAGTGACGAAGGACCTATCGCCGGCAAAAAATCATAAAAGATAGATTCTTCACTTCGTTCAGAATGACATTAAGAGTGAGAACGGAGGGTCAGTTTTTCACTGCGTTCAGAATGACATATTCATTTACAATTGCAGCAGGTTCAAATCTGCATTCAGAATGATAAATTCTATAATGTCATGCTGAGGAACGGAAGTGACGAAGGATCTATCGCCGGTAAAAAATTAAAAGATAGATTCTTCACTTCGTTCAGAATGACATTTAGTGTTAATTTTCACTGCGTTCAGAATGACATATTGATATAACAGCGGCCGGTTCGACGTTGTCGCCCGGAAGGATTTGCCTGGCTGCAATTGCGGTCTTGTGAGCCGTTAAAGTACCGCATGGGAAGATTATATAGCACCATTATTGCGGTCCGGGTATTATGTATCGGATAAAAAACTAACTTTGCACCCCGGAAAGATTATGGAAGAGCTGAAAACCTTTTTACCCCAGATAATAGCGACCGTGGTTGCGGTACTGCTGTTGTGGCTGTCGAAGATGGTCACGGCCAAAATTGTCAACAAATACGGCACCCTGCTCCAGAAGTCGGAAATCCGCCGGCTGCAGATCCGGCAGGTAATCTCCATACTGCTCAATATCCTCTTCATTATTGTGATTGCTTTCATCTGGGGAGTGAAAACCAATAACCTGTGGGTAGCCATTTCGTCGATTATAGCTATCCTCGGGGTGGCTCTGTTCGCCCAATGGTCGGTGCTGAGCAACGTGACGGCGGGTATAATTATGTTCTTCGGCGCTCCGTTCCGGGTGGGCGACGAAATTACCATTATCGACAAGGATATCCCAATCGAGGCCACTATCGAGAACATCCATACATTCTATACCCATATCCGCAAATCGGACGGTCAGCTTATCGTTATTCCAAACAATTTGTTTCTCCAGAAAATAGTGTCGATAAAAAACCAGTAAGGGTGCGGCCGGACCTCCGGCGTTATTCACCAGCGGCACAATCATAACCCGGACCGGGGAAAGAAGCATCACGGCAGCACCGGTCATGATACCCTGCTCCCCTATTCAGTCCTCCGGAAGCGGTACAGCCCGATATAATCCTTCACATCGTTCCCTTTGCGGGCGCTCCGCAGCACCAACTCAGTCTCATACGATGCGCCGTAGGCGGCCTGCCAGTGCGCAAAATCGGCATCGCCGGCAAGCAGGACCCCTTCCGAGGGATGGTCGCGCTGGAACCGCACCACGCGGTCGCCCGCGTAGAAGTTGACGATAAAGAAATGGAGCATCGGTTCGGTGACGTAGGAATAGATAGTTCCTTCCGGCACCGCGGCGACGACCTCCTCAGCAAAAGGCTTCATTGACTTTTCGTTCAGAACCGCCGGCTGGAGGGAGCCGTCGAGCACTATCTGGGTTGAGTAGAACAGCGCGAGAGTGGCGAACAGGTACCTGATATCCACGACTTTGGGCTTGCGGCGGGCGAACCATACCAGCACGGCCGCGGGAAGTGTTACCCACAACGCCGACCATCCGCCGCCGGGCATTTTCGCGGCCACGCCGGCGACCGCTTCCACCCCGGAAAACAACCCCGAGGCAAGCGCAACGGTGACCGTGATTACTGCAACCGCCACCACCTGGATAAATACCCCGAAAATCCTCCACGCCCTCGGCGCCCGCTTAACCAGCCAAATCAGATACTCGGCGACGAAATAGAGCAGGAACGGATATATCGGTAGCAGGTAAACCGACCGTTTACTCTTGGGGATACAGAAGAAAACAAATATCAGCACGACGCAAAGCAGGCTGAACAGCCTTGCCGGTTCCATCTGCCGAAGCCGGCGCCAGCCACCGGACAGGATGTCCGCCACCTTACCCGCAGGCCTGCGGTAACGCAGGAAAAAGAGCGAGATGGCCAGCAGGAGGGTCCACGGCAACAGCCCGGCCGCCGTTATATAGTAATTGTAGAATACCGATTGTTCATGCGAACGGTAGGACATTTTGCCCAGGAACCGGCCGAAGTTCTCCTCCATCACAAGGTCCAGGAACTCCTGCCCACCCTGCCTGTAAGCCGCCGCATACCAGAGGGCCGGAAGCACGCATGCCGCGACAGCACAGCCCGTCAATTTGAAAAACACCGGGAAGAACCGGTATCCCCTCATCAGCAGGAAAGCCCCCGTTACCCCGCAGGGCAGTATTATCCCCACCGGACCTTTCGTGAGAGTGGCAAGGCTCATAAAGAGCACCGCCCAGACCGGAACGCCCCGCGTACCCTTCTCATACCAGAGGTAAAATTGCAGCAGGGCCAGCACTATAAAAGCCGTCAGCACCATGTCCACCCGCGTGGCCACGGCCGCACGGTGAGTCTCGAATGTGAGCAACATCAGTACGGATGCCACCAGCGCTGCCGTGCCGTCCAGCCGTTTGCGAAAAAAAACGTAGCACGCCATCATCATAGCCATGAACGCCACCACGGACGGTACGCGGGAGGTGTACTCGTTTACCCCGCCCGTCGGCATCGATACCGCGGCGATGGCCCAGTGAAACAGGGGAGGTTTGTAGGCGATGTCCTCGCCATTGTTTACGGGCAGAATCCAGTTGCCGGTCCGGAGCATCGACACGGCAACTATCGCCTCGCGCGGAGCGCCTTTGGTGTTGTAATCGGTAAGCCCGAGGAACGGGAAAAATGAGAATGCCGCAAGTATCAACAGCAGGTAAAACGTCCGGCGGCAGGTGATGTTCTGCATATTCAATCCTGTCTGTTTGGGTTTTCAGTCGAAGGCCGGGCCACGGTGCAGTCCGCCTCCCGGTCGAAATTCAGCCTGTGGGCCACTATGTATTCCGGGCGGTTTTTGGTCTCGTCGTAAATGTTACCTATATATTCACCGAGTATCCCGATGGTAAAAAGCTGTATACCGCCCAGAAACAGGATGATTATTATGGTGGATGTCCACCCCGGCACTATTCGATCGGCCGCGAAAATCTGTAAATAAAGCACCCAAAGCACGATCGCCAGCGACAGGACCACCGAAATGACGCCGAGCGAAATAGCCAGTTTAAGCGGTTTTTTGGAGAACCCGAAGAGGCCCGCCGCCGCAAGTTTCACCATCTTGCGAAGGGTGTATTTCGTCTGCCCTGCAAGCCTCTCGTCGCGGTCGTAATAATAGGGTACTTGGCGGTATCCCATCCAACTGAACAGCCCTCGCAGGTATTTGTGTTTCTCGGGAAATTGCAGGAAAGTGTCGAGCACCTGCCTGTCTATAAGCCGGAAATCTCCCGTATCGACCGGGAATGAAAAGTCCGACAGCAGGTTGAGCGAACGGTAGAAGATCTTGGCCGTCCAGAGCTTGAAGCGCGATTCGCCTTTACGCTTATTGCGCACGGCATACACCACGTTGGCCTGCTCCCGGCGCCATGTCTCTACCATGCCGGGTATTACCTCGGGTGGGTCCTGAAGGTCGGCGTCTATGATTATTACCACGTCGCCCGAGCAGTTATGCAGCCCGGCCGTCACGGCACACTGGTGGCCGAAATTGCGCGAGAAAGTGAGTACCTTCACCCGCCGGTCGCCGGCGGCGAGCCCGGCGAGAATCTCCCCGGTGCGGTCGCGGCTTCCGTCGTCGACGTAGATTATTTCGTAGTCGTATCCTTCCGCCGCCATTACGGCCCGGAACCGATCGTACGAAGCCGGAAGGACCTCCTGCTCGTTGTAGCACGGTATTACGATGCTGAGTTTCATTCGGGTTATACTTTTTTCATACGGCCCGGGCGCCTTCCGGAGGCGAAGGTGACGGTGCGGTTCAGTACGAAACTAACCACCGTGTAGAAACCCATCGCCAGCAGTTGTGCAAGGTACCGGTTCACACCCAGCCGTCCCACCGACAGGGTAAGCAGCCAGTATTGCAGGCCGTAACATATAACGAAGATAATGATAAAAATGGTGAATTCCCTCACCGCCCCGGAATTACGCGAACCGAAAACCCACAACTTATTCCAGAAGAAAGAATTAATCACCCCCACCCCGTATCCGGCGGCGTTGGCCAGCCGGTAGTCTACCGAGAAGGCTCCCATCAGGATGTAGGTCACACCCAGTCCGATGGCAGTATTGAGCAGGCCCACAAGCACAAAGCGCATGAACTGCCGCACGGTAATCTTATCGGTTAGTTTCTTCATCTCGAGTTACAGGGCGCTCACGGGGATTTTCAGCAGCGCTAAGTTACTCAACATTCCCTTTACGGCAAAACCGGCGGGGAGGGGAACGTGAGGATGGAGGGGATATAATAAACGTGGGATGTCCTCAAGCGGAGCGATGGGTGTCACAATAAGGGCGGGCGGGGGTGTACCGGATTTGACGTTATAAAAGACAGATTCTTCGCTTTGCTCAGAATGACATTGCACTGCAATCGAATGATATTGGAAAAGTTCTTCGTTTCGCTCAGAATAACATAGCACCGCAATCGAATGATATTGGAAAAGTTCTTCGCTTCGCTCAGAATGACATAGCGTTGCATTTGAATGATATTGGAAAAGTTCTTCGCTTCGCTCAGAATGACATAGCGTTGCATTTGAATGATATTGGAAAAGTTCTTCGTTTCGCTCTCAGAATGACATAGCACCGCAATCGAATGATATTGGAAAAGTTCTTCGTTTCGCTCTCAGAATGATGTAGAGCTGCAATCGAAGATAATGGAAATGATTCTTCACTGCGTTCAGAATGACATTTTAAAGGATTATTCCCTGCGTTAGAATGACACTGCAAGGGATTTCTCGCTCCGTTCCGAATGACAGGTACAACTCCATTTTTTTAAGCCGGGCGGTATGAAAAAGGCGGACCTTACGGTCCGCCTTTTGAGTATCGAAAACCGCTTAATAGCCCTGCCGGGCGAAAAAATTCTCTATGAGGAAAACCTTGTCCACGTCCTTCATCAACACCGTCTTGTCGCGGTCGAGCAGGTAGAGCGACGGTATGGCCCGCAGGTCGTAGGTCTGGCCGTTGCGTATCCCGAGCGTGGCGTCGTAAGTCCGAAGCCACTCGGAGGGCATGTCGTCGAGGTGATTGCGCCAGGCGGTAAGGTCCTCGTCGGGATAAACCGCGATAATTTTCAACACCCCCTGCCGGACGAGCGGCATCAGCATACTCCCGGACTCTCGGATAGTGCGGGTAACCTCTTCGCAGTAATTGCAATCGGGATTGTTGAAGTAGACCAGCGTGTAGTCGGCATCGATGTCGTAGAGCCTGATTTTACGCCCCGCGGCGTCGGTAACGGTAAAATCGGCCGCCCGGGTGCCGAGGCGGTTCTTCATGGCGGCCGTTAGCTGGGCCTGCGGTCGGAGTTTGTCCAGCTCCTCGACCTTCGGGGAAGCGATGATACTTTCCAGCACCGGTATGTACAGCTCCTCGTTACGGAACGGAGAGTTGGGGTCGTCGAGGTACTTTTCGAACAGGTCGGTGAAGTGTTCGTATATCGCCCGGGTGTCGGCCGAGCGGGATATCACCACATCGATACCCCGGCGCGCAACTTCTGGCTGTACCACCCCCAGCAGCATTAAATAGTCGACGAATGCCTGCTCGGTGATATCGGGCAGGTCGATATATGTGGTATCGGCGAAATCGAAATTGTCCCAGTAGTGTACCGCGAGGTATTCGGCCTTTTCCTGGTCGGTAACCAACACCGACGGGATATCCGGAATCCTGATTTTTTGCGGCCCCGAAGATTCGGCCGGGGTGCCGCTACCGCCGCGGCCGAGGCATGAAACGGCCACTAAAACCGTCAATAAGGGCAACAATCTTTTCATAATGTTAAAATATTTTATGTCCGGCAACGTCTATATATGCGTGAGCAAAAATAAACATTTATCCGAGACCTTAAATACACCCGGCTTATGAACTCTCCGAAGATGCCCGAAACCGCGAAACAGGACTCCTCCGCAGCCATGCCGGCGGCCGGATTGGACAGAAATTCCGCATATTTATATACATTCTTCCTTTTGACATTAAAAAACTGTTAAAACAAGAAAACTTTTTTTGGTTTTAAAAGTTTTCAGACATACTTTTGCCCCGGATATTAAAACACCGAATTATGTCTTTGAGAGAACGGATAATCACGGAAACAACGAATATGTTCGAAACATACGGCCTCAAATCGATCCGTATGGACGACATAGCCGGACATCTGGGCGTATCCAAACGGACCATTTACGAGATTTTCGGGGACAAGGAAAACCTTATACTCGAATGTATGCGTTACCACTCCAGGGAACACGTACACAAAAAATTATCGGGAACGGGTGAAGATATGAATATTATAGAGGAGATGCTCTATATACTCGACAGTTGGGACAAAAACATTAATGTCAACTATAAACTGGCCTTAAACCTGAAAAAATTCTACCCCAAGGTTTTCGACATAATATCCGAGGAGAACCAGGAAGAAGGTTACGCGAAGTTAAGAAAGAAACTGATAAAAGGGGTGGAAGACGGTTTGCTGGCGGATAATATAAACTACGACCTTGCAATTTCGATTTTTTCAAACTCTATCTACGGGCTGACCAACCGGCAGAACCTTATCCTGCCAAAGAACGTTTCGGAGAAAGACGCGTACAAATACGTGATTACCTATTTTTTCCGTGGCATAGCCACCGAGAAGGGAATAAAGATGATAGACGAATATATAGAAAAGGAAAAGAGTAAAACGAAAAGAAGAAGAAAATGAAGAGGATGTTGTTGAAAACCGCAGCGGTAGCCGGTATTACCGTTGCATGCATGGGAGGGGCTGCGGCGCAGGACCCCTATGTCTACGGCAGTCCGCGCACGCTCGAACTCACGCTCGAACAGGCCATCGAGATTGCGCTGGACGAAAACCCGACCATACAGGTCGCCGAACTGGAAATCGAGAAACAGACATACGTAAGAAAAGAAACAGTGGGTAACCACCTGCCGTCGGTAACTGTCGACGGGCAGTACAACCGTGCCATCAAGAAGAGCAATATGGGGGGCGGTGTGTCGTTCGACCCGAGAAACACTGTGGTGGTCAATACCAACCTTGTAGTGCCCCTGTTCGCACCGGCTGTCTACAAGACCCTGAAGCTGAACGACGAACAGATGCGTGCGGCCGTAGAGGACGCGCGCGGCTCGCGGATAACGCTGGTGAACGAAGTGAAGAAATCGTATTACAACATACTGCTTGCCGAGGAGTCGCTCGAGGTGCTGCGCACCAGCGAGGCCAACCTCCGGCAGACGGTGGACGAGACAAAGCTCAAGTTCGACAACGGCCTTGCCTCCGAGTACGACTACATCACCGCGGACGTGCAGCTGAGCAACCTCCAGCCCACCATTATCCAGACCGAGAGTTCTATCGAGGTGGCCAAGAAACTGTTAAAGATGTACATGGGAGTGCCGCTGGATTACGATATCGTAATCGCCGGCAACCTCAACACCATCGGCAACGCCATCGAGACGGCCGGGTTCGACTACTACGGCGAGAACATCTCCGGCAACAGCGACCTGCGTGCACTGGACATCCAGGTTGACCTGCTCAGGCGCCAGCTTGAGGTTTCCAAAACCTCGCGGATGCCGACCATCGCGGCATTCGGCAGCTACAACCTCACGGGTCGCGACCCGCTCAACCTGGGCAGCCTTACCGGGGACACTTCAGGAGGAGGTTCGCAGAGTTTCTTCTGGAACCATCCCGTTTCGGCAGGGCTTACGGTGAGCATCCCGCTCTTCTCCGGGTTCACCAACCGCTACCGCGACAAGCAGATCAAGTACAGCATATCGCAGGCGAGCCTCCAGCGGGACTATCTGGAAGAGAGTACCAAAGTGCAGGTTTACAACGCAATCAACGATATCCTGACCGCCGAGGCCGCGATGATTGCCAACGAGGCCACAATCACACAGGCCCAGAAGGGGTACGACATAAGCCGCACGCGCTACGACAACGGCGTGGGAACCATGCTGGAGGTGAACTCAGCCGAACTGGCCCTCACCCAGGCCAAACTCAACTATAACCAAGCCGTCTACGACTTCCTGTCGGCACAGGCGGATTACGAAAAGGTTATCGGTATAGATTATTAACGAAGGGAAAAATAGATTAAGGAAAAAACGATGAAAAAGATCTTATTAACTGCTCCGGTATTTCTTTTGGCCGCCCTTGTCGTAACGGGTTGCGGCGGCAGGAACAAATCGGCCGAAACCGTGGTCGAGGAAGATACGAGGGTCCTGGTTAAAACCATGAAGACCTATTACGAAGAGATTGACAATACGCAGGAATTTACCAGCACCATACACGGTTACAAGGAGAATAACATCGCGCCGTCGCTCGGTTCGGTAAGGATAGACAATATCTACGTGGATGTGGGCCACAACGTACGCCAGGGCCAGCTTCTGGCAAAGCTCGACCCCACCACCTACAACCAGAGCAACACGCAGCTTACCAACCTCGAGGCGGACTACCAGCGCATCAAGGCCGTTTACGAAGCGGGCGGTATCTCCCGGCAGGAGCTGGACGCGATAGAGACTTCGCTTGCCATCCAGCGGGAGGAGACGAACAACCTCAAGGTAAACATCGAACTGCGCAGCCCCATCAACGGGGTGGTAACCGAACGTAACTACGACCCGGGCGACCTGTACAGCGGCAGTCCCATCCTGCAGGTGATGCAGATTAACCAGTTGAAGGTAACGGTGGCCATTTCCGAACAGTTCTTCCCCTATGTAAAACTGGGCATGCCGGCCGATATCAGGGTGGATATGTACCCCGACCGCACGTTCGCGGGCAAGGTGTCGCTCATTTACCCCGCCATCGACGCGGCGACCAGGACCTTCAATGTGGAAATCACCATCCCGAACGGCGACCTGGTCCTCAGGCCGGGTATGTTCTCGCGCACCACGCTCCACTTCGGGGTTATGGACGCGCTGATGGTGGAAGACATTGCGGTACAGAAGCAGGTGGGCTCGAACGACAAGTACCTTTTCGTAGCCCGGGACGGGATTGCCGAACGCCGCGAAATTACTACCGGCAGGCAGGTGGGCAACCGCATACAGGTACTCACCGGATTACGGGAAGGCGACGAGGTGATCGTAGCCGGTATTTCACGCCTGAACAACGGCACCGAAATAAATATTATCAACGACTAACGAGAGTCCCAAACGATGAAAATATATGAAGCATCGGTCCGAAAACCGATCTCTGCCATACTAATATTCGTCGGGGTGATGATCTTCGGGTTGTTCTCTCTGAACAACCTTGCGGTGGACATGTACCCCGACCTCGACTTCCCGGCCATTTCGGTCATAACTTACTACGACGGGGCCAACGCATCGGAAGTGGAGACCAACGTTACCCGTATCCTCGAGGACAACCTGAATACGGTGAACAACCTGAAAAAACTGACCTCCACCTCGAGGGATAATATTTCGCTGATAACGGCCGAAATGGAATGGGGTTCCGACCTGAACGAGGCGGCCAACGACATACGGGACGTGGTGGGACGCGTTCAGTCCTACCTGCCCGACGATGCGGATACGCCTGTGATTTTCAAGTTCAGCAGCTCGATGACACCCGTGATGGTACTTGCCGCCACCGCCGACGAGAGCTATTCGGGCCTTTACAAAATACTGGACGACCGGCTTGTGAACGTCCTCAACCGCGTGGACGGCGTTGGCGCCGTTTCGCTGTCGGGCGAGCCTACGCGTGAGGTGCAGGTAAATGTGGACCCGCAGAAGCTGGACGCCTACGGCATCTCGGTGGAGCAGATAGGCAGTATTATCGCAGCCGAGAACAGCAACGTCCCGAGCGGAACGCTCGACATAGGTAACAACACCTACAACATAAAGACGGACGTGGAGTTCAAGGAGAGCGACGAGATAGGCAAAATAGTCCTGGGCAGCTACGAGGGCCGGACCATCCTGCTCGAAGACGTGGCCCAGGTGAAAGACACTCTCGAAAAGGCCACCATGGAGGTGCTTATCAACGGGAGGCGCGGGGTTATCGTAATCGTGCAGAAGCAGTCGGGGGCAAACACGGTATCCATCGTGAATAAGGTCATGGACATGCTCCCGGCAATCGAAGACAACCTGCCCCCTGATATCGAGATCGACCTTATCATGGACGGTTCGGAGTCCATCGTGGACAGTATAAATTCGCTGTCGGAAACGGTGATGTACGCCTTTATCTTCGTGATAATTGTGGTGCTGTTCTTCCTCGGGCGATGGAGGGCCACGTTTATTATCTGCCTTACCATACCTGTCTCGCTGGTCGTTTCGTTCATCTACCTCTATGCCACGGGCAGTACGCTGAATATCATATCTCTCAGCTCACTTTCCATAGCCATCGGTATGGTGGTGGACGACGCTATCGTGGTGCTGGAAAATATTACTTCGCATATCGAGCGCGGTTCGAGCCCGAAGGAGGCGGCCATTTATGCCACCAACGAGGTATGGCTGGCGGTTATCGCAACGACGCTAACCGTGGTGGCGGTATTCCTTCCGCTGACCATGCTCTCGGGGATGGCCGGTATCCTGTTCCGCGAACTGGGATGGATTGTGACCCTCGTGGTGTGTGTTTCTACCGCAGCGGCCATTACCCTTACCCCGATGCTCTCGGCTTACCTGCTGAAATCGGACGGCGGCATCCACACCTACAAAGGACTGGGTATAATTTTCAAGCCCATAGACAAGTTCCTCGACAATCTCGATATCGTCTACGCCAAGATGCTTACCTGGGCGGTAAGGCACAGGACGGTGGTAATACTGCTGTCGTTCGGTATATTCGGTTCCAGCCTGTTTCTGCTCCGGTTCGTACCCACCGAGTTCTTCCCGCCATCGGATAACGCCATAATAACGGCCGAGGTACAGCTCCAGCAAAATATCGGTGTGGAGTACACCACCCGCGTAGGGGAGCAGATCCGCGAGATAATCAACGAAAAGTACCCGGAAATCAGGCTTATGTCGGCCCAGTCGGGTACAACCTCCAACAGTAACAACACCTTCGCCGCGATGCAGAACACCGGTTCATATATCGTGAGTTTCCGTATGAGGCTACCGCGGAGGAGCCAGCGTGAGAGGACCATTTTCGAAATAAGCGAGCTGCTGCGGCAGGACCTCGAACAGATTCCGGAAATCCGCGAATACAAGGTAGAACCGGGCGGTTCCACGGGCGGCAGCGCCTCGTCGGCAAGTTATATCGAACTGAAAGTGTTCGGCCACGACTTCGATGTGACGAACGATATAGCCAACGACCTGAAGGCCAAGCTGTGGGAGATAGAAGGAACGCGTGACGTCTATCTTTCGAGGGACGATATGCAGCCCGAATTTAACGTGGTGGTGAACCGCGACAGGCTGGCCTTCTACGGCCTGAACAGCGCCACCGTCGGGCAGGCCGTACGTAACCGCGTGAACGGTCTTACCGCCTCCCTATTCCGAGAGGACGGGGAAGAGTACGACATCCGCGTGAGGTATGCCGAAGAACACCGCACCTCGCTTGAGGATATCGAGAACATCACCATAATCAACAACCTCGGGCAGGGCATCAAACTACGTGACGTGGCCACGATTCAGGAACAGTTCGCTCCGCCTGCAATAGAACGCGAAAACCGCCAGAGGAAGGTTTCCGTAATGGCGTCGCTGGCCGACGGTGTACCGCTCGGTACGGTGGTGGAGGCTGTGAACGAACTGGTTGACGATTACCAGCTGCCTGACAATATATTCATTGAAGTCGGCGGTACGGTGGAAGACCAGGCCGAATCGTTCGGCGACCTTATGACCCTGCTCATCCTTATCGTGCTGCTGGTGTATATCGTGATGGCCACGCAGTTCGAATCGCTGCTGATGCCGTTTATAATTATGTTCTCGCTGCCGTTCGCCTTCACCGGGGTATTCCTCGCGCTGTGGCTGACCGGTACGCCACTGTCGCTTATAGCCCTCATCGGGGCCATAATGCTCGTGGGTATCGTGGTGAAGAACGGTATCGTGCTGGTGGACTATATCAACCTGCTCCGGGAGAGGGGCGGCGCTATCAACCAGTCGGTGATTGCCGCGGGCAAAAGCCGTCTGCGCCCGGTGCTTATGACCTCCATCACCACCATCCTCGGTATGGTGCCGATGGCGCTGGGCACGGGCGAAGGTTCCGAAATATGGCAGCCGATGGGTATCGCCGTTATCGGGGGCCTCACTTTCTCCACCATGCTGACACTGCTGGTTGTGCCGGTAGTTTACTCCATTTTCGGCGCCCGCGGGCTTAAGAAAGAAAAGCGCTCGGTGGAACGCAACATTACCGACATGGAGAAACGAAACGATGCTTACGAAGCCGTTAAATGCTAATAGATAATTCCTGCCGGGCGGGGGCCAAGTTTCCGCCCGGCAGCAAAAAAAACGAGAAATGAAAGCGATATTCATATCATACAACCAGGCGCTGAACGAGCGCGTGATGAGCGTGTTGGACAAGCACTTCCTCCGCGGCTTCTCGAAATGGGAGCTGACCCACGGCCGCGGCTCGGTGGACGGCGAACCGCACTACGGCAGCCACGCATGGCCGGCCATGAACTCCTCGATACTCACCATTACCGAGGACGACAAGGTGGAGCCGGTACTCCGGTCGCTCCGCGAAATCGACGAATCCACACGCCAACACGGCCTTCGGGCGTTCGTATGGAACATCGAGGACCAGTTGTAGAAGTAAGTTATACCGTGGTACAAAGAAAGCCTGCGCATCCGCAGGCTTTCTTTATTCGGATCGAGTTGCAGGGTCGCTAAGTTCCGGGAAAATATGTGTGGTGACAGGGTATAGCCGCCTTTTTATAACCGGCTGAGGTTTACTCACTTCGCCCAGGATGAAAATGATTGTAACAGGATGTCGTCTTGATCGAACGAACCGATGATAGAGCGCGCACCAGAAAGATTGCTTTTACGGCCGGGCGAGAGGTATAACCCACGCAGGATGTCGAGGGAGCAAACTATATTATTTCCTTAACTATTTGAAGTATATTCTCCGTCGAGTCAGTGATGCGGTAGCGATCGTCAATTCGGCGGCCGGCCAGCCAGACGATATCCCCGCCCGACAGGACCACGAACTGGCGGTTCTTTTCGGCCATCGGGACCTTCTTGTCTATCAGGTAGTCGCTTACCTTTTTACGTCCCGTCATGCCCAGCGGGACGAAGCCGTCGCCTTCCTCCCACCGGCGGGCATGGAGCGGGAAGCGGAGTTTGTCGGCATCCAGTAGGGCGACGTGCTCGGGGACGTTCAGCGTGTCGACGTTGTCGATATCAAGGAACCGGAAGTAGAAAACAGAATTTCCGCAGTAGGCCTTCTTCATGTCCCGGCCGATATCCACCCCGCAAGCGTCTCCGTCGGTGACGGGCGAGACCATTATCCGGCCCCGGTCGACGTAAGCCACGTAGTCCTTCGCGTAGAACCTCTTACCGGTCTGCCCCTGCTCGAGGGCGTGGCAAAGGCCGTCCACCACCGTGCCGCGGAACCCGTAACGGGTCAGCAGCTCGTATATCACGAAATGGTGCGGGTACGACGGGTCGATTTTGGAGGGGTCGATTACCACAATCCCGTCGCGGTGCTCTTCCACCCCGGCGCGGATATTTTCTATGGCGGCGTCTATGAACGACTGGGCGTCGGTCAGCCTTTGTACGTTCGCACCCATGACCTCGGTGAAAGCCGGGTTAATCTCCTTTATCCTCGGGATAAGGCCCAGCCGTATCTTATTTCGCAGGTACTTGGTGGAGCGGTTCGAGGAATCCTCCCTGTACGGGATGCCGTTCAGCGCGGCATAATCGGCAATCTCCCGGCGGGAAGCGAACAGAAGCGGGCGCACCACCCGGCCGTTGACCCGGCTGATGCCGGTAAGTCCTTTTAGTCCCGTACCGCGGAAGAGGTTGATGAAAAAAGTTTCAATCGAGTCGTCGGCATGGTGGGCGATAGCGATCACGGTATAGCCGTGCTCGTCGCACAGCCTGCGGAACCAGTCGTAACGCAACCTGCGGGCGGCAACCTGCACCGATTCGCCCGTGCGCTCCATCTCCGCAGCCGTGTCGAAGCGGACGTTGTAGTGCGGAAGTCCAAGCTTTTCAGCCTCACCCTGTACCAGCACTTCATCCTCGTATGCTTCCTCGCCGCGAAGCTGGAAATTGCAGTGGGCAACGCCGCAGTCGTAACCCGACTCGACCAGTAGCTTCATCAGTACCATGGAGTCCACCCCTCCGCTGACTGCCGCCAGCACCTTGTCGTCCGGCTCCAACAGGTCGTTATCCTTTATATACTTTTCGAAACGGTAATGCAGGTTGGCACCCATGGCAGTAGGTATTTGTCTTTCGTTATAAAATATTCACTTCCGATTCCAGCGCAACACCGAAACGCTCCTCCACGTCGCGGGAGACGGCGGCGGCAAGGTCCAGTATATCCCGGCCGGAAGCGCCTCCGAGATTCACCAGCACCAGGGCCTGCCTGTCGTGGACGGCGGTGGGACCGAGCCTTCGGCCCTTCCAGCCGCACCGGTCAATAAGCCATCCGGCGGCCAGCTTCGAGTAGCCCGCCTGTCCCGACGGGTACAGGGGCATATCGGGATACTCCTTTTTAAGTTCCGAAGCCACGGCGTCCTCCACTACGGGGTTTTTGAAGAAACTCCCGGCGTTTCCCAGCTCGGCCGGCTCCGGCAGTTTGGCTTTGCGTATCGCGGTCACCGCGTCGCGTATCGCCCCGAGCGAAGGTCCTCCCAAGGATACCACCCGGTCGCGCAGATCACCGTACCCCAGCTTCGGGGACGGAGTGGCGGAGAGGACGAAATCGACGGCCGTAATTACGACCTTACCGCGCAGCACGGTTTTGAATACGCTCGTCCGGTAGCTGAAGGCGCAATGCTCCCGCGCCATGACGAGCCGTGTTCCGGTGTCGGTGCTGAAAGTTTCCACCGACTCGATTATGTCTGCCGCCTCAGCACCGTAAGCGCCGATGTTCTGCACCGGCGAAGCGCCCACGTAGCCGGGAATATAAGCCAGGTTCTCCGCGCCCCACAGGCCGTGGGCCACGCAGTAGTCCACAAAATCGTTCCATACCACGCCCGCCTCAACGTGGAGCCGGACCCGGTCGCCCTCGCGCGAAGTTTCGGTTATCCGGTCGCCCCGCGGGTGCAGGAGCGTGCCGCGGTAGTCGCCCGTGAACAGGATATTGCTGCCTCCCGAGATAACCCCCCACCGCGAGCCGAACAGCCCGCCGGCATGAAGCTCCCGCAGGTCGTCGATGGACGAGAACCCGCACAGGCAGTCGCACCGGACGTCGATGCCGAATGTATTGTAATCTTTAAGGCTTACGCCGAATCGTTTTTCCACCATAACGGTTGCAAAGATATTAATTCCGGGCGAGTGTCCCCACCGCCCGTAAGAGGGTCGGTACCGGGGTCATCAATATCCCCAAAGGGGAAAATGCCGCGAATGGCCGTGCAAAATTCATCGCAGGTTATAACAAAATTAGGTTAATATTATCCATTATTGGAATAACGGTGGTATAAATCGTAGAAAATCGGTCGATTTAATAGGATTTTTTATCCGGAATCCCTAACTTTATGGGGTTTTGCATCTACTACTAAAGTAACAAAAACCTAAGTATGGCAGGGGTTATTTTTTCTGAAAAAGATAAGGAGCAAATCGTCTCCCACGGCCTTACCGTGGAGAAAGTGGAGAAACAAATCGCCAATTTTACCTACGGTTTCGGATACCTTCCGGTGGAGGATGCGGCTGCCGTCGGCAACGGAATCATGAGGCCGGCGGAAAGCGAGGCGCTCAGGTACCGCCATGTGTACGAAACCGCCGCGGAAGAGCTGTCGGTGGTTAAATTCGTTCCCGCGTCGGGGGCCGCCACACGGATGTTCAAAGACCTGTTCACCTTCGCGGCGGACGGCGTGCCGAACAGAGCATCGGAGATGACTGCGGAGAACCTTACCAGTTTCGCATTCTACCCCGCCCTGCCCGAAGGCATCGACGGACGGGACGACCGGGCCAAAGTGGAGGCGGTACTGGAGTACGGCGCTTCACTGCCCAAGGGGCTTATCTATTTCCACAGCTATCCCGACGGGCCGCGTACGGCCTTCGGCGAGCACCTTTCGGAAGGTGCGATGTACGCCCGCACGGGGGATACGGTCAGGCTCCATTTCACAATTTCCGAAGAGCACAGGGCCGGATTCGAATCGCTGCTGGAGCAGGTTCGGGGCCGTTACGAAGAGTTGTACGGGGTGCGTTACGAAGTGGCGTTCTCGGTGCAGGACTCGGGGACCGACACCATAGCCGTCACCCCGGAGAACGAACCGTTCCGCAACGGGGACGGCAGCCTGCTGTTCCGCCCCGCGGGCCACGGCGCGCTTATCGAGAACCTGAACAGTATAGACGCCGACCTAATTTTTATAAAGAACATCGACAACGTGGCTCCCGACCGCCTGAAAGGGGACACGGTGACATACAAGAAACTTATCGCCGGCATCCTGCTCGACCTTAAACGGCAGAAGGACGAGGTTATATCGGCCCTCGAAAACGGTACGGACGCGGATGCTGCCGACCGTGCCGCGAGGCTTCTCGAAGGCCCGCTCTGCTGCCGGCTTCCGGCCGGGTTCGCCGGGCTGGACGACAGCCAACGCAGGAAACTACTCCTCAAACTGCTCGACCGCCCGATGAGAGTTTGCGGTATGGTGCCCAACGAGGGGGAACCGGGCGGAGGCCCGTTCTGGGCGGCAAACCCGGACGGCACTTCGTCGCTCCAGATAGCCGAGCCGTCGCAGGTGGCCCCGGATATGGCGCACCTGCTGAAAGAGGGCACCCACTTCAACCCGGTGGATATCGTCTGTGCGGTAAAGGACCATAAGGGCCGAAAGTTCGACCTGCGTGAATACACCGACCCCTCGACCGGATTTATTTCCGAAAAATCGAAGGACGGGCGCAAGCTGCGGGCGCAGGAACTTCCGGGGTTGTGGAACGGCGCGATGGCCAACTGGATAACGGTATTCGCCGAGGTGCCCGTTTCGACCTTTACCCCGGTGAAGGAGGTTACCGACCTGTTGCGACCCGAGCACCAATAGGGTATTAATTATGACGGCTTTTATTCCCTGCCTACACTTCTACCATCTGAGAGAGATAACATAAAATATAAAAAGCAACGATATGGAAAACAAGCTCCAGGAACTGACCCAGAAGCTCTACGACGAAGGGCTTGCCAAAGGGCGGCAGCAGGCTGACACCATTGTGGCCGAAGCCCGTGAAACCGCGGAAAAAATCCTTTCCGAAGCCAAATACGAGGCGGACCGGATCCGCAAACAGGCCCGCACCGAAGCGGACGACCTCCACAAGAACACCCTTACCGAGCTGAGCCTCGCGGGCAAGCAGGCCGTGTCGCAGTTGAAAGTAGAGATTTCGGAACTGATTGTGGAGAAGACCCTCGGCGACAGCGTCAGGGAGGCCTCGCTCGATGCGAAGTTCATAAAAGAGATACTGGTTGCGGTGGCTTCGAACTGGAATAACGGTGCTACCGGCAGCGTGACCTTGCAGGCCCTCCTGCCCGAATCGGGACGGGAGAAGCTCGACAAGGCGCTGGCCGCCGATTCGGCCGGACTGCTGGACAAGGGAATTGAGGTGGGTTATTCGGACGAAGTGAAGACCGGATTCAAAATCGGCCCGAAGGACGGCGGATATTACATAAGTTTCACGGACGAAAGTTTCAACGCCCTTCTCCGGGAGTACCTCCGCCCCAAGGTGAGGGAGTTGTTGTTCGGTAACGACCGGTAGCCCATGGCCAGGAATTATTACACGCTGGTAGCCGGACTGAGGGAATTCGCGATGGATTCCGAAAAGAAAGGGTTCGACGCCTGCGACATAGTCCTCGAAATCCGTCCCCAGCTAAGCGACCGGGACCGGGGATACATGCGCCTGTTTTACGCCGTTTACGATATAGAGAATATCCTGAATATGAAGGCGGGGCGGACGCAGTTCTCGGTACTGGGCAACTATACGGCCGAGGAGCTGGAGGCCGCGGTGGCAAACCCGTCCGAACTGCCCGCATACATGGGGCGGATAGTCGCGGCCTACGCCGACCCGGAAAACCCGGAGTTCGACTGGATAGACCCCGATATGCCTTTGAGCAAGGCCCTGTACACCGCCTATTACGACGAGTGTGCCCGCAGCGGCAGCCGGTACGTCCGCCAGTGGAGTGAATTCGACCGCAACCTGCGCAACGTCATAGCGGCCTACGGGGCGCGTAAGGCGTCGCTGCCCGTAGCCGACCAGTTGGTGGGCGGGGGTTATGTGGTGGATACGCTGGGGCGAAGTTCCGCGGCCGACTTCGGCCTGCGCGGCGAGCTGGACTACATTGACGACCTGATAGACGCACTTGCCGAGGAGGAGAACCTGCTCGAGAAGGAGAGGAAGATAGACGCCATAAGGTGGCGCGTATCGGACGAACTTACACCGTTCGACTATTTCGATATGAACGCAATACTTTCCTACCTCACGAAAATAAATATCGTGCACCGCTGGGTGAGCCTCGACGAGTCGTACGGCCGGCAGATGTTAGACAAACTTATGGCATCGCTCGACGGCAAGGAACTTATCGGCAGGTCCGGGGCTTAAAGACCCGGTACTAAACCGGAGGAAGCTATCCGGGCTAAGGACCGGTACTTTTTACCGAACCATTCTGTAAGGATGCGGGAATGCGGTTGAGTCGCGCCCGGAAAAGACGGACCTGCCAGCAGGAACGGTCCGGCCCGGCTACCGGGCATGGACAGCGACGGTTTACCACCGGTGGGCTTACCCCACGGCAGGGACGCCTTCCGGAAAGGGACTGCCGGTTGGCCGGCAGGTCCGGGTCCTGCCGGAGGCAAGGGTCCGGCTGGAGGCAAGAGTCCGGCTGGAGGCAAGAGTCCGGCTGGAGGCAAGGTTCCGGGAACCGTGACCACGGGGATATCTACGTGGCCGGGCGTACGGCGATTGCCCGCTAAGTAATGGAGACGAAAAAGAAAGACAATAAAAACCTAAACAATATGAGTACTACTGGCAAAGTATCGGGTATAATCTCGAATATTGTGATAGTACGGGCCGACGGGCCTGTGGCACAGAATGAGATATGCTACGTACATCTCGGCGACATCAGGATGATGGCCGAAGTTATAAAGGTGGTCGGCAACGACGCTTACGTGCAGGTATTCGACTCCACCCGGGGCCTTACCATCGGTAACCACGTGGAGTTCGCCGGGCACATGCTCGAAGTGACGCTGGCTCCGGGTATCCTCTCGCGCAGCTACGACGGGCTGCAAAACGACCTGGCAAAAATGGACGGCCTGTTTATCGAACGCGGAACGCGTACCGAACCGATGGATTTCGACGCCAAATGGGAGTTTTCCCCCATAGCGCAGCCGGGCGATACCGTAACCGGGGGCGACTGGCTGGGCCGCGTGAAGGAGTTGTGGATAGACCACAAGGTGATGGTTCCCTTCCGGATGCAGGAGAAATACACCGTAAAGAGCATCGCACCCGCGGGCGAGTACACCATAACCGAAGAGATAGCCGTCGTAACGGATAAGAACGGCCGGGACCACAGCATCACGATGCTCCAGAAGTGGCCGGTGAAAATACCCATCCGCAACTACCGCGAGAAACCGCGCCCCTACAAGATTATGGAGACCGGCGTACGTGCCATCGATACATTCAACCCGCTGGCCGAAGGCGGTACGGGGTTTATCCCGGGTCCGTTCGGTGCGGGCAAGACCGTGTTGCAGCACGCTATTTCCAAGCAGGCCGACGCGGATATAATAATGTTCGTGGCTTGCGGGGAGCGTGCCAACGAGGTTGTGGAAGTTTTCACCGAATTCCCCGAGCTGAAAGACCCCCGCACCGGCCACTCCCTGATGGAGCGGACCACGATAATCTGCAACACCTCCAACATGCCCGTTGCCGCGCGTGAGGCGTCGGTCTACACAGGGATGACCATCGGCGAGTATTACAGGGCGATGGGCCTGAAGGTACTAATCCTTGCCGACTCCACTTCGCGCTGGGCGCAGGCCCTCCGCGAAATGAGTAACCGGCTCGAAGAGCTTCCCGGGCAGGACGCCTTCCCGATGGACCTCTCTGCCATCATTTCGAGTTTCTACGCCCGGGCCGGACTGGTGTACCTCAATAACGGCGAGACCGGTTCGGTGACGTTCCTCGGGACGGTCTCACCCGCTGGGGGTAACCTGAAAGAGCCTGTGACCGAATCGACCAAGAAGGCAGCCAGGTGCTTCTACGGGCTGGCGCAGGGCCGTGCCGACAGTAAGCGCTACCCGGCAATCGACCCGGTAGACAGCTACTCGAAGTACCTCGAATACGAGGAGATAAAGAAATACCTCGACGAACGCGTGGAGGAGGGCTGGACCGATATGGTGAACCTGGGCAAGACCATCGTGCTGCGCGGTAAGGAAGCCAACGACCAGATCAACATCCTCGGGGACGACGGGGTGCCCATCGAGTACCATGACCGCTTCTGGAAGAGCGAGCTCATAGACTACGTTATACTCCAGCAGGACGCCTTCGACGATATCGACGCCAACTGCCCGATGGAGCGCCAGAAGTTTATGTTCAAGATGGTGCTGGACATCTGCGGCAGGGAGTTCGAATATGAAGGGTTCGAAGACTGCTCTGTGTTCTTCAAGAACCTGATAAACCTGTTCCGCCAGATGAATTACAGCCAGTGGCAGAGCGAAGGGTTCGAGAACTACCGCAGGCAGATTTGCGAAGCCGTGGAAGCCAAGGAATCGAAAAACTCCCGGGCGGCCTAACCATCTAACACGACTATTATGGAGACAAAAGCATTTCAGAAGATATATACCCGCATCGACAATATCACCAAGGCCACGGTAACGCTCTCCGCCACCGGTGTGGGTAACGACGAGCTTGCCACCGTGGGAGGTAAACTTGCGCAGGTCGTGAAAATCAACGGCGACCAGGTAACGCTCCAGATATTTTCCGGGACGGAGGGCATCGCCACCGACTCGGAAGTGGTATTCCACGGCGAACCGCCCAAGCTGAATGTGGGCGACAATCTCGCGGGGCGTTTCTTCAACGCCTACGGCGAGCCGATCGAGGGCGGCAGCCAACTCGAAGGGGAGCCGCGCGAAATCGGAGGCCCGACCGTGAACCCGTACAAACGCCTGCAACCGTCGCAGATGATTGCCACCGGTATAGCCGGTATAGACCTTAACAATACGCTGGTTACGGGCCAGAAGATTCCGTTCTTCGCCGACCCCGACCAGCCCTACAACCAGGTGATGGCGATGGTGGCCCTGCGCGCGCAGGCCGACAAGATAATCCTCGGAGGGATGGGTATGAGTAACGACGACTTCCTGTTCTTCAAGCACGTGTTCGAGAACGCGGGCGCGCTGGACCGTATCGTGAGTTTCGTGAACACCACCGAGAACCCGCCCGTGGAGCGCCTGCTGGTGCCCGATATGGCGCTGACGGCGGCCGAATATTTCGCCGTGGACAAGGGCGAGAAGGTGCTCGTGCTGCTTACCGACATGACCCAGTACGCCGACGCGCTGGCCATCGTGTCGAACCGTATGGACCAGATTCCCTCGAAGGACTCGATGCCCGGCTCGCTCTACTCGGACCTCGCAAAGATCTATGAGAAGGCCGTGCAGTTACCCAACGGCGGCTCCATCACGCTTATCGCCGTAACCACCCTGTCGGGTGGCGACATTACCCATGCCGTACCCGACAATACGGGCTACATCACCGAGGGGCAGTTGTTCCTGCGTAACGACTCGGACACGGGTAAGGTTATCATCGACCCGTTCCGGAGCCTTTCGAGGCTGAAACAGCTCGTTATCGGCAAGTCCACCCGGGAGGATCACCCGCAGGTGATGAACGCGGCTGTAAGGCTCTACGCCGACGCGGCCAACGCCAAAACCAAACTCGAAAACGGTTTCGACCTCACCGATTACGACGAGAGGACGCTCAAGTTCGCCCGCGACTATTCCACGGAACTTCTCGCGGTGGACGTCAACATCGATACCGAGACCATGCTCGACACGGCATGGAGGCTGTTCGCCAAGTATTTCACCCGGAGCGAAGTGGCCATCCGTGAAGATATAATGAACAAGTACTGGCCCGAATAGGGAAAGGGGAAAATCGTTATGGCAATTAAGTTCCAATATAATAAAACGTCACTGAACGACCTTGACAAACAGCTCAAGATGCGGAACAAAGCGCTCCCCACGCTCAAAAGCAAGGAGTCCGCTCTGAGGGCCGAAGTCAAGAAGGCGAAAGATTCGGCCGCCGATTACGAGCAGAGGCTTCAGGCCCTTGTCCGCCGGTACGAATACATGACTGCCTTGTGGGGGGAGTTCGACACCGGCCTGTTGAGTATCAGGGATGTGGACCTGGAGATTACAAAAATCGCCGGGGTACGCATACCGGTGCTCCGGGAGGTAATTTTCGAACAGAAGCCCTACGACCTGTTCAGCAGCCCGGCATGGTATGCCGACGGGATAGGCCTGCTGAAACAGATGTCGCAGCTCAGCCTCGAATACGAGTTCTTCCGCCATAAAACCAGCCTGCTGGACTATGCCCGGAAGAAGACCACACAGAAGGTAAACCTTTACGAGAAAGTGCAAATTCCCGGCTACCAGGACGCTATCCGCAAGATCAAGCGTTTCCTGGAAGACGAGGAGAACCTCTCCAAGAGTTCTCAAAAGATAGTAAAGAACCGGCAGGCGGCCGCGGCCGCCGGGCAGGGAAAGGAGGTGGCCGTATGATCGTAAGGATGATGAAATACGACCTGGTGCTTTTCGCGGGCCAGAAGAACGATTTCCTGCAAAAACTGCAGGACCTCGGGCTGGTGGACATTACCGTCCGCGGATGGGAACCCGACGAGAAGGAGCGGGAGTTGATGGTTTCGATCGACCGGCACCGCGCGGCCGTTTCCCGCCTGCGGGTCATGGCCGGAGACGAGGAGATTAAATCGGCCGTGCCCTACCCGAGCGGTGAGGAGGCGTATGAAGCTTACGTCAAAGCGTCTACCGCGGAGGACAACCTGACGGCGCAGATAGCACAGGGCCGTAAGGACCTCGAATACCTCGGAAAGTGGGGCGGTTTCAGCCCGGAAAAGATAGCCGAGCTGGAAAGTACCGGTGTGAAACTGCGTTTCTTCCACGCTTACACGAAAGAGTTCGATTCGCATTTCGACGAGTGGAACGACCAGTATCTGGTCTACCCGGTGAGTGTGTCGGAGGGAATGACCTGGTTCGTGGTGGTAACCACGCCGGGAGCCGAAGTGCTTATAAACGCGCAGGAGGACCGTGCACCCGAAATGACCTACGCGGAGAAAGAGACCGAGATAGAACAACTGGTCGCCGAGAGGGATGCGCTGAAGGCCACGATCCGGCGGGCTGCCGCATCGGTGGACCTTATCGCTGAACACGGAGCTGCGGAGCAGGAACTGCTGCACCTCGAGCAGGCTGCCGGTTCGGGCAGCGACGCGGCCGAAGGGACACTCGCGGTGCTGGAGGGTTGGGCCACGGCAGAGACTGCCGGGAAGGTGGACGCCATGCTGGCGGACTACCCCAACCTTTTCTACATCAAATCGGACCCCACGCCGGATGACGAGCCGCCCGTGATGTTGCGAAACAACCGCTTCAACCGGATGTTCGAAATTATCGGCGGCTTTTACTCGCTTCCCAGATACGGCACACTCGACCTTACACCGTTCTTCGGGCCGTTCTACGTGCTTTTCTTCGGGCTTTGCCTCGCGGACGCCGGTTACGGGCTGATATTCTTTATTCTCGGCCTGGTGATGCGCGGCAAGGTGAAACCGGAGCTCCGGCCCGCCGTGAGCCTGGTGACCCTTTGCGGATTGTCGACCATGATATGCGGGACGTTCCTCGGTTCGTTTTTCGGCATACAGCTGGCCGATATTGAGTGGTTCGGCGACTTCCGCAACTACATACTCTCGCCCGACAATATGTTCGCGTTGGCACTCGGTCTGGGTGTGATACAGATCCTATTCGGCATGTGCCTGAAGGTGGTTAACCTCAGCCGGCAGTTCGGGTTCAGGTACTCGCTGGCCACCCTCGGGTGGATTATCGTGCTGGTTGCCGGGCTGGTATGCTACGCGCTAGGTTCGATGGGCTACGAGCAGTACGGTTTCGGGTCGACGGCATTTTGGATTGCGGCCGGTATAGGGCTGTTCATGATGTTCTTCCTTAACTCGCCGGGCAAAAACCCGTTCGTGAATTTCGGGGCCGGGCTGTGGAACACTTATAACCACATCACGGGCATTATCGGCGACGTGCTGAGCTACATCCGGTTGTTCGCAATCGGCCTGTCGGGCGGCATCCTCGCCTCGGTATTTAACCAGCTGGCGTTGGGGCTGAGTCCCGATATACCGGTGTTAAGGCAAATCAGCATAATCCTGATACTGACTATCGGTCACGGAATCACGCTGTTCATGTCGACGCTCAGCGCCTTTGTACATCCGATGCGCCTTACATTCGTGGAGTTCTACGGCAACGCGGGTTTCGAAGCCACACAGCGGGCCTTCAACCCCCTGAAAAGGAACAAGGCGCAGACCCCGGCATAGCGGCGGCAAGCGCTTAAAAAAAGAATAACAACAAACGAAAATAAATGTTTAATTAAAAATCAGATTTATGACACCAATCGTTTTAGCCTGGATAGGTATAGCTTTCATGGTAGGATTGAGCGGAGTTGCCAGCGCCATCGGTACGTCCATCGCGGGACAGGCATCGGTAGGCGCAATGAAAAAGAACAGCGGCGCGTTCGGTAGCTACCTCGTCCTGTCGGCCCTCCCGGGTAGTCAGGGTCTCTACGGGTTCGTGGGTTTCTTTATCATGCAGGGCCTTCTCGTGGACTCAATCACCTGGGTGCAGGCGGGCGGCGTGCTGGCCGGCGGCCTTATCATGGGTTTTGTGGCCCTTATCAGTTCGTGGATGCAGGGCAAGACCTGTGCGAACGGTATCGCTGCCATAGGCAACGGCCATAATGTGCTGGGTAATACGCTTATCCTCGCGGTTATCCCGGAGCTTTACGCTATCCTCGGTGTTGCCATTATCTTCCTTATCAATGGGTTGGTAGGGTAATCCGGAGCGGTTCAGACAAAAGCACAGGCCCCGGACGGGGACCTGTGCTTTTGCTTATATGGCTTAATCAAAGTTACACCGGAGGTGTATGGATGTTTTTTAACTGCAAAATATCACATTACATCACTCTATTTTTCCTGACGGAGTGAAGGGAATATCGCCGGGAAATGAGATTATTATCAGACATATTCCTATTAATTTCGATATTCCGGCGGTAAATCCTTCGTCACTATGCTCCTCAGGATGACATAGTGTTAGTTTATCATTCCGAAGCAACGTGGAATTCACCGCCGGGAAATTAGCTCGGCGAAAGAATTGAACCGTTGGTAAAATTTCGTACATTTGCGCATCGTTGGGCACGGTGGAAAAAAGGAGTTATAAAGCCTCTTAAAACCATGCCGAAGACGGTGTGAAAGCCAGGCTGGTTTTCAGCCAAAAAAGATTTACAAGACCTAACAAATGGCCAAAAGCAGTGTCAGTTTCCGGGACAGTATAGCCAGGTTTACTTCCATCGCCAGGGATATCCGCGGCGGGAAGTACGCTCCGGTCTACCTGCTTATGGGCGAGGAAGGATATTTTATCGACCGCCTGGCCGACCTGCTGGCGACCCGGGTGCTGACCGAGGAAGAGCGTGCCTTCAACCAGATTACGGCCTACGGGAAGGACAGCGAATGCGGCGATATAATTAATTTCTGCAAGCAGATGCCGATGATGGGCTCCTATCAGGTTGTAATCCTCAAGGAAGCCCAGCAGTTGCGCGGCATTGACAAGCTATCGCTTTACACGCAGGCCCCTTCGGCGACCACGGTACTGGTAATATGCCACAAGGAGAAGAACATAGACAAACGTTCAGCCCTTTACAGGCATGTCAGCAAAATCGGCGTGGTGTTCGAATCGGTGCGGCCTCGGGACTACGAGATAGGAAGCTGGCTGGCGGATTTCGTCCGGTCAAAGGGTTTCGGTATCGAACCCAAGGCGCTAACCATGCTCACGGACCATCTCGGGGCCGATATTGCAAAAATATCGAACGAGCTGGACAAGCTCACCACATACCTGCCCGAAGGGACCCCGACCATAACCGCGGACCATATCGAGCAAAACATCGGCATCAGCAAGGACTTCAACAACTTCGAGCTGACCCGCGCCATCAGCGAACGGAATATGAAAAAGGCGCTCCTTATCGCGGAACATTTCTCGCGCAACCCTAAACACAATCCACTGCTGGTAACCATCAGCACCCTTTTTTCACACTTCCAACGCATATTTATAGTAAATTACCAGAAGTGGCTTTCCCGCAACCGGGGAAGCGCCATGCCTGCCGACGCCGAGCTGGCCCGCATGCTGAAAATACCGTCGGCATTCTTTCTCAACGAATACAAACAGGCCGCCGCTCTCTACCCGAATAAAAAAGTGTTCGTAATACTCGGCATGCTCCGCGAATACGACATGAAGAGCAAGGGAATGAATGCCGGAAGCGCTTCGGAAGGTGAACTGTTACGGGAATTGCTGATGAAGATTTTCCTTTTATAACTAAGACCAGGTGTGAGCTTTACATACCCGGAACTTCCATGGGCACCACACCCGGCTCCCTAAATCCGCCCACCTTAAAATTTTGTCGTTATACCCGGTATTGGTTACCTAAAAATCGATCAGCGGGTAAAGTTCACGCGCCTTTTGGCGTGAAACATGGTTAAAGTGCCACCATTCGCTGGTCACGGTGGTGAACCCGGCCTCACGCATAACGGAGCGCAGCAGCAGGCGGTTGTCGAGTTGGCCCTGCGTAATTATTCCCCGTGCCACCAGGCGCTGTTCATCGTCGATATTGGCCTCCGGGCCGAGGTGGTCGTATTCGGTACCCATATCGAGCGGAATCCCGTCGGCATCGAGGATGGAGACATCCACCGCCGCGCCGTAATTGTGCAGCCCGCCCCCGTTTGCCGGATTTGCGACATAGAGCTGCTTACCCGTAGCCTCGGCGACCCGACGCATCCGGCGCTGTACCGACATAGGCCGCGCGGCATCGTAGACTATGATGCGGTAACCCGGCCGGCGCTCCTCGAGCAGGTCCTGCGCCCGGGACAATTTCGCGGCCGCCTCCGGCAGAAGGTACGCTTCCAGCAGGTCGTCGTACATTACCTCCCCGACGAAATTATCCGGCGTGGCATATACCAGGTAGACAGCTATCCGCGGGTCGTGGTCCGCTATGTCTACCAGCCCGAGAGAGTCCAGCCGCAGGGCCGTATAGCTTTTGAGCGTATTCGCGGGTTCCGGCACGTGTTCCCCGGCGGGATGTGTGTATGCGGCAGCCTCAGCCCCGTTTGCCACCACGTTAGGAAGGTCGTCCGCCGTTCCGCGCCTGCCCAAACAGGAGGTAAAGGCGGCCGTAAAGACGACCGGGAGAAGTATGAAAAACCTGTTTATGTTACCCATATATATCATAGATACAAAATCCGTTCTAACCGCGGGGCAACGATTTGATACCCGGGGTTCAAATATAGTGATTAAAGAGTTATATTTGTACCCGCCGGCGGGCTGCGTGGCGGCCCGACGACCCGGGGAGGTGGAGACCGATGGCCGGGACCGCGGTGGGTAAATGCCATGACACGAGGAATGACGGCCGGATTACCACCGGGAAAGACGGCCAGTTTCCATGAGGAAGGACTGGGCCGATTTCCACAAGGGAGGACGGGACCGGCCCCCTAAGCACGGAACGATGGTTCCAGCGAACTATTAAAAGCAGCGGATAGCGTGGTAGTTGCGTGGGGAGCCCAGGGCATGGAAATTGCAAGGTGCGCGGCGTCCGGAATGCGGTTATAACCACACTTACGCGCCGGAATAACCTCACCTTATATACGAACAATTTAAACTTCCGAAATAATGTTCTTCAACGTTGAAATCACAGGCAAGATACACTGGATAGGAACCAACGACCGTCGCAAACACCGGTTCGAGAACCTTTGGCCGCTGCCGTATGGCGTGTCGTACAATTCGTACGTTATAGCGGACCAGAAGACCGCACTTATCGACACCATCGAAATGGGTACGGACGGGTCTTATCTGGCCAAACTGGAATCGATACTGGGCGGACGGCCGCTCGACTACCTTATCATAAACCACATGGAGCCGGACCATTCGGGTGAAATCGCGACCGTGGTGCGCCGTTACCCGGAGGTGGAAATTGTCGGCAACAATAAGACTTTCAACATACTGCGGGCCTATTTCGGCGATCTTCCAAAAAACCTTCGCGAAGTGAAGGACGGCGATACGCTCGACCTGGGCCACCACAAACTGCAATTCCATATGACCCCGTGGGTCCACTGGCCCGAAACCATGATGACCTACGACCAGACCGAAAAAACGCTCTTCTCCGGCGACGCCTTCGGAACGTTCGGGACACTGGACGGCGGGGTGCTGGATAAGGACGTGAAATTCGGGTATTACGAGAACGAGATGCGCCGCTACTATTCCAACATTGTGGGTAAGTACGGTAACATGGTGCAAAAGGCCCTCGGCAAGCTGAGCGGAGTACAAATCGATACCATCTGTTCGGTGCACGGACCCGTGTGGCAGGAGAATGTGGCCAGGGTGGTCGGACTGTACGACAAGTGGAGCAAGTGCGAGACCGAGGACGCTCTGGTGGTTATTTACGCCTCGATGTACGGCAACGCGGCCCACATGGCCGATTACATAGCCCACATGGTTTCCCGGGGCGGGGTGCGGGATATCCGGGTATACGATGTTTCGAAGACCCACATCTCTTACCTGATAAGTGAAATATGGAGGTGCCGCGGGGTGATGCTCGGGAGCTGCGCATACAACACGGAGATGTTCCCCCTTATGGAACAGCTTTGCACCGAAATATTGCATTACGGAGTCAAGGACCGCTTGCTGGGACTGTTCGGCTCGTGCAGTTGGAGCGGCGGCGGAGTGCGGAACCTTAAACAGTTTGCCGAAAAGAGCGGCTGGGAACTGGTAGCCGACCCGGCCGAGATGCTGGGTTGCGCAACCGAGGAGAAATACGCCGCCTGCGACGTGCTTGCCAAGGCGATGGCCGACAGGTTGACCGACAAAAATTAACGGGTACGGCAATGGAATTGAAAACAGGACTGGAATATGTAGCCGTCATTACCGTGGGCGAGGCAAACACCGCCGCGGCAATGGGTTCGGGCGACATGCAGGTTTTCGCCACCCCGTCTATGGTGGCGCTGATGGAAAACGCAGCTATGAACTGCGTGGCCGGGCGCCTGCCGGAAGGGTCTACAACGGTCGGCACCCAAATAAACGTATCTCACCAAAAGGCCACGCCGGCCGGAGCGACCGTCCATGCAAAGGCCGTACTCGAAGCGGTAGAGGGCCGGAAACTGATATTCGGAGTAAGCGCGTGGGACGATAAGGGGCTTATCGGCGAGGGTACCCACACGAGGTTTATAGTAGACCGGGAGCGGTTCATGTCGAAACTGGCGTAACCCGCACCGTCCGAAATATATAAGGCCGCCGACCCGGGATTCCGGGTCGGCGGCTTTTTGTGAAACCGTACTAGGTATAAAGAGCATTCCCCGGCCAATGAGAGGGACAACCCGGCAAGGAGTGAATTGTTATAAATTGCCCGGTGGTTAACCTTATAAAGGAATAAATATTTTTCAGATAAGCCCAAGCCCTAATTCGCTTACCCGGGCGGCTGTTACCCTGCATCCAAATATGGCGGGCGCCCGGCAATAATCCCATAACACTCAAACCGACACTGTATGCATGGATGCAAAATTTAGGCGGCTGTTGCATAACATCGAAAATAGCTCCCGGAGATAATATTCCCATAACCTTTACTCAGACTCTATATTACCGGGATGCCGGGATGTATATAGGAATGCAGAAATGCCGGATGACCGGGCCGCTGCTTACCGGACCTCCACGCAGATATGGCAAATATCGGGTATACCGTCTCCCCGGCTCAGAAATGGTTACGCAGGTAATCGGCCAGTACCAGCGTATGGTTATGGACCGGGTTTTTAGCCGCATATAAAAGCGTAACGATATCGTAACCTTCCACGTAATCGCGGAGGTAATCTGCGGCATGGCCGACGGCAAGTTCCCGCTCGTAGCGCCGGGCGAACTCCTCCCACCTACCCTCCGTATCCTCGTGGTACCACCGCCGCAGCTCGGGCGACGGGGCAAGCTCCTTCGCCCAAAGGTCGTAATCCAGATCCTGCTTTCTTTTACCGCGCGGCCACAAACGGTCCACAAAAACCCTGTAACCGTCGTCCTCCGACCGGGGCTCGTAAATCCTTTTAACCTTGAATTCTTTCATGGCACCCAATGTTTAATTACCGGCCTCCGAGGTGTTGCCGCTCTTTCCGTAAAAATAAACGGCGACCCCCCGAAGGGCCGCCGTGGTAAGTGCAAAAACGATTCCCCCGGGCAGGGCAACCGCCCCTAAACGTACATCATTTTACGGGTCATTCCGCCGTCCACCACTATATTCTCCCCGTCGATAAAGCCGTTACGGGGATCGGCAAGCATGAGACAGACGCGGGCGATATCGCCGGGGCGCCCCACCCTCCCCGAAGGGTGCTGTGCATGGTCGGAGGCCGAAAGCGCCCCGTAATCGCCCGTCTCGATCCAGCCGGGGCTGACGCAGTTGACGGTTACCCCGCTGCCTGAGAACGATGCAGACAGGGCGTGGGTTAACGACACTATACCGCCCTTCGAGGCGGCATAGCCTTCCGAACCCGGCTCGCTCTGCGCCCAGCGGGTAGAGGCTATATTGATAATCCTTCCGCATGGTATCTCCGCTCCGCTGACGGTTCCCGGGCCGTCAGCGAGGGCAGTTTCGAACCCATCGCCGTTGCCGGTAAGGGGTCTTGCCATATCACCTGCACCGCTCCCGGTACGTCTACCCGGCCGGATAACACCGGTTGTGGAGCAGGTTCCGGCGGCGGCTCCATAGTCAGTTCCGGAAGAGGCTCCGGTCACTTCCCGTTCATCCGGGACCACGGAACCGGACGGAAACCCGAAACGGGCGTTCCACAATTGCGCGAAAACACGCGAAGCGACGAACACGGGACGCAGGTTGGTGGCAATCACCCTGTCGAACCGTTCCACGTCAGTTTCGAGCAGGGGCGAGAACTCCGATACCCCCACGTTATTGACCAGAATGTCCAGCGCCTTTCCCGGCCCCGCGGCATCGCGGAGGGCCTTCTCCAGCGCCGCGGCATCCGTCACGTCCACCTCGTAGAACGACCCACGGCCGACTTCACACTCGAGCCGGCGACCTGCCGCCGGGTCCCGGTCGCAGAAAAAGACAAGGGCGCCCTCCTGTGTGAACGCCCTTACTATTTCACGGCCTATGCCGTTGGCCCCGCCCGTGACGAAGCACTTTTTACCGGCAAGACCGAAGCCGCTGCCCGTTACCATTTATTGGTATGCACTTTCGAGGGGTCGTACTTATCCTTGGGCGTATTATCGCCCGAGGGGTAGCCTACGGGAACCACCGCCAGCGGAAGCACGTTCGCCGGCAGGCCGAGCGCGTTTATTACGTGGCCCATCCGGTCCTCGTACGGGTAGGCGGCCGTCCAGACGGCTCCCAGCCCCTGGGCTTCAGCGGCAAGCAGCAGGTTCTGCGTGGCGGCCGAGCAATCGAGGTACCAGTACGACGACTTGTCGGTGTCACCGCAAATAACAATCGCGAGCGGCGCTTCGGTAACCATCTTGGCGCCCGTCTCCGCAAGCAGGTCGAGTGTTTCGCGGTCGTCCACCACCACTATTTCCCACGGCCTGCGGTCCATACCCGACGGGGCCGCCATAGCGGCGCGAACCAGTACGTCCACCTTTTCCTGCTCCACGGCGCGGTCGGCGTAACTGCGTACGCTCTTGCGCTCGAAAATAACGTCCAGAACGGAACCCTCGCCGTCCGCCGGTGTGCCGGCCGTATTTGCGCCGCAGGCCCATCCCCCGGCAAGGACCGCCACTGCGGCCATAATTTTGATAATGTTCCTTTTCATAGCTGTATAATTTATGTTAAACTTATTCAACCCGCCCGGTCATACCAGCCCGTTGCACATTTATTGCACAACCATACCTGCAATACACATAATACGTACGACTTCCACCGGCAGCGGGCTGTAAAGATACTAATATCGGCCGGTAAAAATACCGGAATGATTTTATATATTTGGACCTGTTTCCATCAAAAAAAGCAAATATGGACTTCTCAATAAACATAGACAGGGCAACCTGTATCAAATGCGGCAGATGCGCCACGGTCTGCCCCTCTTCGGTTTTCGATATCGGGGCCAAAAGGGAAATAATAGTGAGCCGGCCGGAGAACTGCATCGTCTGCGGCCACTGCGTAGCCGCCTGCCCGACCTTCTCGGTGCGCCACAGCGACTTCCCGCCCGCAAAGGTCCACGCCATCGAAACGGAAAAACTTCCAACCCCGGATCAGACGCTGCTGCTGATACGTTCGCGCCGGTCGAACCGTGCATTATCCCGCGAACCCGTTCCGGCCGGGAAGATAGACCTGATTTTGGAGGCAGCCCACCGCGCCCCCACGGCCAGCAACCTCCAGGAAGTGAGTTTCACCGTGGTGACAGACCCGGAGAAGCTGAAAGCCATCTCCGCTCACACGGTGGAGGTGTTTTATAATATCACCAGGAAGATGGAAAAACCATTGGTGAAACCGGTTATACGCAGGTTAAAGCCCGAATTGTACCGGATGGCAGGAAGGCTGGCGCGGCTGAAACAGATGTACGACTCGGGCCGCGACATGATATTGCGCGGGGCGACGGCCGTGATATTTATCCATGCACCGGCCTCTTCGCGGTTCGGATGCCAGGATGCGAACCTCGCCTACCAGAACGCGTCGCTTATGGCCGAAAGCCTCGGGGTTACCCAGTTTTATACCGGATTCGTTTGCAATGCGCTGATGCAGGACAAGACGCACAAACTGGAAAAGATACTCGGAATTCAGGGACGGGTTCATGCGGGGATGGCACTCGGGATTCCCAAGTTCCGCTATCCGAATTTTATCGATAAGAAGGAGATCAAGGTTAGAAAGTTGTAGCCCCCTCGTCACATTACGGTTCTTCGGGATGACAATTGTCATTCTGAACGAAGTGAAGAATCTACCGTTGGGATTATAATTCCACTCTTTAGGTAAATCATGCAAACTCTGCAACTTCTTAGATAAGGATTTTACTTTGGGTTACATAAACTGCTGCGTTCCTGATACGGCTACCCGGTAATGCCGTTGATAATGTTCTCGGCTTGCCGCAGATAACCACTACCGAATATATTCAGGTGGTTCAGGACATGGTAGAGCTGGTATAGCGGCACCCGGTCGCGCCATCCTTCCTGCAACGGATAGGCCTCGTCGTAGGCCCGGTAAAACTCCTCGGGAAAGCCGCCGAAAAGCATCGTCATGGCAATATCCGTCTCCCGGTGGCCATAGTAGACGGCCGGGTCTATAAGCCACGGCTCGCCGGACGACGAGCAGAGGTAGTTGCCGTTCCATAGGTCGCCGTGCAGGAGCGCGGGTGGCTCAAGGATACCCGACAGCATCCGGTCGACTGTTTCGCGTAGCCTGTAAAGGATGTCCCAAACGCCCTTGCCGAAGTATCCGGTCCCGAGGGCCATCTCCAACTGGTATTTAAGCCGTTTGCTGTAATAAAATTCTGCCCAGTCGGTCGCCTCGGAGCCTTCCGCACGATTTGGCTGCGGGTTGGCCCCGATAAAATTGTCCTCGCGGAAGCCGAAGACCGGAGCCGTACGGCGATGAAGTCGAGCCACCATCCGGGCCAGTTCGGAGTAGAACCCGTCCGCAGGACGGCCCGGTTCTATGTATGTCGACAGGATAAAATCGTCACCCCACAGCACGGCATCCGGCACATTGATACCTTCCGCCGTCGCGAGTTCGGCAAGCCCGGTGGCCTCGCACGCGAACGCGGCCGAGGGCCGGCCTTTTTTCAGGAAGTACCGCTCTCCTCCGGCCGTCTCGACGATTCCGTCGCCGTAAGGCATCGAGACCACCTCCCGGCCGAGTTTTTCCATAATTACTTTTTTAATATCGTTTTTCATAGCCTATTATATTATACTATATTTGATTCATTGGTACAACGTCACTCTGATACACTGATACTCCGATAATCTAATAATCCGGTCCTCCGGTACTAAGGCACTTCCGGGACTCCGTAGGGACGAACCTCCCCGAAGCCGGTCGCTACTGATAAAGTATTGCCGCCCGTCAGTCACTTACGAATAATGCAAATAACCGTATATCCGACACCCCGTAAAGACACTAAGTGCAAATATAAGAAACCCGGACAAATTTCACCGCCCGGGTATTTTTACTGCCTGCCCGAAGAATTTCTGCTTAAAATCAATGTCGCCGACCCGTTAAAGCGTCATCGGAAAATTCGAGCGTGCGTGGATAGCCTCCCGCTTTATGGGGCCGGTAAATGTCCTGCGCCTGTTCCGGGAATTATTGCCCGGGCAACGGGCCGACCATCTTCGAGGGGTCGACTATCCGGTCGAACTCCTCGCCGGAAACATAACCGCTCTCGATTGCCACCTGCCGGAGTGTTTTATCCTCCGCGAAAGCCTTACGAGCTATTTCTGCAGCCTTATAGTATCCGATTACAGGATTTAAGGCCGTAACAAGCATCAGGGAATTGTCGAGGTGTTCCTTTATCCGCGCGGCCACCGGCTCGATGCCCGCCGCGCAGTGCTCGTCGAAGCTGGCGCACCCCTGACCCAGCAGTTTGGCACTATGCAGGAAGTTGTAAATTATCAACGGTTTAAACACGTTCAGCTCGAACTGCCCATTCGAACCACCCACCGATATAGCCACATCGTTACCCATTACCTGAGCGGCAATCATGGTGAGCGATTCGCACTGCGTGGGGTTCACCTTGCCGGGCATTATGGACGAGCCGGGTTCATTCTCCGGGAGGCGTATCTCACCAATCCCGGCCCGGGGGCCGGAAGCGAGCATCCGGACATCGTTGGCTATCTTCATCAGCGACACCGCCGCACTTTTGAGCGCGCCGTGCGCATCGACAAGCGCGTCATGGGTCGCCAACGCCTCGAATTTGTTCGGTGCAGTGACGAACGGGATACCCGTAAGCCGGGCGATTTCGGCGGCGACCTGCTCCGCAAACCCTTTCGGGGTATTGATACCCGTTCCCACTGCTGTACCGCCGAGGGCAAGTTCGTAAATACGCGGGAGGGTACGCTCGATGGCCCGCACCGAATAGCCCAACTGGGCCGCGTATCCGCTCAGCTCCTGTCCCAGGGTAAGCGGTGTGGCGTCCATCAAATGGGTTCGTCCTATTTTCACGACACCCATAAACTCCCTGCTTTTGGCCGCGAAGGTGTCCGCCAGCCGACGAAGGCCCGGCAGGGTGGTTTCGAGAATCATCCTGCCGGCCGCGATATGCATAGCGGTGGGAAACGTATCGTTGGAGGATTGCGAGCGGTTGACGTCGTCGTTCGGGGAGAGAATTTTTTCTCGGTCGGCGAGCGACCCGCCGGCAAGGACCTGACCGCGGTTGGCTATAACTTCGTTGACGTTCATATTGGTCTGCGTGCCGCTGCCTGTCTGCCACACTACCAGCGGGAACTCCCCGTCGAGTCGTCCGGCGATTATTTCCTCGCATACCCGGCAGATAAGTTCGCATTTTCCGTCGTCGAGCACACCGAGCCGGGCGTTGGTTATCGCCGCCGCTTTTTTCAGGTAACCGAACGCCCGGATAATCTCCACGGGCATCCGGTCGGTATCCCTCGCAATCGGGAAGTTGTCTATGCTCCTTTGGGTCTGCGCGCCGTAATATGCGCCCGCGGGCACCCTCACCTCACCCATCGTATCTTTCTCAATCCTGTATTCCATACTTATAAAGTTATAAAATTCCGCCGGATACCAGTCACTCCGGACGACAATCCTCCGGGCCGCCCCGACGGAATACCCCAAACAAAAACCGCACCCCGGCGACGGAATGCGGCTTTAAGAATAACGGCTGTAACCCCGGCCGGGCTATGGTGCCGGAGAGATTTGAGTTTTCAAATATACCACCGGATTGAGAACGGCAGTAGCTTCGGGTATACCTGCCCGGCGGTGGAATGGGCTTACCGGGCTTCGTGTTGGGCCTGGCTACTATTGTCCGGCTTCTTCTTCCCCGTCGGTTTCGACTTCCTCATCTTCGGGCTCCTCCACCGAAAAGTCGGTCATACCGGCTGCGACGAGGATGTTGTACCACGAAATTATCTTCTTCATATCGGAGACGTGCACCCGGTCGCGGTCGTAATCGGGAAGCACTTCGCCGAAGAGTTCCTTCAACTGATCCGGGGACGATTTATGGCTGATTGTCTCCTTCCCTTCACACTTTTCGAACATGGAGGTGAATATCGAGGCAAGGCTCACCTCGTCGGTTTCCGTGTAGACCGATATTTCACCCAGCGCACTCACCCGCGAACTGGAAGTCGCATTGCTCCTCTTTCCGTCCGCAAGCGATTCCACTATAACGCCGTTTTTGCTTTGTGCGATGTATTTATACAGGCCCGGCTGGCCCGAAATAGAAAGTATATCTTTCAGTTTCATATCTTCCGGTTTAATTCGGTTTCGTTTCTTTACGGATGCAAAGATAACCAACCGGTGGCGTTTTGCAAACCTCGGCGGAGTCGATTTACGCGACAACAGCAGGTACCTTATATATGCCGGCAGTGGAAATTCCGGCCGTGCCCGGAATACTTTATATGCCAATGACAGATTCCCGCTCCCGCTCCGATTTCTCCTGGTTCGTAGCGACACCGATAAAAATGACAATCTCCCACTCGCCAACCCGCACGGAAACGATGTTTGTATATAATTTTTGACGGTGACGGGCAAATCCGTTACATTTTCCATTGCCGGCAAGGCGCTATTAGGAAATAGGGGCAAAATGTCGTAAAATTGCACCATATTAGGAATAAAAAGATTTTTATGAAGGTTTTGAAGTTCGGCGGTTCGTCCGTGGGGACGGCCGACGCTGTGAGAAAGGTGAGTGATATAGTTTCGGGATGTACCGGGGAGGGTACGATAGTGGTCGTTTCGGCGCTTCGCGGCATAACCGACCAGCTGCTCTCCACAGCCCGCATGGCGCTCACGGGGGATGTGGGATACAAAGCCGAACTCGACACGATGGTGGCCCGCCACAGGGAGCTGTGCGCCGAAGTGGTGCCGGACGATACGCAGGCAGGGGTCTCCGCACGGCTGGAGGCCATGTTCGACGAGCTGACCAACATCCTGAAAGGCGTCTACCTAATCCGCGACCTGTCGCAGAAAACCACGGACGCCGTGCTGAGTTACGGCGAGCGGATGTCGTCGGTGATAGTGCACGGCGCCATAACCGGTTCGGGGCTAGTGGACGCGCGGGATATAATAAAGACCCGGCCCTACTTCCATAAACACGTTATAGATTTCAAGGCCACCGACAGGCTTATACTCGAGGCTTTCCCGGGAGGTCGCGAGCAGGTCACCGTTGTGCCGGGTTACATCGCTTCGGACCTCGACACGGGAGACGTCACCACGCTGGGACGCGGCGGTTCGGACTACACGGCGGCCGTTATCGCGGCGGCCGTCGACGCATCGGTGCTGGAGATATGGACCGACGTGGACGGCTTTATGACGGCCGACCCGAAGATGGTGGCGAGCGCCTATGTAATCGAAAAGCTGAGTTACGTGGAAGCCATCGAGTTGTGTAACTTCGGGGCCAAGGTCATCTACCCCCCAACCATATTCCCGGTTTTCCACAAGGGCATACCCATCATCGTAAAGAATACATTCAACCCCGGGTCACCGGGTACGTACATATCGAGCGAGAAGGTGGTCGGCTCCAACAAGGCCATCAAAGGTATCTCGTCGGTTGCCGACTCGTGCCTTATTACAGTGCAGGGCCTGGGGATGGTGGGCATCATAGGGGTCAACTACCGGATATTCAAGAGCCTTGCAAAGGCGGGGATAAGCGTATTTTTCGTCTCGCAGGCCGCCTCGGAGAACAATACGTCCATAGGGGTCAACGCGCTGGACGCCGACAAGGCGGTAGAAGTGCTCTCGCAGGAGTTCGCGCTGGAAATAGTCCAGGGTGAAATAAACCCGGTAAAGCGGGAATGCGGCCTGGCTACGGTAGCTATCGTAGGCGAAAATATGCGCCTCACTCCCGGTATCGCCGGCAAGCTGTTCGGTACACTCGGGCGTAACGGCATCAACGTGATTGCTTGCGCACAGGGTGCCTCGGAGACCAATATTTCGTTCGTAGTGCAGGAGAAGAGCCTGCGTAAAGCCATGAACGTTATCCACGATTCGTTCTTCCTGTCGGAGTACCAGGTTCTCAATATCTTCATAGCCGGCATCGGGCTTGTGGGTGCCAGCCTGCTGGAGCAGCTTCGCTTACAGCAACCCACGCTGCTGAAGGAAAACCAGTTGCAGGTGAACGTGGTGGGTATAACCAATTCACGAAAATTCATAACCGACCGAAAAGGTATCGACCTGTCTGATTACCGCAACCAGCTGGAGCGCGAAGGCCGTGCATCGTCACCGGAGCTGTTCCGGGACGAGATGGTGCGGATGAACATATTCAACTCCGTGTTCGTGGACTGTACGGCCAGCGCCGAGGTGGCCTCTATTTACCAGGCATTGCTCGAAAAAAACATTTCGGTGGTGACGGCCAACAAGATAGCCGCTTCCGACCGTTATGAGGTGTATGACAGCCTACGGCAGACCGCGAGGCGCAGGGGTGTGAAATTCCTTTTCGAGACCAATGTCGGGGCGGGGCTTCCGATTATAAATACCATCTGCGACCTGCGCAACAGCGGCGACCGTATAAACCGTATCGAAGCGGTTATTTCGGGAACCCTGAATTATATTTTCAACGTTATGGACGAGAGGATTTCGTTCAGCAGGGCCATCCGTATGGCGCAGGAGGAAGGTTACGCCGAGCCTGACCCGAGGGTCGACCTGAGCGGCAAGGACGTAATCCGCAAACTTGTGATACTCTCGCGCGAGGCCGGTTACCGGCTGGAGCAGGACGAGGTAAAGGCAAACCTGTTCATTCCGGACCGATATTTCGAAGGAAGCGTCGAGGATTTCTGGAAGGCGATTCCGCAGTTGGACGCCGAGTTCGAAGCACGGCGCAGGGAGTTGGAAGCGCGCGGTTGCCGTCTGCGCTTCGTAGCGGTGCTGGATAAGGGAAAGGCCGAGGTCGGCCTGCGGGAAGTGGATTCCTCCAGCCCGTTCTACGAACTGGCGGGAAGCAACAACGTAATATCACTTACCACCGAACGGTACAAGGAATACCCGATGCAAATCAAAGGCTACGGCGCCGGCGAGGCCGTTACCGCCGCCGGGGTATTCGCCGATATAATAAGCATCGCCAATATACGATGACTTCTGCCGTTTCCGGCATACGGTACCAGGGACAGCAAAACCCGGAGGCCTCCGGAAGACCGGATTTCATTGCCCCCGATTCATCCGAAACCGGAAGAGGGCAGGGTATTTGCCGGTTCAGGGGACGGGCGGCTATTATGCCGGCACCGGACCCGGTCCGGGCCTGTGGCGCGGGGAGTTGGCATTATAGGTGAGTGCCTGTAGTGTAGAACAAGCCCCATGTTGTCGTCCGGAGCGGCGATACCGGCGGGCCGGTGATAATCTGAAAAAGAGATGAAATACATTATAATACTCGGGGACGGAATGGCCGACGAGCCTGTCGAACGGCTCAGCGGGCTTACCCCGTTGCAGGCCGCCGAAACCCCGTACATGGATATGCTTGCCGCACGGGGACGTTCCGGTATGCTCGACACCATTCCTGAAGGATTCTCGCCCGGTAGCGAAATAGCCAACCTGTCGGTGCTCGGTTACGATGTGGCCGAGGTTTATGAAGGGCGCGGTTCGCTCGAAGCGGCCAGTATGGGAATAAAAATCGACGATGGCGAAACGGCAATGCGCTGTAACCTGATAACCGTCGAGGACGGCCGCATACTCAACCACTCGGCAGGCCATATATCGAGCGAAGAAGCCGCAGAGCTGATGCGGTACCTGCAATCGGAACTGGGCGGCATTCCCGGCCCCCACGGCCTTAAGGCCAGTTTCCATCCCGGCGTATCATACCGCCACCTGCTGAAAATAGTGGGCGGCGACAAACGGGTAGTGTGCCACCCTCCCCACGACCACCTCGACGAACCGTTCGCGGATTTACTGCCCAAGCCCGACGGGCAGGCAGACCGTAATGTAAAACCGGCCTCCGAAATCACCGATACAAAAGAAAGCGGGGATAAAATAGCTACCCCGCAAAGCCCGCAGGATTGCAACCACACAAGGGAATCCGGCCCCGCGGACACCGGTCCGTCTCGGACAGCCGCTTACCTGCGTTACCTTATACTCGAATCGCAAAGGCTTCTTGCCCGGCATCCGGTAAACCTGCGCCGGATTGCGGAAGGTAAGAAACCGGCAAACTCGATATGGCCCTGGTCGCCGGGCTACCGCCCCCGTATGGAGACCCTCCCGGCGCGTTACGGGCTGGGCAGGTGCGCCGTGATATCGGCCGTCGACCTCATAAAAGGTATAGGCGTTTACGCCGGGGCGGAAGTTATCGAGGTCGAAGGCGCGACCGGCCTGCACGACACCAATTACGAGGGTAAAGCCGCCGCCGCACTCGAGGCTTTGCGGGATTCGGATTTCGTTTTCCTCCATATAGAGGCGAGCGACGAAGCGGGACATGAAGGAGACGCCGAACTTAAGGTTAAGACAATCGAATATCTGGACAGGAGGGTATTGAAAACCATCGTCGACGAGGTCTCCACCTGGGACGAAAGCGTACGCATCGCCGTCCTTCCGGACCACCCCACCCCCTGCGCAATCCGCACCCACACGGCCAAACCGGTGCCATTCCTCATCTGGGACCGTGATATGCTGCCCGATGCCGTAACACGGTACGACGAGGAAGCGGCACGTGAGGGTTCGTACGGATTGATAAAGGGCGGCGAGTTTATGAAAACCCTTCTATCCTGAGTTGTGACTCACCTGAATATCCCTACTTTTTAAAAGACCACAAACTGAAAATGAAATATTACAGCACCAACCAAACGGCTCCGCAGGCCGGCCTGCGACAGGCGGTCACGGAAGGCCTCGCCCCCGACAAGGGACTGTACATGCCGGAGCGGATACGACGGCTTCCGGACGAATTTTTCGAGCGTATCGACCGGCTCGGTTTCCATGAAATAGCCAAAACGGTAGCTTCGGCCTTCTTCGGGGACGATATACCGCAGGCTGAACTCGACCGCATCGTGGATGCGACCCTCTGTTTCGATACGCCGGTTGTGCATGTCGGTGGGGAAATATGGTCGCTGGAGCTGTTCCACGGGCCGACGGCGGCGTTTAAGGATGTGGGGGCCCGGTTTATGGCCCGGATGCTGGGCCATTTTACGCACGGCGAGGCCGGCCGGATTACCGTGCTGGTAGCCACCTCCGGAGATACCGGAAGCGCGGTAGCCAACGGGTTCCTCGGGGTGGAGGGAATTGACGTGGTGGTCCTTTATCCCAAGGGCAAGGTAAGCGATTTGCAGGAGAAGCAGTTCACTACCCTCGGGCAGAATATCACGGCGATTGAAATCGACGGCACTTTCGACGACTGCCAAAGGCTTGTCAAGCATGCCTTTATGGATTCCGACCTCAAGACCCGCTTGACCCTCACTTCGGCCAATTCCATTAACGTGGCCCGTTTCCTGCCCCAGTCGTTCTACTATTTCCATGCCTATGCGCAGATGAAGCGGGCGGGTAAAGGCGACGGGCTGGTCTTCGCCGTTCCCAGCGGGAATTTCGGCAACCTTACCGCGGGATTGTTCGCAATGCGGATGGGCCTCCCCGTGCGGAGGTTTATCGCGGCGAACAACCGCAACGATGTTTTCCTCGAATACCTGCGGACCGGCGTTTACACTCCCCGCCCGTCGGTGGAGACGGTGGCTAATGCGATGGACGTAGGCGACCCGAGTAATTTCGCCCGCATACTGGACCTTTACGCCAACGATGTGGAAGCAATCCGCCGGGATATTTCGGCATTCCGTTACGACGACGGGCAGATTACGCAGTGCATCGGACGCGTGCACAGTTCCACTGGGTATACCCTCGACCCCCACGGGGCCTGCGGTTACCTGGCCCTCGAAGAGGGTTTACATGATGGAGAACACGGCGTGCTGCTCGAAACAGCCCACCCGGCCAAATTCGGCCATACGGTGGAGGCGGCTATCGGCGGCGAGGTTCCGCTCCCCCGGTCGCTCGAAGGGTTCGTCGGGAAACAGAAGCAAAGCGTTCCCCTCGGGCCGGATTACGACGGTTTCCGGAAGTGGCTGACCGGCCGCGGTTAATCGGGGGTATGTGCGAGGAATGGAGGGTGTACAAAAATCTGGACGTATTCTCCCATGGGTTCAGAATACAAACAACTTATAATTCTGAGGTCTTCCAATATTCATGACCCCGGAGGAATTTCATTTCCTCGGCGGTATTTGTTATTACTGAGAACCATATACAATGCAGAGATACGGTAACGAATTATGGCCGCGCAGGTGCGCGGCCATAATTTTCTTACAGGGTGCCTTGTACAAAACTCCGGGCAAGGTACGAAAAGCCCGGACCCTGAGTGAAGCCTATTGAATACGCCGTGGTGTAAACCGGTGGACCGACGGTTTTCCTGCCGCGGTAACGCGATTCTATTCCTGTGCAGCGCGCTGGTTTACGAACCCTTCGGCAATCTTGGTAAGCGATACATCGGTATACTTTTCATTATCGAGAATGCTTTCGAGCATCGTCACGACCCGCTTGTTGTTCATATAACCGGCGAAAATCCGGAGCGTACCGTAGGTGGCAATCTCATAATGCTCGGCTTTCTGCGCGGCAAGGATAAGCGCTGCGTCGCGAACGAACGAATCCTTTTCCGTATCGCGGATAACTTCGTCCGCTTCCGTGAGAAGTCCGTGCATTGCCGGGCATTTTTTTGCCCGCGGGGTTTCACCGAGTATACCGAACACCTTCTCGACGATCGATATATGCTGGTTGGTCTCGGCCGTATGCTTCTCGAACGCGACTTTAACATCCTCGCTGGTGGCGGCGCGTTTCATTTTGGGGAGCGATTTAGCAAGGTGCTTTTCTGCCCAGTAGATGTCTTTCAACTCGTCCACGAAGAATTTCTTGAACTCCTGTCCCCTCTGCTGTTTAGCAGTTGTGGCGGCCGGACGCGCTGTCCGGGGGGCGGTCTTTGTAATTGTTGCCATTTCAGAATTATATTAGTGTGATAGAGGACATTGACAAATTCCGTACCATCGTACCGGGGTGCGCTTTCCGTAATTGGCGGCGAAATACTAACTTTGCGGCTTACCATAACCGATACGACAAGAAATGGATGCAATAAGGATAAGGCGTGCCACCCCCGGGGATTGCCCGCGGCTGCTGGAACTGGTGCGGGGCCTGGCCCTTTACGAGAAGGCCCCAGAGCAGGTTACTATTACCCCGGAGGAGTTCGAGCGGGCCGGGTTCGGCCCGGAGAAGGTCTGGGACTGTTTCGTCGCGGAATACCAGGGGAAGACCATAGGGTTCGCCCTTTACTATACGCGGTTCAGTACGTGGAAGGGCCGCCGGATTTACCTCGAGGACCTGTTCGTCGAACCCAAGTACCGCGGCCTGGGAGCGGGGAAACTGCTGTTCGAAGCCCTTATCGGGGAGACGCGACGGCTGGGCTTCGGCGGCATGGTATGGCAGGCGCTCGACTGGAACGCTCCGGCCCTCGCTTTCTACCGCCGTTACGGGGCATCTTTCGACAACGGCTGGGTCAACTGCTCCATCGACATACCTCCGGCGCATGAATAAAGCGACACTTAAAATCAGCCTTCTGGCCATACTGGCCTGTGTGATTTGGGGGTCGGCGTTTCCCGGGGCGAAGATAGGTTTCGAGTATACCGGCCCTATATTCCTGTCGGGCCTTCGGTTTACCCTTGCCGGCCTGCTGCTGGTACCGGTGATGCTGGTGCTCGGGGTGGATATGAAGGCGCCCTTCCGTTACTGGCGTTTCACCCTCGTGTTCGCGTTCCTGCAAACTTTCATGCAGTACGGTCTTTTCTTTATGGGGCTGGACAAGGTACCCGCCTCCACCTCGGCTATCATAATCGGCGCCGGGCCGCTGTTCGTGGCCCTTATGGCGCATTTCACCCTTCGGGACGACCGGCTGACATGGCGTAAAATAGGCGCCATCGCCCTCGGTATATCAGGCGTTATATTCATAAGCCTGACAAAAGGCGGACTTGCGGACGGTACGGCTCCCGGGCGGTTTTACACCGGTATCGCCCTGCTTATAGGCAGTAACCTTATGGGAAGCTATACAAATATTATGGTCGTAAAGAAGAAAGAGTACGGCATATCGCCCATAGCCCTTACCTCGTTCGCCAACTTTACTGGAGGTCTCTTATTGCTCGTGGTAGGACTGATTGCTGAGAAACCCCAAACGGGGCCCTTCCCGGCGGAGTTCTACGGGGCGTTGTTGTGGCTGGCCCTGATACCCGCCACCGCGTTTTCGATATGGTACACCCTTCTCAACCGCCCGGACGTGAAGGTCTCCGAGCTGAATATCTGGAAATTCGTCGTACCCGTCAGCGCATGTATCCTGAGCTGGATGCTTCTCCCGTCGGACCATCCCACGTGGCAGTCGCTTACCGGAATCGGAATTATTACCGCCGCCCTTTTCCTGTCACGGAAACCGGGGGCTAAACCTGCTAAAAAGTAGATCGTACCTCTCGTCCGGGACGACGTGAACCGACAAACGTGCGCCCTTAAATCCGCCTATAAGGCCGGCGAAAGCTGCTCAGGATAATCATCCGATTATTAGGAAAACAAAGAATCCTGGTTTTAAGGAGGTACGGTGAAACGGCCTCCGTTCCCCCATCGGGCCTACATGAGATTTACCGCCTCATTAAAAAGAAAACAAAAAGGGTAAACCGCTCGGCGGTTTACCCTTTTTGTAAGCTTTCAGGCTCAATCCCCTATTCGTTCGGAATATGGGTCACCTCCTTGTGGCCGTCGTGTTTCTCCTTGATAACGGTTTCATCGTCGTGTTCGATAACCTTCAGGACATCCCTTTCACCGTCTTCTCTTACTTTCAGTACGTGGCGGTCGCCGTCTTCGCTCTCTTTGATTTTGATGAAGTCTCGCTCGTCGCCGATGTGCTGTTTGAATACCTCTTTATTATCGTTGTCCTTGAGCTTGAAGCTAACATGGGTTCCGTCGGCAAGCTGTGTACGCCATACTTCCTTGTTGGGGCCCATTTTCACTTTCCACTCGTTGTCGATTTTACGAAGGTCGTAATTGATATCTTCGGCGATACCGTCGTTGTAGTGATGGCGTACCACCACGTTTGCGGTGTTACCGTCTTTTGCCACGTTCTCGGAAACGACGTCCACCTTCTTAATACCGCCGTGACGGCGTACATGGTCGTCCACGTTATTACGGAGCATATCCGAGTAGCGCCTCTTGTCGCGGCGCATTTCCTGTCCGTCGAAATCGTTATCAGCTACCATACGATCCACCATATGGTCGTAGTTGCCGTCCCTGAGGTGCTCCGAATATTCACGGGCTGCTGCGCTGGCGCTCCTTTTTTTATTGTCGTGACAATTTGTGAATGCTACCACAGCCATGATAAGGATAGCGGGAATGAATAATTTTTTCATCTTCTTTATTTTTTGTAATACATCAATTGCGGTCTCCGGACCAAACTTTCCGTTACCGAAGTATTCAGATGTATTGCAAGAAACGAACCATCCCTTTTTGAAGAGTGAAAAATTTTAAACCCCGCATGTACCGCCGCATGTCGCGGAAAAGCACCCGGAACAACGGCACTAAACCGCTTACCGGCCTGCATCAGATATAGATAACCACGTATTCGGAAACGGTACCGATACGGAATTTCCCGCCCCATATCCCCAGACCGGAACTGACGAATACCTTGGTCCCCTCCTTGTCGACGAGGCCGTGGGAATCCTCGTAAATCCTGTCCGTAACCCAATTGAAGGGCCATACCTGTCCGCGGTGGGTGTGGCCTGAGACCTGGAGCGCGGCTCCTTCCCGCACAGCGTCCGACAGGTCGGCGGGCTGGTGGTCGGCCACCACGAGCGGAAGGCTCCTGTCGGCACCTTTGAGCAGGCGCCACAACGGTTTTCGGCGCAGGTTGGTCCTGTCGTCACGTCCGGCCAGCACTATACGGTCGCCGACGGTTACCACCGAGTCCCGCAGGACGGTGATGCCGGTGGTCGATAAAAACTCCAGGCTGGCGTCGATACCGCTGATGTACTCGTGGTTACCCGGCACCATGTATACCCCGTAACGAGCTTTCAGCCCGCGAAGTATGGCGGCCATATCTTTGTTGTAGAGCGGGCGCACGTCGGTATCGATAAGGTCGCCGACTATTATTACAAGGTCGGGGTTCTCGCCGTTTATCTTCCGAACCCATCGCGAAAGCTCGCGCGGCCCAATCGTATACCCTAGGTGGAGGTCGCTGATAACCACCATTTTCAGCTTATCGCCGGCAGGTGCCTGTGCCGATTCCACGGTGAATTCAACCCGTCTTTTCTTATGGTAATTCAGATTCCCGGCCACCATTACAAGGGCAATCAACCCCACGATGCCGAAAAAAGTAGTGTAATTGGAACGCAGGAACGCCGTCCTTTCCACAAGCCCCGTCCACGGCAGTATATCGGCGATAAGTACCGCCATAAAAAGGTAGAGCAGGATGACCATCCACGAAGTCCCCAATCCGTACACCGCCGTAGCGATGCCCGAGGGCAGCGAGCCCCGCAAAGCGAAGAACACTCCCACGGCCGTAACGGCAAGCACGCCGAAAGCCACCAGCACAGGCCGGAGCCACGCTCCCGCCGGAAGCATCTGCCACAGGCGGATGAATACATAGAGGTTTGCGCCCAGGTAGGCAGCGAAAATCAGGATGGCAAAGTATTTCATTACGGAATAATTGTTTTATTATGCCTGTAACCGGGTCTGTCGGTTTATATCCGGTTATTTTACTAACCGGCCGCAAGGTAATTCAATTCCCTCAAAAAATCCACCAAAAAGTGGCCGGCGGACTTTCCGGGTCGATACGGTGCAGCATGTTCGTCCGTGATTTGGTTATCTGGATTCTCTCGGGGATTACCCGGTCACCCTTTTAACCGGCCACTGCTCCCGCCGCTTAATCCGTCTGATATATAAAGACGTTTACAATGGATAAATATTTTATATTGCGGTAAAATAAAACGGGAGCGGCCCCTCGAACCGCTCCCGCAATTTGTTGGAAGTCGGCCGTGCAACACACGGCCCTACGGATTATTCTATCTCCACCAGCGGCGCATCGCCGGCGACGGTCTCTCCCACTTCCACCAGTAGCTGCTTCACAATACCAGTGTAGGGTGTGGCTATGCTGTTTTCCATCTTCATGGCTTCGAGGATAAGAACATCCTGCCCTTCGGTCACCGCGTCGCCCTCTTTTACCAGCAGTTCGAAAATCCTGCCCGGCATCGGGGCCGCCACTACATTTCCCTTCACGGCCGCCCTGGCTTTGCCGGGTTTGGGTTCTTCCGCCGTCTTTTCGGCGCGAACCTGCTCGCAGCGGGCCTTCTTGGTGCGGGTGAGGAAGTCCTTGGCCACCATCGGGAACAGTTCGAGCAGAAGCACCTCCTTTTCGTTCTCCGCCAGTTTGATGCCGCCGCAGTCTTCCAGTACCGGATTGGGCTGCATTTCGTATTTGGAAGTATCGTACGGGGTCTCCTCCCGCACCCCGGCAATTTTGAAGCGGAAATCCGGGTCCACCGGAACCGGGGTTTTGCCGTACTCGCCCTTCACGAGATTCACGAACTGGTTGGAAACGTTCGTATACATCGGTTTACCGTTCATCTCGTCCAGGGCGCAATTCACCGCCTGCGAGCCGACGATCTGGCTGGTGGGGGTCACCAGCGGCGGCAGGCCCGCGTCGAGCCTAACTTTGGGTATCAGTTCCATCGCCTTTTCCAGTATATGTTCGCTTTTGAGCTGTTTCAACTGAGCCACCATGTTGGTGTACATCCCGCCGGGTATCTCGGCCTTGCGTACCAGGTCGTTGGGAGGCGGGAAGCCGAAATAGGATTCGATACCGTGGCAGGCCCGGAGCAACTCTTCCTCTTTACCGGCATTCGCCGCCCCCACAGCATCATCGAACAGCCTCTCCACTTCAACGGGCAGGGTATCCTTCAGCGGTGAAAACCTGTTGGGAAAAGTCTTAACCACGTCGAACTGCTCAAGCTCACGGCGGATATAAAATAACTCGCCGTTTATCTTCTCCACAGCTTCCATGTCGATATCCAGATCGATGCCCAGCTTCCTGCAGAAAACGTACACAAGCTCGATGGCCGGGGCGGCCGGCCCCCCGGCGAAATACCAGATATTGGTATCCACGATATCGGCCCCGTTGACTATCGCCGAAAACACCGAGGCCAGCCCGAAGCCGGGTGTGCAATGCGTATGAAAGTCGACCGGAACCGAAAGTTCCTTTTTAAACAACCGCATCAGGGCGGCGACCCGGCGCGGCGGGATTAGCCCGCTCATGTCTTTAATGGTTACCATATCGGCTCCCAGGGCCTCCATCTCTTTGGCTTTACCCAGGAAGTAGGCGTCCGTAAAGACCTCACCGGGGAGTTTCTTTCCCTTCAGCCGGGCCTTTAACCTTTCCGCAGCCGTAAAATGCGGGTCGATTGTATAGCAGACCGCGCAGTCGGCAATCCCTCCGTACCGCTTGACGTATTTCACGGTCGATTTCACGTTGTCCACATCGTTCAGGGCGTCGAATATCCGCATAATCCCGAGGCCCGACTCGATTGCGTTGCGGCAGAAACCGTCTATCACGTTATCCGGGTAAGGATTGTAACCGAACAGGTTACGGCCCCGCGACAGGGCGGTCAATTTGGATGTGTCGCCTATGGCGGCTTTTATTTTTTCAAGCCGGTCCCACGGGTTTTCGCTCAGGTAACGCATAACGGAATCGGGCACCGCGCCGCCCCACACCTCCATGGCGTAGAATCCGGCGTCGCGGTAGAAGGGCAGCACGCGGTCTATCTGCTCCTGGGTCATCCTGGTGGCGAAAGAGGATTGCTGGCCGTCCCGCAAGGTGAGGTCCCGGATTTTTAACACTCGTGACATAGGCAAAGTTTTAAGAGATTACACAATTCCGATTCAATTCACTCATAATCAGCGTCACAAACTTACTGTTATTCCGCCAACTGTTAGTCGGCTAACAAATATAAATTTATTTTTGTTAAAAAACCAATATTATACCGGTTTTTCTTAACGCGCTTTTCACGGCGTAGAATGTAAATTATCGGAATCCGTGCGGACGCAAAAAAAATGCCCGGAATAATCCGGGCATCTCGCTCTTTCTCCTTTTGCGGGGACGATTTGCAGCGCAATGCGATGTCAGTGGCCGAACCTCGAACTGTCCACTTCTTTGCGTTCTTTTTCCTTATAACCGCCGAACTTGTACGCGAACGACACTATCACGGATCTGTTGTTCTGTCTGAAATTCATATCGAGGTTTTGTCCGCTCCGGTGCGAATGAATGTTAATCAGACCCGTATCGAAGATATCGTCCGCTCGTACCCTCAGCTCGGCTTTCTTGTCCGCAAAGGTCCATTTCGCTCCGGCGTTGAGCCTCCAGAAACTCGAAAGGTCCATCAGTCCCTGCATAGGCCGGGTCATGTAGTTTGCCGACAATTCAATCTTTATATCGGGTTTCGCACTCACGTTGAAGGTATTGTTCAACCCCACATATGCCACTAATTTGCTGTGGTCGAAACTTATATCGTGGAAATGGTCGCTCCGTGCATGCTCCCAGGTTCCCTGGAACATAAACCTCGACGAGAGCCACTGTCCGATTTTGAACGGCACCACGGCAACCAGCCCGATGGTCTCTTTCAGGTCCCAGTTCATGGTTTTATATATCAGGTTCAGCCGGTCCGTCGCCTAATACGCAAGCTGTACGGCGTAGTCAGGGGCGTAATTGTAAAACATATTAAAGATATATTTTTGCTTCAATACGTAAGTTAATTGGGCGCTGTAATAATTGTAGGCCTTAATGTTAGGATTTCCGTGACCCTCCGCATAGCCGTTCATATAGCCTATGTGATCCTGCTTTTCCCAGTAGCTCGGGTATCGCTTGTCCGAGGAGAAAGAGAACTGAAGTATCTGCTGCGGTGAGTGCATGTAGGAAAGGTTCGCCTGCGGGAAGACGGCCCAGTCGTCGTCCCGGCCGAATTTGTAATACTCTCCCGTTAGCGACAGGTTGAACGACAGGCGGTCGGTAAGGCTCTTCCCCACCCCCATGTAGAGGTCATAGATATATTCTTTGAGAGTATTGTCGGTGTCGTAGAGCTGCATCCCGCCCGCCGATTCACGGTAAATCTGGTAGTCGTGGTCATTGGCGTAGTAGAACTTGGCGCCGTAGGTCAGTTCCCAATCCCGGCGGAGGGCGTGCGCCTGGTCGGCGTAAGCCATCACGGCGTCGATACGCTGGCGGGCATCCGACACGAAGGACGTTTGGGCGCCGTTCGGGTCGGTGTTCTCGTAAAACTGCACCGACGGGTGTTTATAGTAGGTGTAATTCATGCCCCCTTTGAAACCGAAGCCCGAAGTGTAATCGAACGAGAGATTGTGGAGTTGCGAATTGCTGGTCTTCCGGCTGTAAGAATCGGAGAAGTTGCCGCGGGAATAGGTTTCTCCCCGGCCATTGGCAGTAATGGTAGTGTTGTAGGCAAGGCTGAGTTGATTGTCGTCGTCCGGGCGGAAGTCGAGGCCGAACCGTCCGGTATGTTTATCCAACCGGTTCTCGCCCAAATCGTGCTGTTCGATTTCATGGATTGTTCCGTTCACGTTATGGTGCGAATAAAGGTCATATACCGAGCGTACATGGTTGTCGGAGTAGGTATAGAGCATGTCCGCGGAGAATTTACCGGCATTGTAGAGCAGGCTTGTCCCCGCCTGGTAATTCGCATAATGCTGCTGGGTGTAGGAGCCGTTTACCTCGCCCTGCCATACCGGCGAGCCGTCCTCGCTGGCTATGCCACGCATAACAAGGTTCAACGCCGCTCCGCGCACATGGTACTGCGGCGGGGCGCTGTACATCACCTCGGCCGTTTCGAGGCTCGAAGCAGGCATCTGCTTCAGCAGGTCTATAATCTGCTGATGGCTAAGGGTGGAGGGACGGCCGTTAAGGATGATCGACACCCCGCCGCCTCCCAGCACCAGAGAACCGTCCTCCTCCCGGACCCCGGGAAGTTCGAGGATAGCGTCATAGGCGGTGGTCACCACCTTGCCCCTGGTAACCTGTTCCACGTCGTAGGCCAGGACCCCGGACGACACCTTCACGAGCGGCCGTTCGCCCCTTACCACAATTTCGTCTATTTCATTGTCGCGTCGGGCGAGAATAATTATAAAGTCGTCCACGTCGACCCCGTCGACAGTATTGTCTTCGTACAGCACATGCTGGGCCACCATCCGGAACGACTGTAATGCCGTGTTGAAGCTAAACCTTCCGAGGGAATCTGTCACCGCCGCGTCGGCGAACTGTCCGTCCGCGTCCTGCAAAATCACGGTGGCGTACTGAATCGGGACACCTTCGGTGTCATGGACCGCCCCTGTCACGGAACGCGTCTGCCCGGCGGATGCCGTTACGGATATGGCTGCTGCGAAAAGGAGGGAAATTATATTCCTGTACATAGGTCTGATTTTTACTACTGTTACTTTACGCAACAAAAGTAAGCCCTAAACGACCGTTATCCGCTTTTCATTAACATTCGTTAACATTCGTTAACCGGCGGTAACATTCCGGGGGTGCGGGTGAAATAATGTAATATCGAACGAATTATGTCAGCGGCAGATAATTCACTTAGTTGGTGATGATATACGAAAACGAATGATCTGAGAATCTGAACAAAGGCCGGAATAATCTTGAGGGACCCGTCTATTCCGGTGCGAACTGGGCGAGGCCGATTGCCATGGCGGCTTCGATAACCACCGCGGCCCGGAGAGCGATGCACGCGTCGTGGCGCCCTTTTATTATGAGCGGTTCCACGCTCGCGGTGGTATAGTTCCATGTTTGCTGTTCGGCGGAAATACTGGGTGTGGGTTTGACCGCCACACGGGCCACGACGGGGTTTCCATTGGTTATACCGCCGTTAATGCCGCCGGCGTTGTTGGTAGCGGTACGGCCATCGGCAGAAATTATGGGGTCGTTATTCCGGGAGCCGCGCAGGGCCGCCGCCCGGAACCCGTTGCCGAACTCCACGCCCTTTACGGCCGGCACCGAGAACAGCAGGTGCGCCACCACGCTCTCGACCGAATCGAAAAACGGCTCGCCCCATCCCGTAGGGACCCCGTCGGCGGTACATTCGATTACGCCGCCAACCGAATCCAGATTGCGGACGGCCTCTTCCACGATTTCGTCCCACCGGCCGGAGTCCGTCTCGCCGCCCAGCGCTGTAATGGCCGCCGTTACGGAGACGCCGTGTCGTGCAAGAATTTTCTTCGCTACGACACCGGCCGCCACCAGACCGAGGGTCACCCTGCCGGAAAAGTGTCCGCCACCGCGGTAATCGTTGCAGCCCTTGTATTTTTCGGCGGCTACCCGGTCGGCATGCGAGGGGCGCGGATGCGATACGAGGTTGCTGTAATCACCCGAACGGGTATTTTCATTTCGGAACAGCACCGTTAACGGGGCGCCGGTAGTATGCCCGTCGAAGACCCCGGACACGATTTCCGGCAGGTCCGACTCCTTGCGGGGAGTGGTGCCCCGGGCACCGCTGCGCCGGCGGGCGAGGTCCGCTTCCATGTCGGCCTCGCACAGGGCTATTCCGGGCGGTACGCCGTCCACAACGACACCCAGCCCCTCGCCGTGGGACTCACCGAAAATCGACACCCTGAACCGTGTTCCAAATGTATTCATACCCGTTTTATAGTGTTCTTTAAGTAATTGCGTTAATTTTTTATCCGGGCCGCCGCCAATTTACGTACCGCCGGCTGACGCACCGGCCACAATACTCCCGAACGGATTAGCCTTGGCGGTATCCGGCCCGGGAATGGGTGCTCCAGCCTGCCCCTCGCCCGAAGCTATCACCAGCCCTGAGTACCGGACTCCCGGACCCACCGCTCGGCGCCTAAGCCGTTATGGCGGCAAGGTCGTTCCAGAAACCGGGATAGGATTTGTCCACCGCCCCGGCATCTCGGACCGTGAGGCCGTATTGCGAAGTGAGGGCCGCTGTTCCGAGTGCCATAGCTATACGGTGGTCGTTATGGCTGTCGACAGTCCCGCCCGTAAGGGCACATCCCTTCACGGTCATCGTGTCTAGCACCGACAGGTCCACATCCACTCCGAGTTTCCCGAACTCCTCGCGCAATGTAAGAGCCCTGTTGCTCTCCTTGTGCTCGAGCCGGGAAGTACCTTTCAGCACGCTCATCCCGGCACAGTTGGCCGCGAGGGCCACCAGCGCGGGAAACAAGTCCGGACAGTTGGTCGCGTCGAACCGGAAGCCGGTGAGTGGCCTGCGCGTAACGGTGACGGTGTCGGCCGTGGTGGTTATCTGAGCGCCGGCCCTCGCAAGCGCCTCCACGATGGCCACATCGGCCTGCATTGAGAGCGGGTTAAGGTTCTCTACCGTCACCTCGCCCGCTATCGCCCCGGCCACCAGCAGGCACGAAGCCCCACTCCAGTCGCCCTCCACGGAGTAGGTTCGCGGGCTGTACCGCTGCCCCCCCTCGATATAAAACTCGCGGTAATCGTTATGGCTGACCCGGACGTCGAATTTTGCGAGCAGGTCTACCGTCATATCTATATAAGGCGTACTGATGGCACGGCTGACGTGGAGCGTGGTATTCTCCCCGGCCAGCGGCAGGGCCATCAGCAGGCCCGTTATAAATTGCGAACTTACCGAACCGTCGACCTCGGCCTCCCCGCCCCCGAGCGGACCGCACACCGTGACGGGCAGGTAGCCCCCCTGCGAGGTAATTTCAACCCCGAGCGAGGCAAGCGGTTCGGTCATCATATTCACCGGGCGGCCGAGTATCGAACCCCGCCCGGTCACCGTAACCGGCACCGTGCAGAGCGAGGCCACCGGCGTGAACATCCTCGCCGACAGCCCCGACTCGCCGATATCTACGAGGGTTTCGCGCGGTGTCAGCACCCCGCCGCGGATTCCGCCCGTTACGGTATATTCCTCCGCGCCGGTCTTCTCTACCCCGGCACCCAGCCGGGCCGCGACGTCGAGTGCGGCGGCCGTGTCGCTGCAAAGTTCCATATTCCGAAGTACGGAAACACCCTCGGCCAGCAGGGCCGCGGCCACGGCCCGTTGTGCGTAGCTCTTGGATGTCGGGGCTTTCACCGCCCCTCGTACAGTCCCTTTCGGACAATATTTTTCCATATTAAAATATGCAAAACGCTGTTCCCTGTCCGGTCCCGAAGAAGTGATTCCCCACAGGAATAAGGTCCCGAAGGAGTAATTCCCCACAGGAACCGGCCTGTTCTGTTAAAGCCGTCCGGATGCGGCCCGTAATATCCGGGTGTCAGTCCGCCTTCCGCTCCCGGCCCGCCGGAATTAACCTTCCCGTAAATTTCCGGTATCCGCCGGGAATAATATCCTCCCCAAATATCCTAAACAGCAGCCATTCCACCTGGCTCCGCATTCCGGCAATCGGAACCCGCAACCGGAATCGTCGGCTTCGCACCCCTCCTACCTGAGTTTAAAGTCCTTACCGAGATACACCTTACGCACAGTCTCGTCATTGGCAAGGTCTTCGGCCGAGCCGGCCTTAAGAATCTTACCTTCGAACAGCAGGTACGTACGGTCCGTTATATCGAGGGTCTCATGGACGTTGTGGTCGGTGATAATCACACCTATATTCTTCTGTTTTAGGGTGGCCACGATGCTCTGGATATCCTCCACGGCTATGGGGTCCACCCCGGCGAACGGCTCGTCGAGCAGTATGAAATTGGGGTTAATGGCAACGGCACGGGCAATCTCCGTACGGCGGCGCTCGCCGCCCGAGAGCTGTATACCCTGGCTTTTGCGCACCTTCTGGAGCCTGAACTCTTCGATAAGGCTGTCCACCCTCTCCCGCTGGTAGCTCTTGGGATGGTCCGTCAGCTCCAGCACGGCCTTCAGGTTGTCCTCCACGCTCAGGTGACGGAACACCGAGGCTTCCTGCGCAAGATACCCCACGCCCATCTGCGCCCGCTTATAAACCGGGAACTTGGTTATGTCCTGGTCCTTCCCGTCATTGTCCTGCAGGAAAATCTGGCCGCCGTTGGGTTTTATCAGGCCCACTATCATGTAGAAGGTGGTGGTTTTCCCCGCCCCGTTGGGACCCAGCAGGCCCACTATCTCGCCCTGACTAACCTCGATGGAAACGTGGTCGACGACAGTACGCGATTTATAACGTTTTATAAGGTCTTTGGTGTGAAGTTTCATTGCAGGAAATTGAGCCTTGCGGTGAGGTAATTTAAAAAAATAACCCTCAAAGTTAGTCAAATTTGAAAAAAATGGATAATTTAGCTATATATAATACCGTATTACCCGTATCACCCTTTAATATTAGAACCACCCGTATACTATGAATCGATTGGAAGACACCCTGTTGCACGAAAAGCTGAGGGAATATTTTGGCTTTTCCTCGTTTAAAGGCAACCAGGAGTCTGTGATCAGGAACGTCCTTGCCGGTAAAGACACCTTCGTGCTGATGCCCACCGGGGGCGGCAAATCCCTCTGCTACCAGCTTCCCGCCCTTATAATGGACGGTGTTGCTATAATTATATCCCCGCTGATAGCGCTGATGAAAAACCAGGTGGATTCGATGCGGGCTTTCAGCTCGGAGGACGGGGTGGCCCATTTCCTCAACTCTTCGCTGAATAAGGCTGCCATAACCAAGGTACGCGAAGACGTGGAGGCGGGCAAAACCAAACTCCTCTATTTCGCTCCCGAATCGCTCACCAAGGACGATAACGTCACGTTCCTCCGCAAGATAAAAATTTCGTTCTACGCGATAGACGAGGCCCACTGCATATCGGAATGGGGGCACGACTTCCGTCCCGAATACAGGCGCATACGCCCCATCATCAACGAGATAGGCAACGCTCCGCTGATTGCCCTGACGGCTACCGCCACGCCCAAAGTACAGCTCGACATACAGAAGAACCTCGGCATGCAGGACGCGGCCGTGTTCAAATCCTCGTTCAACCGGCCCAACCTCTACTACGAGATACGGCCCAAGAAAGACGCTGCGAGGGACATTATCCGCTACGTAAAGCAGCACCCCGGCCAGTCGGGTATCATATACTGCCTCAGCCGCAAGAAGGTGGAGGAACTGGCCGAACTGATGGTGGCCAACAATATAAAGGCCCTGCCTTACCATGCGGGGATGGACGCCACCACCCGCGCCCAGAACCAGGACAGTTTCCTGATGGAGGATGCGGAAGTGATAGTAGCAACGATTGCGTTCGGCATGGGGATAGACAAGCCGGACGTCCGGTATGTAATCCATTACGACATCCCCAAGAGCCTCGAAGGTTATTACCAGGAGACCGGCCGTGCCGGACGGGACGGCGGCGAGGGGAAGTGCATCACGTTTTACAGCTACAAGGATATCCAGAAGCTGGAGAAATTCATGCAGGGTAAGCCCGTGGGGGAACAGGGGATAGGCAAGCTGCTGCTGCTGGAGACGGTTTCGTACGCCGAATCGTCCCTCTGCCGGCGTAAGACCCTGCTGCACTACTTCGGCGAGGAATATACCGAGGAGAACTGCGGCAGTTGCGACAACTGCCTCAATCCCAAACCCAAAATAGAAGCCACACCACACATGAGGTTTGCCCTCGAAATACTCTCCAAGATAGGCGACAAGTTCAAGATGGACTACCTCGTGAACCTGCTTATCGGGAGGACCACCGCCCTGATAAAATCGTACGGCCACCATAAGGAGAGCTGGTACGGCTGGGGCAAGGAGCACAGCGATAAATTCTGGGGGGCGGTTATCCGGCAGGGCCTGATACTGGGCCTGATAAACAAGAACATAGAGAACTACGGATTTCTTTCGGTGAATAAAAAGGGCGAGGAATTCCTCGAAAAGCAGTTTCCCGTACAGATAACCCTCGACCATAATTACGACACGGACGAAGGCGACAACGATCCCATCATGCCCTCGGGCAAACCGGGAACCGGCGCGGCCGACCAGCAGCTCTTTACCATGCTCAAGGACCTGCGTAAGAAAGTGGCTAGGAAACACGACCTCCCCCCGTTCGTAATATTCCAGGACCCGTCGCTTGAGGATATGTCCATACAATATCCCGTGACGCTCGAGGAGATGCAGAACATCACGGGAGTGGGCGCCGGTAAGGCCAAAAAATTCGGGAAGGAGTTTATCGAGCTGATAAAAGCCTATGTGGACGAGAACGAGATAGACCGCCCGCAGGACATGGTCGTAAAGAGCGTGGTAAACAAAAGCACCAACAAGGTATTTATAATCCAAAGTATCGACCGCAAGATGGATTTCGAGGATATCGCCCGCGCCAAGGACCTCGAATTTCCGGAGCTGCTCACCGAAATAGAGGCGATAATAAACTCGGGGACCAAGCTCAATATCGGCTACTACATAGAGCAGGCCATCGACGAGGACAAGGCCGACGAGATATATGACTACTTCCGCGAGGAAGCCGAATCGGACTCCATAGACGACGCCATGCAGGAGCTGGGCCCCGACTTTACGGAGGACGAGGTAAGGCTGGTGCGGATTAAGTTCCTTAGCGAGATGGGAAATTGATGGTCGACACGGTTACGATACCGGCCTGTTTCGTCGGCCGCTCAGTAAGCCGATTATTAATGCTTTTTTTGCCGGATTATTTATTGATTATCGATTGGCCATTGGCTGATTAATGACTGGCACCTGCTTATTTCATACTTGCTCGCCGGGAGACCCCCTGATGTCTAACTAAGCTGATTATAAAAGTTCCTGAGGCGGCCGCAACCGGACAGTTTTTTTCGGGTTCATTCGGCCGGGGGCGCCCGAAATAGAGCAAAAGTCTTTTCCGGGTTGATTATCGTTATTTTTTTTAAGTAAATTATCAATGCCACTGCTACGGCTCTCACGGATGAACCGCCGGTATGCCGCAAGCCGGGAGCGGCCTGACTCCGTCCCATGCCGCTGATAAGCCAGGGGCAGCCTGACTCCGTCCCATGCCGCTGACAATACGGGCGGGGCGATTCCGTTATCTCCCGCGGATAAGACGGGCATGCGGAATATTATTCTTAAATTCGCGGTATTACGGAAGCGAAATTATGCAGGAAAACAATATCGTCAGGGCCAAGAAACACCTCGGCCAACACTTCCTTACCGACCTCAATATCGCCCGCAAGATTGCCGGGGCCGTAACGGGCGGAACCCCGGACAATCCGGCCTCCGTGCTCGAGGTAGGATGCGGAATGGGGATTCTTACCCGGTTCCTGCTGGAAAGGGACGATCTGAAGGTATACGGCGCGGAGATAGACAGCGAAAGCGTGGATTATCTTCGACTGCATTATCCCGATTTCACGGAAAGGCTTTACCCCGAGGATTTTCTGCGGATGGACCTCAGGCAAAAGTTGAGCCCTTGCGGGAGCCTTTCAATCGTAGGAAATTTCCCGTACAACATATCTTCGCAGATATTTTTTAAAGTTATAGAAAACCGCGACCTTATCCCGCAGGTCGTAGGGATGGTCCAGAAGGAGGTAGCCCAGCGAATCGCCGAACCGCCCGGCAGCCGGCAGTACGGTATACTCAGCGTACTTCTACAGGCATGGTACGATATCGAGTACCTGTTCACCGTAAACGAGAATGTGTTCAACCCTCCGCCGAAGGTGAAAAGCGCCGTTATCCGGCTGAACCGCAACGAAAAAACCGAACTGGGATGCGACGAACACCTGTTCGTAAAGGTGGTAAAAGCAGCGTTCGGGCAACGACGCAAAATGGTGCGCAACTCCCTGCGCAGTGTCTTCGGCAATTTCGGAGGCCGCGAACACCGTTTTTTCAACGACCGGGCCGAGAAACTCTCTGTCGACAACTTTGTCGAACTCACGTACTGGATAGGGCTTAACCTGGAATAAGCGGCCGTTACAACTAAAACAAATATATGGGCGCGATAAAAAAAATGCGCCCTTGACTTTTAGAATAAATTAGTTGTCCGAATATAAACCGAGTTTATTACCTTCACTATCTATAAATAAGGCGAAATAACCCGTTCCCTCGGCTTCAACCTTTGTTTTAGGGGTTGTTATCTTTCCGCCGTTTTTTTCTATGCGGGAAATAATTTCCTCAATCTTTACCACCGACAGGCTGATTAAGACCCCGTCTTTTGAAGGTTTAAAACCTGTTGCAAAAGATATCGCTCCCGGGCATTTACCCGAACCTTCAGGAAAGAAAGCCATTTTTTCCGTCTGGGATTCCCTCACCGAAAGTTTGCAGTCTAATACTGTTTCGTAAAATTTTACGGCTCTGCAGAAATCTGCGGCAGGGATCTCGAAAAATGCTGCTAAATTCTTCATCTCTTTCTTTTTTGATTTTAATGTGACTGGAATGCAAAAATAGAGATGAGTAGACCGTAAAACTTGTAAGAAAAGGACATTCCGTTTTAGGTAAAATAATCGGAATATGGGGCCCAAATGGATATAAACTGGCTTGGGGTATACCCGGTAAAGGCCTTAAATTCATTAACAAAATGCGGTTGATCGTAATATCCGCACTCACCCGCAAGTTTGGTAAAGTTTGTTCCAGGATATATTTGCAACGTATAAAGTGCCTTTTGAAAACGGATGATCCGTAAAAAATCTCTCGGGTTAGCCCCGATGTACTCTGAAAATATGCGTTTGAATTGTTTGTAGCTTAAACAACTTATTCGGGCAAGTTTTTCAATATTATTCTCTCCGGCGTTAATAGCCTCCATTACGGCACTCATCCGCTCATGGTTGTACGCCTTCACAACATTAAGCCGCTTTATCAAAAACGCTTCTATCAGCCGGACACATGATAAAACATCGGGTGCATCCATCAAGCAATTTTGCAATTCGATTAAAGCCGGATCGCCCATATCGTCTACCGATAATGTTAATTCGAACAATTCGTTTAAGGGCAGGGCAAAAAAAGCTTTGGTTCCGTGAGGTTGAAAGGTAACGGATATCATATCGACCATACCTTTTTGTTGAATATCCGAATAACCTCTCGTTTGCCCGCTCATAAACGCTTTGGGCTGCTGTTCGCCTTTAGATATAGAAAACAGATTCTCACCCCGATGAAAGATAAGGCTCACATAGCCGGTCGGTATGATCCGCTGTACAGGCTGTGTGGCGTCGTTTGTATTGAGGAACCAATAGTGCTTTATATATGGTTTAAGCAACGCAGAGGGATGTATTATTTGAAAATTCTCCATTGACAATAATTAAGGACTTTCGTGGATGCCAAGATAATAATTGCTGTTTGTTACCTTGCAAAAACGGATATCATTTTAGTGTTACTTAGCGGGAAATTGCAAAACCAATGAAAGTCGATATGAGTGGCTAACCCCGGCAGCTGTGTGCAATGTGTGTGCAAGGTACGGGCAAAGTTGAAAAAGAAAGAGACTTACACTCCTGTAAGTCTCTGATTTTGAAGTGGGCCCACCAGGGCTTGAACCTGGGACCCCCTGATTATGAGTCAGGTGCTGCTAACCAACTGAGCTATGGGCCCTGCTTTCGACCTGTGGAGTTCCTTCAGCTGCCGGCCCCCGGGGGAACCGCCTGCGGGAGTACCCCGGCCTTTTGCGACCACAAAAATATACATTTGAAGTTTATTTGCAAAATGTTTAGAGAAAATTATCCGGCGAAATATTTTAATGCTAATTTTGTCTGATGTTCCGGTATTTTATACCGGACAGGGCAATAAACCACAGCCCGGCGGGTTTTATGGTTATATTGCCGGCTCATGTCCGGGCCATGCGGTAACACCGGACGCCCGCAGGGTTTTAAAAACAGACTTAAAGGTTATGAAAAAAATCGCTTTCACTCTTTTTGCTTTACTTGTAATGGCCGGCGCGGCTTCGGCTCAGAATTATAAATGGGCCGGCGGTGTACGGGCCGGCGGTGAAACGGTCGGTTTCACGGTTAAGCATAAATTCGACTCGGCCAACGGGCTGGAAGGTATTTTATCATACCCGTGGAAGAACGGTTTCACTGCCACGGTTCTCTATGAACGGCATATACCGGTTATCGGCGAAGGTTTCGAATTCTATTACGGTCTCGGGGGCCACACCGGTTCGTGGAACCACAATTTCTCGCTCGGGGTGGATGTCATTGCCGGGCTGGAATTCCAGATTCCGGCCGTACCGCTGGCTTTGTCGTTGGATTACAAGCCGGCGTTCAATATAGTTAAAAAGACCAAGTTCTATATGGCGGACATCGCGCTGGGTGTGAAATACACCTTTTAAACCGCAAAGCAGATGAGGAAGTTAACAATTTTGGCCCTGGTCGTCACGCTCTGCTCCTGCCTCGGTCCGCAGAAGCCAGCCGACCAGCACCCCGTGGCGGAGGACACTTTACAGCGGGAGAAAGAATTCAGCGACTCCCTGCTGAGCGAGGTGTTCGCATCTCTGACCGAAATCACGGACAACCTCAACACCATCAAAATCCGCGAAAACCTGATAACCACCTCCTATAACAGCGGTGAAATTCAGGTAGAGCCGACAGCCGTAATCCGCGCGGATATCGCGGCCATCGACGAACTGCTGGCCGAAAACCGGCGTGCGCTCGACCGCCTTCGCCACAACGCGGACCAACTGAAAAAAGCCAACCGGCAGGTGGAATCGCTGGAACGGCTTTTGTCTGCCTTTGCGGACCAGATTGCAGCGAAGGACCACGAGATAAATACCCTGAAAGAAGAACTTCGTATCAAAACCGAGCAGGTAGAGACCCTCGCGTCGGGACTGGAGGAGGAGGCGCGCCTCCGGGGAGAACTCGAAACCGAACTGGAAAGCACCACGGGGATGCTTAACACGGCCTATTATATCGTCGGGTCGGCTAAAGAGCTTAAACGCAAAGGCATCACCGGCAAGTCGGGATTTATAGGCCGGACCACGGTAGTAAACGACAACCACGAGCTGGACGATTTCACGGCAATCGATCTCCGGACGTTCGACGAACTGATACTCGGCCGCAAGAACGTGGAAGTGGTGACCAGCCATCCTGAGGGTTCATACGTTTTCGTAATGGGCGAGCGTGGGGTCTACCAGTCGCTGGTAATAACCGACAAGGCCCGTTTCTGGGCCACCTCCAAGATACTTGTGGTAAGTTACAAATAGCGTCACGACCAGGGCCGTGTAAGTAAAATAAGGCGGCAAAGTTGGTTTTTAAACAGATATTCGTATCTTTGCACCTCGATTAACGTTAATTTAAAGAAAACACACGAAAATGAAAAAGGGAATCCATCCTGAAAATTATCGTTTGGTGGCATTCAAAGATATGTCGAATGACCATGTGTTTTTGACAAGGTCCGCCGTACAGACCAAGGAAACAATCGTAGTGGACGGCGAAACCTATCCCGTTTATAAGATGGAAATCTCCAACACATCTCACCCGTTCTATACCGGTAAGATGAAGCTGGTGGATGCCGCTGGACGCGTAGATAAGTTTATGAGCCGTTATCAAAAGCATTACGATAAGAAAAACGCTTCGAAATAGTTTCGACAGGCGTTTTCCTGTATTTACCGGCACTTCCGTTTGGGGGTGCCGGTTTTTTTACCACAGATTCTTCACTGGCATGCAGAAGGACAACCCTGTTAAACTTTTATCCTCATGTGCGCAGTGACGAGGAATCAATCTTTTTGATAACTCTATTAATAAAGTTATATTTTTGGCTGTGCTAAGAAAGATATTTTTTTAATTAGTTGTGTTGGGTCACTTTGCACTATATAGATAAATGCATTCGGATACAACACCCGTTTAAACACAAGCGAATTAAAAAGGGCCGTTGCCGGCCCTTGGTTATCGGATTACTTGGGGAACGAACCCGAGGTCTATAAAATGCACTTTACCCTTCCTGTCTATCTTCATAAGTAGCGACTCGTTGGGTTTAAAGTCGAGCGTGACCTGCCGACTGCGACCGTTCGCGTTCACCACTATATCCCGGCGGCTTCCCTCATCTCGGAATGCCTGCATATATTCCAGGTAGTATTTCAGCCCCTGCGAAGCCGGGTTCGCGAAAAACAGATAGTAAACCCCGTTATCTTCGCGGCACCAGTAATCGGGCAGGTCGTCGCCCTCCACAAGCGGCTTGCCTGGTATAACGGACACATCGGGGGAAACATTAGGAAGAGCCTTCAATTCCGCCAAAAGCCCGGCATAATCGGAAGATTTGTTCCGGCCCGGCTGGGCCGGGTCTTTAGGAAGCCATACCGGCAGACCCTCTCGGGCCAGGCGCAGCAGGTTTCGCAGGGCCTCTATATCCATATAGTCTACGTCCACGGTGAGTGACGAAAACACCGATTCGCCGCATTGCAATTTACCGTTACGCCACTGCGCCGTGGATAGGAAATGGTTATTCACCCACAGGGGATTGCGCCCCTTCAATTCCTCAGGGGTAAAGATGTAGCGCAGTTCATACTCCCACCGGCAACCTGGCTGGCGGAGCGAGTCGGGCAGCTCACCTTTACGCCATGCATCCTCCATGGGAATATAGACCGCGGCATCGCTGTAAGTGCGGCCCATCCGCATATAGCGCGAAACGGTGCTCATATAGAGGTTAAAATCTTTCAGCTGATCACGGAAATGGCAGTCGGGGCCGACATGTACCGTGGTATAGAAAAAGTTGGTGGTGTCTCCCCGCCTGTTGTAAGGCATACCGTGCCAAAAAATCTGATTGGTACCGTTGGCGAAAAGGGCGTCGGCGATCAGTTTCATATCCCCGACCTGCTCCTTTTTCTGGTAGGGACTTTGTCCGCGGCCGTCCGGACCCCATCCTGTCCAGCCGTAGATGCAGGTGAAGGTTTCGGAGCTTACCGCCTGTTTACCCGCTATGGCCGCCGCCGAGGCTGGAATACGGCTGAAATTGGGTTCGAACAGGATTGCTTCCGTCTCGGGAATATCCACCAGGCTGAAAGCCGTGAGCAGGTCGGTGGGCGAACCGCCGCACTGCGCACGTGAGAAAGCCCCGTTCTTATGCGCCTGCAGGGTGAACGGCTCGTAAAAGTCATACATTGCATAAAGCGACAGCACCTTCATATAATCGTACAAAATGTCTTCGTACCCGGGAAGGTATAGATTATCTATAATGGGTTCCAAATCGTATCCGTGCATTTCCCGGAACCGCTCGCCGAACCCCTCCGTCCAAAGAAACTGTGTGTTCACTTCCCACGAATCTACAAATATTCCGGAAGGGGAACCCTTATAAGCGTCCTTCAGCCCCCGGTCCATCCTTTCCGCATACCGGTAAAAGGCTTCCCTGTCGAGATGGTTCAGGATACGGGCCGGCTCGGGGTGGTCCCAGGTTATGGTTCGCTTCATGGGCGATACCGTATCGAAATATGACTTACTCCCGTCGCTGTCGGGCATAAAACGGTCGTTGAACGGCCACAGGGTACCATAGGTGTAATCGACCCCGAGACCTATCCGGTCGGCGTACCGTTTTGCGTACTCTACGGCCGCGGCCCACCCGGGCGATAGCCATTCGGGACGAGGGGTATCCGCATCACCGAACATCGGGTATATCCATGCGATTTCAACTCCTCCGAAATTATTCTCCTTCAACCAGTCGAGCTGGTACTTAACATCGAGGGTATCTATTTCCGCGGCGAACCACCACCAGCGGGTATAGGGTTTATGGCTGGAATATAATATATCCGCCGATTGGGTCGGTACCGGAGTGGCGCACCCTTTGAACCCGACCGCAGATGCGAGTAATATGGCGCAGATCAGAATATTTCTCATTTTGCATTTTTATCAGTTACCGGCAGGGGGAATGGTCTATCCGCCCTGCCGGTGAATTAATTTTGTCAATAACCTTCGTTCTGCCGTATACTGCCCTGCCCTTCCACAATATATTGCTCGGGTATCGGGAATAGGATCCTGTACGGCTGCCGTGCCACGGCATGGTTGCGCAATGCCGCCCGTTCGATAAATTTGCCGTGACGGATAAGGTCGGTCCTGCGGTGGCTTTCCCACCACAGTTCGAAGCCCCTCTCGTCCAGTATAAGATCGTTGAATTTTTCCAGCGTACTGTAATCGGCCAGGTCCTTATGTGCGAGGCCAGCACGTTCGCGTACCCGGTTCACCATCGTTATCGCTTCAGCGGTGGGTGCGCCGTTGTTATTGGCGATGGCCTCTGCAAGCAGCAACAGAGCGTCCGCATAACGGAAAACGATATAGTCTACCTGTGAGCCGTAACCGATACACTGCGGGTCCTCACCGTACTTGTGCGGAACCGCACCCGACAGGTACGAACCCTGGTTCATCTCGTTGTAGAGCACCCCGTCCGTCCCTACGTATTCGCCTATAAGCAACTGCCTGCGTTCGTCGCCCGCTTCGAAGGAATGATAGAATTCCCACGGTGAGCGGAAGGCGTTGAGCTTGTTTATCTTGTCATTCTCTGTCGGGTAATTGTAAGGAAGCAGGTAATTTGTAAGCATCTGACCGTAGTCCTGCGTGCAGTTCAGGGCGTAGATAATCTCCTCGTTACCTTCGTTTTCGAGGGTGAAGACATCCCGGTACGACGGCATGAGACCATAGCCGTACTCCGGCTTCATCAACTCCCGGCCCATCGCCTCGGCTTCGGCCCACATTCTTTCCTTCATATAGAGTTTGAGAAGTACCATATTGGCCATCCCCCTGGTGTACCGCCCCTTATCCGCATCGTTCGGATATCTGTACGGCAGCGCACCGGCTGCTTCCCGCGCTTTGGTCTCTATATAGGCCACCATCTCTTCATCCGTCAGCCGGCGGATGAACACCTCTTCCATCGGGTCGAGGAGCAGCTCTGCATCCGCAATGGGTATCGGGCCGAACCAATCGTAAAGTATATACGCCAGCCATGCCTGGCTGCATTTTATCTCCGCCAGGTAACGCTCTTTAAGATCGCCGTCCATTTCCACCGAGTCAATGCGGCCCAGGTTTAGTTCCATGGCGCTGAGGTGCGAAATATTAGGGCCGTACTGCCCGATGGGGGAGTTCGACAGTCCGCCTCCCCCGGTTGCCGTCCATGTACATTCCTCCCATGAAACCCATCCTCCCTGACGGTCGTTGGTCATCCCCACGTCCGTGCAGAGGTCCATGGTCATTATGGCCCGTGTAAGCCCGTTGACAAGGCCCTCCCATCGCAAGGGCCAGTAAGCGGAGGCCACGAGCGCTTTGGCATCCTCCGCCGTTTTGGGAAATCTGTCCGGATAGATAGTATCGTATAAATCCGATTTAAGGTCGTAGCATGAACTCACCAGGCCCGCCCCGAGGCATAGTGCCGCCAACCGTTTTATCAATGTTTTCATCTCTTTGATTGTTTAGGAATTAAAATCTAAGGTCTATGCCGAACGAAAAACTTCGTACGTTCGGATATGCCCCTATAAGCCCATCTGTTTCAGGGTCCAGCCCGGAATACCTGGTAATTATGAACGGGTTCTGGATATCCACGTAAGCCCTTATGGAGCCTTTGTTCCTGAGCACCCGAGAGGGAATGGTATAACCGAGGGTGATATTTTTGCACCGCACAAACCAGCCGGGTTCATAAAGGTAGTCGCCGTATCCGAGCGAGCTGTTGCTTTGGAACAGCGACGGGATGGTACTTTGCTGGTTATCTGGCCGCCATGCGTTTTTCATAATATCCAACACGTTACAACCGGTCAGAAGTCCGTAGCCGTAACCTCCGAAATACTGCATCATGTAATTGTACGCCCTGCGGTTGAACATCCCGTAGAAATAGACGTTCAGGTCGAAACCCTTGTAGGTAAAAGTATTACCGAGTCCCATCGTAAAGCCGGGTCCGTCCATTCCCAGGCTTATCATGTCCGCTTCGTTTATAACCCGGTCAGGCTCGCCCGTATATATAAAACGGCCCTTGTCGTCGGTCAGGAAATTACCGTCGGCATCCTTCGCGTATCCGTTACGGTCTTTTATCTTTACCTGCCCGGGTATGGCATTGGGCATGTGGGGAATCACCTCGCCAGGCTGAACCAACCCGTCCGACTCGTATACAAAAATATGGCGGATGTAATCGCGCCTGCTCTCATATATGGCAGGTTTCCACTGCGGGTCGCGCTCGTGCCACCGGTCACGGTAACGGGAAAATGTAAATGTGGTAGCCCAATGGAACCGGCTGTTATTTACGTTTACCGACTTCAGGGTAAGTTCCACACCGGTCCCCTTTGTCGAACCTATATTGTAAGCCACCCGGGTGATTTCGTGGTAGGACAGAAGATCCCTCTGATCCAGCAAATCGGTTGTTTTCTTGGTAAAATATTCCAGCGAACCGGACAGCCGTTCGTTGAGAAACCCGAAGTCAAGGCCGAGGTTCAGCTCGGTGGTGGTTTCCCACGTAAGGTTCGGATTTGTCAACTGTCTCGCGTAAACTGCCGTGTTGGGAGTATTCCCGAAATAGACCAGCCGGTCGGCAGCGTAGTTTGCGAACGCCATGTAACCTATACTCGAGTTACCCGTCTGTCCGTAACTTATACGCAGTTTTAAATTGGACAGGTAGTTACGGGTAGACCGCATAAAAGCTTCGTCCGAAATCCGCCATGCCACGGCTCCGGAGGGGAAGGTTGCCCATTTCTTATTCTCCGCAAAGTTGGAAGCCCCGTCCGACCGGATTGTAAATGTGAAAAGGTAGCGGTCCAGGAGCGAATAGTTAACCCGCCCGAAATAGGACCCCATTGCGCTCTTTTCGCCGTACGAGCCTGCTGACGGCCTTTCGTACGCCCCTGCCGAAAGGTTGTTGTAACCGAATGCATCGGTGATAAAATCTTTGTTCCCGGCGCTGACGGACCGCTGGTCGAACGACTGGTAAGAAGTGCCCGCCATGACGGTCAGGCTGTGGTCGGCGTTGAACGAACGGGTGTAGGTAGCCGTCAGGTCGAAATTCAGGTCGAACCCGTCGGATTGAGATATGGAGGCGTCGCCGTTGGACTGCTTACCCTCATTTGTTGTCTTGGGAAGGTACTGAGAATTTTTACTGATATTACGGTCCAGCCCGCCGCTGGCACGCAAGGTCAGACCGGCCACGGGCTGCACCTCGATATAGGCAACCGCCAGAATCCGCTCCACTACGGATTTATTCTGTATATCCAGCAGCGACACAGGGTTGGGAACCAGTGAGTTGAGCGGGTCGATATAATAGTCGCCGTTATCGTCATACACCGGCAGGTCGGGTCCGAATGCCATCGCGGTATTAAGTACCCCCATATGGTTCTGGTTTGCATTTCGCGTACCGAGGGTGGTATTGTCGCTGTCAATCCGGCTCATCGTGGAATTTAACCCCACCTTAACTATTTTCCATAGGTCCTGCTCCAGATTCGCGCGCAGGCTGTACCGGCGGAACCTTTCGTTTTTTATCAGCCCTTTCTGGTCAAACACGTTACCGGACATCAGGTAACGCATGTCCCGCGTACCGCCGCTCACCGAGACGTTATGCTGCTGTATGGACCCGCTACCGCGCATTATCAGGTCTATCCAGTCGGTGCTGTGCGGAGGATTGTCTATCTCCGACTGGGTGAACAGCGGCACGTAAAACTGCCCGCCGGCGTTTACTTCTGCTTCGGTTCTGCTCCCGTATATACCAATTTGATTACGTTGCAGCCAATCTTCGCGGTGGTGCGCCGAACGGACCCGGCGGTGGTCCGCGGCGTTGAGCATTTTGTAGTTCTTTGCGGGCGTCTGTATGCTGTACGAACCGGAATACTCCAAACGGGCCTGACCCTCCTTGCCTTTCTTTGTGGTGATAATAATAACCCCGTTTGCCGCCCTGGCGCCGTATATAGCTGTCGCGCTGGCGTCCTTCAGTATTTCAATCGACTCGATGTCAGCCGGGTTTATGGTATTGAGGGGGCTACGGTTGCCGGGATCGTACACCCCGTCGACACGGGTTTCGCTGTAATTGCTTACCGGAAAGCCGTCGATAATAAACAACGGTTCGTTACTCGCGTTTACCGACGTGGCCCCGCGTATCTGGAAGTCGACCTGTCCGCCCGGCTGGCCACTGTTCTGCGTTACGAGCATCCCGGCGGCCTTGCCCGAGAGCATCTGTCCGAAATTGGAACCGGATGCCGACCTTATTTCGTCCGATTTTATGGAAGATACGGCACCCGTAAGGTCGCGTTTTTTTACTGCTCCGTATCCTATTACAACCACGTCCTCAATTTCCCGTGTCTCTTCGTGCAGGAGAAAGTCGATACGGCTCCGGCCACCCACCGTGGCCCTCTCGGTCACATAACCGAGGAACGATACCGATATGGCACTCCCGGGAGGTACCTCCAGCGAGTAGTTACCGTTAATGTCGGTCGTAACGCCGATCGTGGTACCGTCTACCGTCACACCGGCCCCGGCTATCGGTCCGCTGCCGTCCGTCACGGTCCCGGATACGGTTACGTATGACGGTAGCCCCGGTGTGGCCGCCCTCCGGGTCAGGACAATCTGCATTCCCGACATTTCGAAACCGATTCCGGCCGTAGCCAGCGTCCTTTTAAGCACCCCTTCGAGCGGCTCGTCCACAGCTTCGACGCTCAGGAGCCGGGTAAGGTCGATAGTGTTATTATATAAAAAAGTGTGGTCCGTCTGCCTTTCGATTTCCGCTATCAACTCCGACAACGCCGCATCTCTCAACGAAAGCGTAACCCGGGTTGTCTGTGCAGAAACCGTAACCGCCGCCGAGACCAATAGCCCCAGAAGCGATAATTTCCATTTCATTGACATGTTTGTTCAGGTTAGGTTAGTTAGGGTCCTGTGTTTTTACTATCTTGCAGACAAAACTCCCCCGGGGTATTTTTTACTAAATACCATGCATAACAGGACAAATGTTTGGCGGAGGAAGTTTTAACATGGAGGTATAAGGGAGCGCTATTCCTTTATGCCTCTCTGTTTTTCCCGCACGGGAAAACCAGTTTATTTATCGTACAACTCTATTCCATATACCTAATTACCACCTCCTTTCCGTCAATTTCATATTCGATGGGCGTAGTTTTGTCTATGAGCTGCAGCACTTCGTTCAGGGATTCGTTACGTATGGTAATCCAATAACGGTAAGGCACCCGGTCGGTCTCGACCCTTACACGGACGCCGTAGCGGCGTTCGAGTTGTTTGAAAAGCTCCTCATGTGAAGCGTCCCGGAGTACGACCCGGTTGTCCAGCCACGCATTGTCCACCCCGGGCACCGCAAGTGTTATCGAACAGGCCAGGTCGCTGCGGGAGACGGTTGCGACCTCGCCGGACAATAGTTCGGCAAGTTGCCCGCCACCATCCGGCCGGTTCAGTTCCACGCTCCCTTCAACCAACGCGACCGATACGAAGTCGTCGTCCGCGTAGGCCGAAACATTGAACTGTGTTCCGAGCACCCTTACGTCGACAAGGCCGGTCGAGACTACGAATTCCTTACCCATATCGCCGGTAACACAAAAAAAAGCCTCGCCTTCGAGCGTTACATGACGCCGTTTACGGTTAAAATCACCCTCATAGGCGAGTACGGAACCTGAATTCAGGCGTACAGACGTACCGTCCGGAAGGATAACCTCAGTCTGGCTGCCAGCCGGAACGGCCAGTACTGTCCTGTTATCCGTATTTACCCCAGGCGACATTCTGTCCCACAAGTAATAAGCGCCTGCTCCGGCCATTAATGCGATACCGGCTGCGGCTCCTGCTATTTTGACGACAAAACTCCGGGGGTACAACCTGCCCGGCAAACGGCGGATTCGTGCCCTCACAGCAGTCCAAACCAATTCCTTATCGGGCACGACGCAATCGACACCCCGCGGATGGGCTGCCTCCCATTCTTTTTTCAATCCGGCAAACAACTCACGGTGGGATTCGTCCGCGCCGAGCCACTCCTCCAACCGGGATATTTGGGCGGAGGTAGCCTCCCCATGCAGGAAAGCGGCGATCGTACTGTATGGTACCGGTTTATTTTTCATTTATCGTATGGTTATTAAACAGGGGTGCTTTACCAATAGACCCCCGCCCGGTAAAAAACCCCTAAAAAAACAGTGAGAATTTACTTTCCTACCAGAGAAAATAATATGTCAAGATGATTGACGGTAATTTACCGCCCCTTTTACGGTAATCGCCGGCGACCTCTTCCCTGATTTTTCGCAGTGCGATGCCCATTTGCGACTCGACGGTCTTTACCGAAATACCGAGTTGCCCGGCTATCTGTTTATAAGTAAGGCCTTCTTCCTTCGACAGCAGATAAACCTCCCGGCATCGCCGGGGAAGCTTCGCGATAGCCTCATGGACAAGGCGCACAAGTTCCTGGTCGATACCGCCGTCGTCCTCCGCACAAGTAGGGCTTTCGGCGTCTGCCTGCCCGCGGACAATCAGTTGCAGACGCCTTCGGTTGTCCCTGAGCAGGTTAAGCATCCTGTTGCGCGCACAATAAAGCAGGTAGGCTTTATAGTCCCTGACGCGGATTTCGGCACGGTTTCGCCATAGGTTTATGAAAACGTCCTGGACCACATCTTCGACGGCATGCAAATCGGAGGTATAATGACTCAGGCTGCGACAGATATCGAGGTAATAAGAATCGTAGATTTTACGAAAGTCGTTTTCATCCAGAATTATGTCACCCCGGCTATCCATTTTAGAAAAACAAGCCGGGTAAATGTTCCGTCCGGCTTTTTACAAATATAGCAAACGATATCGGTTTTCAAACTATTTAAAAGATACAGCTTTCAACAACTGACAGCGCCTTAATTCGACGGTCTTATAACGCCGCGAACCTTAAATAAACAACCCATAACCCCCACATTCCCACCGCCCATCCCGTTTCCATCGCAGGTTTCCGTGATAAGATGTTAATAAGTATCGGCACCGGGTCGTGGAGACCGCATGGGTTATGAATATCTTTGTGTGGATACGGTTCCCGTAACGGGTTTTTAAAGCCCGGAGGGATGAAAAGGGAATCCTGTGCGAGTCAGGAACTATCCCCGTAGCTGTAATTTCCAGCCCCTCCCGCGTGCGGGGCAAAAAGGTCCGGTAATCTTTGGCCACTGTTCCCCTAAAGGGGCTGACGGGAAGGCACCGGGCACGGAATCAGTCAGAAGACCTGCCGTATCGGTGCGACGTCCGGAGCTTTCGGGAGAAAAGCGGCAGGAGGTTTTTACGATATCCCGTACGGTTGTAAAGATTATCCCGGCACTATGGACTACCCTGCCCGGCTTACGTCGTCCGGTAAAACGTAAACTACCCTTATAACCAGTATAGAGATAAGAAGTCAGTATGAAAACATTTATAGTTAAGAGGGACGGCAGCCGCGAACCGTTCTCCATAGAAAAGATACAGCGGGCCATTTCGAAGGCCTTCCTGTCGGTGGGCAGTTTCGCCACGCAGGACGTGGTGACCAATATCATGAGCCGGGTAAGCGTTACGGACGGCACCACGGTGGAGGATATCCAGAACCAGGTGGAAGTGGCGCTGATGGCCGAGCGGTACTACACGGTGGCCAAGGCCTACATGCTCTACCGCCAGAAGCACACAGAGGACCGCGAGGTTGCCGACAAGCTGAAATTCCTGATGGACTACTGCGACGCCACCAACGCCGCGACGGGCAGTAAGTACGATGCGAACGCCAACGTTGAGAACAAGAACCTGGCTACCCTTATCGGGGAGCTTCCCAAGTCGAACTTCATACGGCTCAACCGCCGTATGCTTACCGACCGCATCAAGGAGATGTACGGCAGGGAGCTGTCCGACAAGTACCTCGACCTGCTGAACAACCACTTCATTTACAAGAACGACGAGACGAGCCTTGCCAACTACTGCGCAAGCATCACGATGTACCCCTGGCTGTTGGAGGGAACCCTCTCGATAGGGGGTAATTCGAAGGCCCCGACCAACCTGCGTTCATTCGCGGGAGGGTTCGTCAATATGGTTTTTATGGTGTCGAGCATGCTAAGCGGCGCGTGCGCCACGCCGGAGTTCCTGATGTATATGGACTATTTTATCCGTCTCGAATACGGGGAGGATTACTACCGGGAGGTGGACCGCGTGGTGGACCTGTCGAAAAAGCAACGTACTCTCGACAAGGTAATTACCGACTATTTCGAGCAGATAGTCTACTCCATCAACCAGCCCACCGGAGCGCGGAATTTTCAGGCAGTGTTCTGGAACATATCCTATTACGACCGCTACTATTTCGAGAGCCTGTTCGGGGAGTTCGTTTTCCCGGACGGAAGCAAACCCGACTGGGAGTCGCTGAGCTGGCTCCAGAAGCGGTTCATGCGGTGGTTCAACGCCGAGCGCACCCGGACGGTATTGACTTTCCCGGTAGAGACGATGGCCCTTTTGACCGAGAACGGCGAACCGAAGGATAAGGAGTACGGCGATTTCACCGCCACGATGTACTCCGAGGGGCACTCGTTTTTCACCTATATCAGCGACAATGCCGACTCACTGAGCAGTTGCTGCCGCCTGCGCAATGAGATACAGGACAACGGGTTCAGCTACACCCTCGGGGCCGGCGGCGTTTCGACCGGCTCGAAGAGCGTCCTCACCATCAACCTCAACCGCTGTATACAGCATGCGGTGAGGAACGGCACGCCGTACCAGTTCTTCCTGGAGGAAGTGGTGGACCTCGTACATAAAGTACAGACGGCCTACAATGAGAACCTCAAATATATGCTCGGTAAGGGGATGCTTCCGCTTTTCGACGCCGGGTATATCAATATCGCCCGGCAGTACCTCACCATCGGCGTAAACGGGCTGGTGGAGGCGGCCGAGTTCCTCGGCATGGAAATCAGCGACAACCCCGAATACGAGCAGTTCGTACAGCAGATACTCGGCCTTATCGAGAGCTACAACAAAAAGTACAGGACTAAGGAGATAATGTTCAACTGTGAAATGATTCCGGCCGAGAACGTGGGTGTGAAACACGCCAAATGGGACAGGGAGGCCGGATTCAAAGTGAACCGCGACTGCTACAACAGCTATTTCTACATAGTGGAGGACGAGAAGACCAACATCATCGACAAGTTCCGGCTGCACGGACGCAAATATATAGAGCACCTTACCGGCGGTTCGGCACTGCACATGAACCTCGACGAACATTTGAGCAAGGAACAGTACGCCCATCTTATAAAAGTAGCCACACAGGAGGGCTGTAACTACTTCACCTTCAATATTCCCAATACGGTCTGCAACGACTGCGGGCATATCGACAAGCGCAACCTCCGGCAGTGCCCGAAATGCGCCAGCGAGAACACCGATTACCTCACCCGGATTATAGGCTACATGAAACGGGTCAGCAATTTCTCACAGGCCCGCCAGAAGGAGGCCGCACGCCGTCACTATGCTTCGGCTGGCCAGTTATGACGTAGTGTTCCAGGAGGTACCGGGCGAGGTAACGCTCGCCCTGAACATCTCCGGCTGCCCGAACGGCTGCCCCGGGTGCCACAGTCCCCACCTGCGGGCCGACACGGGCGAGCCGCTGGACGACGAACTTCTCCGCTGTCTGCTCGACCGGTACGGCGGCACGGTCACCTGCGTCTGCTTTATGGGCGGCGACGGGGAGCCGCACGAGGTGGAGCGGCTGGCAAAGCTGGCCAAAGCGCTCACGGGCGGGAGGTTGAGGGCCGCGTGGTATTCCGGCCGGGGCCGCCTGCCGGTGGGGTTCGACGGCGGCTGCCTCGACTACCTGAAGCTCGGCCCCTATATCGAACGGCTCGGAGGACTTCGGTCCCCAGCCACCAACCAGAGGTTTTACCGACGCGCGTCCGCAGGGGAAAATGCTCCAATACCACAGGAAGGACCGGCGAGTCCGGCGGCAAACATCGAAGCACGGGCGGGACACACGGAAGCACCGGCTGCGACCACGGAAGCACCGGGGGCGGGACACACGGAAGTACCGGCTGCGATTACGGAAGCACCGGCGCCACACACGGAAGAACCGGCGGCAAACATGGAAGCATCGGCAGCAACCACGGAAGCACCGGCGGTGGCACACACGGAAACCTCTGCGGGTCTCACTGAAGCACCGGCTGCAACCACGGACGGGCAGCTATCACCCGTGGAAAAACCGGACGGATTTACCGATATAACGTCCGTATTCCGGTAATTCACCATAGGTAAGCGGCAGGAATGGAGCCGCCCCCCGTAATGGCGACGGATTATCAAAGTCCTGACCAGCCGTATAAATCAGGGATGTCGATTACATGGGAGATGCCGGGGCTGATACACCATTACTTTTCGCTGTTAACGGTCGGGCGAACATCGTTCAAACGGTTTTCCCGATTTTATCTGTCCCGTCCTAAAATAGGTTGACAGATTAATACTGATTTTCAAGATATCCGGTG
>JAJQCA010000027.1:0-38563 GCA_021202985.1 Alistipes sp.
GGATTGAACTGGCGGTGGTAGGTGGCCTCGAGGTGGAACCCGCTGTTGCTCGTGCCCACCCAGACGTTACCCGCCCGGTCTGTGAAACTGCCTCGGATGTAGGGCGACCGCAGGTCGCTGAAATGGGTGGTGGCGGAGCTGTGGACCAGCGTATGCTCCCCGGTATCGTACAGGTAAATTCCCCGGTCGAGGGTGCCGATAAGGACGGTGTTTTCCGAAATGAGTTCTATGGTCGTTATGTCGAGCCGGTCGAGCGTATCCTTCGCGGCGCCCGTGACCGGCAGCTCCCCGAGACGGTTGTTAACCGCGTCGAGCACCACCAGCCCCTGCCGGGTGCCGAACCAGATATTGCCGTCGTCGAAGTAGCGGCTGCACGTGAAAGTGGCCGTGCGGGGAAGCGCGACATGGGCCGACTCTGTAAAATCGGGCGCCAGACGCAGCAGTATCCCCGTCTCCTCCATGCCCAGCCACATTCCCCCCGCCGAGTCGAACTCGGCGGCCTTCACGAAACGGCCCGGGTCGTAGACATGCAGCGAAACGCCCTCCTCCTTGTCGAGCACGGTGACACCCGACGAACCGTAAGCCACCAGAAAACCGCCGCGGTCAAGCAGCCCGTAGTGGGCCATCCCGAACGGCGACGGGTATCTGACCAGCGTATCGTCGGCCGTGGAGAGGCGGACCAGCACATTCTCGTTGGCAATCCACAGGCAGCCCGCGGCAGAGTCGTACAGCAGATCGTATACGTGGCTCGATGAGAGGGCCATACTGTCCTGCGGGTCGCTGTAATAGTAGCGGAAGTCGTAGCCGTTGTAGCGGTACAGGCCGCCCTGGGTGGCTATCCACATATACCCCGCGTCGTCCTGCCCGAAGGCCTGGACCTCAAGGTTCGACAGGTAGGACTGGTTAATATGGGAGGCCCCGGCGGTTTCCGCGGCGGCGGCCGGGCAACCCGAAAGCGCAACAATTAATGTAACCGGTATCAAAAATAGGCGCGACATTGGCGCATTAGTTTAGGTACAATCGTGAAATTAATGCAAAAATTTGTAACAAAATACCGGACCGGCCCACTTTGAACCAAATTTGAAACGAATGTAACATTTCCAAAAGGCGGACCGGCAAAAAGCACCCGCGCGAAACTATTTGGATTAAACATAAAAGCCCGCCGCAGGGGCATTAGATACTTTTATCGCAGACTAACCTCAAAACCTGAAAATATGAAGCTAACAACCTGCATCATCGGCAAGTTTTGGAAAACTACTAACACACCGGGCTTATGATTAAAAAATTACTACTCACCTGTTTGATAACTGCGGCAGGCTTCAACGCACTGGGGCAGAACCGGGTCCCGGGCCGGGTGATCGACGAGGGAGGCCAGCCCCTTGCGGGGGTAGCGGTCGTCCTCGAAGGCACCGGCAGGGGCGTGGTGACCGGCGGCGACGGGAACTTTACGATCGAAATCCCTGCGTTTCCGGCCGAACTGACATTCTCGTTCCTCGGATATGCGCCCCGGAAGGTCGTCCTGGGAGCACGCCCGACGGGCCAGCTCGTGGTCGAAATGAAGGAGGAAGCCAGCGAGATGGAGACCGTGGTTGTGGTGGGTTACGGCCAGCAGAGGAAAATCTCCATCGTGGGGGCCGTCTCCACGACCAGCTCGAAAGAGATTGTGAAAGCCCCCGTAGGCAGCCTCGGCTCGGCCCTCACGGGCCGCCTCACCGGCCTTACCACCATGCAGAACTCCGGCCAGCCGGGAGCCGAAAGCCCCACGCTTCGCATCCGCGGAGTCAGCACGTTGACCGACGCCAACCCCCTTATAATAGTGGACGGGGTGGAGCAGGCTTCCGGCGGACGGTACGTGTTCGAAGAGGGATCCTACTCCGGGGCCTATTCGGGATGGGAATCCATAAACCCTAACGACGTGGAATCGATATCCATACTCAAAGATGCCTCCTCGACAGCGGTTTACGGCGTAAAGGGAGCAAACGGAGTAATTATCATAACCACCAAGAAGGGATTCTCGGGCGAACCGGTGGTAAGCTATACGGGCAGCTACGGGGTGTCGACCCCCATCCGCCTGCGCCATAACATCGGCTCGTACGAGTTCGGGCTTTACGCCAACGAAGGCCATTACAACGACGGCCGGGCCGCCTACATGTCGTACGACAATATGATGCGTTACCGCTACGGCTACGACGACGTGCTCTATCCCAGCATGGATTACGCCGACTACATGCTTAAAAAGGCATCGCACAAGCATGCCCATAATATAAGTATACAGGGCGGCGGCGGTATCGTGAAGTATTTCACCTCGGTGGGATATTACGACGAGAACGGGATGATTCGCAATATAAAGGCGCTCGGCTTCAACCCCAACATGACCTACAACCGAATGAACCTGCGCACCAACCTCGACTTTAATTTCACCAAGCGACTCTCGGCGAGCCTCAATATCGACAGCCGTATGGAAAAGCGCAGCGGGGCCTCGTCGCCGAGCGACTCGCATTTTTTCTACCTGCTTTACAAACCGTTCCCCTGGTCGTCGCCCGGCTTCGACGAGGAAGGCCGGTACATCAAGAACGGCAGCGACACGATGGTGGCCATGTGGGAACTGATGCTGCAGGGCGGGTATTACACTTTCAACCAGGTCACGAACAACACCCTGTTTTCGGTCCGCTACGAACTGGACTTCATAACCAAAGGCCTCTCCATGCAGGCCAAATACTCGTTCGACAGTTTTGTCTTTATCAAGGATAAACGCAGCAAGACCGGTTTCGCCACCTACCAGCCCGTGGAGGTGGACGGCGAGATATACCTGAAGAAATCGGGCGAGGACGGCACCCTTGCGCGGATGTCGCCCGACCGGGACAAAAGGCGCAAAGAGTATTTCGAGCTGGCGCTGAACTTCGACCGCTCGTTCGGCCGCCATACCGTGACCGGGCTGGCGCTCTATAACGTGGAAAAGAGCCGTTACTACATGTCGTCGTACTACGACGTGCCGCACGCATACCTCGGGTTCGTGGGCCGGGCGACGTATAATTACGACAACCGCTACTTCGGCGAGTTCAATATCGGTATCAACGGGTCGGAAAACTTCCCGAAAGGACAGCGGTTCGGTACCTTCCCGGCCTACTCGGCCGGATGGGCGATATCGGAAGAGAATTTTATGGAAGGGGCTCGCCGCATCGTGAACTTCCTGAAAATAAGGGGTTCCTACGGCGAGGTGGGGAGCGACTACGCCTCCACCCGGTTCCTTTACATCAATTCGGTCTTCTCCAACTATCCCGGCAGCTACTTCCAGTATTACGGCGAGCCGTCTACCGGGTCGGATTACCGTACCCCGCTCCAGGAGGGCAAGACCCCCAACTACAACGTGACATGGGAGACGGCGCGTAAATCAAATATCGGAATCGATGCACGGTTTTTCTCGAGCCGGCTGAGCCTTACGGTGGACGTGTTCCGCGAAATACGAGGCAACATACTCACCTCGATGGAGACCTACCCCTCCTACCTCTACATGGATATGGACAGCCACGGGCCGATGGCCAACCTAAACTACTTCACCGACACCAACTACGCCAAGGTTAAAAACCAGGGTATCGAAGTGGAACTGGGTTGGGACGGCTCCATAGGGCAGGAGTTCCACTACTTCGTAAAAGGCACCTACGCATACTCTAAGAATAAGGCGCTGCGCCTGTCGGAGACCGACCAGTACTATCCCTACCTCTACCGCACCGGCCGGCCGCTGAACGAGATGCGCGGCCTGATAGCCGAGGGCTACTGGGACAGCTACGAGGAGACACACAACCCGAACAACCCCTACAATACGTTCAACCCCAACCCCATACCGGGCGATATCAAATACAGGGACGTGAACGGCGACATGAAGATAGACGAGAAGGATATGGTGCCGTTGGGCAAATCCAACATCCCGCGCACCACGTTCACCGCCTCGCTCGGCTTCGACTGGAAGGGGCTGGAGGTTTCGGCCCTGTTCCAGGGGGCGTCGGACGTGGCGTACCACCCGACCTACGAGAACCAGATAATGATGATGGAGGGCTGGGGCAGTTTCACCTGGATCGCCGACCGGTGGACCCCGCAGCAGCGCGACGCGAAATACCCCGTGCTGCACTATACCAACGTCGAGTCCTCGTCCAACTACCAGCGGTCGACCTACTGGGCTTACGACGCCACGTACGTCCGCCTGAAGAACCTCGAAATAGCCTACAACCTTCCGCAAAGGTGGTTCTCCAGGATAAGGATAAACGGTATCCGGGTGTTCGCCAACGGCCAGAATCTCTGGACGTGGACCAAGACCCCGGAGATGAGGCGCTACGACCCGGAAATGGTGCAGACCCGGACGGTCTACTACCCTCTGATGAAGATCTACAATTTCGGGGCATCCGTTAATTTCTAAACGCAAAGAGTGTTATGAAGAATAAGATATTTATTACGGCCGCCCTGCTGGCGACGGTGCTCGTCTCCTGCAACGACTTCCTCGAGGAGCCGGACGACGTGGGCGGCAAGACGTTCGACAATATTTTCACCAACCTCACCGACGCCGAACGCGTGCTGGCCGGCGCCTACGCGCTGGCTCCGTGGGGCTTCCCGATGAACGTGGGGCCGTGGGGTTACGCGATAATGAACTACTATGCCCCCATAGCCGGTATCAGCGACGAGGGAGAGATTATGCGCAAGGACCTGGAGTTCGCACATACCTACTACCACCTCGGGCAGTTGTCGGCCTCAGACGCGTACGCCTACCGCGAGGACAAGTGGGATTTCGACTGGCAGGCCATCCGGAGCGCGTGGCTCTTTTACGACAACGCCGACCGGATACAGAACACCGAAGCCTCGACCATCGAGAAACGCAAGGCCGAGGCCCTCGGTATGGCGGCCACCAAATACTACGAGCTGTTCAAACGCTACGGCGGCCTGCCGTGGGTGGGACAGTATTACGAAGCCGGGACGGACGTGGATATGAGCCGTATGACGGTGACGGCCACGGCCGATTCTATAGTGAAACTGTGCGACAGGGCCATCGCGGTGTCGGCGCTTCCGGCGCGCACCACCTCGGCGGAGTTCGGGCGCATCAACAAGATGGCCATGATGATGCTCAAAGCCAGGACGCTGCTGGTATCGGCCAGCCCGCTGTTCAACCCCGAGGACAACATTTCCTACTACCCGAGCTTCCCCTACCAGAACCTGCTTAAGCACGAATCTTACAGCAAGGAGCGGTGGAAGCTGGCCGCGGATGCCGCGCGGGAGGCTATCGCATACGCACACGACAACGGCTACGAACTCTACAACAGGCCGGACAGCAGCGTGGCCCACAACTACAAGGCCGCCATGACGGCGTTCCCGGAGATAACCACCACCGCCAGCGGCAACATGGCGGGCAACAACCCCGAGATAATATGGGGTACTCGCCTGTTCCGGAACATGGAAGCCGGGAGCGCGGGCTATACCGTGCGTATCTACTCCTCGTCGACCTACACCTCGGGAGGCGGGTACTGCATCCCGCTCCAGAACATAGTTGACCTGTACGAGACCAAAGACGGCAGCAGCCAGCCGGCGGATTTCTACAACGACAGCGACCCCTATTCGAAGCTCGACGAGAGGTTCCACGTCACCATTCTGTACCATAACCGTCCGTTCGGGGAGGAGGGAGAGTACCTGGACATGTCGGTGGGCGGCGACAACGACGCACGCGTGGCCGGCCATAACTTCACTGGCTACTACCTCACCGAATTCTTCGAGGAGGAGTGGCTCGCCCATACCGGCAAGAACGTCGGCGAGTGTTACTGGCCTTACATGAGGCTGGCCGAACTTTACCTAATCTACGCCGAAGCCCTCTGCGAATACGACTACGCGGGCAACAAAGCCGAAATACTCCGCTATGTGAACCTGATTCGCCGCCGGGCCGGACAGCCCGACCTCGAAGACACCCCTGAGTTCCGGGACACGCAGGAACACGTACGCATGCGAATCCGAAACGAGCGGGCCGTGGAACTGGCCTTCGAGGAGCAGCGCTACTTCGACCTCAAGAGGTGGAAGGAGGGCGGCAAGCTGGGCGGCAGCATGTACGGCATGGAGGTGCTGGGTTCGGCGGAGAGCCCGCAGTTTAACCGCTTCCTGTTCGAAGAGCGGGTATTCACCGACAAATGGTACCTCTACCCCATAAAGGAACAGGACATTATGAGGAGTCGTGGCCAGCTTATACAAAATCCCGGATGGTAGGCCCGTCCGGACAAAGAAGATCGGAATATGACAAGACATATAATCAATAAATTGGGGACCATTGCCCTACCCTTCCTTCTTGCGGCCCTCGCCACTTCGGCGGCGGCGCAGACGGCAGCTACCGCAGACGGCGACGGGTCGCGGGAAGCTGCCGCGGGGGAAGGCGTGATAATGGTGGACGTGGCCTACGGCAAACAACCGTACGACGCCGTGACCGCCTCCATAGGGACCGTTTACAGCGACAAGCTGACACAGGGTATCTCCACCTCGCTCGGGCAGGCTTTGCAGGGCAAACTTCCCGGGGTGACGGTTATCCAGAACTCGTTCGAACCCGGCTCGGCGGCGACCATTTACCTGCGCGGCACCAACACCTACAACCAGGGCAACACGCCGCTGGTGCTGGTGGACGGGTTCAGGGTAGACTTCAACCGGCTGTCGGTTTACGAGATAGAAAGCGTTTCGGTACTAAAAGACGCGGCGGCCGTGGTGCTCTACGGGCAGGAAGCCGCAAACGGTGTTATTCTCATCACCACCAAGAGGGGGCGCAAAGGCCCCACACGCATCAGCGTGGACGCCGAGTACGGCATGCAGGCATTCGCCGACCTGCCGGACATGCTCTCCTCCCTCGAATATGCCAACTACTACAATCAGGCCCTTTCGAACGACGGCCTGCCGGCGAAATTCACCGATATCTACGACCCGTCCGGCAACCCGTATTACGGACAGGACGGTATCTACCGGTACACCCACCCGGACAATAACTTCCTGAAAGAACTGACCCGGGCATGGACGCCCGTGGCGCGGGCCGGGGTAACCATAGACGGCGGCGGGGACGCCGTGCAGTATATGGTGACGGCCGGGTATCTCCACAACGGCGGCCTCCTGAACCGCACCAAGGAGAACTCCTATTCGACCCAGACCTTCACCCACCGCTACAATCTGCGGTCGAACCTCGACATCCGCATCTCGCGCAACCTCTCGGCGCAGGTGGATATGGGCGGCAGCATCGAGACCCGAAACAGGCCGGGCAGGGATATCCAGTCGCTGTTCGACCATATCTACTGGACCCCGCCGACGGAATACCCGCTGGTAAACCCCGACGGCTCGCTGGGAGGCAACGCCAACTATACCACCAACCCCTACGGCTCAATAGCGCAGAAGGGCTACATGACCAACCTGTACCGCACGCTCGACATCCGGCTGGGCCTTCGCTATGACCTGGGCGATTTGGTTAAGGGGCTGTCGGTCGGGGCCAAAGGCGCGTTCTTCAATTACCAGGTTCAGAACGACAACAAGACGCGCTACTTCGCCGTGTGGGAGATTGATACCGTGCCGGCGGACGGCAACCCCGCAGGCATAACATACATCCAGTACGACCAGGATTCGGACCTGTCGGCAGACTCGGTGTCGGACCTTGCCAGCCAGGAGAGGAAGAATTTCGAGGCGGACGCGACCTTCTCGCGCAACTGGGGACCGCACGCGGTTAACACCATGCTGATGTTCCACATGGACCGCTACGAGACCAGCGCCAACTACCATTACAAGTTCAGCAACGCCGGACTCGGCTTCCGGGCACACTACGGTTACGACGACCGCTATTTCGCCGAGTACGCGGCAAGCTACTACGGGCAGGAGCAGTACGCCAAAGGACACCGGTTCGGGTTCTTCCAGGCGGGGGCTGTGGCGTGGGTTGCCAGCAACGAGGAGTTCCTGCGCGGCAGCCGCGTGGTGGATTACCTGAAGGTAAGGGCCTCCTTCGGCAAGGTGGGCGGACAGGCCTTCAAAGGCACCACCGTTTCCGAGAGGCTGTACCACACCCAGTGGTATTATACCCTCGGCACCACCACCCTCGGGGAGTCGGGCAACAACGGCGCGAGCGGCCGCTTCCGCGGACCCTATGCCAACAAATACGTGACCTGGGACAAATCGTACAAGACGGACGTGTCGGTGGAAGCCACCCTGCTGGGCCATATCAGACTGATGCTGGACTACTACCACGACGTGCGCAGGGACATACTGACCACCGTGGCATACGACTATCCCGGCACACTGGGGTTGAACAACGGCTATTTTATGCGGGGCAGCTCGACTTCCGGCCTCGACGAGTTACTGGCCACGTACGGCGGCCTCACCAACACGGGGAAGGTACGCAACCAGGGCTTCGAAGCCACACTGGGGTATTTCGGCAAGGCCGGCGATTTCAGTTACGCGGTCGACGCCGGGGTATGGTTCAACCGGAACAAGATACTCCGCGACCCGAGCGCAGCCGAATACGAGTGGGAACATGCCAACACGGTGGGCCGCAGGACCGGCCAGTACTTCGGTTACATCGCCGACGGGTTCTACACGGCCGAGGATATCGCCTCGGGCCGCGTCTACCAGTCGTTCGGCAAGGTGCAGGAAGGCGACGTGAAGTACCGCGACCTGAACTACGACGGTGTAATCGACGAAAAAGACATGGTAGCCCTCGGCTACTCGCCCGTGCCGGAATACACGTACAGCATCGGTGTCGACCTGCGGTACCGCAATTTCTCCCTCTCGATACTCGGACAGGGCACAGCCCACGGTTCGGTGATGCTCACCGACAACCACATACCGCTCTACAACAGGGGCAACGCCATCCGGCAGCTTACCGAAAAAAGCTGGACCCGGGAGACGGCCCAGGCGACCCGTTACCCGCGCCTGTCGACTCTCGGCAACGCCAACAACTCCCAGCCGAGCACCATCTGGATACTATCGACCGATTACTTCAAAATCCGCAACATAGAGCTGGGGTACGACCTGCCCGAGAGTGTGTTGAACCGGATTAATTTCGGGACTTTCCGCATCTACGTGTCGGCGCAGAACCTCTTCACATTCGCCCGGGATATCGACTTCATGGACCCTGAATCGCTGATGGACCCGTCCGATTACAGGATGAAGTATCCGGCCATGAAATCGGTCAGCCTCGGTGTAAAACTATCATTCTAAACCAACGGATATGAAGGCAAAACCATATATAGCGGCGATTGCAGCGCTAACGCTCATCGGGATGGCCTCGTGCGACTCGTTCTTCGAGGTGGACGCACGGGAAGTGGCCACCGAGGAGGACATTATAAAAAACGACTCGGAGATAACGAACCTCTGGAGGTCGATGTACCGGATATTCGAGAACGGGTTCCAGTACGTGGACCAGGTGGCCATGCTTGCCAACGCCTGCGACGAGGCCGATTTCAACCAGCCGAACGCCGCAGTGCAGATGTTCAACACCGGAAGCTGGAACGAGGTCAACAACCCGGATAACCACTGGTATTACGACTACTACGCGATGATACGCCACGCGTGCGAATTCCTCGAACTGACGGACGTCGAGAACAATCCGCGACTCGACTACATGGAATATTACCACGTGGACATGGTGAAGTACCAGCAGATGGTGCTGGCCCTGAAGTCGTACCGTATGGATGCCGACTTCTTCAAAGCCTACTGCCATTTCGAGCTTATGAAGCGGTTCGGCGAAATACCCATAGTGGACAAGGTACTCACCGAGAATGAAGCCCGCGGGCTGAAGCGCAACTCCATAGCCGAAGTTACGGAATACATCGTGGAGAAACTGGACGGCATAATCCCCCAGTTCGACGAGTTGGAGCAAATGCCCACCACCGAGTATACCGACGGGGCGTGGAACGGCAACAACCTGGGGCGCATCACCAAAGGCGCGGCGCTGGCCCTCAAGACCAAGACCCTGCTCTATGCCGGCAGCCCCCTCTACACCGAAGACGGGCAGTACGACAGGCGGTACCTTATCCGGGCGGCGCAGGCCGCGGGGGAACTGATAGGTTCGGGAGTTTACTCCACCGGCATCACATACCGCGCGCTCCAGTCGAACAGGATGGCTTCAAACCCTGAGAACATCCTCGACGCCCGCCACCAGGTGGCTTCGAATACCGGCACCGATTTCGAGAAGTGGAACTACCCGAAGAGCGGGCTGGCGGAGTACCTTACATCCGTTGTGGGCACCAACGCCACCTGCCCTTCACAAAACCTCGTGGACGCTTACCAAACCCGGGACGGAAGTCCGGCGGACCCGGCGGACCCCTACTCCAACCTCGACCCGAGGTTCCACGAGACGGTTCTCTACAACGGAGCCGAATTCAACGGAGCCACGGTGCAGACCTACACGGGCGGTGTGGACGAGCCGGGAGGACTGAACCAGACCACCACGGGGTATTACCTGAAGAAGTTCGTCCAGAACGAGATACGGCTCTCCACAGGGTCGGCGGTAAGGGTATGGTACATATTCCGTTACTCCGACGTACTGCTCCAGTATGCCGAGGCGATGTTCCACGCCTACGGCCCTAACGCCCGGATGGGATACGTTTCAGGCGACGACCTCTCGGCGCTCGAGGCGGTAAACCTCGTCCGCGCGCGCGAAGAGGTGGAAATGCCGCCTCTCACGACCCTCACCACCGAACTGATACGGAACGAGCGCCGGGTGGAACTGGCCTTCGAAGGACACCGCTTCTGGGACGTCCGCCGCTGGAAAATTGCCTCCGAGACCGAGAACCTGCCCCTTCGGGGCATCAGGGTTACCCGGGATGCGCAGGGAGTTTTTACCTACGAAAAGACGGAAGTGGAACCGCGGACGTTCGAAGAAAAAATGTACCGTTTCCCCATACCGCACAAGGAGATGATGCAGTATCCCGCATGGAAGCAGAACCCGGGGTGGTAGGAAGATGTTTCAGATGAAAAAACCTTTGAAATGAAAAGCATAAAGATTGTTATATTAACCGCCGCTTTAGCCGTGGCGACGGCCGGATGCTCGGACAGCGACGGTGACGGGCCGGTGATAAAGGCCACCGTTTCGGCCGCGGGGGGAGAGAGTTCGCCGACGGAAATATATGTCTGGCCGGGCATGGACGTGGAATACAGGTTCACGGTCAATTCCACGGCCAAGCTGCGCACCGTGGAGCTTCACCGCCGTATCGGTTCGGGGGTAAACGCACAGGAACCCACCCGCATCGAGCGCGTCGACCTGCGCGAGTCGGAATCGTACACGTACGAAATTTCGGGAACCGTGGAGGATATCGGCGACGATTACCAGTTTTCGCTCTATGCGGAGGACATAGACGGCAATTTCACCTCGGTAAGGATCTGCGCGTGGCTCGACGTGATGCGCTACTCGCAGACTCTGATGGACGGTCGGAAGGACGCCACGTCCAAAACCTTCCTCAACCTCGCCTCGGGAGCCAGCTACTACATCGCCAACACTATCGGCGACCCGGCGGGGATGGACCTCGGATTTACCTATATGGAGGGCTCGCAGTACGGGGCGTGCCTGGTGTCGTTCGACGAGTATTACAAAACGGGCAATTACGGGATGGTGGTGAACGACGCCGCCCCGTGGGTAGAGTTCCGCGACGTATCGCATATCTCCTCCGCGGCCGGCTGGTTCGACGGCGGGACTACCGGCGGCCGGCTCGAAGACTACTTCGAACGAGGGGTGGAATACGACCGTATACTGGATTACTCCGCCCGCAAGATAGCGCACACCCTCTGGGAGTCGGACATCGTCGCGCTGCGGACCGAAGACGGCCGCTACGGCCTGCTGAAAGTGGACGCCGTCGACCGCAGGGACGAGAGCGAACTCAACAACCAGACCATCGACTTCAGCGTGGTAATCACCAAGAACCGTTAAACAGCCATACGAACATGAAAAGAAACAGCATATTACACTCAGCGGCAAGGCTGCTAACGGTACCGTTCTTAGCGCTGCTCACGGCGGCTGGAACGGGCTGCTCGGACGACGTTGCAAAAGCCCCGGTAGTACGGGTACTGGTGGACGGCATGGAATTTACAGGCGAGGCCCTGGAGGCCGCGCTCGACCAGACGTTCCATTACAGGTTCGAAATAACGGCCTTCGCCACTATCGCCGACCTTAAACTCATCGAGTACGACGTACCGAACGAAGAGGTTAAGATACCGACCGAAACCCTTGTGGGCGGACTTACCTACACCCGAAACGAGGTGGTGGAAGGCTACGTGCGGGTAGTTAACAACGCCGAGTACCGGCTCGTTGTTAAGGACGTGGACGGTAACGAGGTGTCGGCCGGATTCTCTTATTACATACCTTAGCGCCGGATTAACCCAAAAACAGGAAGTTAAAATGAAAAGGACTATCTTGATAATATCTGTTCTGGCGGGGCTGGCCTGGTCGTGCACCGACCAAAGCCCTGTGGAACTCACATTCGAGGACGTGTACGGCCGGCCCGGATGGGAAATGGAGACGGCCGATACCACCAAATACTACTACATCGCCAAAGAGAACGACCTGACGTGGGAGCAGGCGGAGGGAACGGGTGACGCCAGTTTCGTCTACAAAATCCGCACGACCGGGAACCGCCCGAGCATCACCACCCAGCGGCTGATTACCTCGACCACGGGCAAGGTGCTGTCGTTCATGTACAAATCTTCCAAGGACATCACTCCGTACGTCCAACTCGACGCTCGCAACCCCGACACCGAATCACGCATGTGGCCGATGAAGGCAACCGAGGAGTGGACCGAATTTACGTTCGACACCAGCATTATCGGCGAGTTGTGCAGTTGGGGAACGCAGGGTTCGTCGGTTACGATAATTTTCGGAGACGAGCCGGGGGTGGATATAGAAATAAAGGATATAGAGGTCAGGCCCTATACCACGCCCGAGCAGAAGATATCCGAAGCGCTCTACATTACATTCGCGAACGAGGAAACGGGCGAACAGATGCGCAGGCTGGAGGACATTACCGACTACGGGATAAAAACGTACGCGGCCCATACCGTGGCCATCACCCCAAATCCGGAATACCGCTACGGCCGGTCGGTGGCCGACCCGCGGCCCCGCGCCCTCACCGAAGAGGATAACCAGATCTGCTTCGAATACCGGTGCGCCGAAGGGGTGGATATTACCTTCTGGTGGAAGGCGGTAGCCGATTACGACGCCATAAAGCATCCGCTGGACCCGGCGTCGGAATGGACCGCCGTGAGGCTTGACGTATCGGGATTCACGGCCAAGATTTTCGCAGATACCCCGCAGTTCCCCGCGTCGGAGGCCGGCCCTGTAAACGGGCAAACGTGTATCGACATAGAGCGTCAGGTGAGGGACGAAAATTCCGAAGTGACGTTTTACATGCGCGGCCTGCGGCTGGAAACGCGGTAAGTCGGCATGGCTATATTATAGGTGGATAATACGGACCGCCTTTTTGGAACGACGGCAGGGGCATACGTCCCTGCCTCGAAGGCAGGCCGCAAGAAGAACGAAACAATTACCACGGATGAAAATAACAGTGATTACCTGTGCCCTCCTCCTGGCGATGCCTGCGTGCGTTGCGACCGGACCGGGCGGGGAAACCGAATATTACATCGACAACGGCACCGTGCGGCTGGGCGTGGACCTGGCCGGCGGCGGGAGCGTATTCTATTTCGCCGAGTCGGCCACGGGCCGCAACCTGCTCAACCATGCCGACAAGGGACGCTACGTGCAGCAGTCGTACTACGGTAACGCGGACGGCAGCGTCTGGTCGGGCCAGCCGTGGGTATGGAACCCGGTGCAGGGCGGCGGATCGCACCACCAGCCGGCCAGCGTACTGGAGCGGGAACTCGGCGGGGACCGCATCTGGATACGCTCCCTGCCCAAGCACTGGGCGACGGGCGAGGACATAACGGACGCCGTGATGGAGGAGACCATAACCCTCGAGGGCAACACGGCCCATATCCGGTACCGCTTCGAGTATCGCGGCGGGACAGACCACGGCCCCTCCCATCAGGAGCTTCCGGCGGTATTCGCCGACTACGACCTGACGAATCTCGTACTTTATAAGGGCGACCGGCCCTGGACCGGCGGGGAGCTGACCTCCTCCGTCCCGGGATGGCCCAACCAGCTCACCCGCGCCGACGAGAACTGGGCCGCATATGTGGATGACGACGGTTGGGGCCTGGGGGTCTACTTTCCCGGCACGACGGAGCTTACCATGTACCGGCACCCGGGCGACGGCGGCCCTACGGGCGGCGGGTGCTCCTATTTCGCCCCGATACGGACATTTCCCGTCACCGGCGGACTGGTTTACGAGTATGAAATTCACCTTACCATAGGCCACAAGGACGATATCCGGAGAACGTTCGACGGGATTCGTACACGCGGCTGCGGTGACTAACGGATAAACACAGCCTGGCAAATCGAAGGTTGGAACAGCGGTTGTGTTGGAAGGAGGTCCCCGGAGTACCGGGGACCTTTTTCTATCGGCTTGTCGGGGTGAGGTTGTCATAAAAGGGCCTTAACGGGAAAAAGGTAACGTCAGGACAAAGGGTTTGTAAAGGGATGTTCAGGTAATTATTTTCCCGGCTTCGGAATGACTTTTTTTATAGTCGGTTCTCTCAGAATGACAAAGCTCTCATCCCACCTTCCTCCCAGACCGGGCATCCCTGCGAGACACGCCCGCAAACAGGTTTTGGAACAATTTCGAAAGAAATGGTATTGAATCCGGGAATGTTTGATACATGCGCGCCATTGTTTGCCACGAACGGGAAACTGCGTAAGTAATCGTACCCGGTATTTTTGTACCGGTGGAAGGTTTGTCCTGCCGCCCGTGCAAACCCTATTAAACTCACCAGATGAAAAAACATACCCTTGCCGGGACTCTCTCGGTCCTTCTTCTTTGTATCCCGACCGTCACGCTCACCGCGCAAAGCATGATTCTGACGAGCGACATGCAGCTCCGGGATATGGCATCTGACCCGGATAAACCCATAGATACGAGTATCGGACACACCCCGCGCATCTTCAGCCTGCGCGAACTGTGCGAACTTAAACAGCGGAACGGTTCGACGGAACTAAACGTCTTTTTCGACGAATTTTTCAAACAGTACCGCCCCGACCAGCAGGGGCTGGAACGGGAACTTACGCCCGACATGGACGAGTATGTGGACCTTATTAAACAGGTCAGCGACTTTGCCGAGCCGTACGGGATAGGTTTGGGCCTGAGCCTGCTCAGCCCTCTTGAACTGGGGAAGGCCTACAAGAACCAGACCGGTGGAAGCGGCCGCTGGGTGGCCTACAAGGTGGGTATGCGCAGTCCGGCGGACGGGGCGTTCAGCCTGCAGATGTGGCAACACCTCGCCTGGGTCAACAACAAAGGACGGACCCCCGTGACGCTCCGGGGCGTAAAGGCGTACGCGTTCAGGGAGAGGAAACTCGGGGCTTCGCCCTACCGGGCGGTCGACCCGGACGATATCCTGCCGCTGGACGGGGTGGAATACGAGGTTATCCTCTCATCGAACCGTTCGATACCGATGAACAGCATCCGGGTTTTCGGCCGGTCGGACGAGTACAAAGGTTACGACAAGGTATTGGTAATACTGGAATACGAGACGCAGGAGATGGACTATTTCGCCAACGACGCCCCCGGGTTCCTGCGCGGCCTTGTTGATAAATACCACGGCCGGGGGGTGAACCTCGTATCGCTCTATTCGGACGAAATGCATATCCAGCAGGATTGGCACTACACCGACCACCACGAGAACGGACAGTTTAACCACCGCTACCTCACCGAAAGTTTCGCCCGGCGGTACGGCGAGAGGTACGGCACCCGGCTCGACGATAAATACCTGCTCTATTTCGCCTACGGGCCGCATAACTACGAGGCCGGGGCATTCTCGGTCGTGAACGAACAGTATGTGATGGGTGCCACTCCGGAGGATATCCACCGCACGTTCCTGCTGCGTGATCGCTATTACAGGATGCTCAACGACCATGTGGTGGACCTCTTCCTGGAAGCGAAGGAGTACGCCGAAGCGCTCTACGGCAGGCACCTGCCCACGGACGCCCATGCCTCGTGGGCCCAAAGCCCCACCATCGACTTCTGGAATTACGAGAAACGCAACGGTTACAGGCAGAATTACGAGTACACCTCCGCGTTCCTTTGGGGCAATACGGTCCACCAGGCGGCGGCGGCGTGCTACGACTATTTCAAATGGTCGGAATACCTCCAGCCTACGGGCAACGACTTCGCCGAAGGGGGCTGGAACGACCGCAATTACTACGGGGCGGCGATGGCTGCGTCAATAGGAGTTATAAATGCCTGCGGGAAAGCCTATGCCGAAGCGTGGGGCATGCCGGCGGAAGCGAAGGAGAGGCGCACGGCCATAAACCGGGCCTACGGCGCGGAACTGCGTGCCCGGAACGATATAATAACGCACGACGTACACCGCGACACCGAAGTGCTTATCCTCTACCCGATGAACCTCGTGGCGGTGGAGGAGCGGTTCGGCAGTTGGATGACCCAGTATGGCTACGGCAACTACCTTACTTCCGACAAGCTGCTCCAGATGGGCGAGGTATTGCCCGGCGGGGAGATACGGGTGGCACGAAAAAAATACGGCACGCTGGTGGTACTGTTCGAACCGCTCCCGGAGGCGGGACTGCTCGACATGATGGAGGAATTCGTCCGGGCGGGAGGCCGGGTTATCTGGTGCAGTGCACCGCCCCTGCTGGATAAGGCGGGCAACCGGTGCGATGAGCAGTGGGAGCGCCTGACGGGCGTGAGCCACCATTACGACCCTTTTATGGGCGAGATGGCCCCCGGACGGTTTATCGAGTTCACAGGAAGTTTCCGTTCGGTGCCGCCGCAGACGGTGCTGACCGACCTGCTGCCGGACCGGATCTATCCCGTAACCCCCGCGGCAGGGGTGGAGACGGTGGCCCTTTCGGAAGGGAGGGTCGTCGGTACGGTAAAGAGGTACGACGGGGGCGGCATTGCCGTGTACTGCGGCTTCCGGCCGAGGGACGACCAGTCCCGCAGCCTGGGTTACGAGGTTCGCACCCTGTTCGAAATATTGGACACGGCAGGAGCATACCCTCCCACGGGAAGGTTCCCGGGTGTGAACGACAACCCTTCCTACCTTTCGCGCACCACCGACTATTTCGTCTCCCGCTTCCCGAACGGAAGCACAATGATAGTCCGTCATTACCGCACCCACCCCGAAACGTGGGAGGGCGGCTTCTCACGCAACCCGGAGGCCGATTCGCTGGCGCTGGTCCACAATCCGATGCCTGACGGGAGCATATCCCTCGTCGATTTTAAGGTAAACGGCCATACGGTGAGTTACATGGGCGATGTGAGCGTCGGTTTCCGTACCGGGGCGGACGGCCGGCTGGAGGCCTTCGACGGCCGGGGGTGCCGGGAAATCACCGTGGACGGCACCCGTTACGTTTTCAGCGGCGGGCCGTGTACACTACGCTTCGGCCGTTTCGACGACCCGTCAGTTTACAGGCTCTACACGGACTGCACCGGGGAGTTGCGCATACCGCTGCCCGCCGGGGCGCAGGCGGCCGCACTTCGGGCACCCCGGGGCACGAGGGCTGAAGAAACAGGGGATGCAGGGGCCGGTCTGGCCGTCCCCGTTCGGGTAGAGGACGGGAATGCGGTTTTCACACTTCCGGCCGAATGGACCGGAAAGTGGACTGAAATTGTTTGGGAGTAGCCGCTGCACTGTTGCGAGGGTTGTTCGTATCGAGGCTAAAGTATCGGTTTAGCATACCGCCGAAAAAAAGGAGAAATAGAGACATTTATATTCCAGCGGTAATATAAAACTACCCCTGCGGGGTTTAACAGGTTATATTCCTTCTTTAATGTTATAGTCTTCTTGCAGACCATCCTCATGCTTTGTGCGTTAGTTCCTCCTCATCGTTCGCCTTATAAATAAAATTTATGGGCTTTCTCCCCTTCGTCGGTTCACTCGTTCAGGATGACAAGTTCGTTGTTCTCCTGAGCGAATCAAACCGTAACAGTGTAGAAAGCCCATGATTTAGCTTACGAGGCCCGGCGCGGAAAACAAACCGCAGAAAGAGCGCCTACCTCCTGAGCTTGGCGGCCGGATTCTCCGTAGCCGTGAGATAACTCTGGAAGGTGACGGTCACCGCCGTCAGCAGGCCTATCGCCACGAGGGCTGCCAAGAACACCCACAGATGGAGCGGGGTACGGTAGGCGAAATTCTCCAACCACTTCCCCACCCCGAAGAACGCCAGCGGCACGGCGATGAGGAACGCAACGCCCACTATTTTAAGGAATCCCTTATTGAGCATAACCAGCACCTCCCCGACCGAGGCCCCGAACACTTTGCGGACGGCTATCTCCCGGTCCCGCCGCTGGGCTTCGAAAATCACGAGGCCGAATACCCCCACCAACGACAGCACGATGGCGATAAGGCTGAACATCGTCACCATCCGGCCCTGCTTGCGGGTGCCCTCGTAAAGCGCGCCTATGGACTCGTCGATAAAGCGGATATCGGCCGGATAACCCGGGTCGAGCTGCTGGGTAACCTGTTCAATATGTTTCAGGGCGGGACCTGGGTCGCCTGCCGCGATGCGGACGTATGAAAAATTCTCGGCCATAAATCTCCGGTAGCGGTTGCGCGGCGATACCCAGAAACCGAACGGCGAAACATCATTGTAAAGCGACTGGAAATGGAAATCGCGCGCAATTCCGATAATCTCCACCTCGGAAACATCCTCCCTCAGCCGTGTACCGACCAGCTCCGACGCATCTGTAACCGAACCGCCGAGCCGCGCGATAATATCACGTGCGGCGGCTTCATTGATTATGCATACCGCGCGGTCGGTATCGTGCTGCTCGTCGTCGGGCCGGAAATTCCGCCCCGCAAGCAGCTCGATTCCCATTACCTCCGGGAAGTCGGACGACACCCCCAGCCACTGCATGTAAGAGTGGACACCGTTGTAATTATAGCCGATACTGGGGCGGGACTCGTCCGTGACGAACCGGAACTCGTTGAAAGCCACGCCCGCAATATCGGGATGTTCCAGAAGCAGGGTTCGGTAAAGCTCGTTATGGGCCAGGGCCGTGGCAAAACTAAGGCGTACCTCCACGATATTGTCGCGTTCGAAGCCGAGTCCAGCGCTACGCACATATTGGTTTTGCAAGGCTATGAACAGCGACCCTATGATAAGGGCAATAGAAATCACGTACTGGAACACCACCAGTATCTTCCGGGTGGCCCGCGCGCGTCCCGTAAGCGAGTAAGAGCCGTTCAGGGCCATCGCCGGCGGGAACGAGGTCATGTAGACAGCCGGATACAGGCCGGCGGCAAAACCGGTCGCCACGACCAGCAGGGCCGTCCATGCAATGACACCGGCGTTGGCGGCCAGATCCGGTTCGTGCCCGAACACCGAAGCGACCACTCCGCTGTGTCTGAGCAGGACCACCGCCAAAACAGCCAGTACGAACGCGGCCAGGGAAACAAAAACCGACTCCATGGTCAGCCCTTTTCTAAGCGACGCCTGCGAACTGCCCAGTATCTTGCGTGTGGTAATGGATTTTATCCGGACCGGGGCGAGTGCCACGGAAAAGTTGACGTAATTAATCGTCGCTATGACGATAATCAGCAACGCGATGGCCATCAGGATATCGGTGGTGAGCCTGTTGCCCGCCGGGGTGGAATCCCACCGGGCCCTCGGGCCGAAATAGAGCTCGTCGAGAGGCCGCAGCCGAATATCCGTAATCCCGCGGTTGCGGAGCGAAGCGGCATGCTCGGCGACGAAGTCTGCGGCTAACTGCCCGGCGAGGTCGGGTGACGAAAGTTTGACATAACTGTAATACGACCCCGTGGTCCAGTCGTCCATCATTTCGTCCGCGCCAATGGGGCTGTATACGACATTTTGCAGGCGGGTGTTCTCAGGAAAATCCCGGTAAACGGCCTTCACCGTACCGGAAGAGGCGAAGGTCATCCCGGCCACCGACAGGGTCTCCCCCGTGTCCCCGAACTCCGAGAAATAGAGCTGACGGCCAAGCGGGTCCTCGGTGCCGAACAGCTTCAGGGCGAGGCTCTCGGGTATCACCAGCGAACCCGGCTCCCCGAGGCAATCCGACCCACCGGCAACGAAATCGAACCCGAACAGGTCGGCGTACCCTTTATTTATCCGTTCCAGCCGCTCCATATAGACCGGACTGCCCGGTACCCTGTCCGCCGACACTCCGAACCGGAACGAAAGGTAGGCAAGTCCGTTCATAATCCCGCACTCCTCCACGGCCGGGCTCCACGCGGCGAACTGCTCGATCTGGGGCCGGGCGAAATTGGCATCCCAATAGCCGTCGTCGCGCTGGTTCTCCATCCGGAAAATATACTCGCGGCCGGGTATATCCTTATCGTACCCGTATTCGAACCTTACGTGCATCACCACCACCATAAATGCCGTGAAAGCGAGACAAAGCCCCAGGAGGTTTGCGACGGTGGCCGCCTTGAAACGGCGGTATATATAAAGCAGGTTGTTGAAAGTCTTGTCCATAATTGTCGTCGGTTTATGGCATATCAGGCCGCCATCCCCGTGCCACGAAGCCTAACTTCGTGACTGCAAGCAAAATACAGCCGCAGGTACGGATAGGCATATGTAAAGTTTCTTTACACTTGTGTATCATAACATTACACTATTCGGTAGGTTCATAATAAGGGGAATTACGGTACACTTCCAGGGCCGGACACGCAACCGCTAAGGGACCAGATGTTCCCATATCGACAGCATTTGTTACAGATGCGCGGTTCCGTCCGGCCGCGTGTCCCTATCTTCGTATCCCGGAGAACCGGGGCAGTCCCCGCCCTAAAAACCTGACGATTATGGCAAAGATATTAAGAATAACGTTTACGATACTGTTTTCTGCGGTGCTCGTCGCGGCAACCGTCGCCGCACAAACCTCGGACAACGGAGACGGCACTTTCAACAACCCGGTTCTGTGGGCCGACTTCCCCGACCCGGACGTTATCAGGGTGGGTGAAAAATACTATATGGTTTCCACCAGCATGCAGTTCTTCCCCGGAGTGACCGTAATGGTGTCGGACGATCTCGTGAACTGGCGAATCGCCTCGAACGCCGTGGAGGAGTTCAAAGTGAGCCCGGAGTATGATATGGAGGGGGGCAACCGTTATGCCAAAGGCCAGTGGGCCACGAGCATGCGCTATTTCAACGGCAAGTTCCACGTGCTGTTCCATACCCTGACGGAAGGCTCGTTCGTCTATACGGCCCGGTCGGCCGAAGGACCGTGGGAAATGAATTTCATCCCCGACGCCGGACTGTACGACCCCGGCCTATTCGTCGACCGCGACGGACGGGTGTACGTTATACACGGAAATACGGAAATCTACATAACGGAACTCACCGCCGACGCGCTGTCGGTCAAAACCCCGGCCCGGCTTATATACACCGCCCACCGTCCGGGCCTGGAGGGGAACAAATGCTACCGGATCGGCGAGTACTACTACATTTTCTGCACCTACGGCGGCAACCAGGGAACGCAGGTCTGCCTGCGCTCCCGGTCGCTCGACGGGCCGTTCGAGGAGCGCGAGATTATGAGCGACATGGCCAACTACGCCCCCATGATACTACATCAGGGGTGCCTGGTGGACCTGCCCGACGGTTCGTGGTGGTGCATGATTTTCCAGGACCACGGGGGTATCGGCCGGATACCGTTTCTCGTGCCGGTGCACTGGGTGGACGACTGGCCGGTACCGGGCAATACGATGGACGGCAACATAAGGCTCCGAAAGCCCGTGCAGGGTTTCCCGCCTGCCTGTTTCCCTACAAGCGACAATTTCGACTCGGACCGCCTGTCGGCCCACTGGCAGTTTAACCATAACCCCGACCGGGACTTTTACTCGCTCACCGAGCGGCCCGGATGGCTGCGACTCCACACAGCCACGGTGACCGACTCCCTGCTGATGGCCCGAAATACCGTATGCCAGCGGATATTCGGACCGCACAGCCAGGCTACCGTAAAACTGGACATATCGAATATGAAGCCCGGCGACAAAGCAGGACTGGTGTTGCTCCAGAATCCGTACGCCAGCCTGACCGTCTGCAGGGAGCCGGGGGGCGCGGAGTTGCAGATGAAGGTAAACGAAACGGTACAAGAAACGGTACCGCTGACCGGCGGCATAGTATACCTGCGCGCGGACGTGAACGGGGTAACTGATATAGCCGACTTCTCTTTCAGCCTCGACAACCGGGAATTCCATACTCTCGGGACGCCGTTCCGGATAGCTTTCAGCCTTTCGGTATTCGTCGGGAACCGTTACGGGATATTCAATTACGCCACACGGCAGACGGGCGGATGGATAGACGTCGACCGGATAGACGTCGTCCACTCCCCGCTTCTGGACCGCACGCGGCTTATCGACGAGACCGTTGAAGCGGAATACTTCGACCATATCTATTATGCCGAACCGCGGTTGTCGGCCAACCACACCGGGCGGAGGAACCAGGATATCGTATTCCGCGACGGCGGGATAATAGCCTTCGCCGGGCTCCGGTTCGACGGGGAGAATGTGCGGGAGCTGGAGTTGACTTTTGTAAATACCGTCCCGGCGGACCGTACGGCGACCCTCGAAATCCGGTCGGCGGATACGGGTACCGTATTCGGCCGGTTAGAGTTGCCCGCCACCTCATCGGAGGAGTATCAGGTGCGGACTTTCCGGCTGGACAAGCCTCTCGAACCCTGCGACCGGCTCGAACTGCGCGTGTGGAACTACGGAAACCACGGAACCGTGGCTATCGACAGTTTCCGTTTTATAGGGGAGTGAAAGCCTTAAGGGCTACCGCGGATAGTTTAGTGGCAGCCTGGACCAGGGAGAAGGGTTGCCCCTGTATGATAATATTTCAATAATGGAGATTATACCGGGATGTTAACATCTGCATATTCACTAAATGTAGATTCTCTATTACCCCGCGGGGTATCCTCCCAGTCGCCCGGCCTCGTAAGCAAGCTACAGGGCGCGCTCCTTCGTCGGTTCGCTACCATCGGGATGACATAATATTTCGTCCGTTCGTTACGCTCGGAAGTGGGATAATATTTTATGACCCGCCATTTGTCGGTCCGCGGAAGTACACTCATAGCCACCTTTTGTCATCCCGACGTGGCGGAAGTCAATTATGGTGCTTCAGGTCGAGGCGGATTCGTTTCAGCTCGTCGAGGTCGTAAACGGGCCGTTCCATTCCCGGCGGGAAAGGCATACCGGAGTGGGTCTGAAAGTAGAGCAGGCACGCGTCCCGCCACCATACCGCGTCGCGGGCCTGCCGGCGCAGCCGCTCCTGCACGTGCAGGAACCTTTGGCGGTCGACTTTATCCTCCACGCTGTCCCATACCTTCTGGAATTCCCTTGCCGCTTCGACTCCGGCCTGGTAGCGCAGGCAAAGGTTATCCCACAGCGTCAGGCCGTTGGCCAGGCGGTAATCCCACGGCAGGTGGTGGAACCACAGCAGAAGGTTTTCCGGGCAGAGGGAAGGGTCGTCGTAAATCTCCCGCAAGGGCGAAAAATAGTGGCCCGTGGCCCCGCTTCCCGACGAGGTGCGGTCGAACCCTATCCCGGCGCTGCCGGCACGGTGGTAGTAGACCGAACTCCAGTCCGGCCGCACAGCCCGCTCGTACCACGGCTCGGGACCGTAATGGTGCCCCTCGGCGAATATATGGTGCAGCCCGAGCGGCATCATGTAATCCACCACGGCCTCGCGCGAGGAGAGCATCATCCGTTTTACGGGTTCCACGAACCCGTCGTCGTCGCTGAAGGTTGCCCTCAGCCACTCATCGGCAATGCCGTCGGATGTCAGGGTATGGTCCCACGCCAGGCGGCCGAAGCAGTACCAGTTGGCCTGGGCGAAATGGTGGCCGGTCCAGTTGTCGTCAAGCCCGATGTTCGCCACCCCGGCGATTGCAGAGGGCGAGTGGCCGAACAGGGTACCGTCCGTAGCGGCCGCGACCGTACTACCCCGCCCCCGCGCGTAGGTGTCCGACCGCAGGCACTCCGTGAACAGCGGGGCCAAATAGGCAAGCTGCTCCGAATGGCCGAGGTACTCCTGCGTAATCTGGAACTCGACCATCAGCGGCGTGCGCTCCATCGCACCGAAGAGCGGGTTGAACGGCTCGCGCGGCTGGAAGTCGACCGGTCCGTTTTTTACCTGAAGTATAACGTTCCCGTCGAAAAGGCCGTCCAATCCTATAAATTCGTCGTAGGCCTGTTTGGCCCTGTCGTCGCTGTCGGGGTCATAAACGAAGGCCCGCCACATTACTATCCCGCCGTGCGGGGCGAGGGCACGGGCCAGCATATTGGCCCCGTCGGCATGGGTGCGACCGTAATCCTGAGGGCCGGGCTGGCCTTCGGAGTTGGCTTTCACTACAAATCCCCCGAAGTCGGGGACCAGCCGGTATATCTCATCCGCCTTGGCGGCCCACCATGCCGCCACTCCGTCGTCCAGCGGGTCGGAAGTATCGAGTCCGCCCAACAGGACGGGCGAGGAAAAATTGACTGAAAGGTAGACCTTAATCCCGTACGGGCGGAACACGTCGGCCAGCGCCTTTACTTTACTTAGGTAATCCGGCCGAAGTGTTTGCGGCGTGGCGTTTACATTGTTAAGCACCGTGCCGTTTATGCCTATCGACGCATTCGCGCGGGCATACATGCGGTAGCGCGGGGAGAGGGTACCGGGCAGCTCGTCCCACTGCCAGAGCGAATGCCCGGCATAGCCGCGCTCCACGGTTCCGTCGAGATTGTCCCAATGGTTCAGCAGTCGAAGGTCGTAACGCGGCGACTCCCGGATATCGGGTTCGACCGGGATTCCGCCTGTACGGGCCAGCCGTTGCAGGTGGTACGCGCCGTAGAGCGCTCCCACAGGGCTGGCGGCCGATATGACTATCCTGCCGTCCTGCCGGGTTATGGCGTAACCGTCCGGTCCGGCGTTGCCGGGCAGCGCACCGGCGGCGATACGGAAAACAACGTCGGCGATACCTTCCACCTCGGCCCGGGCAATATCGAGCGTACCCATGCCGTCGCGGGCACGGTCAGCCGGGAGCCACAAGCCGCTGCCGTCGTCCGCCCGGGCGCACAATGCGGCCAGGGCAAGCAACAAAGCCGCTGTAATGCGTCTATTCATCCGTACCGTGTATAGTTACTATCGACCCGTCGGGACGGTACTCCAGCTCCACGACCTTGAGGCTCCGCAACCATGTACGGCCGCCGGAGGGTACGCAGTCGTGATGGAAAAGGTACCATTTTCCGCGGTATTCCACAATGGCGTGGTGGGTGGTCCACCCCACCACCGGCGTGAGTATTACCCCGCGGTAGGTGAACGGCCCGTAAGGATTATCGCCCGTGGCGTAGCATATCCGGTGGGTATCGCCCGTGGAATAGGAAAAATAGTAGACCCCGTTGTATTTGTGCATCCACGGAGCTTCGAAAAATCGCCGGCCGTTGTCGCCGGCGGTGAGCGGCCGGCCGGCCTCGTCGCGTATCACCACCGGGCGCGGCTCCTCGCCGAACTGGAGCATATCGCCCGACAGCCGGGCGACCCTGGCCGGAAGGGACGGCTCGTCGTCCGCGGGCAGCGAGGGACATTCGAGCGCCTTATTGTCGCGATAGCGCTGGAGCTGGCCGCCCCACAGCCCGCCGAAATAGATGTAATAGGCCCCGTCATCGTCGCGGAGCACGGCGGGATCTATACTGTAACTTCCCCTTATGGGGTCCGGCTGCGGAAGGAACGGTCCGGCCGGGCTTTCGCTTACCGCCACGCCGATGCGGAAAATATCGTTGCGGTCCTTGAGCGGGAAATACATATAGTATCGGCCGTCCTTTTCCGCCACATCACAATCCCATAGCTGTCGCCCGGCCCACGGCACGTCGTCCACCGAGAGCACGACCCCGTGGTCCGTGACCGCGCCACCCTCTATATTGTCAGTCGAAAAGACGTGGTAATCTCGCATGTCGAAGTGGTCGCCGTTGTCGTTTTCCGGGATGCCGCTTTCGCGGTCGTGGGACGGGTAAATATAGAGTTTACCGTCGAAGACGTGTACTGCGGGGTCGGCCATATAATCGCCCGGCACGAGGTATTTCGGTTCTTTCATGGATTTAAGTTTTAATTTCGGTGGGGTTACATAACCCCCTGTTCTATTGTTCTTTGAGCCAGCCCACTATCGGCTTGGGATTGTACTGCCGGTCGTAGAGCAGGGGATAGTCGGTGCGGCCGCGGACGGGGAAGTCGTTCTTCCACGAGTCGCCGTCCGTAAGGCCCCATACGGTGACCCGCTTTATATTGTCGCTGTATTTGAGGAAAAGGGAGAAGAAGGCCTGAATCCGCTCGTTCCACTCGGCGGCGACGCCGGCCGGAAGCCCGTCAGGGTAAGGGTCGGAATCTTCCGTATACCGGCTCGTGTCCGAAATGTCGGCGCCCCGCGTTAATGTGGGAAGCGCGCTGATATCGAACTCGGTAATCATAACGTCCGTACCTGTGCCAATAAAGGCCTTTATACTCTGCTCGAAACTCTCCATGGCGGGAAAATCCAACCCCAGGTGGCCCTGCATGCCTATACCGTCGATACGGACACCCTGCGACTTAAGGTTGTTCACCAGCCTTACAACCCCTTCCCTCTTACCCGGGTGGAACATCGAATAGTCGTTGTAATAGAGTTCCGCGTCCGGGTCCGCCTCATGGGCGAACTCGAAAGCCAGACGTATAAAATCCTCGCCGATAATGCGGTAGAAAGGCGAATTACGGAAGCTGCCGTCCTCCATGACGGCTTCGTTCACCACGTCCCATCCGTGGACGCGGCCTCGGTAGCGGCCCACCACGGTCGATATATGGTCGCGCATCCGGCCGATAAGCACCTCGCGCGACACTTCGTTGCCCTCGCCGTCAACTGTGAACCAGTCGGGCATCTGGCTGTGCCAGATAAGGGTATGGCCCACGATAAACATCCCGTTACGCTCGCCGAAATCGACGAAGGCGTCGGCAAACGTGAAGTCGTACTCCCCTTCGCGGGGCTGTATTTCCTCACTTTTCATGCAGTTCTCAGCCACCACGGAACTGAACTCGCGCAGGATGATATCCACCCCTGCGCGGTCCGCGCCCGTAATCTGCGCTTCGTTCATCGCCACGCCTATGTAGAACCGGTCTGCAAGCGCTCCGCGAAGCGTTACGGTGGAGTTCCCGCCCGTCGTTACCTGGCATCCCGCCAGCGGCAGTAGAGCCGTCAGGGCAAAGATATTGAGTATGGTCCGTTTCATTATCATTATAAGTAAAAGGTTAAACCGCTTCTTCACGCCTCCGCCGCAGTTCGGCCTGCATCCTTTCGTTCATCCGCTTGGTTATGGGGTAGAACGCCAGCGCTATAACGCCCACCATAAAAGTGGCGGCGGGTATGAAGCTCGCGGTGAGTTTGATTCCTTTCATCGCCGATTCGGTCTGCTCCGCGTTGGGCACGAAGCCCCACAGGTCGATAATCCCGCCGCAGATGGCCCCGCCCAGCCCCAGCCCGGCTTTAAGGGCAAAAACTATCCCGGCGAAGACGAAACCGGTCGCACGGCGGTTGTTTTTCCATTCCGAATAATCGGCAACGTCGCCCATCATGGCCCAAAGCAGAGGTATCGTGGGCGCGTAGCAGAGGCTCTTGGCAAGGTTGATAAGGAATATCGAACCCACGGCGTCCGAAGGTGCGAAATAGAACAGGGCTGTCGACACGGCGGTAAGGGCGAGGCAGACCAGGAAGACGTTGCGTTTGCCGAACAATCCCGCCAGCCATTGCGATAAAAGGAGAACCCCGGCGAGGGTAACGAGCTGGCCCGTCATATTGAACAGGCTGAACCCCACGGCGAAGACATTGCTCAGGTCCTCTTTGGCAATCAGCCCGAAGGCATCGAGTACCCTGTGGCCGAACCCGTACGACTGTCCGGCCATCTCCACCAGACCCGCTTTGCGCAGGAAGGCGAAGAGGGCGTCCTTGTCCACCACGTAGTTGAAATAGTAGGACATACTGCTCCCCCACATGGCCAGCGTGGTGAACAGGAACAGGGTAAGTACGAACATCGACTTCCACGGCAGGTTGCCCAATATATCCCGGAAGTCCTGCCGCACGCTGGTTTTCTGCCCCTTGGGCGGAACTATCCTCTCTTTGGTAGAAAAGAACGTCACGAACATAAGTATTGCCGCCACCACGGCGAACAGGGTGATGGTAATAAGCCATCCCCTCTGGTCGCTGCCGTTTCCGAATTTACTCACCAGCGGCAGGGTAAGCCCCTGCACGATGAAAGTGGCCACGGTAGCCGTTACGAACCGGATGGACGAAATTGAGGTGCGTTCCTTTATATCGCTCGTCATAACGCCCCCAAGCGACGAGTAGGGAGTATTATTGAACGAATAGATGGACATCAGCAGGGTATAGGTGATGCCGGCATAGAGTATTTTGCCCCTCTCGCCCAGGTCGGGAGTGGTGAAGGCCAGTATGAAGAACACCGAGAAGGGTATGGCCGTCCAGAGTATCCACGGGCGGTATTTACCCCACCGGGAGTTAGTCCGGTCGGAGAGTATCCCCACCACCGGGTCGACAAATGCGTCGAAAAACCGGGCGAACAAGAGGATAAAACCCGCAGCCGTGGCCTTTATACCGAACACGTCGGTATAGAAGAACAACTGGAACATCATCATCATCTGGAACACAAGGTTGGCGGCCCCGTCCCCGAGGCTGTACCCCACCTTCTCCCGCAGGGAGACTTTCTGGCTTGCTGATTCGGTATTCATAATTTAAGGTCGGTTTACGCTTAATTCGGCGCGGAACGGGGAGGCGGGAATACCGCTTCGGTTACGCAGGTTGGCCCCCGCGGGATTGTTACCCCACGCGTAGCGAACCGCCACCGGCCCGGCGACGGCCTCGCTCCTGACCACCACCCGGCGGCCGTCCGCCACGGCCTCCGCCCAGTGGAACCGGCCGTCGGGACCCGCCACGGCGAAGCCGAGGAGCGGGGCCGAGTCGTCCAGGTCGTCCGTACCGTCACGGAATGAGATTGTCAGCCTGTCTCCGTCGGCCGCCAGCGATTCGAACTGCGGGCCGTCGGCCACGATATCCTCGCCGTAGGCGATGCGGCGGGCCTGGAGGACGAGCCTTCCGGCGATTGTCTTTTTATCGAGCGGGTGGATGTCGTTCCATTCGCCGGCGTCTATCGTCACGGCGAGTCCGACACCGGGAACCTCCTGCGACACGCGGAGCTGTGTCTCCCTCATAAATGCCCATCCCCCGTGGCCGGGCAACCGGTCCTCCTGCATAAAGTTGGGAAGCTGCACCACGAGCACCGGCAGGTCCGGCTCACCGGCATCGCGCCGGTATTGGGCGATAAGCGATTTCAGCAGACCGTAATACTCGGCCGGCCGGCCGGCATTGGTCTCGCCCTGATACCACAACGCACCACGCACCGTGTAGCGCGCAATCGGTGCCACCATTCCGTTGTAGAGTGTGGTGGGCTTCTGGGAGAACGACGGCACCTGCGGCATGGCGGGCATCGGCGCCCCGGCAGCGACTTGCCAGAGGCCTTCGAGTGGTATCTCGTATCCGCCCGGGAATAGTAGTTTATACGGCTTATCGGGTATGAAATGTGCGTTGCCGTGCGGGGCCACGACCCGCACCGTTACGAGGTTCTCCCCGGCCGTAAGCACCCCCGCCGGAACGGTATAAATGCGCGGAGGATATTCGTAACCGGTCTCCCCGACCTGCCGGCCGTTGACATAGGTCCGGTCGGAATGCATTATGCAACCGAGCCTGAGTATGGCTTCCCGCCCGGCGAGCGAATCGGGAACCGCTATCTTTTTCCGGAGCCAGAACGAACCCGGGACGGTCCCGTCGGGACCATCGGACCATGCGCGGTCGAACAGGTCAAAGGACCGCCATGCGGAGTCGTCCAAAGCGGGGGAGTGCCATTGCGGGTTGTCGGTAAGACCCGGGTCCCGCTCTTCGAGCGTACCGTACCAGCGGGAGTTCACAATTCCGGACAGATCTCCAGCCGCCCCGGTAAACCGCTCGTCGGCCGAAAACAACAGGTCGTTGTAAATACGGGGAAACTGCATTATATTCTCCCCGTCCAGCCATGCCTCTATGGGCGAACCGCCGAGACTTGCGTTTATTATACCCACCGGCACCCCGGTAGCCTCGTAAAGTTCCCGGGCAAAGAAGTAGCCAAGGGCGGAAAAGTCCATCACATTGTCATGTTCCAGCCGGCTCCACCCGGCAGGGGCAATATCGTCGTGCGGTCCGTACATATCCGACACGGCGGGCACCTTTATATGCCGGACGGACGGATTCTCGTACAGGGCCACCTCCCCGGCGAACATATCGGTAACCCGTGAGACGGGAAGCTCCATATTCGACTGCCCGGAGCAGAACCAGACGTCGCCAGCCAGCACGTCCTCCACCGCGAGCTCGTTCACCACGAGCGTGTAAGGACCTCCTGCGGGGAGGGCATCGATCGTCGCCAGCCAGCGGCCGTCGCTGCCGGCCACCACGGTGGCGCTTCTTCCGGCAACCGACACCCGGACCTCTTCGCCCGCGTCGGCCCAGCCCCATATCGCCACCGGCCGGCCGTGCTGGAGCACCATGCCGTCGGAGAAAACCACGGGCAGCCTTACCCCGGCCTCCCCCCTGAGGGAGAGACCGCCGGCAAGGACAGCAACTAAAAAAACTAACCTGTTGAAAAATCGACCGTCTGACATCTCTTTGTCTCTTATTCCACCGTTACCGGCGGGGTTTCGGGCGGGCCTAAATAGGACGGCTGCAAACCGCCCAGATCCACTATTATCTTTTGAAGCACTATTCCCGCGTCCAGCGGCCTGAACCGGAGCGTGTGGCGGCCGGCATCGAGGTTATGCACGGTGGCCGTGCTGTTTACCGACCGGGCCTGCCATTGTTCCATCTGCCGTATGTCGTACAGGCCGTTTATGTTCACTACCTGCTCCGGCCCGCCGTCGAACGATACGGCATAGCGCAGGCCGCGGTTGCCGTTGAAATTCAGCGTAGGAGAGCAGAGGACTATAACTTCCGCCCTGCCTCCTGACCCGGCGTCGATATCGTATTCGAGGTACGTCGCGTTTCCGGGAGCGGCTGTTACCGGCACCGTGGTAAGCCCCGAGACGGTTTTACCCAGATTGGCTATTTCTATCCAGCCGGTTCCGGGCCGGAGGGTATTTCCGGGGTCGGGGTCGTTATCTTTAATATTTCGGGGAACTGTAGTATGTGGAGGGTTATTGCCGCCAATGGAAGCGGCTCCATCGGCACGGCACGGGTACTGGCCTGTTACGCCGTCACATTTGCCGTAGGGACCGCCGGTTTGAGGCACGTCCTCCGATTTACGGGCATAACTACCCGCCTCGATCGAGATGTAGCCGGCATGCACGCCGAACACCCTCGCAGGGGGGCCTTCGGGAACATCCACCGTCATAACTTCCGGCATGATATTGCGCGGGGGCTGCTGCCAGCCTGTATAACCTATGCGAACCTGGTCCATCATATGGTTCCACTTGCCGCCGCTCATCACCTTATTATAATGGTGGGCCAGCACGGAATCCCTGTGGAAATACTCCGTGGCACGGGCGGCCCAGAGGTTGGCACCGGGGTCACCCTCGGTATAGAGGTAGCGGTTCATGGCCACGGCGTAGTACATTTCGTAGAGGTTGGCGCTGGCCTGCACGGGGTAGAGCACCAGCTGGTCGAACGCGTCGCGGTACTCCGCCGGCATAAGGTGATACAACCGCAGGGCGTCCGCGGCAAGGGTCGTATAATCGGCTGTCACGGTGGCGAATTCGTCGTAATTATGGAGCGAATAGGTATTCTGGTCGAGCAGTTCGGGAGTCACCCGGGCGTTGTATTTGGAATAGGTGTCTATTATCCGTGCCGCTTCCCGCGGGTAGTGGCCGCCGAACTGCTCCCGGCAGAAGTCAATTGTATGATCGAACAGTGTGGTATGGTCGAACCGGTCCGGGTTCCATGCCATGTCGAGGAAAAACTGAATCGGGTATTCCATCGGTTTGAGGTCGCCCACGTTGACTATCCATATCTTACTGACCCCGTGGCGGTAGGTGAGATTCATCTGCTCCCATATACGCTGCACCTGCCGGACGTTTATCCACTTGTAGTTGCGCGGACCGCCCACATAGTCGAAATGGTAGTACATTCCGTAGCCTCCGCCGCGGGGCGGTGCTGCGGGGTCGGGAAGTTTGCGGACGTTTCCCCAGTTGTCGTCGCACAGGAGGAGGGTCACGTCGTCCGGTACGCGCATGCCGTTGTCGTAATAGTCCTGCACCTCTTTGTAGAGCGCCCACACCTGCGGCCTCCGTTCGGGCGGCAGGCCGGTTACCCGGCCGATAATACGCCGCTGTGCCGCCACTATCTCCTCCAGCAGGGCCACATTGCTCTCCTCGCTCATCGGCTCATCACCGTCACCGCGCATGGCGAGAGTTACTATGTCGCCGGTGTGTTTCATGCGTTCGATACCGGCGCTCCAGAACTCTTCCAGAACCGTGCTGTTGGCCTTATAATCCCACGGGCCGCTTCCGTAGCGGCTCCATTCCTTGTGGGCACGGGCCATCGGTTCGTGGTGCGATGTGCCCATAACTATACCCATCTGGTCGGCAAGGACGCTGTTCAGGGGATCGTCGTCATAAAAGGCCGCGTCCCACATAGCGGGCCATAGGAAATTGGCCCGGAGGCGTTGCAGCAGTTCGAATACGTGAATATAGAAACGGCTGTTATAGCCACCGAAATTCTCGTTCACCCAGCCCGTAAGCGACGGGGCCTCGTCGTTCAGGAATATCCCGCGGTACTCCACCGCCGGCTCCCCGGCGGTATATTCGCCGTATCGGAGCGTGAGCCGGTCGCGCCTGCGCACGGGAACGTCCGCCCAGAAATGCCACGGCGACACGCCGGCCGCCCTCGACAGTTCGAAGATGCCGTATATCGTGCCCCGTTTATCGCTGCCGGCTATAACAACTGCCTCCTCCACTCCGGGGAACGGCTCCGACACACTCTTTATAACGAATTTTTCGCGCTTACCATCCAGCCCGGCCGGGTCCAGATGTCCGTCGCCGGCCAGCCGGTCGACAAGGGGGCTGTCGCCGTAGGTACCTATGTAAACTGCCGGACCGGGAGGCCGGTCGTGGTAATGTACCACCTCGGGCCTTGTGCCGGTAACTTTGCACAGGTCGTCGGCGAGGGTATGGACCGCCCTGACCACACCCGGGTCAGCGTTCCGGTCTATCACCAACGGCATCACGCGGCCGTCCGCGGCAATGACTACCCCGTGGTCCGCAGCGTCGTAGCCGACCATCCCGTTGCACGGCGCAGCATTACCGGACTGCGCTCCGGCCGGGCCGGCCGCCACCAGCGCGGCAAGGCAAATTACGATATATTTAACGACGGTATCCATTTGACGCGGGTGAAAGGGTTGGCGATTATTTGTTCGCAAAGATGTTTTTCTTTTTCCCGCATCGTACCCAATAATGAAACAAATGCTGTCGGTTTTAAAACATTGTGTTAGAAACCTCCGGATATGCTCCCGGAGGCCGCCGGGAAGGGCGCCGGACGGCATCGGTGCAGTGTCCGGAGCAGTCGGCGGCCGCTCCCGGGAACCCGCCTCCTACCCCGCCACGAACGGGGATGTATCAAATCGGACAGGATTTGATACGACCCTGCCACCGGTCCGCGGAAGTTCTTAATACCTTCGTAAGGTGGTACGGTAGCGAGTAAACTACCCGCCCGGACAGCCGGGCACCCTACCCTCGACTACGAATCGAACAAAAGATAAAAAAGATGAAAACAACCGGATTACTATCAGCATGCACCTGCCTCGCGCTGGGTATTGCGTCGTTATCCTGCGGCGAAAAGACAGAGGAGGGGACGGCCCTCTTCACCTCGTTCACCTATCAGGGCCGCGACGCGGTGTACGACGAAAACCCGCTCGACGGGACGGATTTCTATACCCCGATACTTCAGGGATTCTATCCCGACCCGGCCATTACCCGCAAGGGTGAGGACTATTATATGGTCACTTCCACCTTCTCCTACTTTCCCGGGGTGCCGCTGTTCCATTCGCGCGACCTGGTGAACTGGAGGCAGATAGGGCATGTGCTCGACCGCCCGTCGCAACTCGATATAACCGACGGGGTGGCTATGAGCTCCGGTATTTTCGCTCCGGCCATTACTTACAATCCGCACGACGATACCTTTTATATGATTACCACGGCCGTAAACGTCCCGGGCGGAGGGAATTTCTACGTAACGGCCCGTGACCCGGCCGGAGACTGGAGCGATCCCGTACGGCTGCCCGAGGTGGGCGGTATCGACCCTTCGTTCTTCTTCGACGACGACGGCCGGGGCTACATCGTCCATAACGCCGACCCGGACGGCGACCCGCTCTACGAGGGGCACCGCGCGGTGAGGGTATGGGAGTTCGACTCCGCGTCCGGGAAGGTTACCGGCGGCGGCCACGTGATAGTGAACGGCGGGGTAAACCTCGCCGAGAAACCGATATGGATTGAGGCGCCTCACCTTTACAAAAGGCACGGGCGCTACTACCTGATGTGTGCCGAAGGAGGAACCAGCACATGGCATTCGGAAGTGATATTCGGCAGCGACAGTCCCCTCGGCCCGTTCACCCCGGCCCCAAATAACCCCATCCTCACCCAGCGGCACCTGGCACCGGGTACCCGCGGCTACGAGGTCACCTCGGCCGGCCATGCCGATATCGTCTCAACACCCGGAGGTGGCCATTACGGAGTGTTCCTGGCCGTCCGCCCGTACGAGGGCACCAAGTACAACACAGGCCGCGAGACGTTTATCCTCCCGGTGGACTGGAGCGGCGAGTTTCCCGTATTCCAAGGCGGACAGGAACCGCTGGGGCTGAAGTTGCCGCTGCCGGACGGGGTGGAGAACCTCACCGGCCGTGACGGTTACCTGCCCAACGGCAACTTCACCTTCACCGAGAAGTTCGACACCCCGGAGCTGGACCAGCGGTGGATAATGATACGCACCCCGAAAGAGGAATTTTTCAGCACCGGCCGGGGCCTCGCCTTGCGACCGCGGCCGGTAAGTATAAAGGAGCGCCGCAATCCCTCGTTCGTGGGCTACCGCCAACAGCACATGGCCTTCACGGCCGAGACCACGCTACGGTACAGCCCGGCCGGGGAGGACGACTTGGCGGGAATAGTTTGTTTCCAGAACGAAAATTTTAACTTTGTACTTGGGGTAACGCTGGTGGACGGGCGGAAATGTGTCGTTCTCGAAAAGACCGAACACGGCGAATCCCAAATCCTTGCCACGACGGCGATAAGCTCGCCCGGGGCACCGGTAACTCTCCGAATAGAAGGCGACGGCCGGGATTACTCGTTCGGCTTCTCAGAAGGCGGGAACCACATCTGGCTGGCCCGGGACGTGGACGCATCGATACTATCGACACAGGTGGCCGGCGGGTTCGTGGGCAACGTCATAGGATTGTACGCCACCACCGCAAAAGACCTGAAATACGAACAGCAATAATCTACCCGACCATGAAAAAACTACTGACGGCACTCTTCGCGACCCTTTACCTGTTTCCGGCAATCGCGGCAGGCGGGGAGCCGCGCATCCATGAGAATTTCGATTTCGACTGGCGCTTCCACCTCGGGGACGAGCGGGGAGCTGAGACTCCCTCGTTCGACGACAGCGGCTGGCGCACGCTCCACCTGCCCCACGACTTCAGCATAGAGCAGCCCTTCGAACAGCAGGCCGGCGGCTCGATGGGTTATCTGCCGGGCGGCGTGGGGTGGTACCGCAAGTCGTTCGAAGTGCCGGCCGACTACCGCGGAAAGAAGGTAAGCGTGCTCTTTGACGGGGTATACCATCGGAGCGACGTCTATGTGAACGGCCGCCACATCGGTTTCTACCCGTACGGGTATATCGGTTTCGAATACGACCTCTCGCCATATCTGAATTACGGCGGGGAGAACGTAATAGCGGTACGTGTGGATCACTCCGACGCGGCGAGTTCGCGCTGGTATTCCGGTTCGGGTATCTACCGCAGCGTGTGGCTTACGGTTACCGACCCGGTGCGAGTGCAGACATGGGGCACCTACGTCACCACTCCGGACATTTCGATGGAGATGGCGACGGTAAATATGGTGACCACCATAGAAAACAACGGCCCGGGCAAAAGGAACGTGACCGTCGAGAATATCATACTGAACCATAACGGCGAAAAGATCAACAGCTCCGCAACGGCCGTTTCGCTTCCCAAAGGAAGGTTCACCGACGTGGAACAGCGGCTCGCCATTCCCGACCCCATCCTCTGGGACCTGGACAATCCTTACCGTTATACGATGCGGACACTGGTCACTGCCGACGGCGAGTTATTGGATAGCTACGAGACGCTGTTCGGTGTGCGGTGGTTCGAATTCGACCCTGACAGGGGGTTTTTCCTGAACGGGCGGCACGTGAAGATGAAGGGTATGAACCTCCACGAAGACGCGGGCCCGCTCGGGGTAGCCGTGCCGTACCGGGTCAATGAACGGAAGATGCAGGCATTGAAGGAGTTTGGGTGTAACGCAATCCGTTTCAGCCACAACCCACCCGCGCCCGATATGCTGGAGCTGTGCGACCGTCTCGGATTCCTGGCTATCGATGAGGCGTTCGACAAATGGAAAAGCGGCTATTACGCGGAATATTTCGACCGGTGGTGGCAAACCGACCTCGGCTCGATGATACGGCGCGACCGGAACCACTCGAGCATAGTGCTGTGGAGCATCGGCAACGAGACTGTGGAACAGAACGATATGAGCGGCGAGGGTACCCGTATCGCTTCCATGATGCGCGACTTCGTGCACGAACTGGAACCCACACGGCCCGTGATGGCGGCGATAGCCTCGGCTAACGTAGGTCAAATGCCGTACCTTAAAAACGGTTTTATCGACTCGCTCGACGTGGTGGGATTCAATTACATGGAACCGTGGATGGACCGTATCCACGCGGATAATCCCGGGTGGGTAATGTTCGGCTCGGAGGTTATGCCTTTCTATTACGGCCGTGACGACTCGGTGCGGGATTACTTTCCGTACAACCCGTGGAACGACTATGCGGAAAAAGATTATCTGTTCGGCTACTTCATCTGGGCCGGGGTGGACTATATCGGCGAGAGTTCCGGGTGGCCGAGTAAAGGGTGGCCCACCTGTCCGTTCGCGACCACCATGCGGGAGAAGCCCCGCGGAGCTTATTTGCGTTCGCAGTGGAACGACGCCCCGATGGTGCGCATAGCGGTGGCCGACCAGTCGCTGCCCATAGACCCGGGCAAAGACCACTGGAGCTGGCCCCACCTTGCGGACCACTGGACCTTCCCGCAATACGCCGGGCATATCGTGCAGGTGCAGACCATAACGAACTGCGAAGAGGTGGAACTAAACGTTGGCGGTATTTGGACCGGGCGGCGCCGTACGGAGGATTATCCCAACAACACCATAGTCTGGTACGTCCCCTACCCCCACGACTGGCAGGGCGGACGGATAACGGCACGGGGATTCATAGCCGGCCGGGAGGTTACCTCGTACGAGCTTAACCGCGCCGGGGACGCTGTCCGCACGGAAATAACCGCCGACAGGAGCCAAATCAGGGCCGACGGGAAAGACCTGGTTTATATAAACGTCGAGCTTAAGGACGAGGCCGGCGTGGTGGTGCCCGTGCAGGACCGCCTCGTCAGTTTCGAGATATCGGGACCGGGACGCCTCGCCGGGGTCGACAGCGGCGACCTGCGCAGCGGCGAGTCGTTCAAGGGAGACAGCCACACCACCTATTTCGGATTCGTGCAGGCAATAGTGCAGTCGGAGCGCGAGGCCGGAGAGATAACAGTCACGGTACGTGCCGAGGGCCTGCCGGACAATACCGTACGGATAACCTCGCGGTAGGATATCATAACCGTCACTCGATACGAACCACGGTCGAACGGCCGTGGTTTTTGTTTTGCGGAGAGCGTTCAGGTAAAGCGGTTGGAGCCGGGTCTTAAAACATAAATATTGCTCGCACAAATAACTGAAAAAGAATAAAAACAGATTCTTCACTATGTTCAGAATGACATAAAGATTAAAACTGTCATCCAGAGGAACGAAGCGAGAAATGATATAACTTTAACGTGCGGTGTATCATTCCGATGGACCAAGTGAGAAACCGACAAATGGAAGCATGGATGTTAGCTGGCTGGAGAGGCGTGACGGGGAGAAAAGGCAGCAGGAATAATATGGCACCGCTGGTAAAACACACTCTTGCCATCATCATAATAATACCCATATATATGGCGGATTTCTCACTAAGTTAAGAATGACATAAAGATTTAAACTGTCATCATGAGGAGCGAAGCGAGAAATGATTTAACTTTTATGTGCGGTGTATCATTCCGATGGACCAAGTGAGAAACCGACAAATGGAAGCATGGATGTTAGCTGGCTGGAGAGGCGTGACGGGGAGAAAAGGCAGCAGGAATAATATGG
>JAJQCA010000027.1:38573-85805 GCA_021202985.1 Alistipes sp.
ATGTTAGCTGGCTGGAGAGGCGTGACGGGGAGAAAAGGCAGCAGGAATAATATGGAACCGCTGGTAAACACTACTGCCATCTGCCATCATCATTTTAATACTCATATATAAGGTAGATTTCTCACTACGTTCAGAATGACATAAAGATTAAAACTGTCATCCAGAGGAACGAAGCGAGAAATGATATAACTTTAACGTGCGGTGTATCATTCCGATGGACCAAGTGAGAAACCGACAAATGGAAGCATGGATGTTAGCTGGCTGGAGAGGCGTGACGGGGAGAAAAGGCAGCAGGAATAATATGGAACCGCTGGTGGAAACACTAATACCATCATCATTTTAATACTCATTTATAAGGTAGATTTTTCACTACGTGACATTAAAATGCCCCTCTTTTTTCCCGGGACGCCATTCCCCAGTAAAGCGAAGGCGCGGCCAAACGACCGCGCCTCCCCCTGTTGACAAAACTTCTTACCTAACCTGTCATATTATTCCTTTTCGTCCGTGGCCCGAGTCTCGACGAGGTCGGTGTAGGACCGGAGTTTCTTATAGAATGCGTCGTATGAAGCCTTGGGTTCGCCCTGCGCGTCGAAAAGTAGCGGCCACTGTTCCACCCCGTTGCTCGTGAGCCAGCTCACATCGTCCGTCACACCCCAAATCGTGATACCGGCACGCTGGGCGGCGGGTACATGGGTAAAATAGGATTCCACCACGTAGGCGTACATCTCGGCCTGAGCCTGCGCAAGTTCCTCGGTCAGCTCGGTATACTCCCCGTCGTTGTTTATGGAGATGTCGAGTTCCGAAACGCGCACCAGTTTACCCGTTGCGGCCATTTGCTGGAACATATCGTCGATATTGGACTTCTCGGTGGTAATGCTCATGTGCATCTGCGTACCCACGCCGTCGATGTAGTCGGCATTCGCGGCGAAATCGCAAAGGTTCGGCAGTTTGTTTGGGTTCCACTTGGCTTCGAGGTTGTAGTCGTTCACATAGAGTATGGCGTCGGGCTTTATGGCCTTGGCATACCGGCAAACCTTCTCTGCAAATTTCTCCCCGCCGCCCAGGTAATCGCCCCAATAGAACAGTCCGTTCTCAAGGCCGCCGTAATTGGTACGGAACACCTGCCCGGCGTCGTCCGAGAATATCTCGTTGAGGGCATCCCACGCGTAAACGTCGTCGCCGTAACGCTCCATCATCGCGAATACCCACTGTTTGAGGGCGTAGTCTATACGGTCCTGCGCCGATTCGGTATGCGTGGAGGTCGGGTCGTCGTCGCCGCCGCCGCTTCCGGTGTCGGCCAATACCACCGAAAGGTCGTCGAAATAGATCAATTCCACATCGGAGTAGCCGCACCTGAACGCGAGCCTCGCGGATACCGCGTCCGAAGGAGCGGTAAACGTCCATGTCAGTTCGGCCCACTGGTCCTTACCGGCGTAAGCCTTGGTTCCGGATTGGGCGTAGTCTGTCGACTCATTACCGTCGCTGTCGTAGTACGACACTGCGAGCGTTGTATACTGGTCGTCCGATGTAGAATAGGCCCATATCGATATGTCGAACGCACCGTCCGGGTTTACGGTGAATTCCGGACTTATCGCCTGCAACGTCCAGTCCGTAGAAATACCGTCGTAGTTGTCTATCTTGAGCGAATAACTGCCCGAACGGGCGAAATCGGACGATTGCGACTGGTACTCGCCTCCGTTCCAGTTCCTCCAACCGGGGAAGAAACCATCCTGTATGGTCTCGAAATCTTCCGCCAGCACTTCGGTGGGACCGGTGCTGCCGCCGCCGTTTCCGGCCGGGGTCGTATAGACGCGGATGTTATCTATGAAATAAGTGTTGGCGTCCCGGCCCACATCGAGGCATACGGCAAAGTCGGTCGGGTCGCTTACGGTTATCTCCTGCGTTACCCTTTGCCATTGGGTGGTAACGTCATTGTTGGAAAGATATTGGAGGTCGGAAGTCGACACCCTGATTTCCGAACCGTTTTCGGCCGCTTTAATCCAGAAAGCGACCGTAATATTTTCACCGGCCGAGACATTCGGTACGGGTACCTGTAGCGACGTGCGCCAGAAGTCGGCGTTGTCAACGGTGTTTACCACTTTAAGGGAGTAGTCGCCCACGAATACCTCTGTCGGGTCGGTCGTTACGGTTACCGTGGCTTCGCCCGTCCAGCTTCCGCTGTTCGACAGGGGCTGACCGTCCTCGAAATCAACGAAGGTTTTCAAGTTATCGTACGACTCCGTTGCACCGTTCACAAGGTTGATATAGTAGGACGACTGCTGAGAGTGCCAGCCGAGGGTGTGCCCGAATATCGCAATGTCGTTGGCCTTCAACTGGGCCACCATCGCGTCGGCGGTCGAGAAGTTCATGGTGCCGTTGGCCGAAACTATAGAGGAGTTCTTCATCTCGTTGCCGAACGTAACGTTGTCAAACTCTCGGTGGACGATTTCCGAGATAGTAGTGTTGTTATACTCCGAGTTTGTAACCCCGGCCCCTACCCGGATGCCGGCCGCCGCAGCCAGCTCTTTGAGGGTGTAGGTATAGTCGCCGTTACCTCCGTACCCGGGATCTTCTTCTTCTCCGCCGTTGGGATTGTCGTATGCGGGCGGGTCGAAAGTCTGGAAGTCGTCCGTGGTACACGACTGGAAAGAGAGCGGTACCGCCAGCGCCGAGGCCAGCAATAGCAATGTAAATTTTCTCATAAGATCATTGTTCGGTTAATATTTATTTTAAGGTAGTTCGTAGTTCTCCGGGCGGTATCGATACGTCCCTATACAAAGGTAATTTGCCTGCATGGCAGCCCATGTTACGCACGTATCCTAATATGTCCGTTTTGATACATTGCTTGCAATCCGGTTAAATAACCTGTCGGAATTGAAACATCGCCCATTCGCGGCCCGCCCGCCAACCGGGCGACCTGGCGTTTACAGAGGTGGCGAACAACCCGGACAGGCTGCCGGGAAAACCCCGTAACGGCGGGAACAAGCCCCGCGGCATAGTTCCGCCCAAGTTCTTGTACTGTTGACCGTCGAACGAATAACCGAATCCGAAATCCCCGCCCGAGGCTTTACAAGCGGAGGCCCAGGCTCATTCACGCGCTCCACCGTCCGGCTATACACCAACGACTGCCCGCCGTGGACAAGCCCCGCGGCTCCCCGGGCATGACGGTTCTTATTTACCGGAGGACCGTGAACGGGAAGGAACTGCCCAGCCGCTTCCCGGTCCCCCGGATTGGCTGTACGGGTAGCTAATGTTGCACTTTCACCGACACAATGCTCTCGTTCTTCAATTCGAGCGACAGGGTCAGCTTGTCGTCGCCCAAAGCGGGATTTACGGCCGCCATGTCCGCCGAAGCGGTTGTCTCCACCGCGGTCACCGCCGTGGCGGCCGAAGGCAGCACGATTTCCACCGGGGCGCCGTTTGCCGTGTCGAGGTTTACCAGCACAAAGGTGATATCGCCCTCGCCGAGATAGGCGGTTACCAGAACCTTCCTCCCTGTATCGTAATTCACCGTTACCCGGTCGCGGCCGGTGGCGTACCGGGCGTAATGCGACAGCACGTAACCGCGCTTTGTGACCTCTCCCGCACCTACGGGAGATTGTGACTGCGAGTCGCCGATCATGCTGTAATACCGTTTCAGGTACCACCAGATATAAGTGTTGAAATTGGCTTCCATGCAGTCGTGTATATTCTGTGCGACGAGCGAAATCGCGGTGTCGTAATCCCACCCGTCCGACTCTTCGTTCATCAGGTATTCGGTCATCCAGACCTCCTTGCCTTTCTCGCGGGCGAGCGGATAGTCTCGGATACCGGCCAGCGGCGAACTCTGCGTGCCGAACCACTCGTGGCCGTAGATATGTGCCCCTACGATATCGAAATTGTCGTTAGTCGCATCGTTGTTGAGCAGGCGGTCGGTATAGTCCTGGTTGAAGCAGAACGATTCGGCGGCCATAACCTTCACATCCCCGAGCGAACGGCCGTAATCGCGGACAAAGTTGTATATCTGGTCTACTGTCCAGTTGGTGAACTCCATGTCCGGTTCGTTCTGGATGGACATCACGTCTATAGTGACTCCGTTGGCGGCCATGTATTCGGTATATTCCTTAAGGTGCCTGGCATACGCCGCATAATTGGATTCGGGCAGGTAACTTGTGGAACCGCGTTCGCCCTCCTCGAGTTCGGCCGGCGGATACCAGGGCGAGGCCAGCAGCAGGGCGCCGTAGGATTGGGCGCGGCGTGCGGTCTCGATATCGTCGCCCCAGCGGTTGCGGTCGTCGTACACCATAAGGCGCAGGATATTGTAGCCCAATCCTCCCGGGCCGTACATCAGGTCGATGTCGTCCACATTTATATAATCCGATGCGGCCACCCAGATGGTAGGGTTAAGCATCCCGCCGAATCCCACCACATGCTGATTCACCCGGTCGGTGGCGACCGTAACGGTGAGCGCACCTCCGGCCGACTGGGTAACGGTTATCCGGTCGGTACGGTCGGTGGTGAGGTTGGTGAGCACTATGTCCTGCGAGCGGGCCTGTTGGGTACCGTTGGTCGTCGCGTAGACGGTAACCGTGTTCTCTCCCGACCCGTTTGCATTGCCGCCCACGGCGGTCGAAAGCCCGGTCAGGAACCCTTCGCCCTCGATGGCGACCTGCCACGAACAGCGCGACCATTCGACGGTAAACACAGCCTCGGTGTCTTCCGCGCCGAGGGAGATGGTGTCGGTGGAGGGGACGGCATATTTCGATGAACCGCCTTCGTCGTCGCTGCACGAGGCTGCCAGCAGGCACAGGGCGATGGCGGAAAGTAATCTGGTAAGTCGGAATTTCATAGTTTCGCAAGTTTTAAGTTAATCGGTCCGGGGCAAATGTATCCCTGCCCGGTGACAATGGCCGGGACTCTGGTAACCAATGCTGTCGATTTTGAAACATTCCGCCGTTTTCGGCCTCCCGGCAGCCACGGAGGACGGAAAAATAAGCTGCAAAAATATTAGATTTGCATGCGGCGGCACTTGCGAAGCGCCATCCGCGAAACTAACCTGAAAACTCGTTTCCCATGAAATTTACAATAGCCGGGATTGCCGCCCTACTGTTTACGTTACTGTCCTCACCGCAGGCGGTGGCGCAGAAGATAAGGCTCTACAATTCCGAGCAGGGCCTCCCGAACAGCCAGATAAACGCCGTTTACCAGGACACACGCGGTTATATGTGGGTATCGACCGAGAACGGGGTCGCCTATTTCGACGGGATGCGTTTCACCTCCTTCTACCACGACCGCACACGGGCAGGCTCCCTGTCGGGCGGTAACGTGTCGATGGTTTTCAACGACAGCCGCGGCACCTGCTGGGTAGGCACCTCCAACGGGCTTCAACAGTTCGACCCGGCGCTGAATACGTTCCGGCAGTTCGAATTCCCCGATATGGTTTCGGACCGGTGGAATTTCTTCGTAACCTCCATTGCCGAGAGCCCGGACAACCGTTTTATTGTGGTCTCCTGCTCCGGGCGGGGACTGTTCGTGCTCGACACCGACACCTACGAATATAACGCCGACCTCACCGAGACCCTGAACGCCCTTTTTTCGACCTCTTATACCGGCAGCCTCTATTTCGACCGGCAGGGTCGCCTTTGGGCCAGCCCCGAGCAGGGCGGCCTGATGGTGGTGGAGCCGGGTATGAACCGGCAGGTGACCGACATCTGGGAGCCTTCGCTCGAATCCATCCGGTCCGAAATCGTGGTTTCGGCCATCGTGGGCGACGAGCCGAGCGGCAACCTTATCATAGGCACCTTCAACCACGGCATACTCGTCTACGACAGCGCCACAGGGCGTATACGCCGCGCCCGTGGGGCCTCCTCGGCCGGCATCCGCGTGCGGGCCCTGCATACCTGCTCCATGGCCAACGCCTACGGTACGGGCCGCTGCGTGTGGGTGGGAACGGAGGATATGGGCCTGCGGCTTTTCAACGTGGGGAGCGAGGAAGTAGGCGCCACGCGCCTTACGCATTGCCCTATCGACATAAACCGGTGCAAGGCCCACTCCATAATAGAGGACAGCCAGGGCAACGTCTGGGTCGGAGTATACCAGAAGGGACTGCTGGTCATACCCAAATCGAGCTACGGGTTCGACTATTTCGTTTTCAACGACCCGGCTTCGGCCATGCCCGACCGCAACGTGGCGTGCGTCACCTCGGTGGTGCGCGACCGCGACGGCAACTTATGGGCGGGTACCGACGGGGGCGGCCTGTTCCGCATCCGCCGCGACGGGCAGACGGACAACTACACCGCAGCGAACAGCCCCTTACCCAACAACTCAATAATGGCGCTGGCAACCGACAGCCGCGGCACTCTCTGGATAAGTTCCTACATGGGCGGCATCACCACCTACACCGCCCGCGACGGGTTCCGGAAATTCGCCTCGGACGGCGACCTGCAGAAAGTGGTCTGTTTCGAGTACGACCCCAAGGGTGATTTGATGTACGCCGGCACTTACGGCAACGGGGTGAGCGTTATACATTGCCCGTCCGGCACAGTCGAACGGTTTCCCGACAGGACCATCGCCGGTTGGGTAAGTTCGCTGATGCTTGACGGCGGCGGCCGCCTCTGGGTGGGCCGCGCCGACGGCACCAGGTGCTACGACCTGCATACCCGTGAGGAGGTCGCGCTCGATATAGGGGATATAGCGTCCTTCTCGCGGACCTACTCTTTCTCCACCGGTGGGGACGGCCGCCTGTGGATAGGTACGGCCGAAGGGCTGGTGGCCTACGACCCCGCCCGCAACACGCACAGCCACTATACCGTCGGGGACGGACTGGCTGCGAATATGGTCTGCTCCATACTGCCGGGCGGGGACGGCAACCTGTGGATAAGTACGGCCAACGGCCTGTCGAGGCTCGATACGGCTGTCGGCGAGTTCAAAAACTTCTACGCTTACGACGGCTTACAGGACAACGAGTTCCGATTCGGCGCCGCCTACACCGACACGGACGGGCGAATGTTCTTCGGCGGCATCGGGGGCCTCAGCGCTTTTTACCCCGCTGCGGTCGACCAGAAGGAACACCCTATGCCTAAGATAAATTTCACCGGCTTCAGCGTATTCAACGAGCCGGTGGAATACGACCCCGACCTGGGCGGCGAGAACCTCCTCGACCGCCATATAACCCAGGCCGCCCGTGCCACCCTGAAAAACAGCGACAACGTCTTCTCGATCGAATTTACGGTGCTCGAGTACACCAACCCGCAGAAGATAGTCTACGGCTATATGATGGAAGGGTTCGACACCGACTGGAACTATACCACGGCAGGCCACCGGCAGGCCACATACACCAACCTGCCCCACGGTCGCTACCGGTTCCGGGTGCAGGCTTTCTTCGAGGGGAACCGCCGGGAGGACGTGGTCTACAACCAGCTCGAAATCCGTATCCTGCCCCCGTGGTACAAGACCTGGTGGGCCTATCTTATCTACCTGGCGCTCACCGGGGCGCTCGGGTGGCTGGTGTACGACTTTATACGCCGCCGCAGGCAGAGCGAACTGGAACGGAGCGAACTGGAACGGACCGAACTGGAAAAGAAAGAGACCAAGCTGAGGATGTTCACCGACCTGTCGCACGAGATACGCACGCCGCTCACGCTGGTTATGACCCCGCTCAAAAGGATACGCGAGGCCGAGACCGACGGCCGCAACCGGGAGATATACAATCTGATGTACCGCAACCTGCTCCGAATCCTGCGCATTATCAACCAGCTGCTCGACATGCGCAAGATAGACAACAACCAGCTCCGGATGAAGTTCAACCGGACGGATATAGTCTTCTTTATCCGCGACATAATGCGTTCGTTCGACCATATGGCCATGCTGCACAACATAGATTTCCGGCTGATTACGAACCACGAGTCTCTCGACGTGTGGGTCGACCAGGGCAACTTCGACAAGGTGCTGTTCAACATCCTGTCGAACGCCTTCAAGTTCACACCGGATAACGGCAATGTGATAACCAGCCTCGTGGTGTCGGCCAACGGACCCGAAAGCGGCATAACGCCGCGCGCTGACGAGTATCTCGAACTGCGCATCGAAAATACCGGCGATAATATCGAACCCGGACAGTTGGGCAGGCTGTTCGACCGATTCTTCCAGCTCGACAAACACGCCGCCGGCGGTTCCGGCATCGGCCTCAACCTCGCAAAGATGATAGTCCAGCTGCACCACGGTACAATCCATGCCGAGAACATCCAGGGCGGTGTGGCGTTCATTATCCGCATACCGCTCGGGTACGACCACCTCTCGCGCGAGGAGATTTCGGCCGACGCCAAGCACAAGGACCTCTACTACACCGTCAGCCCCGGTACCCGCAGCGACCAGGCTAAAGAAATGATGGAGCTGGCGGGTGACGACGAACTGAAAACCAGCAAGAAAAAGCGCAATATTATACTCGTGGACGACGACCCTGAGCTTGGAAATTACCTGCGCATGGAACTTGCCGCGCATTATAACATCCAGACCTGCAAGAACGGCCGCGACGCGTGGAAGATTATCTCCACGTCCATCCCCGACGCTGTGGTCACCGACCTGATGATGCCCGAATGCGACGGCTACGAACTGTGCCGGAAGATAAAGCAAAGTCCCGACACTAACCATATCCCGGTAATAATCCTGACCTCCATGACCGATGAGGACACCGAACAGCGTTGTATGGACAGCGGCGCCGACCGTTACCTTAAAAAGCCCATCAGCCTCGACTTGCTAAAAGGGGCCATTTCGCAGGCCATAGCCACGCGCGACACGATGCGGAAAAAATTCGGCACCGAAATAAACCCCGGTTACGAGGAGGTGCAGATGAGCTCGCCCGACAGCCGCTTCATCACGCGTGTTATCGAATCCATCCGCAAGAATATCGAGAATCCCGAGTTCAGCGTGGACGACCTCAGCCGCGACGTCGGAATCAGCCGGGTTCACCTCAACCGCAAGCTCAAGGAGAATATAAATATCTCTCCCAGCAACCTTATCAAATCCATCCGGCTCAAATAGGCTGCATACCTGCTGATTAACCACAAGGTAAACATATCGGAAGTTGCCTACAAGGTAGGATTTTCGACCCATTCATACTTTTCGAACAGCTTTAAGGACTATTTCGGCATGGCGCCCAAGGAGTTCGTAGTGAAATATATGGACACGGACGACAAAGAAGCCATGCGGCGGATGTTCGAATAGGAAGATTGAACAGGGTCTCGATGATGGTGTAGACGCGCGCAGAAGCGGCGATGAAAAGGCCTTAAGCATGGTTACCGTGCCGGGCGACGGGGATATAACCCTGTTCGGGTACATAGGATATCCATTATATCTTGCCAGCGACAGATTCTTCGCTGACGCTCAGAATGACATTTTATTTAAAGCAACAATTTATTTATGGGGCCGAAAGATGAGGAGGCAACCCCGCAGGGGTAGCATCGGATCTTCCGCTGGTTCATCCGCCGTATGCTATTGCAAGCATATAATCCATAATCGAAGCAAACCTTTATCCCCGAAGATAAAATTTGCAGATTCTTCGATGCGCTCAGAATGACACAATTTATTTGATATTATTGTCGTCCCGGAGGTAAGCGAAGCAACTGCCTGCCCTGCTATTAAAAGCAAAAACCCGGCTTAATAAATTAAGCCGGGCTTTCATCGCATAAAGCGATATACATGAATCCTATTCGTCCCCCTCGTCGGTTTCTATCTCAGGAGCTTCGTAAGGCACTATACGGAAATTACTGAACGACAACTGGAAATTATTGATATCCGTCGACTCGTACGTGTTCCCGTAGATATCGGTAAATGTGGCATTGTGGAACATGAATGAACCCTGGTGCCCGTCTACCAGCGCTTTCAGCGATGCGAGCGTGCTGGTTGCGCCCGAGAACGAACTGAGCGGGAAAGATATGGTTTGCCATCCCTCCATGTCTATCGGCACCACGTCTCCGAGAACCGCCCATGGCGCATAGTCGTAGATGGTGGCAGAAGTACCGCCTCCCAGCGAAAACCGGAAGAATCCGGACTTCCACTGCATCGGGAAATAGATATCTATTTCGAGCGCAAGGTTGGTACAGCTCATATCGAGCGTTACCGCGCCTCCGGAATTGGCTACCACATAGTCTATCGCCGGAGAGAAGTAAAACCAGAAGCCGCCCAACTCGCCGTAATCGGCACGAAGCGTCGGCATTACATACGGTACGTTGGCTTCTGCCGGAACCTGGCGGTAAATATCCGGGCTTTTGGTATAATCTCCCGTGGCGGGTATCGGGTCGGTCTGGTTGACCGAAATATTAGAACCGCCGCCGTAGGCGCCGTTGTCCCACGAAAAGTCGCTGACGAAGATACAGTTTTTACGGTTCATATAGTTGCGCGAATAACCCGTACCGTTCTCGCTGACAGCGGTCATGTAGCCCGGTGTGTCCGCATTGGGTATCACGCAGGTGAGTTTGGTATAGTCGGCGTTTACGGTAAAGTTGTCGGCCGTAACGGTGTATCCGCCCGGGAAGGTTATGGACTCCATTTCGCGAAGGCTCGCACCGTAGATATCGACCTTGTCTCCCGCACGAGGCATGGTGTTGGAGATTCCCGTGATCGAGGGTGCGGCGGCCTTTATCTGGAAATCGTAGGTGTACTCCTTGCTGTCGGTCACGATACGGATTTTGTTGCGTTCCGCTTCGTCGGCCTCGTTACCCACGGGTGCGTCCGACGGTATGGACATAATCAGGTTGGTGTTAGTCACGTAATTGGGATTCACCGTCACGGCCGTACCGTTGACGTAAACTCCGCGCGCGGCTTTGAACCCGTTGCCTTCGAGCCTCAGCAGGGTGCCGAGTCCGGCTTCGGTGACGGGCGTTGTGTTGCCGATGTAGTTCTGGCCGTAGAGGTATACCGCGTTTATGTACAGACCTCCTTTCGTGTCGTCGTCGTTGCACGACTGCAACATCCCGGCGCCCGCGAGCGCTGCCAGGAGAAGGCCGAGTGTAAGTATTTTATTTACAGTTTTCATATCGTCTTAGAGTAATAAGGCGTTTTCAAAATCGAACGGAACCGGGTCTTCCCTGAGCAGAGGGTTGTAGATAAGTTCCGACTCGGGATACGGCAGGGTAAGGCGGTCGGGAGTAGCCTCGTTGGCCGGCTGGCCGTCCAGCAGGTCGCGCCACATGAAACCGGTGGGTGCATCGCCCGACATGTAATAATAGTATTCCGAGCGGTGCTGTTCGTTGTTCATATAATTAAGGGCGGCCTGCTGGTCCCAGTAAGCCCAGCGGAGCAGGTCGAACCAATACTGTCCTTCCAGACCGAACTCCACGCGGCGTTCCTCGCGGATATCCTTCGCCGTAATCTCGTCTATCGGGTCTATGCCGGCGCGCTCGCGTACGAGGTTGAAATAGTGCAGCGCTTCGGGGTCGGTCGTGGAGGAGGAGGTGCCCAGGATAGCCTCGGCGTAGAGCAGGTACACTTCGGCAAGCCTCAGCATGGGTATCATCAGGCCGGAGTTGTCGGCCAGTGCAAGCCCGTCGGTATCCGACTTGCTACCCACGATTTGTTTCTTGGGATTGCAATACGTCATGTCGGACACCACCCAGCGACCCTCCTCGGTATGGGTGCCGAGGTAGTCGTAAACTGCACCGTTATAGAAGAAGGTTCCTTTGCGGCGCGAGGTCTCGCCGCGGTTGTGCATAAGCTCGATAAGTTCACCCGACACATAGGTGTAGCCGCCGTAAATCGTAAGGCCGTCCACCAGGTCGCTCGAATAGCAGAACCACTGCTGCATTCTGTTACCCGTGCCGTAGGTCGAAGAGCCGGCGATAACCTGAAGCGAGAAGAGCGACTCGGAATTATTGTTGTTCTGGATGCGGAACAGCTCCTCGTAATCGCTCATCAGTGAGTAATTGGTACCTTCCTCCACTACTTCTTTGGCCGCGAGCCGAGCTTTTTCGTAATACTCGGAGGCCGAAGCGGGCCACCTGCTCGAGAAGTTATTACCACGGGCGTAACAGGCGGCCGTAATATAAAGGCGCGAAAGCAGGCCGAGTGCGCTGTAACGCGTAACGCGTCCGGTCGCATCGTTCTTGGGCAGCCATTCGGCCGCATATTCGAGGTCCATGATCGCGTACTGCAATATATCCTCGAACGGGTTGGTGGGCACCTGGAAATCGAGCGCCGTGGCTGCCGGGTCCTCGATGATGGGCACGTTGCCCCATATCGAACCGAGGTACCAGTAGGCCAGCCCGCGCATGAACCGGGCCTCACCCTTGCAGGCGTTCACCTGGGCTTCCGACACGCCGTGTTCGAGGGCCTTGTCGATATTCTGGAGGATATAATCCGCCTGCGTGACCACAATGTAGAACGAGTACCACGCATTGGAAAGTGTCGCCGTAAGGGAAGTTTCCGTAAACCTTGCGAACGACTCGTCCGAACTGTAAGGCGAGAAGAGGTTGTTGCCGCGGCCGTCGCCAAGCAGGATGTAGAAACGGCTGGAAAACTCGTACCACGCGGCCTGGTAAAGCGCAGCCGTGGCGGCACGGCACTCCTCATATGTGGTGTAGTAGTTATCGAGGGTAAGTTGCTGTTTGGACTGGATGTCGAGGAAGTCCTCGCACGAGGTCCCCGTCGCCATCACCACCGAGAGACAGAGCGTATATAAAAACTTTTTCATAACGGTTTGTGTTTTAGAATCCTATTTGTACACCGAAGGTAAAAGTACGCGGCGACGGGTAACGTCCCGTGTCGACACCGTTCAGCAGGGGGTTCTGGCCCCAGTTCGAATACTGGTTACGGGCCATCCCCACTTCGGGGTCGTAACCGGTGTATTTCGAGAAAGTAAAGAGGTTGTTCATGTTCACGTATACCCGCAGGTTTTCCATCCCTATCCTGTTTATATATTTCTTCGGGATGTTATAGGCCAGCGAAACGCTCTGGATGCGCAGGTAGGAACCGTCCTCGATGTAACGCGACGATATCCTGTTGGCGTTGGAGTTGGCGTCGTCGGTGGACATACGGGAAATGTTCTTGTCGCCGCTGGCCACGTATACGTTCCAGATGTCGCTCGACGAAAGGTTCTCGTCAATCAGCGCGAGGCGCGCGTACTGCGTACCCGCACGGCGTGTGATGTTCTCCGTGTTATTCGGGTTGTCTATGGAGATGCCGAGGAAGTTCATCACCTTGTTGCCGTACGAGAAGGTCAGGTAGACGTTCAGGTCGAAGTTCTTCCATGTGAAGGTGTTGCCGAAACCTCCGGTGAATTTGGGCAGCGGACTGCCGAGGTACTGCCGGTCCTCTTCCGTGATGACCCCGTCGCCGTTATAGTCCTCGTAGATATAGTCGCCTATCCAGACGCCGTTCTCCGCCACGCTCACGCCTTCGGGAAGGGCTATCTTTATGTTGCCGTTCGAGTCGTAGATATCGCTGGCGCTGTTGATGCGGCCCACTATCTTGTAACCCCAGAACTCACCCACGCTGCGACCCTCTTCGGTGCGGGTCACCACGTAGTCCGTTCCGCCCACCTGGTAGGTGGTGTTTATGTATGACTGCTCGGCGTTGAGCTTGATGACCTTGTTCCTGTTCAAGGTGAATACGAAGTTGGAACGCCACTCGAAATCGTTACGGGTCATGTTCACCGTATTGATGGAAAGCTCTATCCCCTTGTTCGACATCGAACCCACGTTACCCCACGGGGCGGAGGCACCGTTGGTGCCGAGCGTGCCGGTGATACCCGGAAGCGTTAGGGCGAGCAGCAGGTCGTCCGTCCGGTTGTAATATAGGTCCGCCGTCAGTTCGATACGGTTTTTCCAGAGACCCAGGTCGTAACCGATATTATAGGAAGTAGTGGTTTCCCACGTCACCTCGGGGTTGGGGATGTTCGCCGTGAGGTGCCCGGTCCCGAACACGGTCGGAACGTTTGAAAGCATCCCTGCATAAGCAAACGAAGTTATATTGGAGTTACCCACCTGGCCGTAACCGAAGCGGAGCTTCATATTGGTGAGCAGTTCGAAATCCCGGAGGAACGACTCGTTGGACATCCTCCATGCCACGGAAACCGACGGGAAGTTACCCCACTTGTAGCCTTTTGCGAAGTTCGAGGAACCGTCGCGGCGGATGGTGGCCGTTACCAGGTAACGGTCGTCGAACGAATAGAAGAGGCGGCCGAAAACCGAAACATATCGGACACGGCTCGTAGTGCCCGCGTTGGTGGCTGTGGCGTCGTCGCCCGCGCTCAGGTCGGTAAGCTGGTTACTGCCGTCGAGGCGTTTGCCCATCAAGTAATTATTGGTGCTTTCGGTAACCTCCTGACCCACCATTATGTTTCCCGTGTGGCGTTCGATGGTCTTGCGGAAGGTAGCGGTGTTGTTCCATTTGTAGAACGTGCTCTGCGACTGGGTTTTCTGGTTCTGTATCTCGGAGTTGGTCACCCACCCTACTTCATAGGTCGGTACGAAGTAGTTGGTGCTTGTCTGGCCCAGGTCGATACCGAACTCGCTCCGGAGCACCAGCCAGTCTACCGGGGTGATATCGAGGTAGATATTCCCGCGCGTGTTACGCTTCTTATTGTTGTTGGTAAGCAGGTTGGCAAGCGCCAGCGGGTTGGCGTAGCTGTCGGTCGAATCCTCCGGACCCCCGTAGGTGCCATCGAGGTTCTTGGCCGGTACGGAGGGCGCCTGTTTAACGGCGCTGCTTATCAGCCCCCCATTCGGCAATCGTGATTTCCTGCTTGGTCTGGGTAAGGGTAAGCGTGCCGCCGAACCGGAGCCACGGTTTGATTTTAGAGTCAAGGCCCACGGTCATGGTCATACGTTCGAAGCCCGACCCTGCCGCCACACCGTCCTGGTCGAGATAGTTCCCCGATATTTTATAGGTATTGGTCTCGGTGCCGCCGGACACGGAGAAGTTATAGTTCTGCTGCGCCGCGTTGCGGAATATCTCTTTCTGCCAGTTGGTTCCCTTAGATAGCAGGTACGGGTCCGCGTAGTTATTATTCAGCTCCCATCCTTTAAGGGCCTGGTACTCGTTGTGGTGCTGTGCGTACTCGTGCAGGTCCATCATATCGAGGTACTTCGGCAAAGTCTGTATCCCGTACTGCGCCTCGAAACTCACACGCGGCTGGCCGGCCCGGCCGCTTTTGGTGGTGATGATGATAACCCCGTTCGCACCCTGCGCACCGTATATAGCCGTGGCCGAAGCGTCCTTGAGGATTTCCATCGACTCGATGTCGGACGGGTTGATACCCGATATGGCGTTGTCGGTGTAAGTTCCGGTACCGGCGCTGATGGTTACACCGTCTATAATATAGATAGGTTCGTTGGTGGAGTTGATGGACTTGATACCGCGTATCTGGATGGACGTACCCCCGCCCGGCATACCGGTGTTGGTGGTCATCTGTACCCCTGCGGCACGTCCCTGTAGGGCCTGGTCGAGCGACACGGCCCCGGAACGTGCAATCGACTCCGAGGTTACCGAAGCCACGGCTCCCGTAAGGTCCGATTTACGCATGCTGCCGTAACCGATGGCCACCACGGGGTCTATCATCAGGCCGTCCTCTTCGAGCACCACGTCTATGCGCTCCCGGTTGCCCACTGTTTCGGTTACCTTCTTCATACCGAGGAACGAGAACTCGAGCACATCGCCGGGCGCGGCAGAAATCGAGTAATTACCCTGCCCGTCGGCCGTTACTCCGGTCCCGGCACCCTGAATAAGCACGGTGGTACCCGGCACGGGATTGCCCTGCTCGTCCACCACGCGGCCCGTCACGGTACGCCTGTTCTGCTGGGCTTCGTACGCGGCCACGCCGGAGGCGTCCGGGGCGTGGTCCGCCCACAGCGGCAGGCCGCTCCCGGCAGCAAGCATGAAAGCCGTCGCCAACAGGAGCCTGCTTACCCTTCGGGTAGCCTTCCTGTTACACACCAATAGTGTAGAATCTTTCATAAGTAGTATTTTGGTTAGTTAATAGAATTTCCGTTAGGTTAGTCCAGGTTTCGGACGGGTGGATTTCCTGTTGCCACAAAAGTCTTTAAATAATTCGGGAGGCTTCTTTAGCTATGTAACAAATGCTGTCGGTTTTAAAACATTGGCTGAAAAAGTTATGCAACGGCCCTGAAATGCACACTATACGGGTACCCCGCATTATTCTCCACGCCCGGGAATGCAATCCTGTCAGGGAAATGTTTCAAAAACGACAATATTTGTATCCGGGGTTACGGGGCTGTGGCATAAGGGTGTATAGGGCCGCGGGCCTTATCGAAAGAGACGGGCGAATGATGTGACGGCAGGATGGCCGGTGGCGGGTAGACGGATTAACGACAGGATATATTACAGCGGCAGATTCTTCACTTTGTTCAGGACGATAAGCAGAATATCATTCCGAACGGAGCAAACCGACTAAGGAATTAGCTCCCTTCAGTTTGCCTGCGGGGCCGAGTGAAGAGGAGGACAGCCCGAAGGGGTAATATATAAAATATCTATTATTTGTTAAGGATATAAATTCTTCTGCAACCAATGGTATATCGTTCGTCATTACAGTCCTCAGGATTACATAGTATAATTGTCATCCCGGGCGGAGCGAAGAATCTTATTTTAGATTGTTGCAATACGAACCTCGCCGACAGCCATTATATCGGCTTCGTAAATTGGAAATCGTACGTCCTGATTGATAATTCTCTTAGAATGGGAACGCCCCGGAACAAACCCGGCCCGCCTGTTATCACAAAACCCCAAGCCTGCTGAGAAGTGTAGCGACCGGGCCGGTCGACCGACGGGTTTACCTGTTCAGCAACAGGTAAGCCGTGAACACAACGTGCAGGTAGCGGAACAGCTCTTCCCTCAAAGCCTTCGAGGCTACCTCGACATGTTTTTCCACCGTCCGCGGGGAGATTTCGAGTTTTGCGGCAATCTCCGCGTAAGACATGTTCTGGAATTTGTTAAGCAGGAAGGCCTCCTTCTGGCGCGGCGGCAACTTGTCGATAGCGTTCTGTATTATCGATTTCAACTCGTCGGCCACATACATTTCCGGAGCCAGCGCTCCCTGCGGGCTTCCCGAGCGGAGCGTCTCCTCCTGGAACCGGCTTCGCACCTTGAGGTGCTCTATATAGTTAAGGCAGCCGTTACGGGCGGCTTTGAACAGGTACGAGCGCTCGATAAGCCCCGGCGAGCGATGCAATTTCTCCCACACGCTTACGAAGACGTCGTGTATGATATCCTCCGCTTCCTCCTGCGACAAGGAGAACTCCCGCGCGTAAACCAGTAACCCCTTTGCATAACGTGCATAGAGCGCATCGAACACTTCCTCTACCTTCTTAAACCCGGACGACCTCGCCATTTCGCTCACATGGTTGTGTAATTTCAAACAAAAGTACAAAAAATATCACAACCGCGTTCTTCCGCGGCAAAATCTGCACCTGCCTGAAAAAAATTTCTGTGGCGACTACGGGAATCGGCCTGTTGGCCTGTTATAGATAATAAACCTAATCGACCCGAACATACATGGAAAACCGGAACGAACAGCAGGAAGAGAACGTACTGACCGACCAGCAAATGGACAAGGTAGTCTCCACCCTGCTCGCCATCGAAGAGATGGACGATCGCCAGCTATATTTGAAAATCAGAAGGACAATAGCCGCAAGGCGCGCCGCCCGCAGGAAAAAAAGGATCTGGGCCGGCAGCTGCGCGGCTTTTATCGCATTGGCGCTTATCGCCACCGTCGCAATCCTTCCCGGGGAAAGGGAGTCGCCCGGCCTTACGGAGCAGGAGCCGGGTGTGAGGCTTATCGTTTCCGACGGCCGCAACTACAACCTTACAGGCTCCGAGCCGCCCGCGGAGTTGTTCTCGGACGGCAACGCCGTTATGAAGGCCGAGGAGAATACGCTTTTCGTCCGGGCCGCCGCGGAGGAAGCCGCGGAGGTAGAACCCACCTATAATACATTAGAGGTGCCCCGGGGAATGCAATACGATTTGGTGCTGAGCGACGGCACGAAGGTATGGTTGAACTCGGACACCCGCCTGCGCTTTCCGACCACTTTTCCCAAATCCGAACGAAGGGTCTATATCGAGGGGGAAGCCTATTTCGAGGTGGCCCGCAACGAGGACAAACCGTTCGTGGTGGATATCGGTTCGCAGAGTGTGACGGTACTCGGCACGGCCTTCAACGTCAACGCTTACGAGTACAACCCGTCGATACTTACCACACTGTTTTCGGGCAGTGTGAAAGTGAACGGCGGCCAGGTAGAGCAACTTCTGACGCCCGGGCAGCAGGCCTCGCTCGACAAGGCTACCGGAGCTATTCAGGTCCGGGAGGTTGACCTGTCGGACGCACTGGCGTGGAGGGTAAATATAATACACCTCGAGAAACGGACCCTCGGGGAGATAATAAGCTACATGTCCAAAATCTACGACGTCGAATTCAGGTTCGTGGACGAGAGTGCGCGTAACATACGCTTCCGGGGGAACGTGACCCGCAGCGACGACGTGTTTTCGGTGCTCGACCGAATCGGCGAGGTAGGAAACGTGAGGTTCGATTATAACGGTAACGAAATAGAAGTTTATATGAAATAGAAAAGCCGAGAGAGAAAAGCGGGACGGCGGGCAGGCCGCCCCGCGGGAAGATAACAGAAACGAGCCTGTCGCACGGCAGGCATTTATCCATCACCTAACTTCAAATATATGAAAAACAACTTTACGATGAAGCGCGCTCGCCGGGGAAAATCGTCCGTTCGGTTTTTCCTTTCGGGTCAGTGGCTTATATCGTTGGTTTGTTGTACGGCCCTCTGCTCCGTCACGGCGGCGTCGGCCCAGCAACGCACTTATGACGTCAATTACGACAACCGGACGATTATCTCGGTCCTCGATGACCTGAAAGCCCGCACGGGTTACCTCTTCCTTCACCAGGACGGGGTTATATCCGACGGCGAAAGGGTGTCGGCAAGGATGACCGGCGCGACCCTCGGGCAGATACTCGACCGGGTGCTCACCGAACAGGGTTACCGTTACCGGATCGACGGTAACGACGTGATAATCACCCGCGCGCCGGCGGTAGCCGCAGCAGCCGAACCGCCGAAGCCCCGGACCGTAACCGGTACGGTCACCAACTCTCAGGATCAGCCGCTGGCCGGCGTTTCGGTGCTCGTCAAGGGCCAGTTACGGGGTACGGTCACAGGTGCCGACGGGAACTACTCGTTGGATTTGGTGCCCGGGCAGGTTCTCGAATTCTCTTTCCTCGGCCTTGAGACCGTGGAGGTGGCGGTCACCAACCAGACGGTAGTGAACGTACGGCTCGAGGAGTCGGCAACCCAGATTGAGCAGGCCATCGTAATCGGCTACGGTTCCGCCCGCAGGCTGGGCTCGGTGGTGGGTTCGGTGAGCACAATCGGCAACGATAAACTGAAGAACACACCCACGGCAAACTTCTCGGATGCCCTGCAGGGACAGGTAGCCGGCCTGTCGGTTCTCTCCGACTCGGGCGAACCCGCGGCCACAGCTTCTATCAGGCTGCGCGGGGTCAACACCATGATGATGGTGAACGAACCGCTCTTCATACTGGACGGTTCGCCGGTCTCGTCGGTGGTTTTCAATTCGATGAACCCGAGCGACATCGAGAACATAGTGGTGCTCAAAGACGCATCGTCGACGGCTATCTACGGTTCGCGCGCGGCCAACGGGGTGATAGCCATCACCAGCAAAAAGGGCCGGATGAACGAAGACGCCACGGTGACACTCAAAGCGCAGTACGGGATTTCGCAGCTTGCCGGCGACAAGATAACCATGATGAATTCGGAGCAGTACTTCCGGTTCCGGGAGATGATGAACCCCGACCTGCTGAACCAGGCCGACTGGCTTAGCCACAAAAACGTAATACTCGACAACGGCATAAGCACCGACTGGGCGAAATATATCTTCCGCGACAACGCTCCCACCTATAACGTGGACGCTTCCATCACCGGCGGCGGCGCAAAGATGAACTACTACATCTCGATGAACCACCACAACGTGGACGGGATAGCCCCGACCTCGGAATGGAACCGCACTACCCTCCGGTCCAACGTGGAGGCCCAGGTTAAGGAGTGGCTTCGCGTGGGTGTGAACGCCAACATGGCCTACATGAAGTACAACGAGAACCCCGACGTGGACGCCATCAGCACCCTTAACCCGGCGGCGTTCGCCCGCTTCGCGAGACCCGACGATTCGCCCTACTATTACACCGTCGACAACGACGGGGTCGCCACCTTCGGCGACCGGGCGGATTACCTCCACGAGTCGAAGATGCTCAATCCGCGGTTTATAGAGGATTTGCGCCACCGTAACCGTCAGAACGTTTCGCTGATGGTGAACATGTTCGAAGAGATACGTCCGGTGAACGGACTAATCCTCAGGGCCGTGCAGTCACTCGATTCGTTCGACTACACATACTCGTCCAACGTCCCCCCGGTGGCCGACTTTACCACCCCGATGGGCGATCAGGTAATATACAACAACGGCGAAGGCCAGGCAAGGGAGGTATTCCAGAGGTATTACAGCTTTACCTTCACCAATACCCTCGAATATAAACTTCCCATCCGCAACCGTCACCGGGCCACGGTTCTGCTCGGGCAGGAGTCCATTATCACCAAGAACACCTCCTACGATGTGACATTCACCGGACACAACGACAAGCGGCTGATGCTGCTCAGCAACTCGACCGATTACCTTGCTCCGTCGCACTCCATATCGGAGAGGGTTTTCAACTCGGCATTCGTAAGGCTCGACTACGGTTTCGACAACAAATATTACCTCGACCTTACCTATCGCGTGGACGGCAGTTCGCGCTTCGGGCCGAACAACCGCTGGGCGGAGTTCTATTCCGTGGGAGCCAAATGGGACCTTAAACGGGAGGACTTCCTCGCGCGGACCGCATGGGTGAACGACCTGGGTCTTCGCCTGAGTTACGGTACGACGGGTAACGCGGGTATTCCCGATTATCTTTACTTCGGGCTGGTCGGTTCCGGGAATCTCGTTTACGAAGGCGAGAACGGTACGACCAACATACAGGCCGGCAACCCGAACCTCAGTTGGGAAACGGTGGCCACGCTCAACGTGGGTGTCGATTTCTCTCTTTTCGACCGCGTTACGGGTACGGTGGAGTTCTACCGCAAAAAGACCAGCGACATGCTTATGTACATCCCCTACTCCTATACCACGGGCTACGGCACGGGTGTCGGGAATATCGGCGGGATGACCAACACCGGGTTGGACTTTATGGTAAACGTCGACGTTCTGCGCAGCAGGGATTTCCTCTGGAGCGTCCGGGCCAACGGGAACTACAATAAGAACAGGATTACCGAGCTGTTCAACGGTCTCGACGAATATGTGATAGCGGAAACCGGGCTGAAACTCGAAGTGGGCAAGCCCTACGGCGAGTTCTTCATCGTCCGCCGCAAGGAGATCGACCCGCGCGACGGAAAGCAGATATGGCTCGACAAATACGGCAACGAGACTAAAGTGTATAACGAGGAAGACGCGGTGTTCGTCGGCAAGCAGCGATACGCCCCGTTCAGCGGCGGCTTCGGAACGCTCCTGCAATACAAAAACCTGTCGCTCAACGCCGATTTCGTTTTCGCGCTCGGCAAGTACGCGCTCAACAACGACATGTACTTCTTCGAGAACGCCTACGACTTCGGGACCAACTACAACCAGTCCACCCGGATGCTCGACATGTGGACAACACCGGGGCAGAGGACCAACATCCCGGCAGCCACCGAGCAGATTTACGCCGACGACCACCTGCTGGAGAACGCCTCGTTCATGCGGTTGAAGACCCTCCAGCTCACTTACTCGCTCCCGGAAAGGTGGCTTAAAAAGACCAACTTTTTCCGGCGTATGAGCGTATTCGCCGTGGGCCGCAACCTGTTTACCGTCACCAAGTATTCGGGCTTCGACCCGGAACCGGACGACAACGTTATCCAGTTCAACTATCCCAACACGCGCCAGTATGTGTTCGGACTCGAACTCACATTCTAACACCACACGGGAAATATGAAAAGAATATATACATTTTTGACTATCCTGGCAGCCTCGCTGGCCGTGTCGTGCGATATGGACAAGGAACCGCACGGGACCCTTCCCGACGACGAGGCCATCCTGTCGCCGGCCGACTGCCGCAGCTACCGCAACGGGCTTTACGTCAACATGCGGTACCTGACCACCGGTCCGTTCGTCTACTACACCGACCTCCAGACCGATTACTTTCATGCCGTGACCGGCAACGGCAACCCGATGGGTAACAACATCAACGCCGGCATCCTGCTGCCCTCGATGGAGGAGTTCGAACAGATATGGGGTACCTGTTACGCCACCATCGGTTCGGTGAACTTCCTGCTGAGCAAGTCGTGGCCGCTTATCGACAGCGGCGAGTTCTCGGAAGAGGAGTGCATCGAAATGAGGCGTTACATCGGCGAAGGCCTGTTTATAAGGGCCTACTGTTACTTCATACTTGCCGAGAAATTCTGCCCGGCTTACGCGGGCGATATCGCGGCGAACCCCGAAACCGGGCTGCCGATTGTAACCACTTACGACCCTACGGACGACAACTCCCAATACCCGGGCCGTAACACCCTCGAGGAGACCTATGCCCAGATATTTGCCGACCTTGACGAAGCGCTCGAATACATAGAGGCCTTCGAGGTGATTGCTGAAGACGATGCGGACCTCCCCGGTGCGATGGCGCCCTACGTAACCTCCGACGTTGTACGCGCCATGAAGGCCAGGACCGCACTGGTAACCAAAAACTACCAGCTCGCGCTCTCCTGCGCAGAGGATGTTATCAACACCCGCAACTATTCCCTCGAGCCGAGCGTATCGCTCGACACATTCTGGGAATACGATTACGGAAACGAGGCGCTGATGCTGGTCACCATGACCCAGCAGTACCTCGGCTATGCCACAGGGAGTTATTATCTGCGTAATACCGGTAACCCGTATTACATACCCACACAGGGCGCGATAGACCTTTTCAACAAAAGTACGGACAACCGTTTCGGGGTATATTTCGGACAGCGGACCATTACCCAGACCGAGAGTTCGCCCCACCTCTACGTATTTACCAAATTCCCGGGCAACCCGCTGCTTTTCACCTCGGTGAACAATTTCCAGAACATGGGCAAGCCCTTCCGGATATCGGAGCAATACCTCATCGCGGCAGAAGCGGCGGCGGAAGTCGGCCAGGAGTCGAAGGCCAACCGCTACCTGAACGACCTGAAGGCGCGCCGCATGAACGGTTACACCTCGGAACAGCAGACCGGCGAAGTGCTTATAAACCGGATTCGCGAGGAACGTCAGCGCGAGCTTTTTGGCGAGGGTTTCCGTTTCGGCGACCTCAAACGCTGGGGGCTTGGCTTCGAACGTTCGGAAGGACAGGACAATTCGGTAATCAACACCAACGGGAACGTCCACCGGGTTTCGTACCAGCCGGACGACTACCGTTTCGTATGGCCGATTCCCAAAGCCGAACTGGACGCAAACCCGCAGTTGAAGCCCCAACAAAACCCCGGTTACTAACGAATTAACAGAGAGAGAGAATGAAATATATAAAATTCATAGGAGCGGCCCTTACGGCGGTCCTGCTTGCGGCCGGGTGCGACGACAGCGACGGGTATACAATCAATACCACTAATGCCGTCGTAGGGTTCGAACAGACCGTCATTTCGCTCAAGGAGACAGAAGAGTTCGTCACAATTCCCATCGTGATAGAAAACGACACGGAGCGGGACGGCGACATTATAGTTCACGCCGCGATGAAGAGCACCAACGCCGGATTTGAAAAGGACAGGGATATCATGATCACTACGGAGACCTTCCGCATCCCTCCGGAACTCGGCAGTATAAACTTCGAAGTGGCCCTCGACGTATACACCCCCGAGATAACCACGGGGCGCAATGTGGAGTTCCAGATTACCTCCGTGAGCGGGGCTTCGGTAGGAGCCAACGGCACCTGCCGCATCGACTTCGTGGAGCAGAATTTCGTGGAGGGCGTCTATATAATTACGGGCCAGAACATGATTTACGAGACCCGCGCCACCGCCCGGGTAAGCGTATCGACCACGGACGAGACCCTCGACAACGTGTGGCTGAACTTCGGAATCGGCACTCTGGCAAAGATGAACTTCACCGAAATAGAACCTGAACTGGAATACGACGTCGAGATCGAACCGTTCCAGTTTATCGGTATCTACAACTCTTACAGCGTCTATGTAACCTGGATTGCAAGTTCCAAAGCGGACGACGACCCGGATACGGTGGAACTTTTATCGGGCCTCTATTACGACAGGACCCGCCCGGTGAAGGCGAAGCTCGTAAGGAAAATCGAAAACGGCCGGGAGACGAGCCTGGTTATCACCTTCGAAGACGGTTTCGGGCTGCTGGGTATCCTGAACGAGACGACCTACAACTGGTTCGACAACTTCAAGCCCGGCGCCACAATGGAAAAAGCCGATTAACCCGTTAATACCGGACACTCAATGAAAAGATATCTGATTATAACCATTATAGCGTTTGCGGTTGCCTCGGCAGGCTGTACGCGCGACGACGTATCCCTGCCGGGGGACGAAACCCCTGGCTATACCGGCGGCTACCCGCTCGAAAACGACGAGTTTGTGAAACCGGGCGTACTGCAAATCAAACTGACACCCGATGCGGTCGAACGGTTCAACCCGGTGGCTACTCGCGGCGGAATCTCCACAGGGGTGGCCTCGATAGACCTGCTGGTCGAACAGCTCGGGGTTACCGAAATTACGAGGACCTTCCGCCACGGCGGCAAACACGAAGCCAGGATGCGGTCGGCAGGCCTGCACCTCTGGTACAACGTCTATTTCGACGCGGACGAAGAGCGGGCGATGACCCGGGCCTTCACCGACTTCTCGAATCTGGAAGACCTCGCGGTCGTGGAACCCGTGCTGAGGATAAAACGTATCGAAAGCGAGATAACCCCGGTTACCGAGCAGCAGATGGCGGAGATGATGGCGGGCACCCGGGCCGTGGCAGGTTACGGCAGCCCCACCGACGACCCATTCCTCCACCACCAGTGGCACTACCATAACGAGGGTACGCTTTACAGGTCGAAACCCGGTGCGGATATCAACCTGTTCGAAGCGTGGAAGCTCGAAACGGGCAAACCGCAGGTAATCGTGGCCGTGATAGACGGCGGTATAGACACCGACCACCCGGACCTGAAACAGAACCTTTGGGTAAACGAGGCGGAACTCTACGGTACCGAAGGTGTGGATGACGACGACAACGGTTTCATCGACGACGTTTACGGTTACAATTTCGTGCTGGACGAAGGGACCATAACCCTGCACGCCCACGGTACACACGTCGCCGGCACGGTGGCGGCCGTGAACAACAACGGTATAGGCGTGGCCGGGGTAGCCGGCGGCAACGGCAGCCCCGACAGCGGCATCCGGCTGATGAGCTGCCAGATATTCAACATAGACGCCAGCGGTAAGGAAACTGTGGTCAAAGACGAGGAGCGCGGTAACGCGTTTATATACGCCGCCAACAACGGGGCGGTTATAGCCCAGAACAGTTGGGAGTACGCATGGACCGGAATCGAAAGGGACCTGACGGAAAGCGACCGTGCTGCCATAGATTATTTTGTCGACTATGCCGGCCGGGACGAACACGGCAACCAGACCGGTCCGTTGGACGGCGGTATCGTGATATTCGCCACGGGCAACAGCAACGTGAACGCCAAGGTGCTCCCGGCATCGTACGAGAGGGTATTTTCAGTCGCTTCGCACGGAGCGGCCTATGAGCGGGCCTACTATTCCAACTACGGGGATTGGGTGCACGTGGCCGCCCCCGGCGGCACGGGCGAATACGCCGACGGCACGCAGGTGTTCAGCACCTACCCGATGGGCGTGTACGGCTTTATGGAGGGAACCTCCATGGCCTGCCCCCACGTTTCGGGTATCGCCGCCCTTGTGGTCTCCCGCTTCGGCGTCAACCCGGACGGGTCCGTCAACCCCGGTTTCACCAACGAAATGCTTTGGGACCGCCTTTTGGCCGGGACCAACCGAACGATATTATGGCACAATCCGGTACAATACCCGATGGGTGTCGGCTACATCGACGCCCATAAGGCTCTCGCCCTTCCGGGCGAGTTCGCTCCCGACCGGATCAGCGACCTGAACATAGAATGGACCTTCGAGAAAGCCGTCGTGACCTGGAGGGTAACCGCGGACGGAGACGCCCCGGACGGCAAGACGGACCACTACATGTACGTGGTCAGCGAGGACGACCTCTACGGAGTCGATTTCAAAAACCTTCCGGCGGGTCTCACACCGAACACCGTTACCACGGCCGGCAAAAACGTAGGCGACGTAATTACGGTCGAGCTTACCGACCTCCGGGAAGGGAAGACATATTATATCTCAGTGGCTGGCGGGGACCTCGACGGCAACACATCGGCGTCGGTGACCATGACCGGCTCCCTCACGGCCAACCGCGGCCCGGTGGCCGAGGACGCGCCGCGTACGGTGAACCTCCGCAAGCATGAGGTAAAGAGTTACGACGTGACGGTACACGACCCGGAAGGATACCCGTGGAGATACACTTTCTCGCCGGGTAGCACGGGAGCCGCCGCGACGCGGCAGGGCGACGTTATCACCCTCCGTTTCGATGCGAACGGCCTGGCCACCGGAAGTTATACGGCGGTACTGGTTCTTAGCGACGAGCAGGGAGTGGAGACCGAAATAACCATCCCCTACACCGTTGTGGCCTATGCGCCCACGCTTCTCCGGGAGTTCGAGAGCGTCCTGTTCCAGGGTACCGGCGACAGCCGGCAATATGTGCTGGGCGATTATTTCTACGACCAGGACGGCGATGCGATTACCTACTCTGCCGAATCGTCCGACACGGGAATCGTTACGGCCACCGTGGGGACGGGCGATATCCTTACCGTCACCTCGACCGGCCTCGGAACTGCGACCGTGAAGGTGACCGCCAAAGACGTGGACGGACAGTCGGAGGCCTCGTTTACTGTCAGCACCCGCGATTCTTCGCAGCAAGTGGACCTCTACCCGGTACCGGTTAAGAAAGACGGCGTGCTGAATATTCGCATGGGAACGGATGTGAACGGCGCGGTGGACATTACCATCTACTCCGCATCGGGTGCCCGCGTCTACACCGGGCAGCTCCAGATGGCGGCCGGAGCGGCGCAGGCTATCGACATCTCGTCGCTGGCCACGGGTAACTACCGCATCGTAATCAAACACAAGAACCTCGAAATCACCCGAAACATCACCAAGCTATGACACGACGAATAATACTACTTACCCTCCCGGCGCTTATGGCCGTAACCGGGCTTCGCGCCCAGCCGCTGGCATCGGCGGGCCTTTCGCCCGACGCCCGGTCGGCCGGACTGGCCGGGGCCTCGGTGGCGATGGACGCCCATTCGATGTCGGTATTCAGCAATATGGCTGCGGCCGGCGGGTCAGACCTGCGGACCGAGGCGGGTTACGGTTTCTCGTCGCTGGGAAACAGTACATACCTGCACGCCTTCGGGAGCTATTTCCGCATCGACGACACCCACACAATCGCCGTGGGCGCGCGTTACTACCGCTCCGACAAGATATATAACTCGCAGGACGGAATAATCTTCACCACCTTCCGCCCGTACGACCTGATGATAGACCTGGGATACGCCTATACCCTCACCCGAAGGCTCAACCTTTCGGCCAACGTAAGGTACGCCAGGTCGGAACTCAACGAGGATAACGGCCTCAAGGCGGCTTCCGCCGTGGGCATCGACCTCGGGCTGCACTACCGCACCGAATGTTACACCATAGCCGCGGCCGTCACCAATGCGGGGACCATCCTCGACTACGGCGTAGCCAAATACCGGATGCCCGCAAGCGTTAGGGTCGGCGGGGCATACCGCTGGTCGCCGGCCGAAGGGCACCGCCTGACGGGCCTTGCCGAAGTGCGCTACAATATCATGCCCAAGGACTACACCTTCCCCTCCGGCGCCGTGGGTGCGGAATACACGTACAGGGACCTTGTCGCCGTGCGCGGGGGTTATAACGTGGCGAGCGAAACAAAGGCGGCCGGCAATTACGGCTCGGTGGGAGCGGGTGTCTACATAGGCCCCGTCACGGCCGACTTCGCATACAACATTGCCGACAGCGACAGCCCCATGCGCAACGTGTGGCGCGTGAGCGCGGGCGTAAGGTTCTGAGACGAGTAAACATGATGGAAACAAACACAAACGAACGGACAATGAAATCGAGGATATACAAACTCTTACTTGCCTTGCTCCCGGCGGTGGCCCTTACGGCCTGCGACGACGATAAATACGTGGAACCGGTCCTCTCCCCGTCGGTACAGCTCGAATACGTCCCCACCCCCGACGCCAATGAAATAGTGGTAACTATCACCCCGGGCAAAAGCGTGGCTACGTTACGCTACGCCATCGGGCAGGACGAGGACAGCGACGCCTTCCTGGCAGGTACGATGACGGGAATAGCAACGATAGAGGCTGCCGGGGAAATAGATACCCGGTTCACGGGACTGCAGGAGAAGGAAGTTTATACGATATTCGCCCGCGGTTTCGCCGCGGACGGCACGGCCGGACCGCTGGCGCTGCTGAAAGTCAAGACGCGCGGGGAACTTCCCGAGCTGGTGGTCTCGACCCAATTCGTGGCCGAGACTTCGGCCGGTATCTATATCAACGGGCATACCAACTACTACAAATACGTCTACGCGCTCGGGCGCGACGGCGACCGCGAGACCTTCGAGAAGGGTATACTGGACGGCACCACGGAAAAAACCGAATCCGCGAAGTACACAGCCACCTATTTCGACCTCGACATGGATTCCGAATACGTCTTCTTCCTCACGGCCTACGACCGCCTGAGTAACCAGCCCACGGAAACCATCGAGGTTCCTTTCCGTACCGCGGCCAAAGGTACGGTGCCGGCCGTATCGGTAACGCTGGACCATATCGACATCTTTTCCAGCCACTACACCCTCACGCCGAATTCCCTTTGCAAACGCTTCGGGGTTACGGCCACCTATGACGGGGAATACGAAGACGCGTCGAAAAACGAGACCTACAAAGGCAACATGTTGGAAATGCTCTGGGCATGGGACAGGTCAAAGAACGGTTATATAACGCGCGGATACGGGGAGCTGGCCTACCAGCATTCCACCCCGTCCTTCCTGCTGGGCACCGACGACGCTTTTAACCACGAAATCGAGATGTATGTCATCGTGTACGGTGACGACGAAGAGACTCCCGTCGCCGTTCAGAGGCACCTGTTCGAAACCCCCGCCTACGACGACGGCATGGGTGAGGCCGAAGCAACCATTACCGTTACCGATATCCACGACAACGGGGCTATGTACGAGTTCGAAGTGAACGAGTACACGATGGGCCTCGTATACGAAACGGTCGACGAGGAGTGGTACGAGCAGTTGCTCCAGTCGGGTTACTATTACGAAGGGTACATGGAGGATTTGATATTATATGAAGGTTACTGGAACTACACCCACAACATCCGGCGCACGTCGTTCCCCGAGGCCACCGCTTCGCCGGGCCGCAATTACCGCGTGTTTTACATGCCTATGAACTATAACGGTCCGTTCGGCGGCCTGGGTAAAATGAAAAGCTACTCTTACACCACCACAGGGACAACCGCCAATTAACAAAGCAATAAGAAAAGATGACGATGAAAATTATTACAAGAATAGCCCTGGCTCTCGCGATGGTAGTGACGTTTGCCGCCTGCGAGGATGAAAAGTCGGACTACATCAAATTGTCGATGAGCTCGTTCACCTTCAGCCCCGAAGGGGAAGAGGAGTATACCGTTACGGTCGACGCGAGCGGTACGTGGAAAGCCACCTATACCAGCACATGGATAACCGTGGAGCAGGACGACTCGCGAACCCTTCGCATAGGCGCTGCCCCTACCCGCAGCAACGGGATGCGCAAGGCGCAGATAAGCGTCACTTCCGGCTTCGCCGAAGAGATTATAGAGGTGACCCAGCTTGGCACCAATGTGATATTCAACATCCTTGAGCAGCACTCGCAGGAGTTTATCATGTCGCCGTACGGTACCTACGTGTGCGGTGTGAAGGTCGAATTGGAAAACCTTGTCTATTACTACACGCCTTACATAATCGAAACGCAGACCGGCGAAATTACCGAAATGGAGACGGTCACGGATATGTACGATGCGGCTGCCGTTTCCGACACCGGGGTTTTCGCCGTGGCGGATTGGACAAACACAGCCCAATATTACACCGCCGACGGGGAAAAGAAGGAAGTCGCCGTTCCGGATGGATTCTCTTACGTCGTGGTGAGCAGTATGAGTTCGGACGGGTCAATTTTCGTCGGTTACGGTTGGCACGTAGAGGAAGCGCTCTATTACCCCATCAAATGGACCGACAACCAGCCCGAAATCCTTAGCATGCCCATGACCGACACATACGGCCGGAGCGTGGAGCAGGGAAGCATGGCCCGCGGTTGTTCGGCGGACGGTTCGATTATCTACGGCAGTTGCTGGGACGATTTTGCGGCCATTTACTGGAAGGGTTCCGGTTCGTGGCAGTATGTAGGGGGAGGCGATGTAATCAATTTGCACACCCTGATTGTCGAGGGGTATGAAGGTCTGGTTTACATCGACGTGGTCGATATGCCCATCACGACGGCGGAAAACACCATGATGAGCACCTCTGGCCGGTATATGGCCGTCACCTATCAGGTCAACGTGGCCGAGAACAGGGATGTGTCTACATATCTATATCCCGCAATTTTGGATACCGAAACCGGCATACTCGATATCATAAGGGACCTGCCTGACGGATTCCGTAACGCCTGGGGCCGTACGGCATCCGACCACGGCCACCTGTCGTTCGCATGTCCGCGGTCGACCACATTTTACGGTTATGTATACGATTCTTTTAAGGGACTTACCCGTACAACTTCCGATTACCTTGAAGAAGAGTTCGGTTTTATGCTTCAGGAAGACGAGGCCTATATAATCCATTATGCCGGCGAAGGTGAAGCCATCATGGGCGGTACCTATATTTATCAAGGAAGCATGATGGATTACTGGTATCTGACCCAGGCAGAAGATTGAAACAGGAATGACCGGAACTACCCCGGTACATAATAAACACCAATTGTTTAACACTAAAAACCAAAAAGTATGAAAAAGTATCTATTAATGATTGGCACCGTTCTGCTATCGGCAATGCTTATCACGGCCTGCAGCGACGACGATAAAGACCCGGATCCCGATCCCGAGACACCAGAAGTTCCGGATCCGGACCCGGATCCAGATCCCGATCCGGACCCCGCTCCAAGCCTTACGTTGTGGCTGGTCGACAAAATGGAGAGCATGGACAATATACTCACTTTCGAGTACAACGACGATTATACCCTGTCGGCAATAATCGATGAGTCTTTGCTTTACGGTTCCACAACCGAAACCAATTTCATATGGGATTCCGAGGGAAACCTTACAGGTTTGCAGTTCCGGGGAGAACCCGAGGTGACATATACATATGAAGGCAATACTATAGTTGCGACAACCGTAGAAGACGATTACGGGTATGCTCCGGACCCGACTATCTATTACCTTGATGAAGACGGAAGAATTACCTACGGGGCGACGCCCAATTTTTGGCCTGCAGGCTCTGAAACAAGGTATGTCATAGAATATGACGAAGTGGGTAGGGTTAGCGCTACATCGAAGGTAATCTATGATGCCGACGGCAACGAAGGGGAAATAATAGAGCCGACCACTTATGGATACGATGACAAAAATCCTATTCTCCACGGCGGTAGTCTTCCCGAATGGTTCTTCGCCAGTGGGCAGCCTATCCTAATTTCTTTCCCGAAACTTACGCCTATAAACAATATAATTTCCTATACCACCGATAGTGGTTTCGGCGCGGGAACCACCGAGTTTGAAATGGAATATAATGAAGAAGGCTATCCTATTAAATGGGGAATGCTTATGGATGGAGAAATATACGAATTTACTGCCTTCGATATCACATACAAACAGATCGAAATCGAATAGTAAAAGCCTCTATTAATTTCTTTCTTTTTACCCCGGAAGCCCTGTCTTCCGGGGTGTTTTTTAGCCCTTTACCGATTGGCGGGTGACGGCAATATTACCGGAATGTAACCACAAGCCATTGGGCAAATGAACGGAACAAAATAAATCAACCGCTCCGACAATTTAATATTATCAGCACTTAATTGATAGGCCGGTTTTTCTTACTATTTACAGGCTGAAAGTTGACCTGTTGTACCGGGTCGCATATCGTTTCGTGCTTATAAAATAATAAAGCGGCAAGCAAATGCCGCTTTATTATTTATGTACAAAGTAATTTAGGAATTTTCCGAAATCATCGTTGTGCGTTCTACGATCCATGCCCAGATGTTCGCCATCAGCCTGTCGAAATCGGACGAAACAATCCCGTCCGTCTGGGCCGCAGCGCTCATCGCCGAACCTCGGTTGGAAGTTATACCGCTGTCTCCGCAATAGAATACCCCTGCCGTGATATTGATCCCGTGGGTCATCATAAGGTGCACGTCGCTTCCGGCAGCCACCCTGAGCAGCGGTGCAGTCGTTTCGTCGTTGTAGCCGTTATTATAGCCGATTGTCGACTTGCTAAGTCCCATAATTGTTTCGGCTACCGCACCGAACGGCCCGTTGAAGAATCTTTCGGTACGTCCCTGCCAGTCGTCCTCAGCCCTTTCGAGTCCGGTTACCTGGGAAGTCGTTTCCCAGGTTCCGCTACCACTGCCAACGTCCGCGTCTTCCAGATCATAGACATACGACTCAATGTTCGAATTTGTATTGTCACTGTCGAAACCGACTATAAGGATATTGTTTGCTTTGGAAGAGTGCCACCCGGTTATGAGTTTAGCCGCGGCAGGTGAAGGAGTACACTCCGCCGGAAGATGAACGACATCGACATCGCTCAGGACTTTCTCCAGTATATACATATCCGAAGCGGACTGGCTTGTAATCGTCGCGTTCTTCAAATCGTATACTATAATCCCACCGATGGTAACCTGGCCCGAAGGAGAGAAATTGGAGGGATTTTCCAGTACCCGGCGCATCGCCTCGCCAGAAACTTCGGTAAATGTACCGTCCGTGGTACCGAGATCGCCGTCCAGGTCGGTAATTGTAAGTACCCTTACGTATCTGGAAGCCATCATGCCCTCGTAGGTTTCCTGCACCACTTCTATATCGAAAGTCCACCAGTCGGTATACACCTGTAAACCTCCGGTAAATTCGGCTTCGGTATAATTATCCCCGGTAGCGGTGAATAGCATTTTCCAGACGTCGTCGCCGGAAGAAGAATCTTTAACAACTTCCAAACGGTAGAAATCCGTTGTGAATGTTCCCCCTTCAGGCGTTATCACCTGGCCGGTGGGATCCCCGTTTTCGTCCGTTATCTTTATACTGAACGGTACCGTGGCCTGAAGCGTTTCGGTCTTATCCGAGCCGGCAAAATACTGCATGACTACTTTCCGGGAAGATATACCCAGATAATTCTCATCGCCGCTGAACCACATTTCCGAGGTAAGTTCGTCCCATACCTGCATAGTTGCGGTAATGGCCGTAGCCTCGTTTTCGGCCGCATCGTTGGGGGACGGCCATCCGCGGCCGTTGACCTGCATGATATTGAAGATATATTTATGATTCCTGAGAACCTGCCCGAACGGATGCCCGTCGAAACCGGAATCGAAATCGATGCGGTAATAAGAGGGAGCCGTATCGTCGGCAAAATATCCGCCTACTATAACACAGGTAGCCGTGGAAGTTTGAAGGCTTTGATCGGTTACGGGAAGCGATTCGGGAAGATAGGTCCTTGTAATGCTCTTGTCGCCGTCGGATTCGACGGTTTTGGAATAGGCCGCATATACGGACGCTGAACCGGGAACCGTAGCCGACGAAACGCTCATCTTGCCTTCTGTCTGAAGTGCGGAAGAAGAGGGTACGATATTGTACCTGTCGTTAGCCCTGTATATATAGACGCTTTCCATCCTGAAATCTTCTGAGAACTCGGGGTCTATGTTATTATTGACATCCACCCTCGCCACAGCCCTGAGCATGGTTACCGAAAAGGAATTAGGCTGGTCTGCTTTAAGTTGTGGGAGAGAAATTTCACCGTAGAGCGGAAGTTCCCCTTCGATATCCGAACTGAAAGAATCGATTAGCCACTCCTTAAAGTTGCTTTCGGCCATATCGTCGACTATCTCCCCGGAGTCGAACGCATCGTTGTAATTGGCAACGAGAACTATTTTCAACGGCACGTCCGAACTTGTGAGCAAAGCGTTGAAAGTCGTAATCCGGGAATCGGCAGTACTTTGAACTATTTGCTGCCCGTCTACAATATACCTGCATCGGTATATACCTCCGGACAATTCGAGCACCGCCAGTTTTATACGCGATACGGCGCCCTCGTCCTCATCGGCCACACTACGGGTAGCTTTCGGCACGGAACTGCTCGGGGTATGTATGCTCAGTTTTACCAAAGCGGAACCCGGCTCCATTGGCAGCGACTCCGTAGTATCGTCCTTAGTACAGGAAACGATGCCGGCCACCACCGCTAATCCGAGCCATATAGATTTCATATATGATTTAACAGTCATATTTCTTAAAAATTTATTGGTCACCATATCGTCCATTGGTGAATCTCATCCCAGGGTGTTATAGTGGTGTGTACAATTATTTCTCCAGTCTGTTCCAGAACGATCAGCACATTTGTGGTTCTACCCTGTTCCAACAGGATATAATTCCCTTCGGTGTCTCTGTCGCCGCTGGCGATTAAAGTGTCCGTACGGGTATTGCCGGTTCGGTAGATATCGACCACCACCCTGCTGTCGTCGCTGTAAATATGACCGGGAGCATTGTGGATCATAATGTAAGGGTCCGGTGAGATGTAATCCATAGAGCCGTCGAACGAGCCTTCCTCCCAAATTTCCCTGGGTTCCAGCCGGGGAGTTCCTTCGAAATCGTAAGCGGAATAGAGGGAACTTATCCTGAAATAATAATCTTCCGCATTTCCGGTCTCGGGCAAACCTCTCACCGTTAAATTCAGCCTCGAATTCTTTCTTTTGAGCCAGACGGTATCGGCTTCAGTTTTTTCGTCTACGGGGATAAAGGCGACCTGTTTGTATCCGAAGAACATATCACCGGGACACAGGAAAAAGTCCGCGCGGCTGTCGTTTGGGAGCATTCTTATCTCCAAATCGTCGATATCATCCCCGAAACTGGCCTTTTCGACATCAACCGCATTCCCGATGTTGCCCCATACTGAAACATATCCGCCATCCAGCTCCTTGTCCGTAAGGTCAATAGGTGTACCTTGACGCATCATGGCGGTAGTGAACGCTACCGTATCGACAAGTTTTTCATTCCTGTCGAACAGATAGATCATAATATCGTCCAGTTCCTCAGTGTCCGTAATATCGGCTTGCGTCTCCCCGTCGGTTACCCTCACATACAGCAACTGCCTGACGTCGACCGCAGGACCCGGTCCCGGAGGGGGACATTCATTCATACCCTGCTTTACACAGGATACAAAGACGGTTAACGCCATAACAGACAGGACGTATTTCATGTACCCTGTTATCGTATTTTTAGAAACCGGCATAATAGGCTTTTATGGTTATGGGAAAGGGAGTTTGCAGACCGACCCTTTTCGGGATTTTCCGCAAACTCCTACTTAAAGCTTTCAGATTACCAAACTACATCCTGTATAATATCCACATCCCAGGGTTCTACCGCAAGTTCAACCTTAATAGGAGCAGTGTCCGGCGGTAAATCCGGATCGGTGGTACCTTCACCGAGATTATTTATAACGATGTTAATAATATACGATTTGTTAGCCTGGATAAGTGTGCCGTCGGTATTATTGTCTCCCTCTTCGGTATTTATAGGAATAGGGAAATACTGTTCGTCACCTTCATAGTTTGAAACGAGAGTCAGCAGCGTGCTTTCGTCCCTGTTCTGATTGGGCAAAACATAGAAGTAATTGCCCATGTTTTCTTCAACGGCAACCTCGAAATCGGTGGTAATCGCATCGTAAAGGAAACTCTGCTGGGTAAGGCTCATCGAACCTGTAAGCCCACCGAAAAGAGAACTGGAGTTAAGCGGGTTACCATATACATCAGTGGTCGAAACCGCCCTCTGTATACTTACTCCGGTTATTTCAAATTGATCAATGTCATAATTCCCCAAAGGAAGAATCTTGATTGTTCCCAGTGTTACTTTTGCTACGAGCCTTCTGAGGCTGATGGGCACCACGGTTGTACCTGTAAGGTTCAGGGTTACCGGGTTTTCCGTCTCTCCGAGCATTACTAAACCGTTCGTTGCAATATTGGCGGGCGTCTGGTAGGTAAGGTTGATGGAGCTTTGAGCCTGCGTCAGTTTCGAGTAATCGTCTCCTTCATAAAATACCGGGAAGTTCGACGGTGTGTTAGTTAACACTACGATTTTTTTCGGGAACCCGGTGGAGAGTCCGCTCATTGTGGCGGTAGTCACGTTCGTAAATGTTTGCGCATCCTCCAGAGCGTCGTTCTCAGCATTGAATACGTATACGGTAAATTTTTTCACCGCGCTTTCAGCGGCATAGCTTGATGGCCCTGCAGCGCGGGTGAAATCATCACCTATAAGTGTTATCTTAAGATCGCCTTTCCCTTCTTCGTATAACTTCTTCTGATCCGAGCCATTGTCGTTAGAACAGCTCGTTGCCAGTACGGAGAGGAAGGCAGCCCCGGCCATGAAAAGTTTAGAAAATCTCATAATCAATACTTTAATTGGTTTTTTGAATGCAAATAATGTATGCTCCCAATATTCAATTTTGGTGCCGATAATGAATCTTCATGGTGGATAATTACGGTATTCGGTATCCGGGACACAGGATGCCGTTCTAAAAAATATCACCAAAGGGCAACCCCATCCACTTTACGTTATTAAGGACCGAGACAAATCAGTGATGGATATGGGTCTTATTCTTGGAGGTTCACGACAAATCGCTTTAATCCGTGGTTTTGCGATGACTTATCTTTATACCCCTAAAAGAAAAAATCCTCATATATCTTTGATATACAAGGATTTTACTTCTCTTAACAGCTCCTTTTCCGGAACTTCGAGAGCGGAAAACGGGACTCGAACCCGCGACCCTCAGCTTGGGAAGCTGATGCTCTACCAACTGAGCTACTTCCGCGAAATTTACCCGCAACTCCCGGACTGGAGTGCTACGGAGTGCAAATATAACCATTCTGGCGTAATTTACCACCCGGCGGAATAAATTTCATACCGGTACTTTTCACCCGGTGCCGTTTGGAGCGGTAATTGCTCCCCCCTATCCATAAACTTTAAACGGTTATGAGTCATAAACTGAAATACAGCGGACAGGTCGACACCATGTCCGACGAGCAAACCGACAAAGCACTCAGGTTCATTAACAAATGCCGTTACTGCATCCTTGGTACAATCAATACGGAGGACGGTGTGCACCTTTCAATCCTTACCACGCTGGAAAAGCAGGAACTTAAAGAACTGTGGTACATCACGCGGACCTCTACGCAAAAGGTAGTCGATATCCGCAACAATCCGCGTTGCGAGGTACTGTACACCGATAACGACAACCAAATTACCCTCAACGGCACCGCAGAGATAGTTACGGAACCGATTCTGAAAAAAATGCTGTCGAACGTGTGGGTGAAAAAATATATCCCCGAGGGACCCGAGAGCGACGAAATGTCGCTGATTAAATTCATACCGGAAAAAATTGATGCCGTCATCGTTTAGTCACGATGACCTTTATTGTAACGTAAGAAAGACGGGGAGAGGGATGACCTCTCCCCGTTCTTTTCAGTAACAGCCGGGCACTGTTAAACACCGGAGGTTCTGCAGAGTAAGTCTCATCGAGGCCGAATATATCCAAAAATATAACGGCAGGCACTTCGCTTGCCGCTCAGGGTGGCAGATATAAAAAAGTCATGCTGAACGAAGTGGAGAACTACCTTTTAAGAGCATCGGTCTTACCCCTGTGCCCGTTATATCGACTGGGATTAAACACAATTGTCATTTTGCAACCGACAATTCATTTTCTTTTTAGATATACCTGCCGTAAAAAACCTTTCGCCACATAATCCTGATTACTCCCCGTAACGGTAATGACCTATTATGTCGAACCGGAAGAGAATATCCTCCAGAACCTGTCCGGCGCCGATGTTGTGGACAATACACCAGTTGCCGGAAGCGGCCCTATGGTCTGTCACGATGCCGATATGTGTAAGGTTGCCCGGGAGCATCCAGCAGACTATGTCGCCCGGGTTATAATCCGTAATATCACCGGTTACGGGCAGTACGACACCTTTGCGGGAAAAGAATGTCATCAGGTTGGGCACCCGCCGGTGGTCGATATTCGTATCGGTACGGCTAAGGCCCCAGTTGGCCGGGTAGAGGCTGAAATTGGCCTTCATATCCTCGTGGACCTCTTTCTGCAGGTCGATGCCGAGTTTGCGGTAAGCCCTGATTACGACATCGGTACACACGCCCCTGTCGGCCGGTACGTCCCCTCCCGGGTAGGGAATGGTGTAATACGACGGATCGTACCGCACCGCATCCCGGGTAAGTTCGACCGCGGCACGGCACAACCGCGCGGTGAAATCTTCCTGCGCCCGCAAACCGAACGGTACGAGGGCAAAGAAAAAAACCGCCGTTACCAGCGGTTTGTATATTTTACCTGTCCGGTACATGTGTATCGCCGGGCCTAATAGAGTTCGTTCAGTATGCGGGCGAGCCTGTAACCAGCCCGTTGCAACTGGAGTTCGAGGACGGGAAAGTTATTGTACATATAATCCCATGAGTAGTTACCGCCCTCCTCGATTTCCATATAAATCTGTTTGCAGATGTTCACCGTCTCGTTCATCCAGTCGAGGGGCGTACCGGCCGCGAGCCGCTCTTTTTCGGCTTTCGGGAGGTAATCTATATTGTCCCTCCATTCGGTATAGCTCCACTTGCGCACCGACTCTATAAAGGCCGTATCCCAAACCGAATGTATATTGGTATTGCTGCCGAACCATTTTATCTTCAGTTGGTTGCCGCCGAGGTCCGTCTTCCGGCCGGCGTGCATCGGGCAGTGCATGTCCCCCACCAGATGTATCAGGTAACGAAGGTAAAGGTTCTCGAGGCTGTCCGAAAGGTTGCGGTGGTCGCGCAGTTTCTCGATAGTGTCGGTAAGTGCGGTATAAACGTCCCCGGCAGGCTCCTTGGGCATGGTTTCGTAGGTATACCCTTCGTCCACGTTGGCGTAATGCCACGTGGAGGTGTGCCTGAACTCGTCGAACCCGCGGATATTGTCCATCCACGAGGAGTAGTACATGAGCGTATGTCCGCCGAGCGCACGCTCCACTTTCTTTTTAACACTTTTTTTAAGGTTGCACTGTGCGACGTAAGCCACGATATCGTGGCCCTTCTGACCCCATCCGAACGACTGCTGCGTCCCGAGGAACATGAATAGCGAGGCCAGGAGCAAAAAAATCCTCTTCATTAAGCTGTTTGATTTTGGGTTAGGCCGGACTATCCCCCAGCCATGGGCCTTTTATTTATTCATCGTTACGAGCAGTTCTTCGTTGCTCGAAGTGGACTCCATGTGTTTCTTTATCTCCTCCATCGCTTCAACCGACGTCATGTCGGAAAGGTAACGCCTCAGTATCCAGGTCTTTTGCAGTACCTCTTTGCTAAGCAGCAGGTCTTCGCGGCGCGTACCGGAAGCCACCACGTCCACCGCCGGATAGACCCTCTTATTGGAGAGTTTACGGTCGAGCTGAAGCTCCATGTTACCGGTTCCTTTGAATTCCTCGAATATAACTTCGTCCATCTTGGACCCGGTGTCGATAAGCGCGGTGGCGATTATCGTAAGCGAACCCCTTTCCTCGGTGTTCCGCGCGGCTCCGAAGAACCGTTTGGGCTTGTGCAGTGCGTTAGCGTCCACACCGCCCGAGAGCACCTTGCCCGATGCGGGCTGTACGGTGTTGTAAGCCCTGGCGAGCCTTGTTATAGAGTCGAGCAGTATTACCACGTCGTGGCCGCATTCCACCATGCGTTTGGCTTTGTCGAGCACCATCTCGGCCACTTTAACGTGGCGCGCGGCCTGCTCGTCGAACGTCGATGCGATAACCTCCGCCTTCACGTTGCGGGCCATTTCGGTCACCTCTTCCGGGCGTTCGTCCACCAGGAGAACTATCATGTAGACCTCCGGGTGGTTGTCCGCTATGGCGTTGGCAATGGATTGGAGCAGAATGGTCTTACCCGTCTTGGGCTGGGCCACGATAAGGCCCCTCTGTCCCTTACCGATTGGCGAGAAGAGGTCCACCACGCGGGTCGAGAGGTTATTGTGCCGCCCTCCGGTGAGGTTGAATTTCTCGCTGGGGAACAGCGGGGTCATATATTCGAACTGCACCCGGTCGCGGATTGCATCGGGGCTAAGGCCGTTGATCTTGTTCACCTTCACCAGCGGGAAATACTTCTCTCCCTCCTTAGGCGAACGGATGGCGCCCTGCACCGTATCGCCCGGCTTGAGGCCGAGCAGTTTTATCTGCGAGGGTGAAACATACACGTCGTCCGGCGAATTGAGGTAGTTATAGTCGGCCGAGCGCAGGAACCCGTAACCGTCGGGCATTATCTCCAGCACTCCCTCGCCTTCCACCACGCCGACGAAATCGTCCTTGGTAACGGGGCGGTGGGGTTCCGTCCGTTCGGGATGGACCTCTTCCGTTTTTTTAGGGCGTTCCTGCTTTTCGGGCACAGGTATATCCATGGGGGCCGCCAGTGGGAACTCCTGCGTGTAGCTCTCCGGCTGTAACGGCGCCTCTTCCGGCGCTTCCGGATGGCCGGGCTGCTCCTCGTTCGGATGAATCTCCGGCTCGCGCAGCTCGCTTCGCAGGTACATTTCATCATGTTTCGAGGCGCCCGCCTGCACGTCGTCCCTTACGCGGTATTTGTTGTTGCCCTGAGCGATGGCCGAGACGCGGTTTATGCGGCTGCGCCTGCGTCTGCCGGCATCGTCCTGCCCCGCATCCTGCCCGCCGGGAGCGTCTTCCGGGGTTTCGGGAGCCGTTTCGGCGTTCTCTTCCTGCTTGGGCCGGCGGCCACGAATTTTTTCCCCGGTCTGTGCCGGCGGCTGGTTTTCACCACCGTTTTGCTGCTGCCCGTCTCGGGCGGCCGATAACTCTATGATTTTCTGTATCAGGTCGTTCTTTCGCATCTGAGTCCGTATACCGAACGAGCGCCCCAATTCGCGCAGTTCAGCAAGGCTCTTGGATTTCAATGCATTAAAATCTTGCATATATCGGTTTTAGTGTAAATAGAATAGTCTTGGTGATTTTTCGGCCCGGAAACGGGCCAGTGAGGCTTTTCCGATACAAATATATAAATATATTCCGACAGCCGCAATACCGGGCAAAAAACTTACCAACTTATTGAGAGGGCGATAGGTCCCCATACATGAGGACACCTCCCGCCCCACCGGAACGATGGGCTCCTTACCCTTCGAGAGATTGGTAGAACGCTTCGGCCAGTTCGAGGTCCTCCGGGGTGTCCACCGCTATGGTCCGGCCCCTTACCTCCGCGGTTTTAATCCGCAGGCCATTCTCGAGCCAACGCAACTGCTCCAGTGATTCGGCACTTTCCAACGCCCCCGGGGCCATTGCCGAGATACGCTCCAGCACGTCGCTCCGGTAGGCGTAAAGCCCTATATGCTTATAATAAACCACCGCTTCGGACGCGTGCGCATCCCGTACGTACGGTATCACCGAGCGGCTGAAATAGAGCGCAAACCCTTCGCGGTCGCGCACGACCTTCGGAGTGTTGGCATCGTGCACGTCCTCCCCTTCCCCGAAGCGCGCCACAAGGGTTCCCACCTCCGTCTGCGCGTCGTCGAAAAGTTCGGACAAAGCCCGCAGGTGTCCCGGCTCGATAAAGGGCTCGTCGCCCTGCACGTTCACCACCACGTCGTACCGTTTACCCGTCACGGCAGATACCGTGCCGAGGGCCTCCGCGCAGCGGTCCGTTCCGCTGCGGTGGTGCCCGGAGGTCATTACCGCCCGGCCGCCGAACCGCTCCACCGCCTGGGCGATACGGTCGTCGTCCGTGGCCACGAAACAGTCTCCGAATACGTTCGACACGCGCTCCCAGACATGCTGTATCATGGGTTTGCCGCCTATTTCGGCCAACGGTTTGCCCGGAAAGCGGGTCGAAGAAAAACGTGCGGGAATAATGGCGAGAAATTCCATAATGTGGATTTTAACGGTACAAATATGCGCAATTATTTTTTATTCCGCGACCGTGAACCGTGCGGCAAATTGTTATTTTTGCGTCTATGATTACACGCAGCGAAATAGTGTGCGCGTTCGCGCGGCTGGGGCATGAGATGGCCGCCGGCCGGTTTCCGGGTGACGAGGTTATTGACAGGACATGCCGTGCCAACGGCTGGTTCACCCCGGAGGAGATCCGCCGGGCGACGGCAGCCGTGGCCTCGCAGATGCTCGACCACGGGCGGCTCGCCCGCTGGTCGGGCCGCTATCCGTTAAGCGGCCGCCACCGGAAGGTTGCGGTAGTAATGGCGGGGAATATCCCGCTGGCCGGGTTCTTCGATATGCTGTGCGTGCTGGTCTCGGGTCACCGGTGCCTTGCCAAATACTCCTCGAAGGACCGGGTGATTATGGAAACGGTGGCCGGCTGGCTGAAATCGTCCTTACCGGGCCTGCCTCTCGACGAGTATACGGGCGGGGAGGCGGACGCCGTGATAGCTTCGGGCAGCGACAATGCCATACGGTACCTGCGGGCGAAGTTCGGCGGGGTGCCCGCCGTCTATCGCGGTAACCGCTCATCTGCGGCGATTCTCGACGGCAAAGAGACGGACGAAGAACTTACAGGCCTCGCCGGGGATATATTCAGCTACTCGGGCCTCGGGTGCCGCAACGTAAGCCACCTGCTCCTGCCCGCCGGTTACGACCCCGGGCGGCTGGCCGCGCTTCCCCGTACCGGGCCGAATCCCAAATACCTTAATAATTACCGCCAGCGGCGGGCCGTGCTCACGCTCTCGCGTACTCCGTTCACCGATTGCGGGACCTGGCTCCTGCGCCCGGACGTAGCGTTCCCGGCGATACTCAGTGAGGTCACTTACCACTTTTATACAACTCCGGAAGAGGCGATAGCATGGATTGCCGACCACGAACATGAATTGCAGTGCATGGTGGCGGACGGCAGATGGTCTGGACGGATGCCCTTCCCGGCCACCGGATTCGGCAAGGCCCAGTCCCCCGGCCTCGACGACTACCCCGACCGGGTTGATACCATGGAATTCCTATCACGGCTTTAATATTTATCTCTACCAAAGCACGCGGGAAATCAACACCATGTCATACTGAAGGCCGGCACACTTCTGTCACTCCTGAACACCGGCACACTCCACCCGTCTTTCTGAATGCCGGCATACTCCATCTGTCATTCTGAACGAAGTGAAGAATCTATCATCTTATGTACACGGGCGGCAGTTCCCTCACCGCCCATTGGCTCCCCGGAAAGTAAATTATATAATCTGGACAGAATAAATAACTCTCATTGTCATTCTGAACGAAGTGAAGAATCTACCATGTAATTATATTATTAACCGGCGGCCAGTTCCCTCGGCGACAGTTCATTCGCCCCCCCCCGCCCAGGCTCCCCTGGAGGACATAGTGTAAGTTGCCATTCCCGGGGGCACACCTTTAAAGACCTGCGTCACTTAATGTCAGCATTTATTCCTCCATCCGAATATTTCCTTATCTTACGGTTGCGTTTACGTTTTACTATCTTTGCAAAGTATCCACAAATGGCCGAATTATGGGAATGATATTCAAATTCAGGGCGCTGAGCGACGAGAACGACTCGTTCGCGCGGGATTACGAACTAAGCTACGACAGCGACCTGCTGGCTTTCCACCGCCTGATATGCGGCGATTTGGGGTTTGACCCCTCTGAAATGGCGTCGTTCTTCCTGTCGGGGCCGGGATGGGACAAGGGGGCGGAATTTACCTCTTTCGATATCGGGGCCGGGGAGGAAGACGCCCCGCTTCCGATGGAAGGCACCCTGCTCGGCACCGTAATCCGCCGCGAGAAAGAGCGGCTCATCTATACCTTCGATCCTTTCTCGGGCAGATCCCTCTATATCGAACTGCTCGGCACATATAAAGAAGAGCAGGCTACGGAATACCCGCGGGTAGCATTCTCGGTGGGACCCGCCCCGGCCCAATTCGAACCGGGCGGCATTGTGGCCGAAGGGTCGATATTCGACGAGGCGCTCGGCGAGTTCGGCAGTTTCGAAGGGGACGATTTTTACGACGACGAATATTAAACCGCCCGTTATGGCCCGCGGCAAATATATCGTGGTGGTGGCAGGACCCACCGGTTCGGGCAAGACCGACCTTGCGGTCAGGCTGGCCACGCATTACGGTGCACCCGTGGTGTCGGCCGATTCACGGCAGATGTACCGGGGCATGGCCATCGGTACCGCCCAGCCCTCGCCGGAACAGTTGGCCGCCGTACCCCACTATTTTATCGCCAGCCACGACCCGCAGGACGAGTTCACCGCCGGCCGGTACGAACGTGAGGCGCTCGAAGTCCTGCAGGGCATATTCCGCGAGGGCGATATCGCTATCGTCGCCGGCGGTTCGGGATTGTATATCGACGCACTGTGTAACGGCATGGACCAAATCCCGGTGGTGGACCCGGCTATCCGCCGCCGGCTGGTCGAAAGGCTCGCCGCCGGGGGACTCGGCCCGCTTGCCGCCGAACTCGCCGTGCTGGACCCGCAATACCACGCCATGGTCGATACCGGGAACCCCCAACGGGTTATCCGCGCGCTCGAAGTCTGCATCGGCACCGGGCAGCCCTATTCATCGTTCCGCGCGGGAGCGCGACGCGAACGGCCCTTCGGTATCATAAAGACCGCCACGATACTTCCCCGCGAGAATCTCTACCAGCGTATCGACCGGCGGGTCGACGAAATGGTGTCGGCCGGGCTGGAAGCCGAAGCCCGCGAGCTCTACTCGCTTCGCCACCTGAACTCCCTTCAGACTGTCGGGTACAGGGAAATGTTCGATTATTTCGACGGCCGGACGGATTTCGAAACCGCCGTGGAACTTATTAAACGTAACAGCCGCCGGTACGCGAAGCGGCAGTTGACCTGGTTCGGCCGGGACTCCTCGATACGGTGGTTCTCCCCCTTCGCAACGGACGAGGTCGTCGAGCATATCGACAGCATCGTTGCCGGAAAAAATAACCCTGCGGTACGGTCCGCTTAACTCCGTTTTAAAAGGCTACTCTCCTTTTACACCATCCGGTCAATCGGGTGGCCTCCGGGAGCCGGGTGGCTGGCCGCAGAAAATTTGTTGTAAGTTAATCACCATAAATTTCACGGCAACCGGCCCGAAGTTTACATCCCCGCCGCACGGCCGACAAACCTCACTAAATACCAAACCACCATGAGAAAAATCATCCTATCCCTTATCGCCTTAACGGCATCTTTAGGCCTCCGGGCCCAGTCTCCGGCAACCATCGACCTTCCGGCGCGCAGCGCCGAGCGCGGCACTTCGGCCATGAAGGCTTTCGAACAACGGCAATCCCTGCGGAATTATACCCAATCGGACCTGTCGATGCAGGACCTGGGCGACCTTCTCTGGGCCGCAAACGGTTTCAACCGTCCGGATAAACGAACCGCCGCAACGGCCATGAACGCACAGGAAATAGACCTATATGTCTGCCTTGCCGACGGTTCGTATCTCTACAACGCCCGTGAGCACCGTCTCGAACTGGTGGCGGCCGGTGACCTCAGGCCCTATATGGGCCGCGGGAACGAGGGGGTGAAACCGGCGGCGTGCCTTATCGTGGTGGCCGATATGTCGCGCAGCCCGCTGTTGGGCCGCGAGCCTGAAGCTGCGCATCGTATGGCCGCGTACGATGCCGGAATCGTTTCGGCGAATATCTATCTTTTCTGCGCCGCCAACGGCCTGGGCACGGTATGCCGCGCCGGAATGGACAAGCAGACCCTCGCCGACGGGCTGAAACTCGGCCCCGACCACGTCATACACCTCAATCACCCGGTCGGATACGCGGACTAAACCGGGGCGCACCCCCTCTGGCCGGAAACCGGGACCGTCCATAAAAGTCCGGACCAAAGTATCACACCGGTTCTTATCGGTTAAGGGGGGCATGCCGCAGTTAAAATCGCCGCCCGGCCGGCAGACAGACCGGGCTAATTTTCCTCCGTCGATACGGGCTGGCGGCAGGTAGACAGTCCGGCCCGGCGACAGGACCCGGAGTAGCATATAAACCGTGACTTGCGGCCCGAATATAACCCGGCCGTTGGAGAACATTCCCGAAAACAGCCGGGTAAATGGTATACGGTATAACCCGTCGCATTACATCTCCATGCAAACGGCAAGCGGCATAAACCCGTGGATTATATTCCCGGCAACCGCTTAGCCGTCAGAAAAACGGTCCCGGGTATGTTTAAAAAGAAAAAATATTGTATTTTTGAGGCCGCTTGCGCCGGCCCTCGCGGCAGGTGCGGCGGGCAGAAGGTTGCCCGGATGGTGGAATAGGTAGACACGCGGGACTTAAAATCCCGTGGCCAGTGATGGCCGTGCGGGTTCGATTCCCGCTCCGGGTACCGTTACCGCCCCGGCCGGTTGAAACTCAACCGGCCGGGGTTTTTTATTATCCGGTTCTGAGCGGGGAAACATGTAGCGACTCTGCAATGCCGTTCTTCGGTCCTGACCGGTACCTCCGGTTATCCGGTTTGAAATCGGCTTTTTCTCCGAATTATCCCGGACCTTCCTTTTAACGTAAGTATACCGCTCCGGCAGAACGAATCCAGTCTTTAACCACTTCCAATCCTTACGGTCGAAGGCGGCGACAGTCTCATTCCCGTACCGTCGGGAAATAGATTCCACGGAAAGCCCCATACCAATGACCACCGTAGCGGCAAACTCGAAACTATGCTCTTGAATACGGCGACTCTATCACCCCACCCGACACGAGTTCCCGCCCCGGAAACGGCGCCGATAACTTGCCCCGGCTCCTTCCCGGGAAAACCGGTTGCCATCTCCGCAGTAATCAGGCTCCGCACCGCGGGGGGGGGGGGGGGGTGGGGGGGGGGGGGGGGGGGGGGGGGGGGGGGTGGGGGG
>JAJQCA010000025.1 GCA_021202985.1 Alistipes sp.
ACCGTCACCTGTTCGCTCGTCCTGAGGCAGGTTTATTCCCATTAGGGTTTCCCGGCGGCGGATGGTCCGCCCGGTAGTTGGGACGGGGTTCGGGATATACCCGCAGGCCTCTCCCGAATTCCGGCGTGCGGGAGAAGGCGTACCGGATAAAGGATGCGGTTATAAACCGCCTGCGCGCCCGGCGCGATACCCATGCGGGAATACGGGCCGGCCTTAGGGCCGGATTTTGAATACCCTTCTGTGAAAAGGTCCGCTTAATATCGCCGGTATGGATTTGCGGGAGGAATGCAAAACCGTTCGGCACCCGGGTCGCCCGGTTAAAATACAGACAGCCGGGAACGGCTTCCCGTCCTTTCGTCTTTACCGCGAAAATCCTATCTTTGCACCCGGAACGGTTGCCCGCGCTGCCTGCGCTCCGGGCACGAAGAGGGAACCGGGTGAAAATCCCGGACAGTCCCGCTGCTGTAAAACTCCGACACCGCCCGCCGGTATAATCTTTCGCCACCGGCCTTTCAAAGGCCGGGAAGGCTCCGGGGCGGGGAGCCAGTCAGAAGACCTGCCGTTCCGGTTTTAACCGGCTGTACTCGGGGGACAGCGGCTGTAAACTCTAACTAAAAACCTTTATTCTTGTTTCGCGCTGCCTGCCGGAAGCGGGATAACCGTAGGCCTAGGGGCGGTGCTTTTTGTGCCGGGTGGTCCGGTAAGTACCGGCGCTGTTTTCGTACCGTGCCTTTACGGTGCCGGTTTGTAAAATGCCGGGGCTTTTCTTGGCTGGCATACCGGGAGATATTACGGCCTGAATAGACCGGCGGCCCGGGTAAGGCCGGGGATTTGCATTTACTCACCCGGCAACAGGCATGTGGCACGTTCCGGTACACGGTAAGCGGATGGTTCAAATCAGCGATACCCGGGGCGGGGACCCGATTACAATACGTTTGATACGGGTCAGCCGGAGTGGCTCCGATACCGTGTAATGCTGGGTAAAACGAAGTGTCTGCGGTTTATAGTCAGGGGTTCATAACAACTCAGGAGGACCGCCACCATCCGCTTTAATACTGTAATATATTCGAATTACATATGGTTGAATTACAACAAACTGCCCGGCATGAGGAGATACCTGTAAGTGAGTTTGCCGCTCTGGCGCTCGATATAAGCACTGTTCTGATGGAGTCGGGCGCCCACTGCGACCGTATCGACCGCAACGTACGCCGGCTTGCCGGACGGGCCGGATTCGCGATGGAAATATTTTTTTCCTTTACCGCCATATCCCTTACGGTCACCGACAAACGGCACCCCGACCGCTCCGTTACCGCTATCCGGAGCGTTCGCCATCACGGCGCCCATTTCGGTATAGTCACCCGGGTCAGCCTGCTAACGTGGAGCTACTGCGAGGGTGAAATATCTTTCGCCGGGCTGGCGGCGGAAATAAGGGGAATCCGCGACACCCCGCGGCATAACCCGTGGCTTATCCGCCTGGCCGTGGGTGTGGCCTGCGGATGCCTCTGCCTGCTGGCAGGGGGCGATCTGGTGGACGGAGCGTTCGCTTTTGCCGCGTCCACTGCCGGTCTGTGGCTTCGGCAGGTGCTCGTTAAGATTCGTTACAACCTTATGGTGGCAATCCTCTGCTCGTCGTTCCTTACCACGGTGATATCCGGGCTGGACGCCCTGCTCGGCCTCGGGGCCAACCCCGGTACAGCGGTGGCTACCGCGGTGCTGTTCCTGATTCCCGGCGTACCGCTGATAAATTGTATTATCGACCTGGTGAAAGGTTACTATCCGACGGCCGTGGCGCGCGGGGTTTTCGGCAGTTTTATACTGCTATGCATAGCGGTGGGAATGTTCGTAAGTATGTCGTTGATAGGTATAAATTATTTCTGAGATGGTGGCTGAGGTATTGAGGGACGCGTTCCTGAGTTTTTTCGTGGCGACCGGTTTCGCCCTGCTTTTCGAGACCCCGCGCCGGGCCATTCCCGTGGCCGGGTTGCTGGGCGGGATGGGCCATGCGGTGAGGTTCCTGCTGTTGCAGGCCGGTTTCGGGCTGGTAGGCGCCACCCTGTGCGGCGCGGTGCTAATCGGGCTGGCGGGCATTTTCTTCGCCCACCGTATACACACTCCGCCGGTGGTATTCACTCTTCCGGCCTGCATCACGATGATTCCGGGCCTGTATGCCTACCGCACAATGATAGCCGGAATCCGGATTTACAGCGCCGGACCGGGCCAGGACACCTCGGGTCTGTTACAGGATATGGCCTATAATTTTATCCTCACGTCGTCCCTGCTGTTCTGCCTGGCAATCGGTATCTGTATTGCTGCGCTTCTGTTCCGCACACGGAGCGTTAAGGATCTGAAAAAATATACCCACGCCGTCGACCGGATTCTGCGGGAGGAGTGATTACCTTTATTCAAAAGGGGGTTGTAGATTACTACAAATCTTCAACCGGTAAATAAAGATGTAAAAAAACAGATCCTTCACTTCGTTCAGGATGACATATATCGGATAGTGTCATCCTGAACGAAGTGAAGGATCTGTCCTCTTATGTATTATCGGAAAAATAAACAGACTTAATAAAGGCCGTAAATCTTCCATTATGGCTTTAGGATAGCAATTTGATCTATACCATTCGGGCGGAGGACTACGGACCTTCCTGTCCCTCCTTTTTCTTCTTCTTGAACATCTTGTAAAACAGCGCGGCTATCAGGCCGAGCAGTGCGCTTATCAGCATATCAACATGTAGTTTTCGTTTGTACCCCTCCCGGGTCTGCGCCGGATACGGCTTCCGGAGTGTTTCCGGTTCCGGCATCGGTGCCCGAACCCGTGGCCGGCCATTTATTCTCGATATAACGGCACAGCGCCTGGGGTCCGTTCTCGGCGGCCATCTTCTTCCCGAGGGCTGCGGCGTTCTTTTTATATGCGGGATTGACCATCAGGTCCACCACGCGTTTTTCCAGCTCCGCGTATGAAACCTTGCCCAGCCTCACCTGCCTGGGTCCTATACCGAGCACCTCCACGCGGTAACCCCAGTAGTACTGGTCCACGAAAATGGGCGCCACCATATGCGGTATCCCGGCGCGGGCCATGCTGTGAGTGGTGCCGCAACCCCCGTGGTGGATGGCCGCCGTGCAGTGGGGGAGGATAAGGTTGTGCGGAATCGGTTTGGTCAGCAGGTAGAAAGAGTCGTCCTGCTCGATATGCTTCCCGGTCTTAGACCAGCCCGACCCCACCACGAGTTTATAGTTCTGCTCACGGCAAATGTCGGCCAGCATCCCGCAGAAGCGGTCGCGGTTGCGGTCGCTGCAGCTACCGAGGGTAAAAAAGAGGGTAGGGCGGTCGTCGCGGCGGATGAAGGCCATCAGTTCGTCGTAGGCCGCCGTGTCGTACTCCATGGCGTCATGGAAACTGTAACCGCCGATGGCCCATTTGTATTTCCCGGACCACTCCGGGTCGGTATTCCCCAGCGAGGGGCTGTACAGCAGGAAGTTGTCGCAGTAGCCGGCCGTGTGGTGGCCGAAATTGCGTACCGGCTCCAGACCCAGCGCAACGCGGTTGCGGTTGATGGTTTTGCGGACCATGAAATTGGTGCCGCGGTTGAGCAGCCACCAGAAGAACACCGGGCGTATTATCCTGCCCGGCTTCGGGAAAGGCATTACAGCCGGAGGAATAGTACGGCTGGGTAGGAAAGGACCGAAGGCGGTCCTTATAACCGGCTTGCCGCAGTACTCGGCCACGCTGGCGGCGGCGAACTCGGTGTTGGCCGCCACCAGCAGGTCGTGGTCTTCCATGAGGGGTACCAGTTGGCGGAACTGCATATCTATGGCCGCACGCATCCATTTCAGGACGCGCTTGGTCTTCTGCGTACTCTCGGCCGCCTCCACCATCACACCGCCTATGTCCTCCTTTTCCTGGAGTACGTAGGTGAGGCCCGTGCGGCGGATAAGGTCTTCGAAAATTTGCGGCACGCTGAACGTTACCGCGTGCCCGGCCGCCTCCAACCCGCGGGCCAGGGCGATAAACGGGTAGATATCCCCCTGCGAACCGCGCGTTACTAAGAGAATTCTCATATAACCCCGATTGCCGCCAGTTTACTCCTGTCGACGTTGTATTTGGCTTCGAGCGCCTGAAGGCCCTCCTCGGTTATCTTTACGGGCCGGTTCAGCCTGCGGGTCTCGCGGTAACCTTCCCACAGTTTTTTCTTCATGGCTTTCGGGTTGTAGGCGAGCGATGCCGAAATCCAGCATCCGTGGGTACACCAGCAGTTGGCCTTGTGGCCGTGGCCGATGGCCTCTATCTCTTTCTTCATAGCCTCGCCGTTCATGATTGCCTGCACGTCGCACCCGTAATCCTTCACGTTGCCCAGCTCGGGACGAAGTTCGCAGGCGCGGAATCGGCCGTCGTAGTCGATAACCAGCGTCGTCTCACCCGCCGTGCAGTCCATGCCCCACGGTTTGGGCCCCTCGAGGTTGTCGGCCCGGATGTTGAACATGGTGCGCAGGAAACCCTGGTAGACGAACCGCGTCAGCGGACGCCGCAGCGGGCTGACCCCTTTGGCCATCCGTTTTGCGTAGAGCGAGTACATAGGGGCCACCTCGTCCTGTATGGCGCGGAGCGACTGCTCGGTAAGTACCTTTACGCCCTCCTCGCGGGTCTCGCCGCGGGCGGCTTCGATAATATGGTTCGAGGAGTTGAAACGGCCGTATATCCAGTACATCAGGTCCGATATCTGGTCGACGTTGTATTTGGTCATCACCGTGGCAAGGGTCTGGAGCACGTAGCCGTCGTCGCCGAAGTTATCGTTGATTTTCTTAATCTGGTCGAGGGCTTTGTAGAAGTTGCCCGGCACGCCGCGCTGTTTGTCGTGGGTTTCGGTGAAACCGTCCATGGAGACACTTATGGATACGTTGCACTCCGGGCAGCTTTTGCGGATGCGCTTTACCCACTCCACAACGCGGTCGGCCTGTAGGCCGTTGGTGGGCCAGTTTATATCTTTTATATGGTTGTTGCGGTAGAACATCTCTATGATTTCCGGCAGGTCTTCCCTCAGGGTCGGCTCGCCGCCCGAAATCCACAGTTTGTTGATGTTCCCGGCGGTTTCGGAAATCTTCTTAATCTCGTCGAAAGTCAGCTCCCCGAGTTTGTCGTCCATGTCGCCTGCATAGAAGCACATCGCGCACTTGGCGTTGCAGCGACCGGTGACGAAAAGGAAAATGGATTCGAGCGTCCTCTCGGACTGCATTGTGCGGAAAGAACTCCCCTTTCTCTTTGTGGCCATAGTTGGGTTTTGTAGGTTTGCGACCGACGGGTTCGTCCGTGTGCGCACACATGCGGTGTTTCGCTGCGGGGACCTTCGTGCAAAGGCGTACCCCGCCGTGGACGGCTGTCGGCCGGTGTAATAGTTTGAGTTACTTGCCCCGAAGCCTTTGGGGCGACGGTCCGCGGCGTGAATCCGGCACCGTCGCTTCGCCCTTCGGTGCGGCTAAAGTAATAAAATTAATGACAGTTTGCGGTACGGAATTTACCCGTATTCATAAAAGAAACCTTTATTTTATATATGGAGAGTCGGCCCCGCGGCAGGTGGCCGGTTTGCGGACAGGACATTCCGGGGGAGCGTTATATAAATTGGTAGGGCGATATGCGGGACGGTCGGCAGGAAACGGCATTTTACGGACTTTCCCTGCCGTAGATTTTATTACCTGTAATGTTCCCCTTCCGGCCGCCAGCCCCCGGGAGGCTAAACCGGATGTAACCCGGTCCGGAGCCTTCGTCGGGCAGTATAGCCGCATTTATGCCGGTCTCCGCCCGGGAGTTTAAATGCTTACGGGCCAGGCGCTCATCCGGCCGGACGGGGTGCCGGTCCCCATCTCCCACACGGGGTAATTTACGCCTTTATACGTATTGTCGGTTCTTTATTAAAAGCGGAATTTTGTAGCGGTCGCCCGGGATGCTATATCCCGCTGTTTTCCCGGCCATTATCTTAGGTGCTTCACAGCACGAACGGGCTTTGCTGCCCATGTCAGGCAACAGTTATGAGAAAATACGTTAAAGTAATTCCGGCCCTGGTGGCCTCGGTGGTCCTTTTTTCCTCTTTGACCTCGTGTGGCGGCAGGGGCCGCAGGCAGCTTGCCGAAGGTGAGCTGTCGGGAAATATCTCACTGTCGGGTGCGTTCGCGCTCTATCCGCTGGCGGTGAAGTGGGCCGAGGAGTTCCAAAAAATGCATCCGGGCGTGCGGATCGATATATCGGCAGGCGGAGCCGGCAAGGGCATGATGGACGCGCTTGCCAACGTGGTGGACCTGGGCATGGTGTCGCGCGACGTCCAGCCCGCGGAAGAAGAGAACGGCGCCGTGGTGTTCGCCGTGGCCAAGGACGCGGTGGTCGCGACCGTCAATGCCGAAAACCCGTTTATCGGAGAGCTGCTTCGGCGCGGGCTGACCCGGGAGACGGCCGTAAAGCTGTGGGTGACCGGGGAATACCGGACCTGGGGAGAGGTGCTGGGCACTTCGGACAACACCCCGGTGCATGTCTACACCCGTTCGGACGCCTGCGGGGCTGCCGAAACGTGGGCGCAGTGGCTCGGCACCACGCAGGAGGATCTCGGCGGCACGGGAGTTTTCGGCGATCCCGGGGTGGCTTCGGCCGTGCAGAAGGATAAACTGGCTATCGGGCTGAACAACCTGTCGTATGCCTACGACGAGGGGACCCGGCAGCCCAATCCCGGGATTCTGGTTTTCCCCATCGATGTGGACGGGAACGGCCGTATCGACCCGGAGGAGGACTTTTACGCCACAAAAGACGATATAATCGCGGCGATAGCGGCCGACATTTACCCGTCGCCGCCGGCCCGCGACCTGTTCCTGGTCTCGGGGGGCGTGCCGCAAAAACCCGCCGTGGTGGAATTTTTAAAGTATATACTGACGGAAGGCCAGCAGTATAACGTACCGATAGGTTATATAGGGCTTTCGCAGGAGAAACTCGACGCCGGGCTGACATTACTGGGCGTCGAGCCGGCCCCGGACCCCGCGCAAGAATCCGTGGCCGATGGGGACGGAGAGGCCGACGCGGCCGACGAACTGGAATTGTAACCTTCCGCCGTTACCGGGGTCCCTGCTTTTTTGCAGACCGGACGGCCCTGCCGATACGGCAGGGCGGCCCGAAAGGAGATAAAGTTTAATTCCGGGGCCGGAAACAGCGCAGGCAGATACCTATGATTAATATACGCATCCTGAAAGATAAAACTGCAGGGGGGGTGATGTTCTTTCTTACCATCGCCACCCTGCTGTTGGTTTTTGTAATGGGGATAGGGCTTTACCTTAAATCGGCGCCCATCTTCGAGGAGCACTCCCTCCGGGAGCTGCTCTTTTCCAGTAACTGGAAACCACTGCGAAACGAGTTCGGCTTCCTGCCCTTCCTGATGGGGACGCTGTGGGTCACCGGGCTTGCGATACTGATAGCCCTGCCCATATCCTTGCTGACAGCCGTCTACCTTACCGAATACGCGCGCCCCGTCGTCCGGAAATACGTCTTTCCCGCGCTGGATATCCTCGCCGGACTCCCGTCGGTGATATACGGGGTGTGGGGCACCCTGTTGATTGTGCCCGTAATTTCGGAGTGGCTGGCGCCCCGTTTCGTGGAATTCTCCGCCGGCTATACGGTGCTTGCGGGCGGTATAGTGCTGGGGGTAATGATCCTGCCCCTGCTGGTGAGTCTCTTTATCGAGCTTTTCACCTCGGTGCCCGACGAGCTGCGTGACGCATCCACCTCGCTGGGGGCTACCAAATGGCAGACCTCGAAGTTCGTCCTGCTCCGGAAGACCTTCCCCGGCATACTGGCCGCGGTGGTGCTGGCCATTTCACGGGCCTTCGGCGAGACGATAGCCGTGCTTATGGTGTGCGGCAACCTGCCACAGGTGCCCGGTTCGGTGTTCGACGCCTGCTACCCGCTACCCGCCCTTATCGCCAACAACTACGGCGAGATGCTTTCCCTGCCCAATTACGAGGCCGCGCTTATGTTCGCCGCCCTGATCCTGTTCACGGTGGTGCTGCTGTTCAACCTTATTTCGCGGATAGTTCTCTACCGCATCGAAAAAACATTCAGGTAATGAAGGCTAAGTTCGTAGAGGAGAAGGTTTTCAAAGTTTTCATGATCGCCGCCATGCTGATGGTGTTCGCCTTCGTAATCAGCATTATCTGGAAAATCGTCGAGAAAGGGTGGGGAGCCATGAGCTGGGATATGATTACCAAACTGCCCGGCGGCGGATTTTATATCGGCAAGGAGGGCGGTTTCCTGAACGCCATTGTGGGGTCGCTCTACATAGTGGGTGCGTCCACATTGCTGGGACTGATGATAAGTATTCCGGTGGTGTTCTACCTGAACGTCTACCTCAAGCGCAACTCGAAACTGGGTTACGTGGCCCGGCTGGCATACGACGTGCTGTTCGGCATCCCGTCCATAGTGTACGGGGCATTCGGGTTCACGATAATGATCTACTTCGGGCTGAGAACTTCGCTTTTGGGCGGTATAATTGTGGTAACGCTGCTTATTATACCTATTTTCATCCGGTCGATGGACGAGGTGGCCCGTCAGTTTCCTAGGGATATCCTCGAGGCGGCCTATTCGCTGGGAGCTACGAGGCTTGAAACCATAAAAGTGGTGCTCAGGCAGATAGCGCCCGGTATCGCAACCGCCACTTTACTTTCGATAGGCCGAGCCATCGGCGACGCCGCGGGGGTTATGTTCACCGCCGGCTATACCGACAGCATACCGACTTCGCTCTCGCAACCTGCCGCTACGCTGCCTTTGGCCGTATTTTTCCAGATGAGCAGCCCCGTTAGAGAGGTGCAGGAAAGGGCCTATGCCGCCGCGCTCGTGCTCACGCTCATTGTGCTCGTACTCAGTCTCGGCGGCCGTTTTATTACCAACCGATTTTCAAAAAACAAGATAAAATGAAAAACTTTTTATCTCCGCTCGCGCTCGATTCCGAACTGCGTTCCCCGGGGCTTTTCGGCACCGCTTCGGCTTCCGGCTCCCGGCTTTTCCGTCCGGACTACAAATTCGTGCGCGACGACAACCAGACCGAGATTGCCGTCGAAGGGCTGGATGTGTTTATAGGCACCAACCATATCCTGAAGAATATCAACGTCACCATCCCCGACAAGCAGATAACTTGTATCATAGGCCCTTCGGGGTGCGGGAAATCTACCCTGCTGAAAACCTTCAACCGGCTTATCGACTCGGTGGAAGGTGTGAAACTCAGCGGGAAGGTGGTTGTGAACGGCGAGGATATCGTGAACGGGCAGGGCGACATTACCCGCCTGCGCCGCAAGATGGGGCTGGTTTCGCAGAGGCCGTGCCCACTGCCGATGTCGATTTTCGACAATGTGGCCTACGGATGCCGCATCCACGGTATCCGCAACCGGAAAAAACTGCGCATGGTCGTGAAGTTCTACCTCGAGGCCGCCGGCCTTTGGGATGAGGTGAAAGACCGGTTGAACACCCCGGCCGTACGGCTTTCCATCGGCCAGCAGCAGCGGCTCTGCCTTGCGCGAAGCCTTGCGGTGGAACCGCAGTTCATACTGGCGGACGAGGCCACGAGCGCCCTCGACCCCATTTCGAGCAAGACCATAGAGGAACTGTTCGTCAAACTGAAGGACACCTATTCGATAGTGATGGTGACCCACACCCTGCGGCAGGCCCTTCGTATTGCCGACAACGTGATATTCATGTACCTGGGCGAGGTGGTCGAGACCGGTCCCGCGGAGAAGGTGTTCAACGACCCGCAGCATGAACTGACTAAAAAATACCTTTCCGGGGCGTTCAGTTAGGCTATTGGAGAAATCGACCGTCACCCGGAGGAGCCGAAGCGCGACGACGGAACTACCGCTGTTAAAAGAAGTAACAGGAAGATTCATCACGTTCGTTCGGAATTACTATATAAACTATCACCCAGACAGGCCGAAACACACCGCCGGAACTATCGCTGGTAAAAGATGCAAAAGAATTGCTCACCTTCGTTGGGAACGACAAACCTGTATGACAATAATAATAGTGTCACCCTGAGGGCCAGAAGGGAGACATCCTAAAGTGACGAATAACTACCGTTGGTGAAAAACTGTTATACATAGGACTCGAAGGGCTACGAAGGAATTGGCTCTGACCATATAAAAAACAGTACATCCTCCGTTGCCGTTCGAATAACAATAAACCGTAACAAAAATATGGACCGACAGGAACTCGTAGAAAAATATAACGAACAATTCTCCGGTGCCGGGCCGGAAACCGTACTCCGGCACTTCCTCGGGGAGTTCGCCGGCCGCATCGCGCTATCGTCGAGCCTCAGCCTGGAGGACCAGGTGCTGACCGACATGGTCTGCCGTATCGACCCCGCCACACGGATTTTTACGCTCGATACCGGGAGGCTCTTCCCGGAGGCCTACCACCTGATAGACCGCACAAACGACCGGTACCGCATCCGAATCGAGGTGTACTTCCCGGATTCAGCGCTGGTGCAGGAGATGGTGCGCGAGGAAGGAGTCAACCTTTTCTACGACAGCGTGAAAAAACGCCGCCGGTGCTGCCATGTGCGGAAGATTGAGCCGCTTCAAAGGGCGTTCAGGGGGCTGGACGTCTGGATTTGCGGCCTTCGCCGGGAACAGTCGGTAACGCGCAGCGATATGCGGCTCGTGGAGTTCGACCGGGCAAACGGCCTGATAAAGCTCAACCCGCTTATAGACTGGTCGGAGGAAGAGGTGAGGGAATACATCCGCCGCAACGCCGTACCCTATAACCGTATGCACGATAAGGGTTACCCGAGCATCGGCTGCCAACCCTGTACCCGCGCCATCGAGGAAGGAGAGGACGTGCGCGCCGGACGCTGGTGGTGGGAATCGCCCGAACACAAGGAGTGCGGCCTCCACAAACGCGGGTAGCCCGTTAAACTGGACATCATACCAAAACCCTGCCTTCCACGGAAAGGCAGGGTTTATTTATATGCGCAATACCCATACCCCGGGCGGGGTAATGTGGATATAACCTATACCCGCACTCTTCATTAATTTACCCTGCCGGTGAGCCGGGCCACCCATTTTTATATCTGCTTTATACGTTTGTCGAGTACATACTATAAATGGTATCCCGTCTTTCGTAGACAAAGCAGTCCCGCCGATTTTTTACTGTGGATACCGTTAAAAAAGTGGCGGGGACCCCCGGTATAGGGTCCCCGCCTGGAAAAAAGATTGAAAAAACGAGTGGTCTAATCCTCCACGCCGCCGCCGAGGGCGTTGTAGAGGTTTATTATCCCCTGTATCTGGTCGTAGGTGTTGGCCACGTCCGCCAGCCTGGCCCCGAGCAGGGCCTGCTCGGCGGTGAGAATCTCGAGGTAGGTCATCGAGCCGTGGGCCATCAGCAGTTTGGTACTGCGTACCGCATCTTCGAGCGAGGCAATTTGCAGCTCTATGTACGGCCGTTTGTCGCGGGCCGTCTGGTACCGGGTCAGGGCGTCGTTCACTTCCGCCCCGGCATTGAGCAGGGTTTGCTGGAACTGTATGGCGGCCTGCTCCTGCGCCGCCCGGGCTATCTCGAGCTGGGTGCGGTTAAGCCTTCGGTTGAATACGGGCTGCGTAAGGGAAGCGGCGGCCGAGAGGAGCAGTTTCCCGGGGTTCACTATCATCGAACCGGCGCTGTTCGTCCAACCCGCGCTGCCGGCCAGAACCAGGGAGGGATAGAGGGCCGCCCTCGCTTCGGCGGTCGAATAATAGGCCTGCACGAGAGCCAGCTCGGCGCTGCGCACGTCGGGCCGGTTTGTCAGCAACTGCACGGGAACCCCGTAGGCGAGCCGGTCGGGAAAATACTGGTCGTCGAGCCGTCCGCGCGCTATACTGTCCGGAGCGTCGTACAGCAGCACAGAGAGACTATTCTCTATCTGGCTGATACTCTCGCGCAGGTCGAACAGCGACGCCTCCACCGAGTAGTAATTGGCCGCGGTCTGGGCCACGGCCGCCTCGGTAACCATCCCGGCCTCTTTCATCAGGCGCATAGTCTCCACGCTCTGCCCCCACGACCGGGCGGTCTCGGCCGTTACGGCATACTGCTCGTCGAGCATCAGCAGGGTATAGTAATGGTCCGCTATGACGGCCACCAGCCACGACCGTACGGCGTTGCGGTACTCCACGCTCTGTTCGTAGGCCGCCCGGCTGCGCCGTTTGGCGTTGGTCTGCCTGCCCGTAACGTCAGGCTCCCAACTAAGCCCCAGCGGGATGCTGTAAACCTGCGTGGCCTTTCGGCTGTCGAAACTGCTTACGGCCCCTTCAGGGCTGAAAAAAAGCGAGGGCGTGTAGGCCAGCCGGGCCGAAGAGAGCGCCGCGTGTGCCTGTTCAACCGACAGCCGCGCGATATTGACGTCCGCGTTGTTTTCGAGTCCTGCGCGGATAAGGCGCTGCAGATGGGGGTCGGTGAAGAGTTCGTGCCACTTCATACCGGCAATGGTGGCCGTATCGGCGGTTTCAATCCCCGCACCGTAGAGGTCGTCGGTACGCAGGTCGTCCGGGCGGGTGTATGGTTTCCAGATGCCGCACGAGGTCATAAGGGCCGCCGCCAAAAGTATCGTTATCTTTTTCATATCTCGTTTTTATTTTCTTCTTCCAGTTCGGCCTGTATCGACCAGTCGCGGCTGGGTTCGAACTGCACGGGTTTGAATTTCTCCTCGATAAACTGGAAAATTATAAATAGCGACGGCACGAGGAACAGAAGGGCGAGCGTACCCACCACCATTCCGCCCACGGCGCCCGTGCCGAGCGAACTGTTGCCGTTGGCGCCAACGCCGCTCGAAAAGACGAGCGGGAGCATCCCGAACACCATCGTGAGGGCGGTCATCAGTATTGGGCGTAAACGCGCCTTGGCCGCCGCCACGGCGGACTGGGCCAGCCCCATGCCGCTTCGCCGCCGTTCGGATGCGTATTCGGTAAGAAGAATTGCCGTCTTTGACAGCAGGCCTATGAGCATTATCAACCCCGTCTGCAGGTAGATATTATTCTCAAGCCCCATGAATTTAGCGAAGAGGAAACTCCCCATCAGGCCGCACGGCACGGAGATAATCACCGCCAGCGGTATCAGGAAACTCTCGTACATGGCGCTCAGGATAAGGTAAATCATCAGGGTGCAGATAACGAAGATTATCACGGTCGAGTTGGTGCTCCGGCTCTCCTCGCGCGAAATGCCGCCGAATTCGTAGCTGTAACCGAACGGCAGGGCGACGGCTGCCGCTTCGGCGATGGCGGCGATGGCGTCGCCGGAACTGTAACCGTCGGCGGCCATCCCGTTCACCGTTATAGAGCTGTACATGTTGAAACGGCTCAGCGACTCCGCGCCGTACATTTTGGTGAGGGTTACGAACTGGCTCGCAGGTGCCATTTCGCCGTTCACGCGGACGTAGATGCGATCCAGCGTCTCGGGGTCGAGCCTGTATTTCGGGTCGGCCTGTATCATCACGTAGTAGACCTTCGAGAAGCGGTTGATGTCCGAAACGTACTGGCCTCCGTAGTAGCCGGAAACGGTGTTCAGCACATCGGCGGGCGAGATGCCTGCGATCTTGCATTTGGCAGCGTCCACCTCCACGCGCCACTGCGGGTAGGACGGGTTGAAGGACGAGAACGCCGCGGCGATTTCCGGCCGCCGGTTCAGCTCCCCGATAAGGGCCTGCGTGTGTTCGTACAGGGTGGCTATATCGCCGCCGCGGCGGTCCTGTACGCTCAATTCGAAACCGTTGCTGGTACCGTAACCCGGAATCATGGCCGGGGCGATGGCGAAAACGGTGGCGTCGCGGACGTCGGCCGTGCGGGCGTAGATATCCTTGATAACCTCGTCGATGTAGTCCTCCTTCTTTTTACGCTGGTCCCATGGCTTTAGCCGCAGGGTGAACGAACCGTAGGAGGTGCCCTGTCCGGAAGTCATACCGTAACCCGCGGTTTTGGTGTAGTGCTCCACCTGCGGGATGGTGGACAGGCGTTCTTCGAGCCGGTCGATAATCTCGTTGGTACGGTGGAGCGAACTGCCCGCGGGCGCTGTCACGTCCACGAAGATAACCCCCTGGTCTTCGTTGGGGACCAGTCCGGTCTTGGTGGTGTTCATCAGCACCACCAGCAGGACGATACACCCCGCCACGGTGGCCCACGTCAGCCACGGGCGTTTTATAAATACCAGCACCGCGTGCCGGTACCGCTGCACCAGCGCCTGGAAAGAGGTGCTGAACGCCTTGCGGAACCGGGCGGTGAAGTTATTCTTCTCGGTGCCGTCCTCCGTGATGTAAGGCTTCATCAGCAGGGCGCAAAGGGCGGGTGAGAGCGTGAGCGCGTTGAGCGCGGACAAACCCACGGCTACGGCCATCGTAATCCCGAACTGGGTGTAGAACTTACCCGACGTACCGCCCATCATGGCCACCGGGATAAACACGGCCATAAAGACGATGGTGGACGAGATGATGGCGGGCGTGATACCTTTCATCGCGTCGTGGGTGGCCATGTATGACGATTTGTAGCCCACTTCGAAACGGGCCTGTACGGCCTCCACCACTATGATGGCATTGTCCACCACCGTGCCTATGGCCAGCACCAGCGCGAAGAGCGTCAGGAGGTTGATGCTGAACCCGGCCACGGCCATGAACGCGAACGTCCCCACGAGCGACACCACGATGGAGAGGGTGGGAATTACTGTCGCCCTGATATCCTGCAGAAACACGTACACCACCACGACGACCAGCACCACGGCAAGGATTAGCGATTTGATAACCTCCCAGAACGAGGCGAACAGGAAGTCGTTGGCGTCCATCATGGTCACCATCTCCACCCCCGGCGGGAAATCCCGCGCCGCCTCTTCCAACAGGGCGTCTATCTCGGCTATCACGGCCGTTGCGTTGGTTCCGGCGGTCTGGAAAATCATACATGCCACCCCCGGATGGCCGTCGGTGCCGCTGGCGAAGGCATAGGTGCTCTCGCCGAACTCAATATCGGCGATATCCCTGAGCCGGAGTATCTCGCCGTCCGGTTGGGCACGGATTACCATATCCCCGAACTCCTCTTCGGTCGAGAGCCGGCCTCGGTAAATCATGCTGTACTGGTAGGTCTGCGCGGCGTTCTCACCGAAGGCTCCGGTGGCCGACTCGATGTTCTGCTCGGCCAGGGCGGCCGTAACGTCGGAAGGCACCAGCCCGTAGGCGGCCATCACGTCGGGCTTCATCCAGATACGCATGCTGTAATCCGAGCCGAGCGTGCGCATTTCACCCACGCCCGCGATTCGCATTATCTGTGGTTCGATATTTATTTTGATATAGTTGCTCAGGAACGATTTATCGTAAGTGCCGTCGGGGCTGTAAAGCGAAAATATCTTCAGGATGCTGTTCTGCCTTTTGAAGGTTGAGACCCCTATCTGGGTCACTTCGGCCGGCAGCGATCCGGTGGCCGTGGCTACGCGGTTCTGCACGTTCACGGCGGCCATGTCGGGGTCGGTGCCCTGTTTGAAGTAGACCATCAGGGTAAGGTTGCCCGTGTTGGTGGCTGTGGAGGTCATGTAGGTCATATTCTCCACGCCGTTTATCGCCTCCTCGAGCGGGGCGGTCACGGCGTTCTGGAGTGTGGAGGCGCTTGCCCCGGGGTAGGTCGCCGTCACGACTATGGTCGGAGGTGCGATATCGGGATACTGCTCCACGGGCAGCACGAATACCGAAATAGCTCCCAGGAACACGATGACAATAGATATCACGGCCGAAAATATCGGCCTGTCTATAAAAAACTTAAGATTCATGGCTTATCCTTTCGCTTTAGGTTCCCCGCCCGGTACGGTGTAAGCTGCCGAAATAAGAGTCGATTCCGGTATCCGGAGGCATATGGTATGCGCTGGGCGTTGATATGTGATGTATACTGGGCGGACATTCGGTGTAGCGGTTCGGTTTCCGCCATGGACCGCTTCCGGGGAGTTAACGGTCCGGCCGGCCGTGGTCCCGGCGTGCGCCACTTCGGCCTCCCCGTTTACCTCCGGGTCTTCCGTTGTGCCATCCGCGGCGAAAGCGTCGCCTTCGTTCCCGGCGTGCGCTACTTCGGCCTCCCCGTTTACGTCAGGGTCTTCCGTTGTGTTATCATCCGCGAAAGCGTCGCCTTCGTTCCCGGCAGGGCCGTCCGCCGTCCCGGCCTGTAGGCCGCCGCTTCCGGAGCCAATCTCCATACCGTCGCGTAGCATACCAACACCTTCGGTAACAATCACGTCGCCTGCCGCGATGCCCGACTCCACGATGTAATCGCTGCCGTTGTTCACCTTAGCCACGCCGATAAGCGTCTGGCGCGCTATGCCGTCCACCACCCGGTAGGCATATATCTTGTCCTGTATCTCGAAGGTCGCACTCTGCGGTATCACCACCGCATCCCGGAACGTGGAGGGGATTATCACGTTGCCCGACCCGCCGCTGCGCAGCAGGCCGTCCGCGTTGGGAAACTCGGCGCGCATGGAGACAGCACCTGTGGAAGGGTCGATAACCCCGCTGATGGTCTCTATCCGGCCTGCGGCGGGATATATCGAACCGTCGTTCAGCGAAAGGGTTATGTCGGGCATATCCTGCAGGGCCGCGGCCG
>JAJQCA010000086.1 GCA_021202985.1 Alistipes sp.
ATATTGAATGAAACGGTTATGTTAATAATTGGGGAGGCCGGGATCAATGATCCCGGCCTCTCTTTGTATATCAGGGGTATAAGCGGTAGCTCCTTCATCACCCCGTTCACCCGGGATAACAATATATCACATGTCATTCTGAACGGAGTGAAGAATCTATCTTTTATTCTCTGACCAGTGGTTTTCAATCCATCTTAACAACGATTGCGGCTTCCGGGATGCCGAGAAAGTCTGTCGTATCATAAAAGATGCTTTAGTGCCAACGGTCGGTCCTTCGTCATTCCCTTCCTCACGATGACAATATACATTTACTGCTTTTTAAATTCCACCACGAGCGAACTACGGGCAGGGACGGTCAACTCTCTGCCAACCCTTACGGTCGAACCGTCGAGGATGTTCGTACCGGTGGTGAAGCCCGCCGTGCGTTCGGTGTAGCGGTCCCACTCCACGGGGCGGGGCTGGTCGGAGCCGTTGATAAAGACGAATACCGCCTCGCCGGGGAGGTAGCGGAAAAACGCGTAGCTGTTGCGGTGGGGCAGGTACTGCATGGTACGGCCCCGATGTATGGCGCGGGAGGTCTTGCGCCAGTTGAACAGTTTGCGGGCATGCCGGTACACGTCCGTCTCTTTTTTCGTGCGCCGCTTGCCGGTAAACAGGTTGCGGCGGTCGCCCTTCCAGCCGCCGGGAAAATCGATACGCGCCCCCACGTCGCCCAGCGACGTGTCTACCGAACGGAACATCAGTTCCGTGCCGTAGGTTATCTGGGGAATGCCGCGGAGGGTGGCCAGCAGGGTTAAGCCGAGTTTAATACGCTCCACATTGCCTCCCAGGTCGTCGGCGAAGCGGCTGATATCGTGGTTGTCGAGGAAAATCAGGAGCGACAGGGGGTCGGCATAGAGGAAGTCGTGGGCCAGGGTGGCATAGATGGCGTTCACCCCGTCGTTCCACCCCTCCGAATCCTTCGCAAGACCCGACGAGAAAGCGCTTTGCAGGGGGAAGTCCATCACCGAGGGAAGGTTGGAGCTGTACCCGTCCGCGTTCGGCGAGGCGCCCTCCCAGTAGGAGGTGATGGCCGGCGACGATTCCCAGCATTCGGCTACTATCCGCAGATTGGGATATTCGTCCAGCAACATGCGGGTCCAGCGTGCGATGGCGTACTTCTCGTTGTAGGGAAAGGTATCGACCCGCAGGCCGTCGAGGTCGGCCCACTCTATCCACCAGACGTAAACCTGCAACAGGTATTGGAGCACGTAGGGGTTCTCGATAGCCATATCGGGCATGGATGGGGCGAACCAGCCCTCGTAGCACTGCCGGAAGTCCTCCGGCGAGGCGTTGGGGTCGGTGAGCGCGGCCAGGCGGTAATTGGAGGCCGGGAAAGCCTCCCGGTCGTGGACCCAGCCCTTCATCGGGAGGTTGCCCATCCACCAGTGGGCGGTCCCGCAATGGTTCGGCACGGCGTCCATAATTACCTTCAGGCCCCGGCGATGGGCCTGCCGTACCAGTTCGCGGTACAGCTCGTTGTCGCCGAAACGGGGGTCCACCTTGTAGTAATCGGCCGCTGCGTAGCCGTGGTAGGATGCTTCCGGCTCGTCGTCGAGCTGGGGCGGGGTGAGCCACAGGGTGGTTACGCCCAGGTCCACGAGATAGTCGAGGTGGTCTATAATGCCTTGCAGGTCGCCTCCGTGACGGCCGTCGGGTTTACTGCGGTTGGCGTTCTCCGCGGTGTCGGGGGTGGAATCTATCGACGGGTCGCCGTCGGCGAAGCGGTCGGGCATTATAAGGTACACCAGGTCGGCCGACGAGTAGCTTCGCCGGGAGGCCGAGCCGCGTCGCCTTTTGAGTATTTCGTATTCGAACGACCTGCGGTCGCCGCCCTTGGTTATCTCGAAGGTGTATCTACCCTCCGCGCCCGCTCCGGGTATATCCACGTCGATAAAGAGGTAGTCGGGGCTGTCGCCGTATGTGACCTTGCGGACCGTGAGGCCTCCGCCGGAGACGGTGACCCGGGAACCTTTCAGGTCTCGGCCGTATACCATTATCTGTAACGGGGTGTTCATGCCGGCCCACCAGCACGGCGGTTCCACCCGCTCTATCCTGCCCGGGGTGGTGCGGTCCGATTGTTTCGCTTTCATAAAAAAAAAGTTTCCCCGTATGCACCAAATTCCATACCGTCCGCATTTTACGGCGTTTATGCGCTTCGGACGGGATTGGCAGGGGGGCAAACCCGAATAAGTGGAGCGATAGTCATCCCGCCCCCGGTGGGCCGGATGTCTGTCTCAGAAAGGCATACAAATATGAAGAAGTTCCCGGGCAAAGAAGGTATCACAACATGCGCGTAAGGCCGGTCAATAATCCGGACCCTCCGGCGTATCGGAGGCGGAAGGAGAAAAGCGGATAGGATTGTAACCGGATAAAGCAAAGATAAACCGGGCGGGGAGTGCCGGTAAAGAATATAGGGGATCCGTAGCGGGAGGAGAAAAGACGATATAAACTATGCGTATTGCGCCGGTAATGAATACGGGGG
>JAJQCA010000035.1 GCA_021202985.1 Alistipes sp.
AATTAAGCGGATGGTGAATACTCCCTATAATATAACTCCCGGCAGGTGCACCTGCCGGGAGTTATATTATAAAGTCGGTTTACCGTGACCCCGGGACCGAATTAAATACTCCCCGTACCCGCCCGCGCTAATCAGTCCATTTTCAGCACGGCGAGGAACGCTTGCTGCGGCACCTCCACGTTGCCCACCTGTCGCATCCTCTTCTTACCCTTTTTCTGCTTCTCGAGCAGTTTGCGCTTACGGGTTATATCGCCGCCGTAACACTTGGCCGTAACATCCTTCCGGAGGGCCTTAATGGTCTCTCGGGCGATAATCTTAGCCCCGATTGCGGCCTGTATGGCTATGTCGAACTGCTGGCGCGGGATCAACTCCTTCAGCTTCTCGCACATCCGCCGCCCGAAGCTGTACGCGTGCTCGTGGTAGATTAGCGACGAGAGCGCATCGACCGGCTCGCCGTTCAGCAGGATATCCAGCTTGGCGAGTTTGCTCTCGCGGTAGCCGGTCTGGTGGTAGTCGAACGAGGCGTAACCGCGTGAAATACTTTTCAGCTTGTCGTAGAAATCGAACACGATTTCCGACAGCGGCATATCGAAATTCACCTCCACGCGGTCCTGTGTGATAAAGGTCTGGTTCTTCATCACACCGCGCTTGTCGATACACAGCTTTATGACGTTACCCAGGAATTCGGTCTTGGTAATTATCTGCGCCAGGATATAAGGCTCCTCGATACGGTCCACCGTGGACGGGTCAGGAAGCCCCGAGGGATTGTGAACGTCCAGCACCTCGCCGCGGGTGGTGTACACCTTATACGAAACGTTGGGCACGGTGGTTATCACGTCCATGTCGAATTCCCGGTAAAGCCGCTCCTGAATAATCTCCATATGGAGTAGCCCGAGGAATCCGCACCGGAACCCGAACCCGAGCGCCAGCGAACTCTCCGGCTCGAAAGTAAGCGATGCGTCGTTGAGCCGCAGCTTTTCGAGCGAAGCCCGCAGGTCCTCGAACTCTTCGTTGTCCACCGGGTACAGCCCGGCGAATACCATCGGCTTCACCTCTTCGAAACCGGCAATCGCCTCGGCCGCCGGCCGGTCGATATGCGTTATGGTGTCCCCGACCTTTACGTCGGCCGAAGTTTTGATACCCGAAATTATATATCCCACATCGCCCGCCCTGATTTCGGTGCGGGGGCTCATTTTCAGTTTCAACACCCCTATCTCATCCGCGTCGTACTCGCTCCCGGTGTTGAAAAACTTCACTTTGTCGCCTGTCCTTATCGTGCCGTTGAAGACGCGGAAATAGGCGATAATACCGCGGAACTGGTTGAACACCGAGTCGAAGATAAGGGCTTGAAGGGGGGCGTTCTCGTCGCCCGAGGGGGCGGGTATGCGGTCCACGATGGCCTCCAGTATTTCCGGCACGCCCTCGCCCGTCTTTCCCGATGCGGCGAGTATATCCCCGTGGTCGCAACCGAGCAGGTCCACAATCTGGTCCTTCACCTCGTCCACCATCGCCGCGTCCATATCTATCTTGTTGATAACCGGTATTATTTCGAGGTCCTGTCCCAGCGCCAGGTAGAGGTTCGAGATGGTCTGGGCCTGTATGCCCTGCGTGGCGTCCACTATAAGGAGCGCTCCCTCGCAGGAAGCGATGGCCCGCGACACCTCGTACGAGAAATCGACATGTCCCGGGGTGTCTATCAGGTTAAGGATATATTTATCCCCGCCGCGCTGGTATTCCATCTGGATGGCGTGGCTTTTAATTGTGATGCCCTTCTCCCTCTCCAGCTCCATATCGTCCAGCACCTGGGCTTGCAGCTCCCTTGCCGTCAGCGTGTTGGTGGTCTCCAGCAGCCTGTCCGCAAGGGTACTCTTGCCGTGGTCGATATGGGCGATGATACAAAAATTACGTATATTTTTCATGCAGTGTATTTACCTGTTCCGTCCGGTGGACCGCCTCCCGGACCGCGCGATGTGCCGCGGTGTAATGGCGAAATCCTCCCGCAAAGTTAGCAAAATTCGCAAAGACTCACGGCAGGACCCTGCCGGGTAGGTAAAAATCCGCTATCTTTGCCGGCGTTCCGCTTTTAAACCGCAACCGCCGATGGCATCCGTTAAAGAATATTTCTCGCTCGTAAAATTCAGCCATACCGTGTTCGCCATGCCCTTCGCGCTGGCCGGTTACGCATTCGCTCTGGTAACCACGGAGTCGCCGTTCGAATGGGTTCTGCTGGTTCAGATACTGCTGTGCATGGTGCTGGCCCGCAACTCAGCGATGGGATTCAACCGGTGGGCGGACCGCCGGATTGACGCGCTGAACCCGCGTACGGCCGGGCGGGAGATTCCCGCCGGGGTAATCTCGCCGCGGGCGGCCCTGCTGTTCACGGTCGCCAACGCGGCAGGTTTCCTTATCGTCGCGGCGACCATCAACCGGCTGACGCTGCTGCTCTCGCCTGTTGCGCTTTTTATTATTATGGGGTACAGTTATACGAAACGGTTTACCGCCTGGTCGCACATTGTGCTCGGGGTGGCGCTGGCCATAGCGCCCGTGGGGGCTTACATTGCCGTGGCGGGTACGATTGCCGCCGTGCCGATGCTGCTTGCGGGAATAGTCGTTACATGGGTCGGCGGGTTCGATATCCTCTACTCGCTGCAGGACGCGGGATACGACCGCAGCCACGGCCTCCACTCGGTACCGGCGCGTTTCAGTCCCGCGGGAGCCGTGTGGATAAGCCTTGCCATACACCTTGCCACGGTTTATGCCGTCCTGCTTTTGGGTAAATTCGCCCACGCCGGTACGCTTTACTGGGCCGGCAGCGCGGTATTTATCGTACTGCTCGCCCTCCAGCACGTGGTGTTCCTGCCCTCGCGGACTTCACGGATAGCGGCATCTTTCGGACTGATTAACGGCCTTTCCAGCCTTGTTTATTGCGGTCTTATGGCCGCCGATATGGTTTGGGGATACGGGTGGACGGGTTTGGTGATGTAGCCGGGACGGCGTTAAACCACTAAGTGCACAGCACGGTAAACAATGTCATCCTGAAACTAACTGAGGAATCTTCTGCCGGCTACTTTAAACTTGTTATCCGAAACGAATCGGCCCTTTACGTTACCATGAATCGATAATTCGCAGATTCTTCTCTATGCTCGGAATGCCATGAATAGATGTCATCCTGAGTAACAGGGTGACGAAGCCTCTACCGCCGGGCCATTACCCCTACCTTAAATATTTATTATTACCCGGCTCCCGGAATGGCCACGCCCTACCGCCGGCTAAACCCCCGCGGTTTTCTTGGCTTCCATCAGGATGGTGAAAGCGCGGTGGATATCCTCGTCGCTGACTACCACCGTAAACTCGTTGGTCGTGCTTATAACCTCGGCTATATTTATATTGTCCCACGCGAGTTCCTTGAATATATAATAGTACACACCCGGGCAGACAGTGTTGTCCTGCGGCAGTTTGACCGTTATCGACGAGAGGTTTACCGTCTTGGCAATCAGCGTTTCGCGGGTGAATATCTCTTCCGCGATGGGTGCGATACTGCTGCTCACTACCAGCGTTGTCTCATAAATACCCTGCGAGAAGGTACAGAACAGGTCTTTCATGGCCCGGACCCTTTCGAGCAGCTCGGCCTGCCGTTCGTAAAGCGTGGGCGAGTTGTTAAAGGCGTAATCGGCGAGGTTAGAACGGACGATAATGTCGCCTATGTTCTGCACAACCTTTTTGAATTTCATCGCCGACATCAGCTCCAACCGCGGAACGAGCCTGCTAAGCGCCATAATTACCGCACTGTCGTTCACCTCCTTACCCACCTTTTTCTCAATCTCGGGTTTAAGCTGGCGGGCAAGCGCCGACAGGTTGACGAGCCCCTCCACAAGAGCGCTCTCGAGGAACGGCTTCATTTTAATCACTTCTTCTACAGCATTGGGTATAGTAATCATATGCGGGTATTTTTTTACCTGTTTATTCTATCTTTGCGGTCCGTAAAGCGGCGTGTGTAAAAAATTACACTTCCGGACGTGATGTTGCAAAAAAAACTTTTTTTTGGGATAAATACAAACATTTCACCCTACTTTTGTAAAAAGTAAACAAATAAAGGATAAATTTAACTTATTGCTTAATATTTAAGCATCAGGTAAAATTTACCCCGGAAGCCCCGGCGGGCCTTTTTAAATTAAAGAGAACCATACGATAATATGTCAAAAGTTTTGAAGTTCGGCGGCACCTCTGTCGGTTCGGCCGGTAATATGCGGAAAGTAGCCGGAATAGTCGTTGCCCAGGGAGCCACCGTGACGGTGCTTTCGGCCATGTCGGGCACGACCAACGCGCTGGTGGACATCGCCGCCCGCGCGGCGAAAGATCCCGCCGACAAGGCCATAGGCGACCAGATAGCCATGCTGCAGGAGAAATACAGCGCCTGCATCGGGGAGCTTCTCGCCGCCTCGAAGAACGAAGCCCTCACCAGGATGGAGGAGACTTTGGCCCTCATCGCCAAAGAAGCGGCTTACTACCGTAACCCGCAGTCGGAACGGACGATACTCGCGCAGGGAGAACTGCTGACCTCTTATATTTTCTGCCTCTACATGCGGGAGTCGGGATACAGGGCGGAACTTCTCCACGCACCCGACTTCATGCGGAAGGACGACGAAGACAAGGTGGATATGGAGCTGCTGGAGCGCCAGTTGAAAAGGCTCGTCACAAATAAAGACACCTATTATATAACGCAGGGGTTTATCTGTACTGACAACGACGGCGAACTCGACAATCTGGGGCGCGGCGGCAGCGATTACAGCGCGGCCCTGATGGGCGGTGCCATCAACGCTTCCCAGGTGCAGGTATGGACCGATATCGACGGGATGCACAACAACGACCCCCGTTTTGTGGACAACACCTACCCTATCCCGCGGATGAGTTTCGACGAGGCCGCCGAGCTGGCCTACTTCGGCGCTAAAATCCTCCACCCGGCCACCATCCAGCCCTGCAAGGACAAGGGCATACCCGTGTTCCTCAAAAACACCATGGACCCCGAAGCCGAGGGCACCATGATTTCCGAAGCCGAGGACAACAGCCGGATATTCCACGCCGTGGCCGCCAAGGACGGCATCACCGTTATCCGCATCTACTCGGCAAGGATGCTCATGGCCTACGGTTTCCTTCGCAAAGTTTTCGAGATATTCGAACAGCACCGCACCCCTATCGACATGATTACCACCTCGGAGGTGGCCGTATCCATAACTATCGACAGCGACTGCCATCTCGACGGAATAGTGGCCGACCTTCGCCAGCTGGGCACCATAGAGATTGAGAAGAACAACACCATCGTCTGCCTGGTAGGTAACCTGGAGCACCAGCAGCGGGGTCTTGCCGAAACCATAATGAAGGGTATCCACGGCGTCCCCCTCAAAATGATATCGTACGGGGCCAGCCACCGCAGCATAGCCATGCTGGTGGACACGAAATATAAGAAAGAAGTGCTCCAGAGCCTTAACGACAGCCTTTTTACCGACCCGAATGCTTAGCAGACATATTACCGACCGCCTGCGCACGGAGCGCACCCCCTTCTACCTTTACGATATGGACCTGCTGCGCCGGACGCTGGAGAGCGCCCGCGCCGCGTCGTCGAAACACGGCTACAAGGTACACTACGCCCTTAAGGCCAACTTCGACCCGGTGATCGTCGGGTGTATCCGCGGTTACGGATTCGGATCGGACTGCGTGAGCGGCAACGAGGTGCGCTATTCGATAGAGAGCGGCTTCGACCCGCGTGAGGTGGCATACGCCGGCGTGGGAAAGACCGACGAGGAGATAGAGTACGCCATCCGGCAGGGGATATTCGCCTTCAACTGCGAATCGCGGCAGGAGCTTCAGGTCATAAACGGCATTGCCCGTCGGCTGGGCAAGGTGGCCGACGTGGCGTTCAGGCTCAATCCGGACGTGGACCCGCTGACCCACAAAGGCGTCTCCACCGGGCAGGCCGACAGCAAGTTCGGCATATCATACAAGGAGATCGACGAGATTGCGGCCGAGGCGGGTACGCTCAACAATATACGCGTTACCGGCATCCATTTCCATATCGGCTCGCAGATAACCGAACTGCGGGTATTCGAATATCTTTGCCGGCGGGCAAACACCCTGTTCGCATATTTCGCATCGCGCGGTTTCGACCTCACGCACATTAACTTAGGCGGCGGGCTTGGAATCGATTACATGACTCCCGAAGCGAACCCGGTACCCGATTTCGAAACCTATTTCGGGATTTTCGCCCGGCACCTCGAAATCCCGCGGAACGTGGAGGTACATTTCGAGCTCGGGCGTTCGCTGGTGGGTCAGTGCGGTGAGTTTATCTCCCGCGTACAGTTCACCAAAACCAACGCCGTGGGCAAACATATCGCGTTGCTGGACGGGAGCATGACCGAATTTATCCGCCCGGCCCTCTACCAGGCTTACCACAGCGTTGAGAACCTCGACGGGGCGGGCAGGCCGGAGGAGGAGTTTACAATAGGCGGTAACGTCTGCGAATCGACCGACACCTTCGCCAAAGGCGCCCGGCTTCCGGAACTTCGCCGCGGCGATCTGGTATCGTTCAAAAGCGCGGGAGCTTACGGGGCCTCGATGGCTTCCCGTTACAATATGCACGACCTGCCACGGGCGGTCCACTACCACGGTGAGAACGTGCGGGGTTGATTTTACAATCATAAGAAGCCCGCTTTATAATCCCACCACACCCGCCTGAAACACCGCCTGCCACCTATTTCATCTCCCCGGCCGCTCCGAGGCCGGTTATAATGTTACAATGTCATCCTGAGGAACGTAGTGACGAAGGAACTACCACCGCCGCCGGTTACAATGTTACAATGTCATCCTGAGGAACGTAGTGACAAAGGATCTATCCGCCGGGGCCGACCTACCGCCGGGTTACCTTATCAAATTTCCCGGCAAAAAAGTCGGCTTCTTCGCTTCCCCCTAAAAAGACATATGTAAATTGTCCACCTGACACACATATTAAGGAGACCCCTCTGCCGGTTATAATGCCTCCGCCTCCCGCCCGAAACACCGCCGACACCTATAAAATCCCCCGGCCGCTCCGGGGGAACACCGGTGAAGTGCGAACTTTTAATTAATTTTACCCCGCCTTTCAGCCGTTTGCAGTCTCCAACCGGCCATACGGCAGGCTGTAACCTTAAACTGCTTCCCCGCCGGGCGAGCCGGGCGGCCCTGCCGGTTCCGGTCCCGAATCGGCTTCATTTGATTAATCGAACACCAACGTTAAATTATGTGGGTAACACTTGCTTTCGGTTCGGCATTCCTGCTGGGGTTGTACGACGTTTTCAAAAAAACCGCGCTCGACGGCAACGCCGTCTTCCCGGTCCTGTTTTTCAACACCGCGATGTCGCTGGTACTCTACATCCCGTTCATCGCGCTTTCGGCAGGCGGGACTATCGACGAGGGGTCGATATTCCACACCCCGGTCGGAGGCTGGAGCGACCATAAATATATAATCGTAAAATCCTTCCTCGTTTTATCTTCGTGGATGAGCGGCTATTTCGGGATAAAACACCTGCCGCTGACCATCGTAGGTCCCATTAATGCCACCCGGCCCGTAATGGTACTGGTGGGGGCGATGGCCATTTTCGGCGAGCGGCTCAACGCGTGGCAATGGACGGGTGTTGCGCTGGCGTTCGTCTCCATCCTGCTGCTGAGCAACACAGGCAAACGGGAGGGCATCGATTTCCGGCGCAACAAATGGATCTTGTTCGTGGCCGTTTCTGCCGTCCTGTCGGCCGCCAGCGGGTTGTACGACAAGTTCCTTATGGGCCGCTTCGCCCCGATGTTCGTGCAGTCGTGGTTCAACCTCTACCAGTTCGTTATAATGTCGGCGGTGTTAGGCTTCCTGTGGTGGCCCAGGCGAAAGGAGGGTACGCCGTTCCGGTGGCGGTGGTCCATCGTGCTTATTCCCGTAGCGCTCGCTTTGGCCGACTTCCTCTATTTCTACGCCCTGTCGTTCGACGGCTCGATGATTTCAATCGTGTCGATGATACGGCGCTCGAGCGTTGTGGTCTCGTTCTCGTTCGGTGCCCTGCTGCTCAGGGAGAAAAACGTCGGTTCCAAGGCGCTGGACCTTGCCTTTATACTTGTCGGGGTGATTTTCCTGTATATAGGTTCGCGGTAAAGCGCGCTCCCGGGTGTGCGACGATTTTCGATGGGATACTGTCCGTGCCTCTTTAAAATGCACTATGTTTTTTGTATCTTTCGCGGTATTTTACGCCGTCGGCAGGGTACCCCTGCCGACGGCGTAGAGGCCGATTGGCGGCCGAAGGGCTACCGGGGCCTTGTAACCGGCACCACAAAGATGCAGGGAGTTATTACGTAAAGAATTAAAACAGAGGCAGGAATGACAATTTCATACAACTGGCTTAGCGAATATATAAAATGCGGGCTGTCGCCCGAGGAGATGGCGGTAATCCTTACCGATATCGGCCTGGAGGTGGACTCGCTGGAGAAAAAAGAGGCGGTCCGCGGAGGGCTTGAAGGGGTCGTGGTCGGCCGGGTGCTGACGTGCGAAAAACATCCCGACGCCGATAAACTGAAGGTAACGACGGTGGACGTTGGCGCCGGTGAGCCGCTGCAAATCGTGTGCGGCGCGCCTAACGTTGCGGCCGGGCAGAAGGTGCTCGTAGCCACGGTCAACACCACGCTGTATCCCACCGGTGCGACGGAAGGGTTCAAAATAAAAAAGAGCAAAATCCGCGGCATGGAATCGCTCGGCATGATTTGCGCCGAGGACGAGCTGGGCATCGGGGAGAGCCACGAGGGCATTATGGTGCTCGACACGGCGGCCGCCAACGGCACGCCGGCTTCACAGGTGCTCGAACTCCGCGACGATTACATTATAGAGATAGGACTCACTCCCAACCGGTCGGACGCGGCGTCACACTACGGCGTGGCGCGCGACCTGGCGGCATACCTCAAAGCGCACGGCAAGCCGTGCGAGCTGACGCTGCCGCCGGTGGACGGCTTCGCAGTCGGGGAGCGCGGCCGGGAGGTGACGGTGGAGGTCATGGAAGGCGAAGGCGCCCCGAGGTATACCGGGGTCACCATTACCGGTATCAGGATAGCACCCTCGCCGGAATGGCTGCAAAATCACCTCAGGGCCATAGGCCTGAACCCGAAGAACAACGTTGTGGACATTACCAACTTCGTGCTGCACGAGGTGGGCCAGCCGCTTCACGCTTTCGACGCGGACAAGGTAAAGGGGGACAGGATTGTGGTAAGGACAGTTCCGGACGGCACCAAATTCACCACCCTCGACGAGACCGAGAGGGAACTGTCGGGCGAGGACCTGATGATCTGCAACGCGGAGGATGCGATGTGTATCGCCGGCGTGTTCGGCGGGCTGGAATCCGGGGTTAGCGACCGGACCACCGCGGTATTCCTCGAGAGCGCCTATTTTAGCCCGAAGTGGGTGCGGAGAACCGCCCGTAGGCACGGCCTTAGTACCGACAGTTCGTTCCGTTTCGAACGCGGCGCGGACCCCGACATGGCCATCTACGCCCTCAAACGCGCCGCACTGCTTATCAGGGAGTATGCCGGCGGGAACATCTCGTCCGACATTACGGACGTTTATCCCCGGCCCGTAGAGCCGCTCCGGTTCGAACTGCGCACCGATTACATGGCCCGGCTTATCGGTAAGCAGATACCGCTTCAAACGGTCAGGGATATACTCGCGGCCCTCGACGTGAAAATCGAGGGCGAGGATGAAGGCGTCCTGAAAGTGGCCGTACCGCCGTTCCGGGTGGACGTTCAGCGTCCAGCCGACCTGGTGGAAGATATCCTTCGCATTTACGGTTACAACAACGTCGACATACCGGAGCATGTAAACTCCACGCTCTCCTACCCGCCCACCCCGAACGTGGATAAACTGCGCAACATGGTGGCCGATATGCTGTCGGCGCAGGGATTCGCCGAGGCTATGAGCAACTCGCTGACCCGTTCGTCCTACTACGCGGACAGCGCCTCGTTCCCGGAAAGCGGATGTGTGAGGATGCTCAATCCCCTGAGCGCGGACCTGAACGTCATGCGCCAGACCCTGCTCTTCGGAATGCTGGAGGCCATAGAACTTAACGCCAACCGGCGTAACCCCGACCTGCGCCTCTACGAATTCGGCAACTGCTACAAATACCTCCCCGCGAAACGGGACGACGGCGGGCTGGCCCCCTACCGGGAGACCCACACGCTGGCCGTGGCCCTTTGCGGCCTGCGGCACCAGCCCACCTGGAACGAACCGGAGCGCCGGAGCGACTTCTTTACCCTCCGCGCCGTCACCGAACTCCTGCTCAAAAGGTTCGGGCTGGATATCTACAAACTGGAGACCCGTCCGTATGAGGGCGACCAGTACGGCGAGGCCATCGAGGTGGTGCTCAACGGCAAGCCGCTTATGCAGCTCGGCGCCGTGGCGGACAAACACCTGCGCCGGTTCAGCCTCGGCCAGCCGGTGTATTTTATGGAGATGGATTTCGGACACCTGCTGAAATCTACCCGCAAGCAGGCCGTAAAGGTGGAAGAACTCTCGAAATATCCCGAGGTAAGGCGCGATCTGGCCCTGCTGGTGGACAAGGGAACCTCGTTCGCCAGCCTGCGCGGTGCCGCCCTCCAGGCCGAACGGAAGCTGCTGACGCATGTTTCCCTGTTCGACGTTTACGAAGGCGACAAACTGCCCGCGGGCAAGAAATCGTATGCCCTTTCATTTATTATCGAGGATAAGACACGCACGCTCCAGGACAAAGATATCGACCGGATTATGAACAACATAATCGGCCGGCTGGAGAAGGAGTGCGGAGCACAGGTAAGATCGTAGGCGTTGGAACGGAAAGGTGGATTAGGCCCTGCCGTATCCACTCCGGACTTCACTGACGCCTGAATCCTTTTGTTACCCGCACCACAGATAATAACAGAGCCGCCTGCAAGGGGCGGCAAACCGTAACCCGGACTTATGGAAGAAAAAATACTCATACTCGATTTCGGCTCGCAATACACTCAGCTTATCGCCCGCAGGGTGAGGGAGTTGAACGTCTACTGCGAGATTCATCCCTACAACCGTTTCCCGGAGCCTGACGCCTCCGTAAAGGGGGTAATCCTTTCGGGCAGCCCTTTTTCGGTTCGCGATAAGGAGGCTCCGCAGGTCGACCTGGCTGCAATCAAAGGGAAACTGCCGCTTCTGGGCGTTTGCTACGGCGCGCAATACCTCTCGCACCATTTCGGCGGCGAGGTGGCGGCCAGCGACAGCCGCGAGTACGGCCGGGCCATGCTCAGCGTGCGCGAAGCCGACCCGCTGATGGACTCGATGCCGGAAAGTTCGCAGGTCTGGATGTCTCACGGCGACACGATTAAATCAATCCCCGCCCATTACAAAATAATTGCCAGCACCCCCGACGTGGAGGTTGCGGCCTATTGCGTCGAAGGCGAGCGGAGCTGGGGCATCCAGTTCCACCCGGAGGTTTACCACTCCACGGAAGGGTCAACGCTGCTGCGCAACTTCGTGGTAGGTATCTGCGGCTGTTCGCAAAGCTGGACACCGGCATCCTTTATTGAGGACACGGTACGCAGCCTGCGCGAGCAGGTAGGCGGCGACCGGGTGGTGCTCGGCCTTTCGGGCGGCGTGGACTCCACGGTGGCCGCCGTGCTGCTGCACCGGGCCGTCGGCGAAAACCTCACCTGTATCTTCGTGAACAACGGGCTGCTGCGCAAGGACGAATTTACCGGGGTACTGGAATCCTATAAAGGCATGGGGCTGAACGTTATCGGCGTGGACGCGTCGCAGGAGTTCCTGTCTGCCCTCGCGGGGGTTACCGACCCAGAGCGGAAGCGCAAGATTATAGGCGGCAAGTTTATCGACGTATTCGACCAGCAGGCCCACCTTATCCGGGACGTGAAGTGGCTCGCGCAAGGCACTATATATCCGGATGTTATTGAATCCGTCTCGGTTAAGGGACCCTCCGCCACCATCAAATCGCACCACAACGTGGGCGGCCTGCCCGAAAAGATGAACCTCAAAATAGTGGAGCCGCTGAGGCTTCTGTTCAAGGACGAGGTAAGGCGTGTGGGCCGGGAGCTTGGAATCGGTCCCGAACTGCTGGGCCGCCACCCGTTCCCCGGCCCGGGGCTGGGCATAAGGGTACTCGGCGAGGTTACGGCCGAGAAGGTACGCATCCTGCAGGAGGCGGACAAAATCTATACGGACGCCCTGCGCCGCGAAGGGCTTTACGACAAGGTATGGCAGGCCGGGGCGATACTGCTTCCCGTACAGTCGGTAGGCGTTATGGGCGACGAGCGCACCTATGAGAATTGTGTCGCCCTGCGGGCCGTGACCTCCACCGACGGTATGACCGCCGACTGGGTACACCTGCCCTACGAATTCCTCGCCCGCGTCTCCAACGACATTATAAACAAGGTCCGCGGCATCAACCGCGTGGTCTACGACATAAGCTCGAAACCGCCTGCAACCATCGAGTGGGAATAACTGCAAACCAACCACTTACAAGTATGCCGCCTCCAAAAAGGGCGGCATATTTTTTTACCCTCGGATGGCTCGCGACCGTTAACCGTCTACCTGCCCGTCCATTGCATACTGCCCGGTTCTTCCCCTTTCGGGCCTGCTACATTACATTCACATGCACCCTTATCGATATCGCCCTTCAATTCCATCAAATGGTCCCGCCTTTCATGCCAGCGTCAATTACGGCAACGGGGCTGAGCTACCAATCGGCATCCGTAAGCCCCCGCGATACCGGATAATCCCACGGCCCGTATTGTAAACACGCCCCGTTACGGCATCACAAATTCCCATAACACCATCACCCCGTCGGGCGCCGCATCCTTCAATTCGTCCGGTACGGGCATAACGGTAGCGCTGGTTGTGGATGCGTACAAAAGGCGGTATACCGAGGGCGGCGCAACTTTTTTCGTTTTCTTCACCACGGTTACGGGCTGGTCCGGTTCGTAATGGTTACGCTCGAGGAACCTCCCCGCCTCGGCGATAGGGTCGCCGGAGCCGGTCCGGATTAAAATGTAGAACCTGTCGGTATACTTCCCGTCTTCATCCGTTTCGATACCGACTACGTCTTTTTCCCTGTTCATATAATAAACGACCCCGCCCGACTGCGCGATATTCTCGTAACCCCACAATTCGAACCTCTCCGCCAGGTCGTACCGGGTTTTGACGGAACGTAAATTTGTGACCCAGCGGAAGTATTGGGAATCGTAGTCCGCCGGAGCGGCGTAAACCCAGGAGAACATTGCTCCTTCGGCGAGATATAATTTTATCTCCACCTTTTGTTCTTCCCCGCGGCCGCGGACTGTATGGTCCATATAAAGAAAATATTTCTCATCCGTGGGCCTGAAGTATTTAACTTCGTGACCATAGGGGTTGATTTCTTCGATTGAAAACCCGAGCGAAGCGGCAAGGTCATACATTTCACGCCTGTCATCGAACCTCCGGGTCGAAAAAGTAAGTGTGGGTTCCCCGGCGAACCACATCGATTGGCGCCATTCCTGGTCGAACCGGATTGTTTCCCCGGTCATGCCGTTGACGAACAGCTTTTGTTCCCGCCCCGAATTTTCGGTATCTAACGCATACCCCAACGCTTCTATCCGGGCCGCCGCATCGTCCGTCCCGAGCCACATGATTTCGATAAGGTCGCCCAGCTCCTGCCCCCGCAACTGCGGGGCAAGCAGGGCGAACACGACAAACAAAATAGTTTTCTTCATTTACACAAGCAGTTTTATGGCATTATAACCAGGTCCTGTATTATTACCGCGTCTTCGCCGTTACCCTCGCCCGTTACGGTCAGGCGCAGGGAATGGACCGCCGCGCGGGGGCGGAACGTACCCGTGTAACCGAACCGCGGGTCGGCCACCTCATAGGTCGCCCCGTCGTAACTTACCTCCAGCACCGCCGGACCGATAACGAACCTCGGCAGGGCGCTGTATCCGCTCCTCACGGTTATACTGCCGCACCGTACCGGGGAACGGAACCGGAATTCGAACCAGTCTCCCGGCCGTGCCGTGCGGACGGTTCGGGCGAAGGTGCGCGTATCGTTGTCCGCTGCGTGGGAGTAAGGGTTGCGGGCGGTGCAGGGCACGCTCCCCGTCACGTCGTAAGCCACGCGCATCCGGCCCCCGGGCACCGTGTACGCCTCACGTATACCCACCCCGGGAGCGCCCCGGTAGGCGACTCCCAGCGCGTCCAGCCGGGCAAGGTGCCAACCGTCGAGACGCTCCCGGAAGCCTTCCGGGCTCCTTGCCGACTCCGGCGACCATGCCGTTTCGGCCAAAGCGCAAAGCCGGGGGGAACAACTGGTAATCGCGCCACCACTCCCCGTTCCAGAGAAATGTCTCGGTCCAGAACCCGCCGTTCACGCCGATTACCCGGCCGCCCCCCTGTACCTCCGGCTCGGGGTCGTAACCGTAAGTTTTGGTAAGGTCCACTATCCCGCCCCATGCCAGTCCCACCTCCGAGGCGGATTGTTTCATATCGAAGTAGTAGTATTGCGAAGTCATATTCACCACATCGTAACCGGCCCTGAGGGCTTTGACCACCGACTCGTGGTTTTCCCACGCCCATATCACGGGGTCGTATTCGAGGGCGCCGCCGTCCGCCGCCTCGTTCCAGACCGCCTGCCTGCGCCCACGGTCGGCCACCATCCTCCCCACCCTGTTCTCGAACCAGGTGTTGAGCGCGGCGGTATCCTCAAGACCCTCCCGTTTCATCAGCGCACGGCAATCGGGACATGTCTCCCACTGTTCGGGCGGAACCTCGTCCCCGCCCGTGTGTATTATAGCGCCGGGGAAAACGGCGCAGATCTCGTCGATTATCCGTTCTATCATTTCGAAGTTCTCCTCGCGGCCCGCGCACCATACTTTGCGCAGGTCGTAACCAGCGGACGAAGCGGTGTCGACCGGCCCGCCGCACAGTATCTCCGGATGGAGGCGGGCCACGGCGCGGCTGTGGCCCGGCAGGTCGAACTCCGGGATCACCTCGATATTGCGGAACGCGGCATGGTCGATTACGGCCCTCACCTGCTCCCGGGTGTAATACCCCCCCCGTAGCGCTCGCCCCACGCACCGTAGATATTCCTGACCGGCGAGCCGGCCCCGCGGAACCCGCCTTCACGGGCCAGCTCCGGGTAGCATTCGAGCGGCAGGCGCCAGCCCTCGTCGTCGGTGAGGTGCCAGTGGAAGCGGTTCATCTTGTGGAATGCCATCAGGTCGAGCAGCCGTATAACTTCCTCGAAAGGGCTGAAGGTTCTCGCCACGTCGAGCGTGAAACCGCGGTACGGGAAACGCGGATAGTCGGTAATCCGAAGGCACGGAATTTCGGCCACGGGAACCAGTATATTGTCCCCGGGCGGGAGTAATTGCCGGAGCGTCTGGATGCCGTAGAACAGCCCGGCCCGGTCCGCGCCGGTAATGCGGACGGTATCCGTCCCCACCTCGAGAGTATATCCCTCCGCCGGAAGGCCCCGCGCGGGGTCGACTTCAAGCCACACGATGTTGTGCGCACCGTGAAACCCGGCGACGCCTTCTACCGTAGCCCGCCGTCCCGTCTTGCGGTAAAGGTATCCGGCAAGGGGTTGCAGTTCGTAAGAATGGCACCTCACCACGGTACCCGCTCCGAAGGCGAACACTCCATCCCGCATTTCAACCTCCACCGGAGCGGGTATTATCCCCGGAATAGCGGCTGCGGCCATTGCCGGTGCGGAGATTAACAGGCCGAGGAAAGATGCGATGACGGATTTATGATATTTAAACATAACGGACCGGTTTAAAAGCGGTTAAAAATAGGCAATAAATACCATTTTTCCGACCCTCCGGGAATACGCACTTGCGGGAAAGCCGGACCCCGGCCCGTATGCGGCTGACAAACTGATTATAACTGTCATCCCGAGTAGCCGATGGCGACGCACTATTATATCTGTCATCCTGAGGAGTTGCAAACGACGAAGGATCTGTCTTTTATTTCC
>JAJQCA010000071.1 GCA_021202985.1 Alistipes sp.
CTCCTTCACCACCGAAGCGGGCCGGTTCACGACCTCTCCCGCGGCAATCTGGTTGGCTACCGATTCGGGCAGCAGTTTTATTTTTTCTGTCATACGTGGGTTTTCGTCTGATAAACAGAGGGCAGGACCTCCGCGTCCTGTGTCCGTATGCGGTCGTCTGCCCTCCTGTACCTGTGCCGTGTTACGGCCTGCGGCCGGCCTATCTGCGCGTGAGCGTCCGCCAGGCCACGAAACCTATAACCAGCGCCCCTATCAAAATTACGGGCTGGTCGAGCCAGAACCAGAGGCCCAGCCCGGCAAGCACCAGCATTATAAGGAAACGGGCGGGTGCGGCGCTGCTCTTTTTCTGCTTCGAGGCGTCCAGCATCCTGCTGCGCATGTTGCTGCGGATATACTGCCCGGGAACATACTCGCCTTCCGGCTCGTCGGTAATCCCGAGGACCTGCTTCCTCCGCTCCTCGCGCGCTTCGGCCTCCGGGTCGTAATACCGGGGGATATAGTTGAACCGGCGAGGCTTTTGGGTCCTGAATGCTGTGAATTTAATCATATCCTGTTGTTGCTCTACTGCAAATATAACGATATCGGTTTAAATATTAGTGTGCCCCGCGCGATTAAGTTCGGGCGAGGGGAGAAGGAATATTAATAAACTCTCTGCAAATTGTTTAGGACAGTATTAAGCGGCTTTAAATTACCATAGGGTGTTAAGTCATTCTGAGCGTCAGCGAAGAATCTGTCTGTTCTCTTGACAGAATGGTTATCGGCGAGAGTTTGTGCCCGCGGCAGCAGCCGGCGATAGGGTCTATACCATTCCTCCGGCATAACTGGCTCGTCGCTCGGCCTGGTAAGCAAACAAACGGGTGCCCACTTCGTCGGTTCATCGCCTTCCGTCTGCTCTGGATGAGGTTAAGAATGTCATTCTGAGCGTAGCGAAGAATCTGCCTTATATCGGCATCCCCTTCGCCTCACCGATACCCACCTGCCTGAAGAAACTCCGCATCCGGTCGAAAATATTCTGCTTCGACTTTTCGGGCTTCTTGAACGACGGGCTGTCTGCAAGGCTTTCGATAAGTTTCTTCTCCGACGAGTTGATTTTCGCGGGAACCGAAATATCCACGATTGCAAGGATATCTCCCCTGCCGTAGCCGTTTACGTCCGGAAGGCCCTTGCCTTTGAGACGAAGCACCTGACCGGAGTGGGTACCGGGCTGTATCTTTATCTTGGCCTTCCCGTCGATGGTAGGTACTTCGACCTGGCCGCCGGTAACGGCCGTGGGGATGGTGATGCTGAGGTTGTAAAGCAGGTCGTTGCCGTCACGCTCCAGGTCGGGATGCGGCTCCTCCTCGATAAGTACGAGCAGATCGCCGTTTATGCCGCCGTGCCGCGCGGCATTACCCTTGCCGCTTACCGACAACTGCATACCCTCGCCAACTCCGGCCGGTATCTTTATCTCGATAACCTCCTCGCCCTTGACGATGCCCTCGCCGTGGCACGTGGGGCACTTGTCTGTAATGAATTTACCCTCGCCGTGGCAGACGTTGCAGACCGCCGTACTCTGCGTGCGGCCGAAGAAGGTGTTCACCACCTGGGTTACGTAACCCGTGCCGTTACAGTTGGTACAGGTCGCGTAGGAGTCCGGTGTCCGCGCGCCCGAGCCGCCGCAGGTCGAGCATGCCACCATTTTGTTTATCTTGAGTTTCTTCGTTACGCCGTTGGCTATCTCCTTGAGGGTCAGCTTGACCTTGATTCGCAGGTCCGAACCGCGGTTCACCCGCGGGGCGCCGCCGCCGCCGCCGAAACCGCTGAATCCTCCCCCGAAATGGCCCCCGAATATGTCGCCGAAGTTGCGGAAGATATCCTCCATCGAGAAGCCTCCGCCGCTGTACCCGCCGCCGAATCCCGCCGCGCCGGCCATGCCTTCGTGGCCGAACTGGTCGTAACGGGCCTTCTTGTCGGCGTTGCTCAGCACGTCGTACGCTTCGGCCGCCTCTTTGAATTTCTCCTCGGCTTCCTTATCGCCCGGGTTTTTATCCGGGTGGTACTGGATGGCCGCTTTACGGTAGGCCTTTTTTATTTCGTCCGCACTCGCGTCGCGCGACACTCCGAGTATTTCGTAATAGTCTCTTTTTGCCATGTCTTTCTATCCGTTTCCACGTTGCCGCGGAACGCTGGTTACCGCCGGTCACGGGAAGTGTAATTCCGTTATCGTTCGGGTTATTCGCCCACCACTACCTTGGCGTGGCGCACGACCTTGTCTTTAAGCGTGTAGCCTTTCTGGGCCACGTCCACGATGCAGCCTTTGTGCTTCTTGTCAGGGGCGGGTATCTTGGCAACCGCCTCGTGGTAATCCGTGTCGAGCTTCTCGCCTACGGCTTTGATTTCGGACAACCCTTTCTGGCGCAGGGTGTCGACCAGTTTGGCGTGGATAAGCTCTATGCCGCTGCGGACGGACTGCACGTCTTCGGTTCGCTGCATCGAATCCAGGGCACGGTCCATATCGTCCAGCACGGGCAGAAGCGATTTTATAACCTCGGCGCCCCCGGTATCGACCAGCTCCATCTTTTCGCGCAGGGTGCGCTTACGGTAATTATCGAACTCGGCCGAAAGGCGCATATATTTATCTTTCCACAGGAAGGCCTCCTCTTCCGGGGTGGGAGGGGCTGCCGCGGTGTCAGTTTCCGGCTCGGGGGAGCCTGACAATTTGTCTGCGCAGTTTTCACCGGCCGCCTCTTCCCGTCCGGTAGCGGGGCCGGGGTCCTGTTGGTTAATCTCCTTTGTTTCAGCTTGTTTGGTCTCTTTCTCGTTCGATATCATAATTGTACGGTTTTCTTTCTTCTGGTGTTGTCCAAATTGTATACCAACGCCTTAGACTGCCTCCCGGGTATGACAAAGGTGCAAAATAACGCATTTTTTGTTTCGTTTCCGAGACTTCCCCGTCTTAAATACGAATTAAGTTTTTTGAACAAAAAATAAATAAAATTAGTACTATGTATTGCATAGTATAAATAAAATGTTTTATATTTGCATAGCAAGGATAAGTTACATGCAAGGATATGAGAAATAACCGGTACCTTAAACTTACGACTATGGAAAACAGAATTATACTCCTTTTTACCCGGGTCCTGACTTTTTTAGCCACGGGCGGCAAATGCAAATCGGTTGTAATTGAAATTATAGGATAACACGACGAGTATGAAGACAGGGAGATTTACAGCGGCAGTAATAACATTTGTATTGGCGGCGACGGCGGTTGCCGGCGCTGTGCCGGTTAAGGTTAGCGGCAGGGTTACGGACGGGGATACCGGCTTGCCGGTCGGTTACTCGACCGTGGTGGCCCTCGCGGCGGATTCGACGGTCGCCGCGGCGTCCGTAGCGGGCGAAGACGGCCGTTACACCATAGAGTTGGGGCAGGGTACCTACCTTTTTAATATTAACTGTATAGGTTTCGAATCTTTCGCCCGCGAAATACTGTGTGCGGGCGGCGATATGACGCTCGATTTCGAACTGGCCCCGGCGGCCGTGGCGGTCGAGGAGGTGAGCGTGCGTGCGGCGAGGGTCCGCCGCGAATCCGACCGCTATATAATAACCGTGGCCGGCACCAAAGAAGCGATAGGAAAAAACGCCGAAGAATTCCTCAATTCCGCACCTTCGGTCTGGATACGCAACGACAGGATTATGGTAGAAGGCCGTTCCGGGGCCAAAGTCATGGTAAACGACCGCCTACTTAATATGGACGACGAGCAGGTACTCGCCTACCTTCGCAATATAAATGCGGACGATATCGCGCGGGTGGAGATTATTCCCCGTGCCGGTGCCGATCAGGACGCCTCGGCCACCGGGGGCGTAATCAAAATTACCCTCAAAAGGAAGCGCGACGACGGTATCGAAATATCGCCCTCGATGCGCGCGCAGTGGGCCAAAGACTACTACCGCTATCGCCCCAATCTGTCGGTAAATTACCGGATCGGCCCCCTGTCGACCTACCTCCAGGCCTATACCGACCATGACGACCACACTATGCGCATTACGGAGACAAACCTGTCCGAAGGCTCCCGGCTCCGCTCGCACTCTGTGAACCGCATTAAGGAGCCGGCCGGCGGGGGCCGACTGGGAGCTATTTACGATATAGGCGACCGGCAGACCGTGGGCGCCGAATACTCGACCTATATCAGTAACGACCTTCGCCTTACATCCCCGTTTACGGTAATCTACGCTCCCGACCCCGTATCGTCCGACAGCAGCGCTTACCGCGACGAGCGACGCTACCGCAACCACTACGCGGCGGCCAATTACATACTGCGCCTCGATTCGCTCGGGTCTGTTTTCAAGGTTATCGGCGACGTGTCGCACACTTCCAACCCGGCATTCAATACCTACCGGAACCGCCATACCCCGCTTGCCGGCGGGCAGAGCGGGAGTATGGCCGACACCCTTTACTGCAACGATATGACGGATAAATACCTCGTGGTGACGGGTACCGTCGCGCTGGAAAAGGTGTTCATACGAGGGGCAAGGTTGCAGGCAGGGGCGAAGTACGTCCGCACGTCGCTCGACGACGATTCACGGTTTTACGGCTCCCGGGCGGCCGACTGGGAGTTGAACACCGATTACAGTATCCGGCAGAAATATACCGAGAACATAGCCGCGGCCTACGTCTCCTATTCCTCGAAATTAGGCATCCTTTCCTACAACCTCGGCCTGCGCGGCGAGTACACCCGCTCCGTTCCGACCACCACGCTTTACGACGGTTCGGCATCGCAGACCCACGCCAACGACTATTTTTCGCTCTTCCCCAGCGTGAACCTTTCCCTGCCGATCAACGAGGAGAAGGGCTATTCGGTGGCGGCGTTCTACTCGCGCAAAATCAGCCGGCCGGGGTATTGGGCGCTGAACCCGAACAGGATGCAGCTGTCCGAGTATTCATATCTCATAGGCGATCCGGGTCTCAAGCCGTCCTATACCGACGAAACCGGGCTCAGGTTTACCCTTGCCGGCGAATACACCTTCACTGCCAGTTACCAGGCCCGCCGTAACACCGTTAACCAGTTCGCGTCCACCGACCCGCAGCGTCCGGAAGTGATCGTGTACCGGCAGGTGAACATCGGGTCGTACGACGGATTCAACCTCTCGGCGAACGTGCCGGTGGAAATTTCCGACAAGATCGACCTCGACGTGGACCTCTATTACAACCACGTGAAGATGGACCCGGGTTCGGCGGGCAGGAAGGTTACGGCCAACAATTTCTCGGCGAACGCTGAGCTGGACATCACCCTTCCCCGCTCCTGGAGGCTCGAACTGGCCGGCCATTACACCAGCGGCGGGATATTCGGCAACCTGCGCATGCAGGGTCTCGGCGACGCGAACGTGTCGGTGAGACGGCGTTTCCTCGACGATAAGGTCTCGGCGTCGGTGGAGGTCAGGAATGTGTTCGGCTTCTCGGCGACACAGAAATTTAAAATAGACGAGGATAACTTTTCGCGCCGCGTCTCCCAAAACCAGGCATGGTCGCGGCGGATGGTGGTGGTGAATGTCCAATATAACTTCAAAGCCGGCCGGAAGGCCAACGGCCGCAATGTGGAGCGCGGCGGCGACGATTCGCGGTAAGTGGCCGCGGTCACCGAAACCGGAAGTGTATGTAGTTCCATATTAGTGATACGATTGATTTTTAGTTGAGTGCGTAGCCGGATACCGTGAGGTATCCGGCTATGGTTTTGAAGGTCCGGGCGTGGAGCGGACGGGTTTGGGTCAGCCGGAAAGCGGTGCGGGTAATTTAACGCTGGAACACCCAAAGAGGCGGCACTCCGGAATTATTGTATCTGGCTTTTGTTGCTTCCGGCACTCCGGTGCGGGGAGGGTAAAGGAGGAATACCGTGGCTTGGGCCAGCGCGGGTATGCCGGGTCGGAGGGTATTGTATTCACCCGGTGGAATCCGGAACCTTTGCGACAGCGATATATGCGATTTTCCGCCCCCGTGCAGGAGGAATAGACGGCATGGGCTGGGCCAAAGAGGGCTGTTGGATATATGAGTGGGAAAGTTATGCGGGCCGTTGATTGCCGGGATGTTTATATACGGCTTCTTCGCTTCAGGTTCGGAGGAGCTGGAGTGAATGTCGGGGCTTGGGCCGGTTCGGGTATAGGCCGGTTCGAGGGGGGCCTCAAAGATGCCGGAGGAGGGCAATTGCCGCCATGAATATATGCGGCTTATATGCCCGGAACAGCGAATGCAGGGTTTTTGCAGCCGTTAGGTTAAACGCGTATATCTTATGGAAAAATTCGATGAAATAGTGAACGGCCCGACTCCCGTACTGGTGGACTTCCACGCTACGTGGTGCGGCCCGTGCAGGACGATGCACCCCATCCTCGAGCAATTGAAACGTGAAGTGGGCGACAAGGTACGGATAGTGAAACTGGATATCGACAAACCGTCCAACCGGGCGCTGGTCGACCGGTACGGCGTCCGCTCGGTACCCACGCTGATGTTCTTCCGTTCGGGTATTGTGGTATGGCGCGGTGCCGGGGTCACACCCTGTGAAGAACTTATCGGGATTATCGAAGGGATAGGATAAAAGATCGAATGTTCACTTCGGGAGCAGGTGCGCCCGGCCGCTGCGGGGACTGGGACCCTTACTTACAGAGTCCGGGAGGGTCAACCGATCGCCGGTTTTACGCCGCCCACCGGATAATCCGACTGCCTGTCTCCACCTGATCTTTCCCCCAACCGACGATAAATGTGGTGCCTGCCGTTAAAACCCGTAATGGCCGCTCCCGGGGCGGACCCGACAGCCTTATTTCAGGGACCGCATACCCCCTGCCACATGACAGATACGGGGACCCGAAGGTCCCCGTATCATTTTTATCGACTTGCTCTCAAAGGTTATACCTCCGCCTGCGGAGTATCTACGACTTCCAGCACCGGAGTCTCCTCCTTCTCGGTCATCCTTCCGGGCCGTGTCCTGCGCGGCGAACCGGCGGATTCGTTCTCCGGCGCCGGTTCCACGACCGGGGCCTCCGACTCCCCGCCTTCGGTCACCTCCTCCTCTTCGAAACCGGGGTCGAACGGGAAGTCATCTACCGGGCGCGGCGGACGCTCGGCCAGCCCGCGTGCATAGAGCAGCGGCTCGCTGGCAGGTTCGGCGCCGCGGAAATTCCGGTACATCTCCATTCCGTCCTCGCTTCCGCCTTTGGAGAGGATATTGTCGCGGAAGGAGCGCGCTATCTTCTTATCGTACAGGTCGCCGCTTTCCAGGAACGCCTCGTAGGCATCTTTGTCCAGCACCTCGGCCCACAGGTAGCTGTAGTATCCCGCAGCGTAACCGCCGCTGAATATGTGGCTGAAATAGGGATAACGGTAACGCGGGGCGATTTCATCGATCAGGCCCCGGCGCACGTTAAGCATATCGACTTCAAACTCGTTTATATCGACCGACTCGAAACCGGGTATGGTATGGATATCCATATCCGAGAGCGAAGCGGCGACCAGTTCGGTCAGGATGAAACCCTGGTTGAAGGTAGCGGTCTGCTGAATCTTCTCGATAAGCTGGTCGGGTATAACCGCGTTGCTCGAGTAGTGGAGCGCATAACGGCGCAGCATGTCGGGTTCCAGCGCCCAATTCTCCATTATCTGCGACGGAAGCTCCACGAAATCGCGCTCCACACGCTGCAAACCCTTGTATGGTACGTCGGTGAACAGGGCATGGATTGCGTGCCCGAACTCGTGGAACAGCGTGGTGGTCTGGTCGAGCGTGAGCAGGGTGGGGCGGTTGCCGGCGGGGGCCGGATAGTTGCATACCACGGTCACTATGGGGTCCAGTCTGCCGTCTTCGGTATAGGTCCTCGAACGGTAAGAGCCGCACCACGCCCCCGGGTTTTTGTAACCTTCGCGGGCTATGTAGTCCGTAATCAGTATGCCCAGGTGGGTGTTGTCCTCGTCCCACACTTCGAACGCGGCACAGTCCTTATGGTAGAGCGGCACGTTGTTTATCGGTTTGAAACTTATGCCGTACAGTTTGTTGCACAGTTCGAACACCCCGGTCTGTACCGCGCTGAGCGGGAAATAGTTCTTCAGGGTCTCCTCGTCCAGCGAATAGTCCGCCTTGCGAACCTTCTCGGCGTAGTACCACCAGTCCGATTTCAGGAACGGACCCGGGTCTTCCGACTCTTTGAGTTCCTGCATCCGCGCCAGTTCACGTTTGGCCTGTTCGAGCGACGGTCCCCACAGCCCGTCCAGCAGTCCGTACACGGCCGCCGCCGAAGGTGCCATCCGGTCGTCGAGGGTATAGTCGGCGAATGTGTCGAAGCCGAGCAGGCGGGCTTTGCGGTCGCGCAGGCGCACGATTTCGTTGATGGTCTCGCGGTTGTCGGTCTCGTCGCCGTAATTGCAACGGTCGAGGTACGCCTGGTAGAGCGTCTGCCTCAGGTCGCTGCGCGGCGAGTTGGTCAGGAACGGTATCATGCTGGCTTTACCGGTGGAGAACGCGTACCGGCCCTTCTCGCCGATAGCAGCGGCGGCGTCCATGGCGGCGTCTTTTATCGCCTGCGGCAGTCCTTCCACGTCGGCGGTATCCACTACCATGCGGAATTTACGGTCGGCTTCCAGCAGGTTGCTGTTGAAACGGAGCTGGGCCATCGAAAGCTGTTCGTCTATCTGGCGAAGGGTGGCTTTATCTTCCTCACCCAGATGCGCGCCCGAGCGGAGGAACGATTTGTATGTCTTTTCGGTAAGCCTTACCTGAAGCGGGTCGAGACCCGAATCGTTGCGGGTGTCATATACGGCCCTTACCCGTTCGAACAGCCGGTCGTTGAGGTAGATATCGCCGCTGTGGGCGGTCATCAGCGGGGTCAGCTCCTGCCGTACCTCACGTATCTCGGCGGTATTGTCGGCCGAGCTGATAAGGCCCAGAAGGGTGGTCAGCCGCCCGTACAGCTCGCCGGCGCGGTCGAGCGCGAGTATCGTGTTGTCGAACGTGGCAGGCTCGTCGTTTCCGGCTATCCGGTCGATTTCCTCCTTATGGATGGCCATGGCTTCGGTGATGGCCGGCACGTAGTGCTCCGGGAGAATCTTGTCGAACGGAGGTATGCCGTAAGGGGTAGTCCACCCGGTGAGTAGCGGGTTTCCGTCCTGCCTGCCGTTGTCCCGGCAGGAAATTGTAGCCATAGCGGTGGTGAGGATTAGTAAAATAAATAACTTTCTCATAACTTTGTGCCGTTTTAAGCGGTAAATTACAGCTTTGGGTGTTTTAGCATCCCGGCTGATTTACAATATCCGCCGGGACGTATCGTGTAGCATGCAAATATAGGAATAAGAAACCCTTGTCGCAAACGTAAGTGCCGGTATTTCATCATAGAGCCCGGGATAAGCGGCTGCCATATTTCCCGGATGAATGAAAGCGGGAAGGAGCGCGCCGCCGTAAGTTTGGTTACGAAACCGGGAGATGAGGTGGCGGCACAGTGGAACATAACACAGCATCTGCCGCCGACAATATAACAGTCACCGCACGGGAAAAATAATTCGAAATAGTTTATGCACCTTTTTTACGCACCGGACATAACGCCTCCCGAATATACCCTCGAAGGGCAGGAGGGAAGGCATGCCGTGAAGGTACTGCGCCTTCGTCCGGGCGATACGGTCGGCCTGACGGACGGTCGGGGGGTGCTGTACACGGCGGAGGTTGTGGCGGCGGACGGCGCCGGGTGCCGCCTCCGGGTGACGGGACAGCAGCACGGTTACGGTAAACGCCCGTACGGCCTTACCATGGCGGTGGCCCCCACCAAGAACGGCGACCGTTACGAGTGGTTCCTCGAAAAGGCTACCGAAATAGGGTGCGACAGGTTCGTTCCCGTCGTGTGCGAGCGAAGCGAACGCCGTGTCTTCCGGCCGGACCGTTCGGCGAGGGTCATAACGAGCGCCGTGAAACAATCCCTGAGCGCATACCATCCCGTACTGGAAGAACCGGTGCCGTTCCGCGAACTGGTATCGGCCGGGATGGCCGGGAACAGGTTTATCGCCCACTGCGACCGGGATTTCGACCGGGTGCACCTGGCCGACGCGCTCACCCCGGGCGGAGAGAATGTAATACCGATCGGTCCCGAAGGCGATTTTTCACCGGCGGAGATAGAGCTGGCATATTCGTGCGGTTTTACCGGCGTGTCGCTGGGCGGCGCACGCCTGCGCACCGAGACCGCCGCGGTAATGGCGGCGGCCACCGTGGCCCTTGCAAACAGGTAGCTGCCCGACCGAGGGGTAACTGTCCCTGTGAAACCGGGTCCAGATGGCGTAAGGGCAGGCATTCGGGCTTTAGGCCTGAAGTGAGGTCAGCCTGCCACGCTGGCGCGAAAGAGGGGTTGTGCGGATTGATTCAGAAGGACATTGCCGCACCTGAAAGGGTCCGGTGGGTTTGGACAGACCGATTAGCCGCACGGTTAAAGATTAACCGTTCCCTGCCCTGGAAAAACAGCAGGTAAACCAAAAAGAAATAGCAAATCCGGACAAGTGTCCGCCCCTTATAAGAGAAAAGCAAAGTGGTTATTGCCTTGTTCATAATTGTTCTGCTTGTCGCCCTGCCGGTATTCGTAATACCGTCGCGGGCCAGGCATGCCTATTTCTTTACGGTTACGGCCATCGAGGCGGCCCTGTTGCTCTGGCTGGCCGCCGGGGTGCTGGGCGGGGGCGGCGCAATGGTGTTCGAAGGTCCCGGATGGGTTCCGGGTGCGATGCCGCTGGAGGTCGACCGGCTGTCGGCATTCTTTATCGTGGTGGTATCGCTCGCGGCGGTGTCGGCCGCGCTCTACTCGTGGGGCTATCTGAAACCCTACCGGGAGACAAAACCTCCGGCCCATATTTCGCTCCACCTGTTCAGTTTCCTGCTGCTGTTCGCCTCCATAATTATGGTGGTTACGGCGCGCGACGCTTACGGGTTCCTCTTCTCGTGGGAGCTGATGTCGGTCACCTCGTTCGTGCTTATCCTGCTGGACGCCGACCGTAAGGAGGTGCGCAAAGCGGCACTTTCGTACCTTGTTATGATGCACGTGGGCTTCGTGTTCCTGCTGGTGGCCTTCACCGTGCTGTCGGCCGCCGCGGGGTCCGCGTCGTTCGACGCACTGGATACTTATTTCGCCGCCCGTCGCGGGATACCGCTGTTCCTGCTGTTCCTCGTAGGTTTCGGGATGAAGGCGGGGGTGTTCCCGTTTCACACGTGGCTTCCCGAAGCACATCCGGCGGCCCCGGCCCACGTGTCGGCTTTTATGAGCGGGGTGATGATTAAGACGGGTGTGTACGGCATACTTCGGGTGGTTTCGCATATGGGCGAGGGCCTCGAAACGGCCGGGATGACGCTGTTCACGGTAGGTATCGTAACCGGGCTGTACGGTGCGTTCCTCGCCGCTGTGCAGAACGATATCAAACGGCTCCTTGCCTACTCCAGTATCGAAAACATAGGCATAATTTTCACGGCGTTGGGTGCGGCCGCCATCGGGTACACGGGCGGTAACAACCTGATGGCGACCTGTGCGCTTTCCGGGGCGCTGATGCACACACTCAACCACTCGTTCTTCAAATCGGTGCTCTTCTTCGGCGCGGGCAATGTTTACCGGACGGTGCATACCACTTCGCTCGACGTGCTGGGCGGCCTTTCCCGCCGGATGCCGTTCACGGCGGGATTCTTCCTGCTGGGCGTGATGGCGATTTCGGCCCTGCCGCCGCTGAGCGGCTTCGTGTCGGAATTCCTGATATATTACGGCTTTTTCGACGCCGTGGCCCGCGACGCCGGCGGGTTGATAGCGTCGATATGCGGTATAGTGGCCGTTTCGCTTATCGGCGGGGTGGTGATCCTGGCCTTTACCAAACTGTACGGTGTGGCGTTCCTCGGTTCGCCGCGAAGCGGTGCGGCCCGAGGTGCCCGGGAGGCAGACAGGATGTCGATTGCCGGCTTCGTTATTCCGGCTGCCGGAATACTTGTCGTGGGGCTTATGCCCGCGGTATTTATAGGAGGATTTATGTCGCTCACATCGGAGATAATAGGTGTGGAGTATACGCCGGAACTGTACGGCTACTTCACGGGCCGCCTTTGGGAAATTTCCCTTGCGGCCGCTATACTGGTGGCCCTCACCGCGGCCCTGCTGCTGCTCCGGCGGTGGATAGTGAGGAAGTATCCGCCGGCCACCTCGCCGGTCTGGGGATGCGGCTTTACCACCTCGTCACACAAGATGCAGTACAGCGGCGAATCGTTCTCGGAAGGGTTGTACGGTATTTCCACCTCCCTTACCAAGAACAGCGGCGGCGGCGAGGTGGTCGACAAGGACGAGATTTTCCCCACGCGCCACAGCTTCGACCTCCGCCATAAGGATAAGGTGCTGACCCTTCTCTCCGAGTGGTGGGTGGAGTCGGTAAGGAGGATTAACAAGCGCGCGGTAAGGTTCAACACCGGCAAGGTGAACCATTATATACTGTATGCGCTGGTGTTCCTCGTGCTGATATTTATCTTAACCGTAACGGGAGTTATATAATGAGTGGCGCGGCTTGCATAGCGATACTGTTGGCGGCGGGCATTGCGATGCCCGGGGTGATAAACCGAGTCCGGGCGTGGTTCGCCGGGAGGCGGGGTGTGCCGTTCTTCCAGCACCTTTTCAACCTGCGCGCCATGCTCCGCAAGGGCGTGGTTACGGGCCACACCTCCACGCTTATATTTCGGGCGGCCCCGTCGGTTTACCTTGCCGCGGTGCTGACCGCGATGCTTTTTATCCCCGTTGGCGGGCTGCGGCCGCTGCTCTCTTTCAGCGGCGACGTGGTGCTTTTCGCCTACCTGCTGGCCCTGTCGCGCATCGCGCTGATACTCGCCGCGCTCGATACCGGGAGCAGTTTCGAAGGGATGGGTGCGAGCCGCGAAGCGCTCTACGGCGCGATGGTCGAGCCTGCCCTGTTCATAGTGGCGGGCACCGTGGCCCTGGTGTCGGGCTACACGAGTTTCGCCTCTATTTTCCCGGCCCTCGCGGCCCGCGGGTTTACGGTCGAAATGTCCATCGTCCTGCTGCTGCTGGTCTACGTGATGGTGAAGGTGCTGACGGTCGAATGCGGGCGCATTCCGGTCGACGACCCGCGGACCCACCTCGAGCTGACGATGATTCACGAGGTTATGGTGCTGGATTACAGCGGGGTGGACCTGGCTATGATAACGGCGGCCGGGTGGCTCAAAATGTCGGTTCTGGCGGCCGTTGCGGCCAATATCGCCGCGGCGGTAACCGGGGGCGGAGCCGTGGCGGCCGTGCTGTGGATTGTGGTCGTGGCGGCGGTCATTGCTACCGTGGAATCCTTTATAGCCCGCAACAAACTTTCGCGCAACACCACGTATATATTGACCATAGTGGCAATCGCGTTCGTGCTGTTCCTCGTGGCGTTCCTGCTCGAATCCGATATAACGGTTAGTTAAAATTTTATGCTGCTCGCGCTTCTCATACTGTATGTCGTAACGCTGGTTTATCTGCCGATAACCGAGCGGTTCCGCAATTATACCATGATTATCGCCCTGCAGGGGTGGATACTGCTGGGTATCGCGATGATGAAGCTCCATGCGGTGAACATCTGGGAGATGCTGTTCGTGGTGACCGAGACGCTCGTGTTCAAAGCCCTCATCGTGCCGTACATCCTTCTGCGGACCATCAAGCGGACCAAAATAAACCGTATCGCCGCCTCTGGTAAGAGCCAGTTCAACGCGCTGGTTCTCAGTTTAGCCGCCCTGACGGGAAGCATCGCAATCACCTATTACATTGCCGACCCCACGATGGACGTGGTCTTCTTCGGCGCCGCCCTGTACGCCCTGTTGAGCGGACTGATACTGATTACCGTGCGCCGCAGGATATTTTCCCATATGGTTGGTTTCCTCGTGCTGGAGAACGGGGTGTTCCTGTTCGCCATGGCGGTGGGGGTGGAACTGCCGGGTCTTATCAACATTGCCATTCTGCTCGACATACTTATAAGCGTGCTGATGCTGGGGGTATTCCTTGCCCGCATCGGCGACTCGATGAAAAATATGGATACCGACGCACTTACAAGTATTAAAGACTGATGCTGGAGGCCTGCCTGATATTATCCGTTGCGCTTGCCGCCGGTGTCCTGCTGACACGGGGGGAACGCCTCATGAAGTCCGTCTGCTGGGTTTTCTACGGCCTGCAGGCGGCCGGGGCGGCTCTGGCGGCGGCCCGCGGGGCAGGGACCACGGCGCTCGGCTTCTTCACCTTCGACACTACGGGGGTGCTGTTCCACTGCCTGCTGGCCATAGTTTCGCCCGTGGCATTCGGTTACGGGCTGTGGTACCTCGACCGTGAGGACCACGGCCGCCGCCGGCTCTATAACGGGCTGCTGATGCTGCTCTGCGTGGCCCTTACGGGGGTTTACTATTCAAACAATATTGCCGTGACGTGGATTTTCCTCGAAGCCACCACACTCTGTACGGCGGGTATAATTTACCACCGCCGCGACCGGCGGAGCCTCGAGGCTACATGGAAATACATCTTCGTCTGCTCGGTGGGTATTACGGTCTCATACCTGGGGGTACTGCTGTTCGGAGGGCTTAGCCACGGGGCCGACCTTAGTTACGACGGGTTGGCCCGCAGCGCGGCCACGGCCAACCCGCTTTTCCTCCGGCTGGCCTTCCTGTTCATAGTGACGGGATACAGTTGTAAACTTGAGGTCTTCCCGCTCTACACCATCGGGGTGGACGCCAATATGGCGGCCCCGACCCCCGCGTCGGCGCTGATATCCACCGTGCTGGTAAACGGCGGGTTTGTGTCGGTGCTGAGGGTCTACCGGATCATGGAGCCGACCGATGCCTTCCGGTGGGCCTCGGGCGTGCTCGTCGTGGCGGGGATTATTTCGGTACTGGCCGGGGCGATGTTCCTGCGGCGAACCAACCATTACAAGCGGTTCCTCTCCTATTCGACGGTCGAGAATATGGGTATCGCGCTCATAGGGCTGGGTCTGGGCGGTTTCGCCGCCGTGGCCGCGGTTCTCCACGTGGCCGGGCACACGCTTATCAAATCCTCACTGATGCTTCAAATGTCGCGCGTCGGGAAATCGTACGGCCACTACCAGGTCAACCGCATAGGCGACTATATGCACGTCAACCGCCCCGGGGCGGTGCTGTTTCTGGTTTTCACCCTGATGTTGCTGGGCTTCCCGCCCTCGCCGCTGTTCCTGTCGGAAGTGGTGATTTTCCGTGAGATGGCTGCCGGCGGCAGGTGGATACTTCTTGCTGTGACGGTGCTGATACTTTGCAGCGTGATGTACAACTTTGCCCGTAATATTTTGCGCCTGTGTTACAACCGGGTGCGGACGGTTCCGCCGGCAGGGAAGCCGGGTTACGGGTTGCTGATACCGGTCGTAATACTGCTCATAGCGGCGGCGGCGATGGGGGTGTGGCAGCCCGAGTGGCTTGCCCGCTGGTTCGGTACTATGGACATAACCCTTTTTAACTGACCCGTATGGATTGGCTGACTACATATAACCGCGCAGGTGCCGGAGCGCTGGAAGATATTCCGGTGGTGCAGTACGGCGACTTTTACGCCTCGCTTTGCGACCGCCTTTCCGCGCCTGCCTGCCACATAGCCGACTATTTCGCCGTGAAGGAGGCGGACGGGCTGAGGTTCTACTGCCTGCTGGCCGACGACGTGGCCGGTACGGTCGATATAGCCTCTTTCCGGTACGGATATTATGACGACGACCCGCTGGAATCGGTAACCGCCGTGCGGCCCGAGGCTCACCCGTTCGAAAGGTCCGTTGCCGAACAGACCGGGGTGCGGTTCCGCGGTAACCCGTGGGAGAAGCCCCTGCGTTACCCGTCCGGCCGCAAAAACGGCCGCTCCTCCATCGACGACCACCCGTTCTACACCATTGCCGGCGATGCCCTCCATGAGGAAAACGTCGGGC
>JAJQCA010000084.1 GCA_021202985.1 Alistipes sp.
TATAACAGGCTCATAATGTGTTAATTAATGAGTCGAAAGTAACAAAAAATGTAAACATATGAAACTGCTTATTATAAATAAGACCGAGACAGTTTCACTGGCCGCTGCATTGCAAGACAGTTTTATAATCGAACAGGCCTATACAATACCTCATGCGGCTGAGCGCATCGCACTTTACTACTACGACATTATTATTGCTGATATAGTTACCACAGATAACGAGTTGCTTAAGCTGGTACGTTCGGCTAAGGAAACCACACCACGTACCGGCATCATCATAATTTCGGACGACGTCCCGGTGGAGAACAAGATTGAGATACTTGCAGGAGGTGCCGACGATTACCTGGTACGCCCGCTTCAAACAGCCGAGTTACGGGCAAGGGTTTACACCCTGATAAGGCGTTGTTCGATGGGCGGTGTCAATGAGATCGTATATAACGGTATCAGCATCGAACCTTCCAGTCGCAGGGTTAAGTGCGGCGGAAAACAAGTTGTACTGACCCGCAAGGAATATGAACTGCTTTTCCTGTTCCTTCGAAATCCGGACAGGGTTATTACTCATGAAATGATTGCCGAATATCTCTGGGGAGATTTAAAAAGCCTCACTGCCGACTGTTTCGATTTTATATATTGCCATATAAAAAACGTTCGTAAGAAACTGGCTAATGCAGGCGGACAACCCCTGATATCGACAGTGTACGGGGGTCGGTTATGTGGTCAGGTGAATTTGTTTTAAATAATATTACGGTTCCCGATTATGGAAGCACCCGTAAATCGAATTATGAGCAAGCCTTTCCGATATCAGTAGAGCCGGTAAACGAAAGTGTCACCGTCGGTTCCGATACCGAAAGTGTCCTCGAGGGATTCGTTGAGCGTTCCCATCCACCATGCGCGGAGGTGCGCCCTGTGGAGGGGATACCGCAGGCGGTAGGTGGTAATATGGGTTTCCGGGTCGAGACACAGGATTGTGACCTGTTGTCCCGGCACGCTTTCGAATTCGGTATCGGCCGTAATATGGTCGATTACCCCGCGTGCCGTTACCATCCTGACACGCCCATTTATTCCGGGAATTGAGTTGTAGCTTGCAAGAAGGCTAATATTGCCGATGGTATGGTCCTCCCGTTTGCCGGTGGCCCCCAGTATCACTATGTCCCCGCCGTATCGCTGCAATGCACAGAATGATACGGCTTTGGTGAGGTCGTTTGTCTCCTGGTCGGGGTCGTGGTACAGCCTGTCGGCGAACCGCTCCCGGACAGAGTACGAAACCGAGTCCAGATCACCGACGATGGCCTCGGGTGTGCCCCTGGCCTGTATGTAACGGTCCGCAGCACCGTCGCAACATACGACCCTTGCCGCACTTGCCAGCAGGGCCGTTTCGGCCGGGGCCTCGGGATAGTCGCCGTCGGCAAGCACGACCGTATGCGATGCCCCGCAGTCGGGCATCAGCAATATTCTTCCCCCGGCTATGGCTTTGGATTCCGTCATATTCCGGAAATATTGATATTCATTTTTACACTTTCGAATCCGCTATTAGTGACCAATATTTTCACCGCCCGGACGGCAATTGTTGCTCCGCCATCATGCGGAGCCATTTAAAATAACCGAACACTGCTATTACCGTATACAATCCGTAAAGCACTCCTGTCGGATACAGCCCTTTGCAGAGATATAAACCGCAGCAGATAATATCCACCGCTATCCACACAAGCCACTGTTCCACATATTTGCGCGCGAGCATCCAAAGGCCTACTATGCTGAGCGCCGTGGTCAGGCTGTCGCCGTATGGGACCGTACTGTCGGTATAACGGACGAGAATAAAAGCAATCACTCCGAAACTTGCTAAAGTTACCAAAAATAACGGTACATACTCCCGGCGCGGGGTGCGGGTGATTGGGACTACTGCGTGAACCGGCACTCCATTACCCGCATTGCCTCTCCGCACGGTACGTCCCAGCCAGTAGGCCCAGCCGTACAGCCCGGCCAGGAGATAGTAAACGTTTATACCCATATCGGCATAAAACCCCGACTTATAGTATACATATATATAGATGGCGGGCATAACTATACCCGCCAGCCACAACCATACGTTGGCCTTATATTCGAGATAAATATAGACAAGCCCTACCGCGGTGCCGGCTATTTCGAGAATCTGCCAAAGGTCGGCATCGCGAAGGTACTGAAGGCTGTTGCTGAGAATATCCATTGAGTCTCTTTAAAATCCGCCGGAGCGGGAAATCATCCCGTCCCGGCGGTGCAAAATTAATTATTCCGGCCGTTAAGGCAAAAGGTCTGGACAGAGCAGGACGGCCCTGTTTCGAAGGGTGTATCAGAACCTTAGCGTCACGTTTGCCATAAAGTTGGTTCCGGCCTGCGGGAAGTAATACATGTTGTTTACCCGTACCGCATCGCTCCCCAGGCCAAATATATCAACCCAACCGTAACCGTTGCTGTAATACTTTTGGTTGAACAGGTTATATATCGTGAACCCGAGCGTGAGCGATTTCATGGTCCGCAGGCGGACGGTATAGTCCAACCGGAGGTTGTTCACAAAGTATGCCGCGAGCGCCAGCCGGTCGTTATCGTCCTCGTCGTCGTATTCCCACTTGCTCTCGGAGTTGGTCACATACTGGCGTCCGACGTAGTTTGACTGTAGTGAGACGTTGAAACCTTTGAACGCCCCCGTGATAAGGCTGCCGAACATAAATTCGGGCGAATAGGCGATTTTTGTAGTACCGAGATAGGTTTCGACGACTTCCTCGGTGGTCCAGTTTGTAGCGAAGTCGGTGTATTTCTTTATATAGTTGCGGCTCAGGGTGGCGTTCGCCTGCCATGTCAGCCAACTAAGGGGCCGTACCGCGGCCTGAAGTTCGATACCCATGCGATAGCTGTCGGGGATATTCGTAAGCATCGCTTCGCCGATATGGTTCAGTTTCCCGGTCAGGATAAACTGGTCTTTATAATCCATATAGTAGAGGTTAACACCTGCCGAAAACACCCGGCTGGTGTAAGTACCTCCCAGTTCGTAATCTATCAGACGTTCATGGGTCGGGAACGGTTCGCCCGGTTCGTGGTCGGTGTAACCGTTGCGGGTGGGTTCTTTGTGGGTTATGGCTACGGAGGCATAAACGTCGAAATTACGGTCGATATCGTAGTAAAGACCGACCTTCGGATTTATGAAGTTGAAAGTTTCGTTTACCGAAAGTTCCTGCATTCCTCCGTTCCCGCCGTCGGCGTCCGAATCCCAGTTATCGTTGCGGCCGTCGATACGGTATTTTATAAAACGGTATTGAATGTCACCATAAAGGTTGAGTTTCCGAGTCACGCTCCAGTTTACTTTCGAGTAAATATTGGCGTCCGTTTTCTCCCCTTTGTTAAAATAGTATCGGTGGTCGGGTGTGAAGCCGTAATCGCCGGCGAAATTCTGAACCCAGAGGACCCGTCCGTAATGGTCGCCGCTGTACTTATTGGCCCCGCCGCCTATGGTCGCACGTAGCCGGGCCGAATTGTAGTCGAACGAGAATACGCCGCCGCCGAACTTATTGTCCATTATCTTCCGGCGCGTCAGGTCGGACCTCGATACGGTATAAAGGTTACCGTTTTTGTCAGCCAGGTCGAATGCTGCGAGACCGTACCTTTCGATCCTCTCGTTCGATTTGTACTGTTCGTAATAACCGTACCCGTCGGTGTAATGGAAATTTACGTTCATATTCCACCGGTCGGTAATGCGGTGGGAGATTAGCAACTGGTAATTGAATTGCTTGTAGTTATCCGTCTGGTCCTTATAGTACTCGCCGGTCGCCACCTGGCTGCCGGTAGGTCTCCCGTCCGCATCGAGTACATAACGGGTCATAATCCCGAGGGGATTGTACCGCCTGCCTATGGTATCAATCTCACCCCTTGTAATCCCCTCCCACGCGTGGTAGGTTTTCTCCTTTCCGCCAAATGTGATAAATTTAACGGTGGTGCGGTTACCGAACCATCCCCCCTGGAGGAAGTAAGATTTCAGGTCGGTAGACGCCCGGTCGCGGTAGCCGTCCGATTGGATGTTAGACAACCGGGCGTTGAAAGCCCATTTCCCGTTAAGCAGGCCGGTATGGAAATTAACCGATTCACGATGGGTGTTAAAAGAGCCGTAACTGCCCGAAACCTCGCCACCGGCTTGGGTCGACAGTGATTCGGTTTTCATATTGATGCTTCCCCCGAACGCGCCGGCACCGTTGGTCGAAGTACCTACACCCCTTTGCACCTGTATTTCATCTACCGACGAAATGAGGTCCGGGGTATTGACCCAGAAGACGCTGTGGCTCTCGGCGTCGTTCATCGGAATACCGTTTGCGGTTACGTTAATACGCGAAGCGTCCGTGCCGCGGATTCGGATGGCCGTGTAGCCTATACCGTTACCCGCTTCGGAGGTAGCTATCAGCGAGGGGGTCTGTAACAACAGGAACGGCAGATCGACGCCCGTATTGAGCTTCCCGAGTTCCGCCCGGTCGAGGTCGGTGTATGCCATCGGGGTCTTCTCCCCGGCCCGGGTGGAGATGAACTGGATACCTTGCAGTTCCACCATCCGGATACTGTCGCCCGACAGGCTGTCCCGCACATAGACGCTCCCGGCCGGCGATGCGACGGTTACCGGTTCAGCCGCCCTTTTATCGGGTAGGGCAAAACAACTTTGTCCCGCCGCTGCTAAGGCGGCAAGGGCAATTAAAGTTTTCTTCATCATAAAAGTTTTTAAAAGAACGGAAAAAGGGGAATCCTTTCCATACTCTCCCTACGTCGGCATTACCCGCATCAGGTTCCAAGGGTATGATCTCAGCCCTAAATATTAAAGGCACCCCTTTTAAAAACGATATTTACACTCAAGCCTTCGGTGAAGGCCGCGACAAAAGTAGGCAGAATCGGGATAATATCAAAACCCGGAATCTTTTTTGACCGTTCGCAATAAGAAGAGTCTCCGGGACGGTATCCCGGATTGTATGATTTTCCCCTACACTTATAACGGATTAGTTTTATTTGTAATTAAGAAATAAATTTCGAAGGCCCTGCTTCCATCAGAAGTAGGGCCTTGCATTAGTCAGGAAAGATTTTCTAAGAATAAAAATCAGAGATTATCCAACGTGTATTTTATCATTTTCTCCCTTACATGATGCCGTCCGGTAGGATACATGCCGTGGTTGTCGTCGGGGTAGATCATCATATCGAAATCCTTACCCGCGCGAATCAGGGCATCGGCCATTGCCATCGCGTTCTGGAAATGAACGTTATCGTCTTCCGTGCCGTGTACGATAAGCAGCCTGCCTTTGAGCCGATCGGCGAAATTGACAGGTGAATTGTTGTCATAACCGTGCGGGTTGTCTTCCGGGAGTCCGTTGTATATTTCCGTGTAGATGGTATCGTAATAGCGCCACGAAGTTACCGGTGCGACGGCGATGGCCATTTTAAAAATATCGTTTCCTTTCAGAATGCAGTTCAGTGCCATAAACCCACCGTAACTCCAGCCGTAAATCCCGATACGGTCCGGGTCGACATAGGGCTGGGTGGCTATGTATTTTGCGGCCGATATCTGATCCTCCACTTCGGGACCGCCCAGGTTACGGTAGGTCACCTTGCGGAAGTCCGCCCCACGGCCACCCGTTCCGCGTCCGTCCACGCACATTACAAGATATCCCTCCTGAACCAACACGTCCGTCCAGTCCATCGACCAGCGGTCCTGCACCGACTGCGAGCCGGGACCGCTGTACTGGGTCATCATCACCGGATACTTCTTTGCCGGGTCGAAATCGAGCGGTTTAATCACATAACAGTTCAGCGCCGTGCCCCGTTCCGTGGTTATACGGAAAAACTCCTTGCGTGGAACCCTCCGGTTTTGAAGCGTCTCCGCAAGTTGTGAATTATCTTCGAGCGTACGCAATACTTTACCCCGGGCATCGTGTAACCGGACCTGCAAAGGGGTGGATACGTTCGAGAACCGGCTGATAAAATACCTGAACCCTTCCGAAGGAGCGATCGACCAGACCCCGTTTTCATCCGTCAGCTGGTTTTTGCCCTTGCCGTTTAGCTTAACGCTGTAAAGGTTGTTGCGGATAGACGAACCTTCGTTGGAAAGGTAATAGACCCGGTCCCCGGTCACGCTAATTAGGTCGAGGACCTCCCAATTACCGCGCGTCAGGGTGTCGGTGACCCCTTTGTCGATGGTATGGAGGTAAAGGTGCCGGTAACCGCTCCGTTCCGACTGGATGATAAACCGGTCGCGCGGGAGGAAAGTAACCGTGGTTTCGTCCGGCCTCTCGATATACCTCCGGTCGGACTCGGTGTGGATAACTTCCGGATTGAAACCGTCCCGGCAAAGCAGAAGTTCCAACCTGTTTTGCAGCCGGTTGAGGCGGTAGAAATAGAGCCTGCCTTCCGGGTCCCATCCGATATGGGGGATATATTGGTCGGTCTCAGGCCCGGTATCCACCCGGGTCGTGCTGCCGTCGGCAAGGTCGGTAACATGCAGGGTGACCACAGAGTTCTTCTCTCCCGCTTTCGGGTATTTGAATGTCAGCGGTTCCGGATAAAGGCTTCCCGTGTAACGGCTTATCGAAAATTCGGGCACCTCCGTCTCATCGAACCGAAGATATACAATATACCGCCCGTCGGGCGATATGTCGTAAGCTTTCGTGAAACCGAACTCCTCCTCGTATACCCAGTCGGTATGGCCGTTAATTACCCGGTTGTATTCCCCGTCATGGGTGATGCGTACTGTTTCGACCCCGTCTGTGCCCGTTGTGACATCGCAGTAATAGAGGTCGTTTTCGTGAATGAATCCGATGCGGCGTCCGTCCGGAGACAGGAATGCCGCATCACGCACAGGATAGTCCGTAATAGGTGTACCTGTCCGTCCGGCGATATCGAATAGATGGTATATCGCCGTAAACGAGTTGCGGTAAATCGGTTGTGACCCGGTTGTCACAAGTACCCTGCGTTCGTCTGCCGAGAACGTGTAATTCTCCACCGTGCCGTCCAGGAATTCATCGAAGTCGATAACCACCGAAACCATTTCGCCGGTTTTATACGAGTATTTTACGATGCTGTTCCCTTCCAGAATAGTGTAATGCTCCCCGTCGGCCATCGAACGTATGCCGTGTACGTTTTGGGGTGTGAACCTCCCGGCCCGGAAGTCGGAATAATCGAACATGTGCTGGCCATACACTCCATTTACGGCTAACGTTAATAACGTCGCGGCTATAAACCTCAAACCCATAGTAATCGTCTGTTATTCCCAGTCCTTTACAATAAAATTATCCCTCCACCGCTTTCAGGCTCATGTCGAGACTCTTAATTTGGTGGGTCAGCGCGCCGACCGATATAAAGTCAACGCCGCACTCCGCATAATCTCGCAGGGTATCGAAAGTAATGCCGCCCGAAGATTCTATTTCGGTGCGCCCGGCGATTTTCTCGACGGCGCGTCGAGTAGTCTCTATATCGAAATTGTCGAGCATTATCCGGTCAACGCCGCCCACGGTGAGGGCCTCGTCTATATCCTCGAGCGTGCGGACCTCCACCTCGATGGGAAGGGCCTTACCGAGCTTTTCAAGATATTTTTTAACCCCGTTAACCGCGGCCGTTATCCCTCCGGCGAAGTCAATATGATTATCCTTCAGCAGTATCATATCGAAAAGCCCGATGCGGTGGTTGCCTCCTCCGCCGAGCTTTACAGCCATCTTGTCGAGTACGCGCATTCCCGGTGTGGTCTTGCGGGTGTCGATAATACGGGTGTGGAGTCCGGAAAGCCTCTCCACATAATATGAAGTCTGGGTCGCCACCCCGCTCATGCGCTGCATAATGTTTAGCACTATACGTTCCGCCTGAAGGAGCGTGATAATCCGGCCGGATACATAAAATGCTATATCGCCTTTACGAACTGTCGTTCCGTCTTCTATCAACCTTTCGAACACAACCCCGGAGTCGAGCCGCCGGAACACCATTTCGGCCACCGCTATTCCGGCAATGATACCGTCCTGTTTGACCAGTAGTTGCATCCGGCCCCCGGCTTCAGCGGGAATGGAAGCGAGCGAGGTGTGGTCGCCGTCGCCGATATCTTCTTTTATGGCCAGTTCTATAAGTTCTTCGACGTAAGGTATGTATTCCGGTTTCATAATAGTATGGTGTTTATCTTTTTTCCGGCATCCCGCGCAAACAAGGCAGGCAGCCATTTATTTTCTCGTTTTGTGAAAAATAACTAACTTGCAATCAAAATTTAACAATTAGTTATATTGTTATTTTGTTTTAGTGTTTGCCGTAAGTCTAAACAGTTGTAAATCCATAAAGTAGCCTCCAAAACCGGGTAAACGGCATCGTAAAAATGTAAGGTTTTTAAACCTACCGGTCAATGGCTTTCTATAAATTGCACCGCTGCTAATTCTCCGTAAGCCGGAAACAAGTGTAAACTACTGACAGAGTACGGTACTAATTTGCGGCATAACTACGGACGGGAGGGAAAAATGGCACAACCCGGCCAAGCCCGGACAAAGTTATATTATTTAAAAGGTATAAAAAAATGAGACCACTCAGAAGCAGTACGACACTTGAAGGACGGCGGATGGCGGGCGCCCGGAGCCTCTGGCGCGCCAACGGCATGAAAGAGGAGCAGATGGGGCAGCCCGTTATTGCCATCGTCAACTCTTTCACCCAGTTCGTCCCCGGGCACGTACATCTTCACGAGATAGGCCAGAAGGTCAAGGCGTGGATCGAAGAGCAGGGCTGCTTTGCGGCCGAATTCGACACCATTGCCATTGACGACGGCATCGCGATGGGCCACGACGGGATGCTCTATTCGCTCCCCTCGCGCGAGATTATCGCCGACAGCGTCGAATATATGTGCAACGCCCACAAGGCGGACGCGATGGTCTGTATTTCCAACTGCGATAAGGTAACCCCCGGGATGCTGATGGCCGCAATGCGGCTGAACATCCCCGCGGTGTTCGTCTCCGGCGGGCCGATGGAGGCCGGGCGGGTGAACGGGAAAGACCACGACCTGATTGACGTAATGGTGAAAGGGGCTGACGACAGCTTCCCCGAAGACGAACTTGCCGAACTGGAACGGGGCGCCTGCCCCACGTGCGGCAGTTGTTCGGGTATGTTCACGGCCAACTCGATGAACTGCCTTGCCGAGGCGCTGGGCCTCGCCCTGCCGGGCAACGGCACGGTGGTGGCCACCCATGCCGAGCGTGAGGAACTGTTTAAAAAGGCGGCTAAAATAATCGTCGATAACGCGCGCAGGTACTATTTCGAGGACGACGACTCGGTACTGCCACGCTCCATAGCCACGCGCGAGGCGTTCCTTAACGCCATGTCGCTCGATATCGCTATGGGGGGGTCGTCCAATACCGTGCTCCATCTGCTCGCGGTGGCTTACGAGGCCGGGGTCGATTTCACGATGGCCGATATTGACGCGTTGTCGCGCCGGGTTCCGGTGCTGTGCAAAGTTGCACCCAACTACCACTACCATATACAGGATGTGAACCGCGCCGGAGGGATACTTTCCATAATGGGGGAGCTGCGCCGCGGCGGGCTTATTGACGATACGGTAGGACGTATAGATTATCCGACCCTTGGCGCCGCCATTGACGAAAACGATATACTCAGCGAAAAAGTAATAGTGGAGGCCGCCCGCAGGACGCTGGCCGCCCCGGCCGGCAAGTTCAACCGGAGGCTGGCTTCGCAGGGTGAATATTACGAAACCCACGATACCGACCGCGAGCAGGGATGTATCCGCGATACGGACCATCCCCACCTTCGGGACGGCGGAATCGCGGTACTCTTCGGCAACATAGCCCGCAAGGGGTGTATCGTCAAGACGGCCGGGGTGGACGAGTCGATACTCCGTTTCGAGGGTACGGCACGTGTATTCGAGTCACAGGAGCAGGCTTGCGCCGGCATTCTTGGCGGCGGCGTGCAGAAGGGCGACGTGGTGATAATCCGCTACGAGGGTCCCAAAGGCGGCCCCGGTATGCAGGAGATGCTCTATCCGACCTCTTACCTCAAGAGTGTGAAGATAGACCGTGAGTGCGCTCTGGTAACGGACGGCCGCTTCTCGGGGGGTACTTCGGGGCTCTCTATCGGCCATGTGTCGCCCGAGGCGGCCGCCGGGGGCGAGATCGCCCTGCTGAGGGACGGCGACCGGATAGTTATCGATATACCCGGGCGAAAGATAGACGTCCAGCTTAGCGACGACGAACTCGAAGCCCGGAGGGCTGAAATGACGGCATACGTCCCCGTCGGCCGCGAGCGGGTCGTCAGCAGGGCCCTGAAGGCTTACGCCTCGCTGGTGGCTTCTGCGGACCTGGGCGGGGTAAGGGTTATCGAGTAAGGTATCCCACCGCGGCAAGGGCCGTAAAACCGTAAGGCAGGGAGCACTGGGAGTTACGGGGCCAGGGCCGGTGGCCTCAAGGACGATATCAGGGGAGGGAGTAGCAGTACCGGGCTTTGGCAATCCCCGGTGGTTGGCTTCCCCACCAAAAAGTAACCCACCCACTAAGGGAACCAAAGGTAAAACAATATGGGCAGCACCGGGCCGCCCTCAGAGCCGCGGCCCCGCTGGGCCGGGCCAATAAAAGAAACACGATGGCAAAGAAACAGAAGGTAAAGGGTGCCGATGCGCTTCTCCTCTCGCTGATAGCCGAGGGAGTTGACATTATGTTCGGCTACCCGGGCGGCCAGGTGATCCCGATATACGACCACCTTTACGATTACCGCAACAGGATAAACCATATCCTCACGCGTCACGAGCAGGGCGCGGTACACGCCGCGCAGGGTTATGCGCGCGCCACCGGCAAGGCGGGGGTCTGCATTGCGACCTCCGGGCCGGGCGCTACAAACCTGCTGACGGGTATCGCAGATGCGATGCTCGACTCAACGCCGCTGGTCTGTATCACGGGCCAGGTGCCCTCCACGATGCTCGGCACCGACGCCTTCCAGGAGGCGGATATTATAAGCATGACCATGCCGGTCACCAAATGGAACTATCAGGTGACCTCGGCCTCGGAGATAGCCCCGGCCATTGCCAAAGGCTTTTACATCGCCCGTTCGGGCAGGCCCGGGCCGGTGGTGATCGATATCACCAAGAACGCACAGGTCGAGGACGTCGATTTCGCCTACAAACCCTGTATGGGCCTGCGCAGTTATACGCCAAAACCGGTGCTTGACACGGAAAAGGTCGCGCGGATCGTTGAGATGGTCAACGCCGCGGAGCGTCCGCTGATCCTGGCCGGCCAGGGGGTTACCCTCGCCGGGGCGGAGAAGGCGCTGGCGGAGTTCGCCGATATCGGTAACGTACCGATAGCCACAACCATTATGGGTATTTCGTCCGTCTGCACCTCGCACCCCTTGTATGTGGGCAATATCGGGATGCACGGCCATATCCCGGCCAATAAGCTGACCCAGAAGAGCGACCTGCTTATCGCCGTGGGCATGCGTTTCAGCGACCGGGTGACCGGCGCCGTTAAAGGTTACGCGCCGGGGGCGAAAATAATACATATCGATATCGACCACGCCGAGCTGGGCAAGAACCTTCGGTGCGACCTGCCGTTGAACGCCGACGCTAAGGAGGCGCTGGAAGCCATGAAAACGGGCCTCAAATATATCGACCGGGCCGAATGGCTGGCCGCGGCGGCACAGTACAGGCAGAAGGAGCAGGAGAGGGTGGTAGCCAAAACGGTCGACCCCAAAGGCAAATATATCTCGATGGCGCAGGCCGTGAGCGCACTTACCGCAAAGGCCGGAAGCGACGCGGTGATCGTGACCGATGTAGGCCAGAACCAGATGTTCAGCGCTCGCTATTCCCGCTTCGACAGCAACCGGAGCTTTATCACTTCGGGGGGACTGGGTACGATGGGGTTCGGTCTTCCGGCGGCCATCGGAGCCAAAATGGGGGTGCCCGGGCGGCAGGTTTTCGCCGTGATGGGCGACGGAGGCTTCCAGATGACCATGCAGGAGCTCGGCACCATTATGCAGAACCGTATCGGTGTCAAGATGCTAATCCTCAATAACTCATACCTCGGGATGGTGCGCCAGTGGCAGCAGTTGTTCTTCGACAGGCGCTACTCGTTCACCGAGCTGGAGAACCCAGATTTTATAAAGATAGCGGACGCTTACGGCATTCCGGGTCGGAGGGTCAGCTCCCCCGGCGAACTGGAAGAGGCGGTGGCCGCGCTGGTCGGGGCCGAGGGGTCGTACCTGCTCGAAGTAGTGGTTAGGAGCGAGGAGAACGTTTTCCCGATGGTGCCCGCGGGTGCCGCGCTGGACGAATCGATCTATAACGAATAAGGGGGACGGGATATGAACAAGGAATATATAGTTATAGCCTTCACCGAGAACCAGATAGGGGTTCTCAACCGTATCACGGTCTGCTACCTGCGCCGCAAGATAAATATCGAAAGTCTGAAGGTGAGCGAGTCGTCGATAAAGGGTATCAGTATGTTCGTTATCTCGGCGTTCACCACCCAGGAGATAATCGATAAGGTGACCAAGCAGATACGTAATATTATCGACGTGATAGATGTGTCGTACTACACGCCCGACGAGCTGATAACCCAGGAGATAGCCCTTTACAAAATATCCTCCAGATACCTCGGCGGCAACGGCCGTATCGACGCTTTTTCGCGCGGCATGATGGCCCGGATGATAGAGTTCAATCCCTCGTACGTGGTAATGGAGAAGACCGGTACCCGCGAGGAGATAGACGAGTTGCGCGACAAGCTCGAAAGGGAAGGGGTGCTGCTCGAATTCACCCGCTCGGGGAGCGTCGTGCTGCACCGAGATGCGATAGAGGATATCCTGCAGGAGAAGATAGACGAGTTCGACGGCGGGGATTATTAACAGCCCTGCCGCGGTTTTGTGGATAACTGCGGAAGGCCCGACAAGTTATCAACAACGTATCAAACGGAAGCAGACAGGTCCGTGCTTGGTTATCAACAGAAAGCCGACAAACTATTAACAGCAAAACTTAGATAATAAACATATAACATTACAGACAGATTATGGCAAAAATGAATTTCGGGGGCGTAGAAGAGAACGTCGTGACCCGTGAAGAATTCCCCCTGGATAAGGCAAGGGAAGTACTCAAAGACGAAACGATAGCCGTTATCGGATACGGCGTACAGGGCCCCGGCCAGTCGCTCAACCTGAAAGACAACGGTTTCAATGTAATAGTAGGCCAGCGGAAGGATTCCAAGACCTGGGACAAGGCCGTTGCCGACGGCTGGGTGCCGGGCGAGACCCTTTTCGAGATAGAAGAGGCCTGCCAGCGCGCCACTATCATACAGTACCTGCTTTCCGACGCGGCCCAGATCGCCCTCTGGCCGACCATCAAGAAGCATCTTACGCCGGGCAAGGCCCTCTATTTCTCCCACGGTTTCGCTGTCACCTATAAGGAACGCACGGGCATCGTACCACCGGCCGATGTGGATGTGATACTGGTGGCTCCCAAAGGCTCCGGCACGTCGCTGCGCCGCCTGTTCCTGGAGGGCCGCGGGCTCAACTCGAGCTACGCTATTTTCCAGGATGCAACGGGCCGTGCGTTCGAGCGCGTGGTTGCCCTCGGTATCGGCGTGGGTTCGGGTTACCTGTTCGAGACCGACTTCAAACGCGAAGTCTATTCGGACCTTACGGGCGAACGCGGGACCCTTATGGGATGTATCCAGGGTATTTTCGCCGCCCAGTACCAGGTGCTCCGGGACAATGGTCATACCCCTTCGGAGGCGTTTAACGAGACGGTCGAGGAACTTACCCAGAGCCTTATGCCCCTGGTTGCCGAGAACGGTATGGACTGGATGTACGCCAACTGCTCGACCACGGCCCAGCGCGGTGCCCTCGACTGGTGGAGGCCCTTCCGCGATGCGACCCTGCCGGTGTTCCAGAAGCTCTACGCCGAGGTTGCCAGCGGCAACGAGGCACAGCGCTCGATAGACACCAACAGCAAACCGGACTACCGCGAAAAACTCGACGCCGAGCTTCGCGAGCTTCGCGAAAGCGAGCTGTGGCAGGCCGGCGAGGTTGTCCGCACCCTCCGTCCGGAACGTAATAAGAAGTAGGAAATCGTTTTTTTATATTGAAAGGGTAAGCAATTAGTTGCTTACCCTTTTTCTTTGCCGGCGTCCGGCAAAATTGCTCTACTTTTATGGTAAATGATCTATCTCCGGACATAAAAATTAATATATTGTAAGGCTACGGATTAAGAGAAATTCTCTTTCATAATTGCTCCTACCCGGAACAGAGATGTAAAAATATACCGAAAAGTCCTATTTTTACGCTGATGGGTCAGGCGAGATTCCCTTTTGTTAAATTACTCATCCCCGCAGGGGCGGGGATATTACTGGCATCGGCTACAGCGATAGGCTGGGGGTATTATGCGGCCGGGTTTGCGATTGCATGGCTGTGCGGATGCTTTGTAAGGAATGAAAAGATTGCCGGAATATACACCTTGCTGTCGGTGGCACTTTTTTTCGGCGGGATGGCGTCTTTCACTTCCGGCGGTCCGGATACCGGTATCCCGGGCGGTAAAACCGTTTACGCAGAAGTTTCAGTGCAGGACGAGCCGGTGGCCTCAGGGCGTTGGTACAGGACGGTCGGTAATTTAATATCTGTAAAAGCTGCGGAATATAAGCACGCCGGACCGCGGTATGGGGCCCGTTCCGCCGCCGGGCAGGAATCTGCCCGGCGGCGGAATATCGGCACCTCATTACAGATATATGCGGATACCACCCTGTTGCTCAATGCCGGAGACCGGATGGTAGTCGCTGAAACCTTCTATCCGTTCACCGCTGAGGACGGAGCCTACGGACGATTGATGATAAGGCGAGGAATGGCCGGGAGGATGTTCATTTACCCCGACGGTATTATAGCAGCAGGAAGTCCCGGACGGATATCCTGGCCCGGGCGTCTCCATAACGCGGCGGTAAGGAAATTCTCGGAGCTACCCGGAGCCTCGCTCCACGGGGTAGTCGCCGCCATGACAACGGGCGATAAGCGGCATATCTCCCGCGAGCTCCGGCAGACCTATACGGACGGTGGCGGGGCTCACCTGTTGGCCGTCTCTGGGCTGCACGTCGGTATTGTGTTCATCCTGGTAAACCTACTCCTATATTTTGTACCGGCGGTTTGCCGTGGGCACGTAGTGAAAAATATAGCGGCGGCCGGAGCGGTCTGGCTGTTCGCCTGCGCCGCGGGCCTGTCGCCTTCGGTGGTGAGGGCGGCCACTATGTTCACCTTCGCGCAGGCTGCCCTAGCCCGGGGTACCACACGTAGTGCGATAAACATTCTTGCCGCATCGGCGTTTCTTATACTGGCTATGTCTCCGCATCTTTCTGGCGATCCGGGTTTCGTTTTATCTTACGCCGCGGTACTTGCCATATTGCTTTATTTTGGCCCGGTGTTCAAAATGGTCCGGACGGGTAACCGGGTTGTTGACGGTATCCTTTCGGTATATATCGTAGGCATTGCGGCATCGCTGGCCGTAGCTCCGTTCGTTTCATTCTGGTTCGGGAGGGTTCCGGTGGCGGGTATCATCGTGAACCCGCTGGTGATAATCACCGCCCACATTATAGTGATGGCCGGAGTGCTGTGGCTGATATGGCCGTTCGGTTTCGGAGGTGGGGTTTACTCTTGGGTGATCGGCGCGGCGGAACGGAGCCAGGATGCGGTTATGGTGTGGTGTGCAGGATTGGAATGGGGTGCCGTGGATGTAAAACTGCCGTTGGCGGCGGCAATCATGGCGTACGTGCTTATAATTTTATCCGCCGTGATGCTCGGACGGTATTCCGAGGCCCGGACCAAAAGATTATCTTTGCCGGAGTAATGGACTGGAAGGAATTCGAACTGTACCGGCAACCGCATTTCATGGCACAGGTTGAGGAGAACATCGGGCGCGACCCGCTGGATATCGCACTCGACCGCACCCTTCCAAATGCCCGTGAGGTTGCCACACGGGTAAAATATCTGCAACGGGCGCGGATGAAACTGCCGGATTACTACCGGGCACGGTGCATCCTCCCGGGCAGGGCGTTCGAGCAGTCGAGCGGCCAGCGGGCGGCCTTTTCGAAAAAATATACCGGTGAATTGTGCCTTGACCTCACTTGCGGACTGGGGGTGGACAGCTTTGCCCTCTCGCGGGGTTTCGCCCGGGTCGTTGCAGTGGAGCCGGATGAACTGAGGGCGGAGATTGCCCGGTATAATTTCAGGCTGATGGGCGTAAGTAATATCGAAGTGGTCACATCCACCGCGGAGCAATACCTCTCCGCACACCCGGATATAAAGCCCGACCTTTTGTATTTAGACCCTGACCGGCGCGATATCGCGGGCCGCAAAATGGCCGCTCTGGCCGATTGTTCGCCGGATGTTGAGGCCCTTCTGCCGCGGTTGAGGGAAATATCGGGCAGGGTGGTGGTCAAACTTTCCCCCCTATTCGACGTGCATGAAGCTTTCCGGGTATTCGGTGAGCGGTCGAGGGTAACGGTAATTTCCGATGCGGGTGAATGCAAGGAAGTACTTGTGGAGACCGGCCGGGAGGTGTACGGCCCGGTGGTTGCTGCGCGTGCACTCGGACAGGGTGAGGCGGAATATACCTACCGTAAGGTGCCGCGAACGGTGGATAATGGTTTCGCCCCGGCAGGCTATGGATACCTCGCAGTGCCGGATGTTGCACTGGCCAAGGCCGGCGTGGCACAGGAGTACTATTGCGGCCGCGGTTGGACTATGCCTTCGCCCGACGGCTACGCCTTCGGTAATTCGGTTCCGGCCGACTTTATCGGCCGGGTTTACCGTATAAAAGACATACTACGCTACTCGCCGAAACAACTGAAATCCTACCTTCGGCAGAAAGATATAAAGTCTCTCAACTTTCTGATACGGGGTTTCCGCGAGGATGCGGCTACGGTAAAAAAGCAGTTGGCTATACGGGAAGGAGGCACCTGTTGGGCGGCTTTTACCGCCATCGGGAGCAGACGTTGGTGCCTGCTGCTGGAGCCGGTGTAATTGACAGGTCATGTACGGCTTACTTTTCTAAATTCCGCCCCTGTGCGGCTATTTGTCTCGGGGGAAATTCCTATATTTGCAGAATATAGAGTCGGTTCGGCAATTTCCCGGAAAACAATTTTTCATACTATTGCTCTCACCTTCACTATATTTATAGAATATAGAATATGCCCTGGCAGAGCCTCAGTAAGCGTGGCTCAACCCTCGGCTTTTAGTATACATGCCGCATATTGTTTGATTTTTGCTTATTACCATGTAATTATCGAACGAACGGACCCCCGGAATGATTAAGAAACTCATAGAGTTTTTCAGGCACGGCCTATGGCAGAAGTCCACACTGGACGAAAACGGTAAACCCCAGGAGAGGTGGTTTATCCGGCCGTTCCGTATTTCGGCCTATACCATCAGCGGACTGGCCGAGCACGGGGTGGGGGTTCGCGCGGCCGCGCTCACTATGTACACGCTCATGTCCATCGTTCCGGTGGCGGCCCTTATCTTCGGAATAGTAAAGGGGTTCGGGCTGGAGTCAAGTCTCAACGACTACCTCTATACGGAGTTTCCTCAGTATTCTACCATAATCGACAACGTTATCGAGTTCGCCAACAATATGCTGATGCGCACCCGTGGTGGTATCGTAGCCTCGGTCGGCTTCCTGGTCCTGTTCTGGTCGGTTATTAAAGTGTTCGGGAATGTCGAAAAAGCATTCAACAATATCTGGGAGATTAAGAAGCAGAGGTCGCTGGCCCGAAAGTTTAGCGACTATGTTACCGTGGTGGTGGTGGCTCCAATTCTTTGGCTTGTTTCGAGCGGTTTGGTCCGCTACGTAAGGATAAGGCTGGAGACGCTTTCGGGTTCCACATGGTTCGTGGATATACTGTTCGGACTGCTATCCCTTGTGGTGCTGTGGCTCATGTTCGCGTTCGTTTACTACGTGATGCCGAACACGAAGGTTAAATTCAGGGGGGCGCTGGTTGCCGGTATAATCGCCGGTACCTGCTTCCAGATATTCCAGGTAGGCTATGTGCTGGTACAAAAGTATATAACGAGTTACAACGTAATTTACGGTAGTTTCGCCGCCCTTCCACTGTTCCTTATTTGGTTACAGGCCAGTTGGATGATACTGCTGGTGGGTGCCGAACTGTCGTTCGCATACCAGAACATCTCCCAGTACGAGCAGGAGCGCGAATCTCTCCATATGAGCTATGACAACCGCAGGAAAGTGATGCTGGCGGCGATGCTGGTTATCGTCAAGCATTACACGGAGAACCGTGGTCCGGTCAATTCGGAACAGGTGGCGGCCGAACTCAACATGCCGACGCGTATAGTAAGGGACGTTATTTTCGATATGGAGAATGCCGGGTTGGTTGCCGGCGTGGTAAATGTCAACGACGAGAAAACCGATTACTATATTCCGGCAAAGGATGCCCACAATATAACCGTTTCGGACGTAATAGACGGTGTGGAGGGTTCCAGTACCATGCAGGCCGGTATCACCTACCAGGGTAACGAAAGCCTGAATAAAGTGACCGATATTGTCGACAGCATGAAGGAACTGGTGGCCGGCTCCAGATATAACGTAAAACTAACTGACCTGACAGATACAGAAACATGACGGATACAGTCATAATTGGCAGCGGTAACCTTGCCTGGGTGATTACCGATGCACTTACTCGCCGGGGTTACCCTCCCAAACAGATATTTGCCCGCAACACGGCGGATGGAATTAAGGTGGCCTCTATAGCCGGCTGCGCTTTCGCCAGCGACCCCGCCGCGCTCCAAACGGCAGGGCTGTACATACTCGCGGTCTCGGATCGTGCGATTCCTTCGCTGGCTTCCTCGCTCGACTTCGGGGACGCGGTCGTTGCTCACACTGCCGGTAGCACGGCTTTATCCGCCCTTCCCGGTAATGTGAAGCATAAGGGCGTTTTCTATCCCTTGCAGACTTTCACCAAAGGGAGGGAGATTGATTTCAGCGGAATACCCGTTTTTATCGAGGGCTCTGACGAGATGGCCCTTTCCGCCATGCGGGAACTCGCGGAGGCGCTGGGCACGGAACCGCAGTTGCTGGAGTCCGAAAAACGGGCCGTGCTTCATGCCGCGGCGGTCTTCGCCTGCAATTTTACAAATTACATGTATACGGTCGGAGAGGAACTCGCCGCAGATGCGGGTCTGGACTTCGGGGTGCTCAAACCGCTTATAACGGAAACCGCGGCCAAAGCCGTGGCTGCAGCATCACCGCTCGAAACCCAGACGGGTCCTGCCATCCGGAACGACTTCCAGACGAAGAGTCTCCACTGCGAACTGTTGCGAGAGAAGCCGGATTTGAAAAATATTTATATCAACCTGAGCAAAAGCATATGGGAAACTTCAAAGAAGATATAGCCAGCGTCAAGGCATTCGTCTTCGACGTCGATGGGGTATTCACGGACGGAGGTATAATACCTCTGCCCGACGGGGATTTTATCCGGAAATACAACGCCAAGGACGGATATGCCATAGCCTTCGCGCTCAGGGCCGGTTATAAAGTTTGCATTATCACCGGCGGGAGGGGTAAAACGCTCGAACTCCGGTTCCGCACACTGGGTGTAACCGAGTTCCACTCAAATGTACCGGACAAAGTGGCGGTACTTAAAGATTTTATGGATCGCAACGGTCTCGCACGGGAGGAGGTTATGTTTATGGGCGACGACATTCCCGACCTGGAGGCCATGCAATACAGCGGAATGCCTGTCTGCCCGGCCGACTCTTCGGTGGAGATACTGGCCGTGGCACGGTATGTTTCGCAGTATCGTGGCGGCGAAGGTTGTGTGAGGGATGTGGTGGAGCAAACTCTCCGCTCGCAGGGCAGGTGGGCCAAGGACTCTTACGGAGTAACCACCGTCCCTTCGGCATGAGGCGGTTTGTACTTTTGCTGTTGTCATTCATAGCGGCTGCGGCGGCTGCCCAGCCCGTTACGCTCAGGGGCCGTGTGTATTCGTCGATAGATCGCGAGCCGCTTATCGGAGCCATCATACTGGTGAAGGACACTTCGAACGGAACGGGCTCCGGAATAGACGGCGAGTATAGCCTCGAGTGTAATTACGGAGACGAATTACACATAAGCTACCTCGGATATGATCCCCAATATTGGATCGTCTCCTCCCCGCAGAAAGATTTTTATCTCGACGAGATTCCCCCCGCATTGGAATGGACCCTTTTTAAATCTACTAACAGGCACACCCTGTCGGCGTCGTTTACCATTTCCACCCGTAGTGGGGAGCCGGGAGTAATGGTAAAGTACAGGTTCTCGCCCTTTTTCGATACATTTCCCAATGAATACGGGTTCCGTCCTCCCCGCGACAGATTTAGACGCTTTTTTTTCTTTTACGGCCTCCGTATCTAAGTTAAGATGGGATGAGGATGCGGTCCTTTCTGCAGGTATTGAAAAAACCCACCGGCTAATATGGTTTAGTAGGTCCCGTTCCGTGCTCGAACTCTACGAGGGTGTAGGCGGCTACTTCCTGGCGGGGCACCGCTCAGGCATCAGCCACGGCGGTGCGACCATCCAGGCAGGTATACGTTACCGGGGCCGGACCTTATTGCGTAACAAAATATATATGGATTATTCTGCCGGTTACCACCACTACTTCGGCAATACACGGCTGAACCATGTGAATTTGCTGAGCATCAATTTCTACCTCAAAAGGCGTATTGCAATGTCCGGAGGTAATTCCGACCTTTCTGGCAGGGGTAACTTCCTCGACCGGCCGCTGATGACTTTTTAAGTGGACTGTTGACGGTATTGAATAACCGTATAGGTAAGGTGGATGTAAGCGGGATAAAATCGGATATATGTACGCTACCGTAGCGGGCGACGGCCGGATCGATTTGGCCGGCCGGACACGTACATGCAGTATGGACCTATATGGGGAAGGTGGAGATATCGATTATATCGGCCTAAAGATTAAGGCGCTGAGCTACAAACGGCACCGTGACTGATTGCCCGAAGCCACTGGCTATAAAGGGAGGCCCGGGCCTCCCTTGTGTTTTTTTATCCTTTATGAAATTCGGGTTATTCCTTTCGATAATTTGAAGAAAGCATCAATGAGCTTTTAAAATTCCGAGGTGAAATGGAATCGGATATCCGGGAATTTTTCCTGTGCTAAACTGAGGCCGTAGCTCGTGTCGGCTAGGAACACATCCCGGCCGTGCTTGTCGATGGCCATATTGGCGTGTTTCCGCTTCATAAAATCCGCCAGTTGCTCTGCGTTATCGCTCTCAATCCAGCACGCCTTGTGTATCTGTATCGGCTCGTATTTGCACATGGCGTTGTATTCGTGCTCCAGCCGGTACTGGATAACCTCGAATTGCAGGGCGCCCACAGTGCCGATTATTTTGCGTCCGTTCAGGCGGCTGGTGAATAGCTGGGCCACCCCCTCGTCCATAAGCTGGTCAATGCCTTTGGAAAGTTGTTTGAACTTCTCCGGCGAGGCGTTCTCGATGTAGCGGAACAGTTCCGGTGAAAACGAGGGTATCCCAGTGAACCTCAGTTTCTCGCCCTCCGTAAATGTGTCGCCTATCTTGAAATTTCCCGTGTCGTGCAGCCCGACAATATCTCCCGGAAAGGCCTCGTCCACGATTGATTTCTTCTCGGCCATAAAAGCCGTGGGGGAGGAAAATTTCATATTCTTTCCGCTACGTACGTGGAGGTAGGGTTTATTGCGTTCGAAGGTTCCCGAGCATATTTTGAGAAATGCGATGCGGTCGCGGTGGTTAGGGTCCATATTGGCGTGTATCTTGAAAACGAAGCCGGTCAGTTTCTCCTCGTAGGGGTCCACCTCGCGCTGCTCGGTCGTCGACGGGCGCGGCGACGGGGCGATTTTTATGAAGCAGTCGAGCAGTTCACGTACCCCGAAATTGTTAATCGCGCTGCCGAAAAATACCGGGGCCAGTTCCCCGCGCAGGTATGCGTCGCGCTCGAAAGTATCGTAGACGCCTTCCACCAGTTCGAGGTCCTCCTTGAGCCGGGCGGTGAACGGAGAAATATAGTCGTCCAGCCGCGCGTCGTCCAGCGTTATATCGATAGTCTCCCCGTCCGCCGTCTGGCGGTTTTCGGTCAGGAACAGCGACAGATTGTTTTCATAAAGGTTATAGACACCCTTGAATGTCGGCCCGTTGCTGACCGGGAAGGCCAGCGGGCGCACCCGTATCTTCAATTCGCTCTCAACCTCGTCCAGCAGGTCGAAAGGGTCTTTAGACGGGCGGTCCATCTTATTGATAAAGACCATCACGGGGGTCTTTCGCATCCGGCAGACTTCCATCAGTTTTCGCGTCTGCGTCTCCACACCCTTCGCCCCGTCGATAACGATTATCACGCTGTCAACCGCCGTGAGGGTGCGGTAGGTATCTTCCGCGAAATCCTCGTGGCCAGGGGTGTCGAGGATGTTTATTTTGGTGCCCTTGTAGTCGAAACCCATTACCGAGGTGGCGACCGATATGCCCCTCTGCCGCTCGATTTCCATAAAGTCGGACGTTGCCCCCCTTTTAATCTTATTGCTCTTCACCGCACCGGCCACATGTATGGCTCCGCCGAAAAGCAGTAGCTTTTCCGTTAGTGTAGTCTTTCCCGCGTCAGGATGGCTTATTATGGCGAATGTCCTCCGCCTGTCTATCTCTTCCCTAAGGGCCATAGTTATATCGTTTGTTTGAAAATTCTTTAATACTGTTATATGCGGCCGGCCGCGAACGGTGGCAGCCCGCATTTATTTTTCCTGCTTTATTGGGCAGTAGTTAAAGTAGATTACATTTCAACGGCATTGAGCATGGGATAATCGAGGGAGTAGTGCAGCCCGACGCTCTGTTTTAGTTGCTGGGCCTGTTTTATTATAAGGTAACCCACGGTAATCATATTACGAAGTTCGCACAGGTTCTGGCTCAGGGTCGATTTAAGGTAAAGTTCCTCGGTCTCCTGGAATATTATCGCCAGCCTTCGCATCGCTCGTTCCAGTCGCAGGTCCGAGCGGACGATTCCCACATAGTTGCTCATAATCTGCTGCATTTCCCTGTAGTTCTGCGTGATCAGCACCATCTCCTCGGGGCTGCTGGTTCCTTCATCGTTCCAGTCGGGAATACTCCCCTGTAATCCGATTTCCGGCAGCTTTGCCGACGAATGGACGGCGGCAAGGTCGGCATACACGGCCGCCTCTATAAGGGAGTTAGATGCAAGCCGGTTGGCCCCGTGCAGGCCCGTGGACGAGGTCTCCCCGAGAGCGTACAGGTTGGCAATCGACGACTGTCCATGGTAATCCACCTTGACCCCTCCGCAGCAATAATGCGCGGCCGGTACCACGGGTATCCACTCCTTGGTAATATCTATACCTATGCTCAGGCACTTTTCATAGATGTGAGGGAAGTGTGAAATCACCTCGTCAGCAGGCCGGTGTGTTACGTCGAGGTAAACGAAATCCTCTCCCCGGGTTTTAAGTTCGTGGTCGATGCTCCGGGCCACGATATCGCGCGGTGCGAGAGAACCCATATGGTGATACTTCTCCATAAATTCCCGCCCGTTGCTCAGTTTGAGAATTGCACCGAAACCGCGCATGGCCTCGGATATGAGAAAAGAAGGACTTTCGCCCGGGTTGTAGAGTGAGGTGGGATGGAACTGTATAAACTCCATGTTTTCCGTCATTCCCTTGGCCCTGTGGACCATGGCTATACCGTCACCCGTAGCAACGGGCGGGTTTGTGGTAGTGTGGTAGATATTTCCAACCCCGCCGGTCGACAGGACGGTGACCTTCGACAGTATTTTAAGTATATTGCCCGTCTTCAGGTTCAGCACATAGGCCCCGTAGCAGGTTATATCCGTCGAATGTTTGGTAACCAGTTGCCCGAGGTGGTGCTGGGTGATGATATCTACGGCGAAATGATGCTCCAATACCTCGATGTTGGGATGGCGTTTGACCTGACGGATAAGGGCGCGTTCGATTTCAGCGCCGGTATAGTCTTTATGATGTAGGATGCGCTTTTCGGAATGGCCGCCTTCTCGGGCCAGGTCATACCGGCCGGAGGCAGTTTTATCGAATTTCACGCCCCATTGCACCAGTTCGCTAATAGCTGCCGGAGCCCGCGTCACCACTGTCTCCACCGCCACCGGGTCGCACAAGCCGGCCCCGCAGACAAGTGTGTCCTCAATATGTTTTTCGAATGTATCGGGCGGGTAGGTGACGCAGCAGATGCCCCCTTGGGCATATTCCGTATTACTCTCGTGCATTTCACCTTTGGTTACGACCAGGACTCTCCCGGTGTCGGCCACCTTCAGGGCATAACTCAGTCCGGCTATACCGCTGCCGATAACCAGGTAATCGGTTCCTTTTTCCATTGAGCCTACCTTATGGTATATTTTTTAAGGTCTTTCTCCGTGCCGGCAAATACGTTCCGGTCCACATTTCCCCGGATTCCATGCAATCTGTGCGACTCCGTATGCTGCCAGAAACGCCACGGATGATGCGCCGGATTACCGCGATAGTCGGCCAGCCAGAGGTTGTAGCGACCCGGCGGGAAATCCGCCTGAAGGTACTGCTCGTAAAATAAAGTGGAGCAGTATATTATAGGGTTTACACCATAATGTTTCCTTATCACTTTGCAGAACTCTTTGGCCTCGCGCACCATCTTCTCGGGGTCGGTCAAAAAACGGTGTTTCTCGATATCCAATACCGGCAGCAGGTTGCCGGTACCCAGACCGGCCGCGCTGATGAAATTCTCGGCCTGTTCCCTGCCCGGGGTGCGATGGCCGAAGAAGTGATAGGCTCCGCGCAGGATACCAAGTTCGTCCAGTCTGGCCGCGTTCTTTTCGTAGGTCGGGTCGACAATAAGCGTGCCTTCAGTGGCTTTGAGGAAGACGAAATAGGGAGCGTTCCGTTCAGCCACCGCCGCCCAGTCGATATTCTGCTGGTGTCTCGAGACGTCTATACCCCAAACCTCATAATCCTCGTGCGTTCGGCCGGTATGGTCGGTGCCGCACGACCACATCACGGTCAGTAACAAAAACGGTAAAATTATACTCGGAAGGAACCGCATCAGGGAATTTATATAGGTTAATGAAAAACGGTGCAAAGTTATGAATTTAATACAGTAAGATACATCGTCTAAAGTAAAACCGGCTTAATGACTATATATTTTCCAGTACACGGCACCGGCCCATCCCCCTTCAGTGGAAACTTCGCCACGGACCAACCCTGCGGCGACAGCGCACTCTTCTATGGCCGGCAGGTCCTCTTCCAGTATACCACTTATTATAAGTACCCCGGCGGCAACGATAAGGCGGGAATATTCCTTTATATCCCGGCACAGGACGTTGCGGTTAATATTGGCAAGTACTATATCGTACTCCCGTCCGGGCACTGCCGTCACATCGCCGAGAATAGGCGTAACCCTGTCCTCCACCCCGTTCACTGCTATATTCTCCATGCAGTTGTTATATGCCCACTCGTCTATATCTACGGCATCAACCGATGCCGCTCCGCACAGGGCCGCGATTATGGAAAGCACCCCGGTGCCGCTTCCCATATCCAGAACCCTGTGCCCTCTGAAATCGATTGCGTCCATCAATGTCGTTACGAGCCTGGTTGTGGCATGGTGGCCGGTACCGAAGGACATTTTGGGCATTATAACTACGTCGGTGAGCCCCTCCGGTGCCGGGTCGTGGAAAGGAGCACGTATATGGACCTTGCCGGCTGTGACCGGCTCGAACGACGATTCCCATTCGGCGTTCCAATTCCGCTCCGGTATAAGTTGTTCGGTACACCGGGCGCCGGTCGAGCGCAAAAGGGTCTCTATCGCGTCACGGTTGCTTTCCATCTCGGCGGCAGGTATATATGCTTTCAGTTCCGTTGAGGTGGTTTCGAAACTCTCGAACGGAAAGTCCGAAAGCAGGGCCATCGTTATTTCGGCCTGCTCGGTGTCGGCACAGGGTACGGTTACCTCGATATAGTCCATCTTGGGGGAATTTGTTAATTTAGCGTCTGTAAAGTTAGGGTTTTATGTCCAATAACGCCACAGGCTGGGATAATCTCATCCGCTCTTATACCGCGTACCTGAGGTTCGAAAGGAACCTTGCCGAAAATACGGTGGAGTCGTACCTGCGGGATATCAGCCAGTTCCGGGATTTCCTTGTGAAGGAATACGGTCAGCCGGACGGAACGGAAATGTCGGTGTCGGTATCGGTATCAGAACGTACGGCGGCTACGGACCGTTCCGCCGCTCGGGAGCCTGCTACCGGGACCAACCCTGGCCCTGCCGAGAGTCCGCTTTACACAGGGAGGGAGCATATCGAACAATACCTGGCATCGTTATACGACCGGCGGGTGGAGGTGAGCACTCAGGCAAGGATATTGAGCGGCATAAAGAGTTTTTTTTCCTACCTCGTGTTGAACGATAACGCCGACTCTTCGCCTGCCGAATTTGTCGAGATGCCGAAACCGCTCCGCAAGTTGCCGGACGTGTTGTCGGTGGAGGAGATAGATACTATTCTGGACGGTATAGATCTCAGCCATCCGCAGGGACACCGCAACAAGGCGATAATCGAGACCCTTTACAGTTGCGGCTTACGAGTGTCCGAACTGATTTCCCTTAGGCTGGGTGACCTTTTCTTCGACGACGGCTTCGTGCGCGTAACGGGAAAGGGAAATAAACAGCGTCTTGTGCCGCTAAGTCCGGCTGCCAAAAAAAATATATCGTTCTGGCTCGAACAACGCCGCAGTATGGACATTGACCCTAAACATGCCGATATAGTCTTCCTGAACCGTCGGGGCCGCAAACTGACACGCGAAATGGTTTATATAATCGTGGAGCGGGCGGCCGAAACGGCGGGTATCCGTAAAAAAATAAGCCCGCATACTTTTCGCCACTCTTTCGCAACACACCTGCTCCGGGGAGGAGCCAGCATCCGGCAGGTGCAGGACCTGTTGGGTCACGGTTCGATAATTACAACGGAAATTTACACGCACCTCGATAATGACAGCCTGCGGGAAAGTCTGGAAAAATACCATCCGCTCGGGGACGTGTAGAGTTTAATTATATTCCGGGCGCAGGGAATTGGTTGATTTCTGAACCAATCAAATATACCGGTCCAGCAGTGCGTACATTTGCTGCTGCATTTCACGTGCTTTAGTTGCCGCAGTAGTTGCGAAATCAGCCGAACTGTCGGCATAAATTATGGCGCGCGATGAGTTCACAAGAAGTCCGCAGCCGGAGTTCATGCCGTAACGGGCCACCTCTTCGAGGCTTCCCCCCTGCGCCCCGACTCCCGGCACAAGCAGGAAATGGTCCGGAACAATTTGTCGGACCGACGACAGCATTTCCGCCTTAGTGGCACCCACTACGAACATCGTATTATCTACGCTGCCCCATCCGGATGCAGTTTGCAGAACTTTTTCGTATAGCATACTGCCGTCCCCGAAACGCAGGGTTTCGAAATCGTCCGCGCTTGGGTTGGAGGTAAGTGCCAGAAGCACCGCCCATTTACCCCGGTAACCGAGGAACGGCTCTACCGTGTCTCGGCCCATATATGGCGAGAGGGTCACCGCGTCTACCGAATCGTCTTCGAAAAACGCGCGGGCATACATGCCTGAGGTATTTCCGATATCGCCCCGTTTGGCGTCGGCGATTATAAAAATTTCCGGATAGTGTTCTCGGATATATCTGCATGTACGGGCGAAACTTTCCCATCCCCGGGCGCCGTTTTCCTCATAGAAAGCCAGGTTCGGCTTGTAGCAGACAGTGTAGGGCGCAGTGGCGTCTATGATGGCCTTGTTGAAGGCGAATTGCTCGTCGTCCGTACCTCGGAGACATTCCGGGGTCTTTCGCAGGTCTGTATCGAGGCCTACGCACAGGAAGCTCCGTTTGTTCAGAATGGTTTGGGTAAGTTGTCGTGCCGTCATCGTTTTGGTATTTAGTTTTCTTCATATCTCAGCCAGCCCCTCACCCTCCTCTGGTTGACCCTATAAACCCCGTAGCGGTAGGTGATGGGGATAACGTCCCGGGTGCGGGCACCAACGTTTTGCTGAACCACCTCGATATAATCTTCGCTTACCTTCGACACTATGGCTACGTGGCCGAATCGGTTAGTAATCGACGGGCCGAAGTACCAGCAGGTCTCCCTTGCGGGGCGGGGTCGGGGAGCAATTGGTGAACTGCTTCAGGCCGCGGGCCGGGTTCAGCCCCCCGTCGGGGATTGCTGTATCGAAAAAATCTTTTGCGTGTCCGTAGCTGTCCGGCATTTCATGGCCGTAACGGTAAAGGTAGTACCTTTTGACAAACTCCACGCATTGATATTTGAGACCGATATTATATCCGGTTTCCGACAGGTTACGCCCATGTACGGCCGCAAATGGTCCGTTGTTGTAGGCATACACCCCGTCGAGGCTGTCCAGTTCCGTTCCCGGCCGTGAACCGGAGAAATTTATCCTCGGCACCGCCCACCATGCCGTCACTGCCAGAAGTGACACCGGGAGAATTAGGCGCAATAAAACCCTGCGCTTCCTACTGGGTCCGTTTTCGTTAAACAGGCTATAGAACATAAGACTGATTATCCCAGTTCGCTCTCCTTTAGCCTTTCGGCATTTTCCGCTACGATAAGCTGGTCGATTACGTCCTGTATATCGCCGTCCATAAACGCCGAAAGGTTGTATACCGTGTAGTTTATGCGGTGGTCGGTTATACGGCCCTGTGGATAATTGTAGGTGCGGATCTTGGCGCTACGGTCGCCTGTGGATACCATCGTTTTGCGCTTACCGGCGATTTCGTCGAGGTATTTTGCGTATTCGAGGTTGAAAATCCTCGTGCGTAGTTCCTCCAGAGCCTTATCGAAGTTCTTAAGCTGCGATTTCTGGTCCTGGCACTGCACCACGATACCGGTAGGGATATGAGTAAGGCGCACAGCGGAATAGGTAGTGTTGACCGACTGTCCGCCCGGACCCGACGAACAATATGTATCCTTTCGTATATCGCTCATATTCAGTTCGATATCGAACTCCTCGGCTTCCGGGAGTACAGCCACCGACGCTGCGGAGGTATGGACCCGGCCCTGCGTTTCGGTCTGAGGCACCCGCTGGACGCGATGCACGCCCGATTCGTATTTCAGCGTACCGTAAACGTTGTCTCCGCTCACTTTCAGCACCACCTCCTTGAATCCTCCCGCGGCGCCTTCGCTCATATTGTTGATCTCGTAACGCCATCCTTTGCGCTCTATATACTTCGTATACATCCGGAACAGGTCGCCGGCAAAGATAGCTGCCTCATCGCCGCCCGTGCCGCCTCGTATTTCGAGTATGGCATTCTTTTCGTCCTGCGGATCTTTAGGAATCATCAGAAGTTTGATTTCCTCTTCGAGCTTCTCGATACGTGGTTCGAGTTCCGCAACTTCTTCCCGGGCCATTTCTCGCATCTCATCGTCTTTTTCGTTCGATAGGATGTCTTTGGCTTCCTGAAGGTTGGCTACGGCGAGTCGGTATGTCTCGCTGGCCTCTATGATAGGTTGCAGTTCCTTATATTCTTTGTTGAGGGGAATGAAGCGGCTCATATCGTTCACCACTTCGGGGTCGGTCATCTGCTGGCCAATCTCCTCGTATTTTAGTTTCAGCCCTTCGAGACGGGCCAGGATATTATTGTCTGCCATGGTTACTTTCTTTGGGACACAAAGATAACGATTATTTTGACGCGGTTTATCCCCGCGGATGACTTATCCGCGTTCGGATAGAGGTTTGGAGGATCGGACACGGGGCGTATCGTCCAATTCATGCAAAACCCGGCCCATGTTTTGCCGTGCAGGGTAAGTGAAATGATGCGGCAGGTAGTTGTACAGAACGTATCCGATATTGAATTTCCGGGTATGGTACAAATAAAAAGCGGCCCTTATATAAGGGGCCGCACAGACTTGATAGGGGTTATAATAATATTATACTTTTACGGAAATTTACTTCTGAGTCCAACTTTTTCGATCGAAATCCGTATCTTTGGGGGGTTGGTTCCGATGCATGTCTTTCGTCCTTTTCCGTGTTACAAATATAACAGCCGGCCAGCTCCCGGCAAAACCGGATTTTCAAATATCCGGGATTTGCGGTAAATTTGTGAAGAGAAAAAGAAAAATTGTCAAAAGGTATTTCGAAGGAATACCTTATTTTATTGCCCGATAAGTTCAAAACGCTCCTTGGCCGCCACAAAGCACATATCTTTAAGTAAGCTCCAATCCCTGATAAAACGCAATCTGGAGGCGGCTATGCCGCTCCCTTGCTGGGTCACGGCCGAAATCGGCGAACTGAAGGTTAACTATTCGGGCCATTGCTACATGGAGCTGGTTGAAAAGGGCGGCGACAACGGTATCCCGTGCGCTAAAGCATCAGCTGTTATATGGCGGAACCGGTTCGGAATGGTCTCATCGTATTTCCGTAGTGAGACCGGTGCCGAATTGTCCGCCGGAATGAACGTGTTGGTGAAAGTGTCGGTAAGTTACCACGAGTTGTACGGCCTGTCGCTGGTTGTATCGGACATAGACCCGCTGTATACGCTCGGCGATTTGGAACGACAGCGCCAGAAAACCATTGCCCGGTTGCAGGAAGAAGGCGTTTACGATATGAATCGTGGCCTGCCGTTTCCCGGGGTGCCTCAGCGCATTGCTGTCGTATCTTCGCGCAATGCTGCGGGTTACCAGGATTTTATGAACGAATTGGGTCGTTCCCCATTTGGCTTCCGGGTGGAGCTGTTCGACGCTTTTATGCAGGGGCACGGAACGGAGGACTCGGTTATAGACGCGCTTGGCAGGATTTGCGAACGGCTCGACGATTTCGACACCGTTATAATAATAAGGGGCGGCGGTTCGCAGAGCGATCTTGCCGCATTCGACTCCTACCGCCTTTGCTGCCACATAGCGCAGTTCCCGTTGCCGGTGGTGACAGGTATCGGTCACGACAAGGATGAAAGTATCGCCGACCTGGTGGCGGCGGTCGCACTTAAGACCCCTACCGCGGTGGCGGGGTTCCTGGTGGAGTCGATGCAGTCCGTGGACGCGTGGCTGGTGGCGGCACGGGGTGATATCCTCCGGCTGGCTGTCGGAATGCTGGAAAACGAGTCCCGTACCCTACGGGAAGCAGGTTTCCGACTGGCACGTACCTCGTCAGGGCTGACAAGGACGGTGGATATCCGGCTGGAGCGCCTTATAGCCGGAATAAGAAGGATGTCGGAACAAACGATGGCATCTTTGCATTACCGGCTGGATGTTCTCGACGGTAAGGTCCGTAACCGCAGTCAGGCCATAATTACGGCTGAGACGGCCAAAACAGAAAGTCTACGGCAGCTTGTGGAAAGCCGTGACCCCGCGAAAATACTTGCGCTCGGTTTCGCCGTGGTGCGTAGCGAGGGGCGCCCGGTTACCGATGCGGCTCAGGTATCCGCCGGCGACCTGCTTGAAATAAACCTGCACCGGGGCGTAATAACGGCAAGGGCCGAAAAAGCCGGGGAAAATTAATAGGTGCCGCATTCCGGCCGCACCACCGTCCGGGAGTGGGCGTTTTGGGAGCGCAAATAATTTGAAGTGTAATCAGACCGTTATGGAAAAAAATACACCGGGCTATGCCGAGGCCATAGCCGAGATAGAACAGATACTCGAGAGTTTCAACAGCGAGCAGGTCGATATCGACAGCCTTGCCGCGCAGGTTAAACGCGCCACGGAGCTAATCGCCATGTGCCGTGAGAAGCTGCGCAAAGCCGAGGAGGAGGTGGCCACAGTCCTTAGGGAAGAGCCCGGTGAAATGGCCTGAATACAGACTCCGGGAGACATTTAATGCCCGTGCGATTGCCGTGGATGCAATATTAACAGCATGATAGCTTCCTGTAAAAGTGCTCAATTCCAGTTTTTCAAATTGGATTTCTAATATATTCGGTTCGTTACCGGATAGTTTTTAATAGCGGAAGTGGACCGGAAAAATGCGCTTATAACCGGACGGAATAACGGAATTAGATGAATAAGTTTATACGCTATATACTTAACCACGTTCCCCGGCCGGCTTTGCAGAAAGTCGTCCACTTCTTCACGCCCGTTGCCGCCCTGTTCTACTCCGGCACACGCTATCGTTGCCCGATTTGCGGCAGGGGACTGTGTAAACTTTTGCCGTACGGCTACTCCGAAGTCCGCGAGAACGCCCTTTGTCCTTCATGCCTGTCGCTTGAGCGCCACCGCCTTATGTGGGTCTATCTTCGCCGTGAAACCGATTTTTTCGAGTCTAGGCCGCTCGTGCTTCATATCGCCCCGGAGAGATGCTTTATTCGTAAGTTCGACCGCCTTCTCGACGGGCAATACATCACAGCCGACCTTGAAAGCCCTTTGGCCAAGGTTCGTATGGATATCCAGCAGATACCCTTCGGGCCCGATACATTCGATGTGATTTTCTGCAACCATATACTTGAGCATGTGGCCGACGACAGGCGGGCTATGGAAGAACTTTACCGCATAATGAAGCCGGGCGGGTGGGGGATTTTCCTCTCCCCGGTGGTTCGGGGCCTCGATGTCACACGTGAGGACCCCTCCCTCGACACCCCGGCGAAACGCTTCGCGGCCTACGGACAGTCCGACCATATGCGCGAGTACGGCGAGGACTATCCCGACAGGCTTCGGGAAGCCGGATTCGAGGTTGATTCGATTGACTACGCAGCAGCGCTCGACCCGGCCGAAGCCGAACACTATGCCCTCGGCAATGATATTATTTACCTTGTCCGTAAGCCGGGAGTTTGATTATCGTACAATAAGCCGGTTCTGTCCATAATACTCCGGACTTCACTGCCGGTATGTTCATCTTTCAGGTATTGCGTGCCTAAACAGTTAACAGGGCCGGACCGGATGTTGTATTCCGGAGTTCGGGTCGCCGTCACCGTCTGATTTACCGGCCGACTTTCCATACAGTTTTCTTCCAGTATTATGGCCTTGATGTCTTAATTCAATGGCTTTGTGTGATATATTCACATGAAGGATATACCGTTCACAGTCCCGGTCTGCCGTATGGCATACCCGGCGTTTCCCCGAAGCAATTTCTATCCGCCGAATGGTACGGATTATGTAATAACAGACTTACCAAAATGCCGCGTAAGGCATCCCGGGATAGTTTTTTACGTACCATACCTTGTTAAATAATGATTTCGAGCAATAGTGAGTTAGGGATAACCTGGCTTGGGCAGGGAGGCTTCCTGCTCGATACAGGGGGAGTGAGGATTGCGGTCGACCCGTATTTATCGGACAGCCAGCGGGCCGTGGGAATGAAACGGAGTTTTCCGCCGCCATTTTCGGCTGAGGAAATCAAACCGGATATGGTATGCATAACGCACGACCATCCCGACCATTTCGACGAGGAAACGATGCTGCAACTCTATAAGTTCTGCCATAATTGTGCGATATTAGGGCCTAAAAGCGTTATCGCCCACTGCCGTAAACTCGGGTTCAACCCGGCACGTACGGTAACCCTCACCCCGGGTGATACTACTTTCTCTTACGAATGTATCCGGGTGCGGGCCGTTAAGGCGATGCATACCGATACCGACGCCATCGGTCTTGCCATCTCGGCCAACGGCTTCCGTATCTTTATAAGTGGTGATACCCGTCGTGACGACAGCATAGTCACGTCGGTAAAGAACGCCCTCGGCGGTTCTCCCGACGTTATGGCAATATGTATAAATGGCCGTAACGGGTGTATGGACGATGTGGACGCCTTCAGGATGGTCCGTGCGCTGCAACCAAAGGTTGCCCTGCCGACAAATTACGGCCTTTTTGAAAAGGATACGGCCGATCCTCGTCCTTTTGTCGATACGGTTACCCGTATCGGCATCGAAGCACTTATGCTCGAGCCCGGCAAAACGCTCTTAATACATGGTGAAACCCCGTTTGCGCAGGAAACCGTCCCAGAGCAGGTAGCTGTGGAAGTATAACCTCGCATGGCCGTATGTAGTTTGCCGAGTCCCTATAATTTTTATAACAAAAACTCCCAGAATTATGTCTCTAATTCTGGGAGTTTTTTATTGTGGCCGATACAGTCTCCGGCCAATTTTTACACCACGTTACATTAAGCACCCTTCCCGTGGCATTGCTTGTATTTCTTGCCACTGCCGCAGGGGCACGGGTCGTTACGGCCTACTTTGGGTTGTGCCTGCGCCGGTGCGGGCTTACCCCGGTCGGCTGCGCCGGCATTACGGGCTGCATCCATCCGCGAGGCCTGGAGTTTGCTCATATCGGTCTTGGGCTTATTCTCGCGGCGCTGCTTCATCTCTTCCTCGGTAGTACCGCGTACGGGTATATACCCCTTGTTGAGTATGGAGATAACCTCGCGGTTCACCTTGTCGAGCATTTTGCGGAACAACTCGAACGACTCGAATTTGTATATCAGCAGGGGGTCCTTCTGTTCATAGGTGGCGTTCTGTACGCTCTGGCGCAGGTCGTCCATTTCGCGCAGGTGTTGGCGCCAGTTGTCGTCGATGGTGGTGAGCATCACCAGCTTGCTGAAAACCTTGTATATCTCCATGCAGTCCGACTCCACGGCTCTCTTCAGGTTGACCGGTACGTTGTAACCCAGCCGCCCGTCGGTGATGGGAATGTAGATGTTCTCATATTGCGCACCCTGCTCTTTATAGATACGTTCTATAACCGGTTTTGCCGTCGCAGCAATCATTTCGGCCCTCCGCTGGTAAGCCTGACGGAACTCCTGCATAAGCCTGTCGGCAAAATCGGTCTTCGACATCTTGGAGAACTCCTCCTCCGTGAAGGTCGGCTGTATGGCCGCCAAGCGGATAAGTTCGTACGACATGCTCTCGAAATCGTCGTCGATATAAGCGTCGGCGAACGATTCCGCGAAATCGGTCATGATGTTGTTGATGTCTATCTCAACCCGTTCGCCGTACAGCGCGTGACGCCTTCGTGTGTAAATAACTTCCCTTTGGGAGTTCATAACGTCGTCGTACTCCAGAAGGCGTTTACGGGTGCCGAAGTGATTCTCCTCCACCTTTTTCTGCGCCCGTTCAATTGCGCTCGACATCATTCCTGCCTGTATCGACTCGCCGTCCTTCAGTCCCATGCGGTCCATCCATTTCGAAATCCTTTCGGATCCGAAAAGACGCATCAGGTCGTCTTCCAATGAGACGTAGAACTGCGATGAGCCCGGGTCTCCCTGCCGCCCGGCACGACCACGCAGCTGTCGGTCGACACGCCTCGATTCGTGACGCTCGGTGCCGATAATTGCAAGTCCCCCGGCATCTTTGACTTCGGAAGTGAGTTTTATATCGGTACCGCGGCCGGCCATATTGGTGGCTATCGTTACCTGACCCGCCCGCCCGGCTTCGGCTACAATCTGGGCCTCCAGCTGGTGCTGCTTGGCATTCAGTACATTATGTTTGATGCCGCGCAGTTTGAGCATCCGGCTAAGAAGTTCCGATATTTCCACCGAGGTTGTACCTACCAGAACCGGCCTGCCTTCGGCCACAAGGCCTTCCACTTCCTCGATAACGGCGTTGTATTTTTCGCGCTTGGTCTTGTAGATAAGGTCGTCGCGGTCGTCACGGATTATGGGACGGTTCGTGGGGATGGTCACCACGTCCAGCTTGTAAATGGTCCAGAACTCGCTGGCTTCCGTTTCGGCCGTACCGGTCATACCGGCCAGCTTGTGGTACATACGGAAGTAGTTCTGGAGGGTAATGGTCGCGAAGGTTTGCGTGGCGGCCTCGACTTTCACACGCTCTTTCGCCTCGATTGCCTGGTGCAGCCCGTCCGAGTAACGGCGACCTTCCATTATACGTCCCGTCTGTTCGTCTACTATCTTTACCTTGTTATCTATTACAACGTACTCCACATCCTTCTCGAACATGCTGTACGCCTTCAGTAGCTGGTTCACCGTATGGACGCGCTCGGTCTTTACCGAGTAGTCATTGATAACCTGGTCTTTCTTGGCGGCCTTTTCTTCCGGGGTCGCTTCCGAGCGTTCTATCTCGGCTACCTCGCTGCCTATGTCGGGAAGTACGAAAAAGCGGTCCTCGCCCATTTTAGACGAGAGCAGGTCGTGACCCTTGTCTGTCAGCTCCACCGAATTCATCTTCTCCTCGATAACGAAGAACAACTCATCGGTGATTTCCGGCATCCGGCGGTTGTTGTCCTGCATGTAGACGTTCTCGGTCTTTTGCACCAGGGTTTTTATACCCTGTTCGCTCAGGTATTTGATAAGGGGCTTGTATTTCGGGAAACCCTTGTGGGCACGGTAGAGCAGTACGCCCCCCTCTTCGGTCTTACCCTCACCGATAAGCCGGCGTGCATCGGCAAGCAGTTGGGTCACGAGGTTCTTCTGCATATTGAACAACTGCTCTATATGCGGACGGTACTGTTCGAACATCTGGTCGTCGCCTTTGGGTACGGGACCGGATATTATAAGCGGTGTCCGGGCGTCGTCGATAAGTACCGAGTCGACCTCGTCGACAATGGCGAAATGGTGCTTACGTTGTACCAGGTCCTCGCTCTGGATGGACATGTTGTCCCTCAGGTAGTCGAACCCGAACTCGTTGTTGGTACCGAAAGTGATGTCGGCCATATAAGCCTTACGCCGCGCTTCGGAGTTTGGTTGGTGCCGGTCTATGCAATCTACCGCAAGCCCGTGGAACATATACATCGGACCCATCCACTCCGAGTCCCTTCGCGCCAGGTAATCGTTCACCGTCACCAGGTGCACACCTTTGTCGGCCAACGCGTTCAGGAATACCGGCAGTGTCGCCACAAGTGTTTTACCCTCACCGGTAGCCATTTCGGCGATACGCCCCTTATGGAGTACCACACCGCCGAACAACTGCACGTCGTAATGGACCATGTCCCATTTTACGAGGTTTCCGCCGGCGGACCATTCGTTTTTGAAAATCGCCTTGTCGCCCTCGATGGTAACGAAATCTTTCGTGGCGGCAAGGTCGCGGTCGAACTGCGTAGCCGTTACCGCGATGGTTTCGTTCTCTTTGAACCTCCGTGCGGTATCCTTCATTATAGCGAAGGCTTCGGGTAGTATCTCGTCGAGCTTAAGTTCGATATCGTCGTCGATTTTCTGAAGCAGTTTATCCACCTCACGCGATATTTCTTCCTTGTTCTCCAGCGAGGTCTCGGGAAGTTCCAACTGCTCCTTGAGTTCGGCGATTCTGCTTTCGTCCGCTTCGATATGGGCTTTTATGGCTCTGCGAAGCTCCTGAGCGCGTTCCCTCAGTTCGTCGTGGGAAAGTTTCTCTATTTCGGGATAGATCGCCTGTATCTTTTTTACATACGGATCTATCTCCTTACGGTCCTTATCGCTTTTGGTCCCGAAAAAGGTCTTTATAATCTTTGATACTATATCCATCTTTCTGACTGTAAATTAATCGGCCGGAGCCTTCCGGCACAGTTTTTTCCAAATAACCTGTAAAAATAGTAATTATTCCCGTACGGCAGAGTACGGCCGGCAAAAAAGTGACCCCGTGAGCCTATTATGATATTAATTAACTTATGCGTGGTCATCTTTGGAATAAATCATGGAGCCGGCGCAGGAATTAACGATATAAATATTCGACCGGTGAATGCAAATTCTTTACCGCGAACTGAGGGCCTGAATTCACGTTTGAATTATTTCCGAACTCCCGGTCCTGCTTCACTTTGCGGCACAAAAAACGGGGACAGCATTCGCTATCCCCGTTTAAGTGTTGAAAATTTGTAACCGGCAATTTTGTTTCCGGACCGTGGCCGGCTTCCTTTTTACAGGTCGCGTGCCCTGACCCTTACAATTTTGCCGTTTTCCGAGAAGACGAGTTCCCCGTCTTCCCGTTTTTTTTGTTCAACAAGCCTTTCGAATGCAAGGGCGATACCGTTAAGTATCTTATCCCTTATATCCCTTTTCTCTTGTTCACTCATAGGTTTGCATTGATTTGTATGATAACGGATTAGTAATGGTTTTAATTTTATCCCGCTCCCCTTCGGCAATCATGTCGAATTTGAGGAACGAATTGTCGACGATAATCCAATAGTCTATATGGCCTATATACAGGTTGAACAAGTTGTACAGGCCCTTGGCATATCGCCGTCGTATGGTCGGTTCCTCTACCGAGTGGCCGCCGGAAGCGATCCTCAGTTCTACCCGGTCCACAGCGAGCTGCGGACTGTTTAGCCAGAAATAGACCATCGTTACATGGTAACCCAAATCATGAGCTTTCTTTATCAGACTTAAATAAGAACGTGTCGATAATGTGGTTTCGAAAGCGAAGTCCACACCTTCCTCCAAAAGTTCCTTCACCCGTGTGAGCATAATGCGCCCGGCTTCTATCCTTACACTGGCCGGATTAAACGGCGACAAGCCTTTGGCAATTTCGTCCGCATTAACGAACTCCTTGCAACTCAGCATTTCGGGCAGGACCGTGTAAGAAGCCGTCGTCTTACCCGCACCGTTGCATCCGGCGATTATGTAGAGTTTTTTCATTTTGCCGTTCCTTTCACCCGGTTGCGGCTTGTCAGCCTGCTCTCCCGGCACTTTCTCCGTCTCTCCCGGTTCCCCGGTAATCCCGTCCGGCCTGCTGCCCGTAAACTCCACTATCCGGTACTCCAAAGTTTTCCCGTGGGCGCCCGGTTGCCGTTCTGACGGCTTTCCGTGGTATCGTTCACGTTAATTGCACATTACTTCACGAAGCAAATATAATCGTTTTTCGGCAAACCCAAAAATATGCCTTTACAAAATAATAACGTTTTGTTAACACGTTTTATGATATGGTTTTACATTTTTTGTGCCGCCTGGCATTTATACCGCTCTTTTACTATCCTTTTACCTACGGGGCAGTTCCAGCATAAACCGTTCAGGCAGTATTGTTTATGGAGTTGAATAATGGCCTGCGTGTCGAATGCGTTCTCGGCCAGTACACCCTTCGAGCGCCAGTGGTTTACGTGCTTATTCTGCTCAGGGTTTATCTTCTCCAGGAGCTCCAGCGCGGCTTCTTTCCGCGCCTCGTCGTTCTGGTAGACGCCGTAAGCGAACAGTGTCGGCACCACATAGTTGATGCCCAGTACATTGGCCCTCTCGGCACCCAGTCGTTTCTTGCGAAAAACCGTAGTTGCTGCTCCGGGTATATAGTGTGTGGACCAGTACATGGAGGCCGAAACGTCGAAAAGGTTCTGTATGTCTGCCACGGTCCGGCATCGTATGGTCCTCTCGAAGATGTAGTCTTCCTTAAAGAAGAATGCCGCAAGTTGGGCAAGCCGTAGTGTCAGCATACCGTTCGGGTTGCTGCGACCTTGGTCCCAGATAGCGGGCCGCAGGGGTGTGATCCCATACTTGTGGTGAAGATGCCTGAACGTTTCTTTCAGGCTGCGGGTGTAGGAATCCTCCTCGTATTTCTCCAGCAATCCCGCAGTTCCCAGCAGGAGAGCCTCCAGGTCGATTACGGTCCTCTTTTCCCGGCAGAGGTATTTGTATTTCAGCCGCCGGGCGAGTTCGGTGTACGGCTCTTTCAGGTCCGGGCTTCCCATAGCGTTAAGCAGAGCCATATAAAGGGTTTCGTTCCAGTTCTGCTCGCACTCCTCGAAGAATCCCATTACGATACGGTATTTATTGTAGAGCCTGTCGACCATCAGCCGCGTGAAAAGCGAAATGCGCTGGTGCCTCTCCATACCTGAAACATACCTGCCGCAAAATGATTGTCCGCCTGTTTTAAGTTCCCGGTAAAGCTCGCAGTAAACCGGGTCGGGGGCGGCTATGACCTGCATTACCGGCTGTCCGTCGTGCCGCATCAAGGATGCGGAAGGAACCGGGGTAACGTGAAGGACTGTGCTTTCGAAATCCCCGGCCGGCAACTCCCTTCCCGACCAGATTACTATCTCACCATGGTAGATGTTTTCGTCCTGCTTTATTTTTGCCCCACAGAAACGCATCCTTTTTTCGTCGTACTCCCCGTGAGCCATGACGGTAATGGTTTCTCCTCCGGTGGTGGTGTATTGTGTTTGCGGGTAAAGGTTCCACAGGATGTGCAGCAGTTCGGTCTGGTAGCGGGGGTCCATATAACTGGTTTTTTAATCGGAACAATGTCGCTCCGGTCTCCGCTAAGATATATAAGAATGCCTGAAATGACAACTTTCAGGTCTTTTTGTGGTATGTGTGCGAAAAAATATCCGGCTGCCCCGTTTTCTTGCAGGAGCCGGATACTTATATTACCGGGAATATTACAGTAGCCCCAGTTCCAGCAGGGCCTCCTCGCTTATCAAACTGCGGTCCCATGGCGGGTCGAAAACCAGGTCGACGTTTACCGATGAAACCCCTTTCACTTTGCCGACCTGCTGGCGTATATCCTCCACGAGTTGTTCGGCTACGGGACAAGTGGGTGCGGTAAGGGTCATGGTGATGTCCGTCTGCCCGCCGGGTTGCACATCCACCTCGTATATCAGACCCAAATCGTAGATATTGACCGGTATTTCGGGGTCATATATATTTTTCAGGACATTGACAATATCCTTTTCGATTTCGAGTATTTCCTGTGGGGTAGCCATTGTCAGTTCTCTTTGCTTGCGAATGCCATAGCGAACAGGCGCATCTGTTTAATCATTGCAACAAGGCCGTTGGCCCGGGTAGGGGAGAGGTTCTCTTTAAGCCCGATGCGGTCTATGAAATAGAGGTCCGTGTCGAGTATCTCCCGGGGAGTACGTCCGTTAAGTACGCGGATAAGCAGGGCTATTATACCCTTTGTTATAATTGCGTCACTGTCTGCCGAATACCAAACCTTCCCGTCCTGGTAACGCGCGTCCACCCATACCCGCGACTGGCAGCCCTGTATCAGGTACTGCTCCGTACGGTGATTCTCGTCGATGGGCGGGAGTTCTTCAGCCAGTTCAATAAGGTAGTCGTATTTGTCGAGCCACTCGTCAAAAGCGGCGAACTCCTCGATAATTTCCTGTTGTGTCCTGTCGGTATCCATTACCGTTATTTTTAGTCGTATAACTGAATGACCTCTTCCAGGGGTTCGCCTTCCGAGGCTATGGGGCGGCTTATGCCCATGATGCGGGCCAATGTCGGGGCAAGGTCTCGCATATTCACGGTACGGGCCACCCTGTGGGCGTAAAATTTCGGGCCTATCATCATCAGCGGTACGTGTGTGTCGTACTCGTACATGGAGCCTGAGGCGGTACGGTGACCTTCATGTTCCTCTATCCAGCCTGGCATAAGGTTCACCGTCAGGTCGCCCGAACGTTTGGGATAGAAGCTGTTCTGCATTTTTTCGGCATAACTGCCGCTGAAAAAACTCGTCTGCATGGCTGTGGACGTAAGAACGTGCGACACCCCGCGGAACTGGAGCACGAAAGCCCCCACGCGGTTCTGCACCTCTTCGAGGCTTAGTCCCTTCTGGTAAATCAGGTTACGGTTCAGGTAGAGCTGGCGGTCGCAATAATCGATCACCCAGTCGCCCGGGCCGTACTGGGTGCTCATGAATCCGTTAACAATCACCTTGAATTGCGACACGTTGAAACGGTCGCGCTGCGGTGCGCCGTAGTCATAGGAGTCGCTGGCCCCGTGATCTGACGTCAGCACGATAACCACATTTTCCCTCCCCGCCTGGGCCATGATGAAATTTACCAGGTCGGCCAGCTCGGCATCAAGCCGGTAGAACATGTCTTCCAGTTCCATCGACTCCCCGCCGTATATCTCTCCGGCGAACCGGGGCGAATCGTATATGATATTTAGAAGGTCCGTGCGGTCTTCGGTCTTGCCGAGTTCCTCATAAATAATCGCCTGTTTGGCGAACTCCGTCACAAGGGAGTTGCCCGCCGGTGTGGAGAAAATTGCTGCGTAGTCCCTTTCGCCGCTCTTACGTTTTAGAAAATTGAAGGCCATTATGCGTTTGAAACGGCTCTCTCCGTCGAAGTCGAACTCCGAAAAGACGGTGTTCACATACTGGTTTCTGTTGCGGTCCGGGTGCCATTTGTAGTCGAGATACTGTGATGCCACCCGAAGGCTGTTATACCTCTCTACCCACGGTGGAAGCTCGCGCATATAGTATGTCGAGGTAATCCAGTTGCCTCGCGAGTCGTCGACCCAATAGACGTCCGAAGTAAAGCCGCCCGCCACCACGGCCGAAGTGGGGTCGGCGGCAATAGTGATGACCTTGCTTTCGGGGTTCTGCTCGCGCAGCCGGTCGCCCAGCGTTGGGACGGTAAGGTTGTGGGGAGAGTAGCGGCCTATGCCGTAATCGCTGTCGAGCCCGTTCACCGAATTGTCGTCCAGAAGGTGGACCGTATTGTTAAGGGTATAATCTATCCAACGTGTCGATACCACCCCGTGCATCGAAGGGTCTGCACCGGTGGTGAGCGTGGCGAGCGTGGCGGGGGTGAGGGTCTGCATAAAATTGTAGCGCGCGTCGCCGTATACGAGGCCTTCGTTGAGGAAGCGGCGGAACCCGTGGTCCGACATATTGCGCCCGAACCGGAGCAAGTAGTCGTACCGCATCTGGCTTACGACGATATTCACAACCAACCGCGGGCGCTGCCCGTTGGCAGGCGATACGGTTGCCGCCAACAGCACGGCGGCTGTTATTATCCTTATCAATCCCATCACACTCTTTCTCTTTAGGGCCATTCGAATTTGTCTGCGGGAATTTAAATGACCCGTCTTAACCTGCAAAGATAACAATTAATGCAAAGCGATATTTTAAACGGGGATTTTTTTGCAGTCCTGCCGCCGATATCCAAATAGCCTGCCGTGATACGGATGTATCTCCTAAAGTGAAACGCGGGCGGAATTATTTTTTTGCCCTTACCCTCCTGCCGGCGCGTCGAACCATCCATGCCTTGCGGAATACGAACCCGTAGGCGAGCCACAACGGGAAGGCTGCGAAGAACATTATCGTAAGGGACCACGAACCGGCAAGGTAACAGAGCAGGTTCACGGTGGTGACGGCAAGCGTGAAAGCCACCGCGAAGAGTACGGCGCCCATCCTGTAACCGGTGCCGAACCCCGCGCCGCATTTGCGGCAGCGGAACACGCTCTCGATTCCCGTTACCCAAAGCAGGGGAATCCGCACCGCACTCCCGCATCCCGGGCAGGCGAAATGCCTCGAGAGTAGACCGGATTTCCTATTCCTTTCCGTCATCGTTATATTTTGCCAGTTCGTTACTGAAGTAATTATAATGTCGGGCGAGCTGTGCGTCGGGAAAGCGCTCCGTCAGGGAATCGGTTCGCCGCAGCATGTATTCCAGAAACCGGACGTGTTCCCGGCTACCCGGGGTATGCACACGGTGGCGTGTGGCTTCGGTGAGTTTTTCCACCTCCGCGGCTTGTTCCGCGGCTGAGGGAGTCATGGCATGGGTGCGGAACAGCTCCCAGATGTATTCCACCGCGGCGGGAGAGGGGTGAATAAGGTCCTCGCCGTAGAAACGGTAATCCCGCAGGTCGTCCACAAGCGCTTCGTAGGCCGGGAAATAGGCGGCGTTGCCGTGCCTTTCGCATATCCGTTCCGTAGCAAGCAGCAGGACTGCTTTACCGAGGTTACTCCCGTGGAGCCCGTCTTTTACGTACCTTACCGGGCTGACGGTGAACAACACCCGCTTACCGGCCATCCCATGGGATAGCAATCCGTCGAAACCTGCGCAAATTTCGTCCACATTCAGCCTTCGCCGCACGTAATGGCCGGCGGGAAATTTATGGCAGTTTGCGGCTACCATGCCCGGGATGAAACGGGTCCCTTCCACCGGGAAATCGGTGGAAAGCTCATACACCCACGGCGTTCCGAGCGAGATTATAATCACGTCTGCTTCCGCGAACCCCCGCCGTGCAAATTCCAGAGCATTGTTCATCCGGCCGAGCACTTCCTGAGGGTCGGTACCGGAAAACCGGCCGTGGAACCATGGCGAACACCAGACATCCCCGTTTCGCACCAGACAGTCGGCGCCTACAATGTGCCCGCCCGCGATGAGTTCGAAAGCCAGACAGATAGATGCCGGGTTGTAGAGCACTCCGAACGGGTTCGAAGTAACGGCGAACCCGCCCTCGAACAGTTTTACGGCCATATTCTCGGCAAAGCACGACCCGATGGAAAATATCCTGTCCCCCGGTTCGACCCTGACGCTTAAAGGCTCTATATCGACTTCCGTCCTGAAACGCATCTATACGGTTTTGAGGGTACAAAGTAAAATAAATTCTGCCGAACCCGGAATACCCACGCCGCGGGAAGGGCCGATAATCCCACGGGTTTTATATCTTTGTTATCGTAAAAAAGGAGAGTTTATGGTATTTTTCCCCTGCTGTAAAATAAATATCGGGTTGGATATCCTTCGCCGAAGGGAGGACGGTTACCACGACATAGAGACGGTCATGTTCCCGGTGAGTGGCCTTTGCGACATACTGGAAATAGTGCCGTCCGGAAGGTCCGGGGTGGAGTTCTCGTCCTCCGGTCTCGCGGTGGACTGCCGGACGGAGGATAACCTTTGCGTACGGGCCTACCGGGCCGTAGAGGAAAAATACGGCATAGGCGGGGTAAAGATACACCTTCACAAGACGGTACCTTTCGGCGCCGGGCTGGGCGGCGGCTCGGCCGATGCCGTATATACTGTCAAAGGTCTGTCCCAAGTGTTCGGGCTGGGGATGGACGAGGCGGCGGTGAAAGATATTGCCGCCGGGCTGGGAAGCGATACGGTCTTCTTCGCCGGCGACGGGCCGGCGCTCTCTTCGGGAAGAGGGGAAGTTGTTACGCCCATAACGGTCGATAATATACGGGGAATGCTCCTCGTTATTATTAAGCCTCCGGTTGGGGTATCCACCGCGGCGGCCTATGCGTCCGTGTCCCCTGCCATGCCTCGTGTGCCGCTTGCTGAACGTATCGAAATGCCGGTGGACCGATGGCGGGAGGTCCTGAAAAATGATTTCGAACGGCCCGTTTTCGCCGCCCACCCGCAGATAGCCCGTATTAAGGAAGGGCTTTACGATGCGGGGGCGGTGTATGCTTCGATGTCGGGTTCCGGCTCGGCCGTGTTCGGGCTGTTCCGGGGGGAGGCCACCATGGACGTTGATGGCTGCGGGGTGCCAAGCTGTATAGGCCCTCTTAAAGACACTTTCGCCGATTATTTTGTCTATCACGAGGTTATCTCGTGAGGATGGCCGTGCGATTATGCACCGGCCCGCCCCGTTTGGAAAAAAATTATTAAACTTGTGACTTCATAGGTCCGTACGGGAATACGGCAATATTGCTAACGGAACTATTAACCAGTAACTTAAACCAACCATCTTATGTCAGAAGACAAAAAAGTTCTCGACCTCAAACAGCGAATGGAGAAAATCTACCGCGGTGGGGGGACGAAAGCCGTTGAAAAACAGAAGGCGATGGGGAAGCTCACCGCCCGTGAAAGGATCATCGCCCTGCTGGACAAGGATACCTTCCAGGAGTACGATATTTTCGTTAAACACGACAACACCGATTTCGGCATGCAGGACAAGGAATTGCCCGGAGACGGTGTCATCATCGGTACCGGTACCATACTGGGTCAGCCGGTTGCCGTCTACGCGCAGGACTTTACCGTTGCCGGCGGTTCGCTCGGCTTTATGCACGCACGCAAGATCTCAAAAATAATGGACTACGCCCTGAATATGCATATTCCGATTATCGGTATCAACGACTCGGGGGGCGCCCGTATACAGGAAGGCGTGAACGCGCTGGCCGGGTACGGGGAGATATTCTACCGCAATACCATCTCCAGCGGGGTTATACCTCAGCTTTCGGTAATACTCGGGCCGTGTGCCGGCGGCGCCGTCTATTCACCGGCCCTGACGGACTTCGTGTTCGTTGTGGACCAGATATCCAAAATGTTCATCACCGGTCCGGAGGTTATAAAGACCGTACTGGGCGAGGAGATTTCGGCCGAGGAACTTGGCGGTGCAAGGGTGCACAGCGAGGTTAGCGGTAACGCACACTTTTTCTCTACCAGCGAGGAGGAATGTTTCGCGCAGATACGCCGCCTTATATCCCTCCTGCCGGCAAATAACGAGGCCCGGCCGCTGCCGGTTGTGCCCTCCAAACCGAAAAAATGCGATATCTCCAAAATAGTTCCCGCCGATCCGTCGGAGCCGTACGACGTGCGCGACGTTATCAGGGCTATCGTGGACGACAGCGCGTTTATGGAAGTTATGGAGCTGTTCGCCGCTAATATGGTGGTCGGCTTCGGGCGCATCAACGGCCAGACGGTGGGCTTTGTCTGCAACCAGCCGCTGGTGTTGGCCGGGGTTCTCGACTGCGACTCGTCGGATAAGGCCGCCCGTTTCATCCGCTTCTGCGACTCGTTCAATATACCGATTATCACCCTCGAGGACCTGCCCGGTTACCTGCCCGGTATCGACCAGGAGCACGCCGGGGTTATCCGCCACGGCGCCAAGGTTCTTTACGCGTACAGCGAGAGTACGGTGCCCAAGGTGACGATCATTCTGCGCAAGGCTTACGGCGGCGGTTATATCGCCATGGGTTCGCGCCACCTGCGTTCGGACTTCGTGTTCGCGTGGCCGCAGGCGGAGATTGCCGTTATGGGTGCCGAAGGTGCCGCCAATATAATTTTCAAAAAGGACATTTCCGAAGCCGAAAACCCGGCCGAAATGCGCAAGCTGAAAATACAGGAGTACCGCGATAAATTCGCAAACCCGTACGTGGCGGCGGCCAAGGGCTATATCGACGCGGTCATCGACCCGAAGGATACTCGCGAGTTTATAGAGCGCTCGCTCGAAATAGCTAAGAACAAGACCGTTTCGCGTCCAAATAAGAAACACGGGTTACCCCCGTTCTAATCAGACGGTGCAATGACGCAGAAAAAATACGATACAATCCGTACCGTCAGCGGCGAGTACCGGACCACGCTCAACCGCACCTACCGTGCGCGCAAGCCGTGGCAGCCGTTGAACCCTAACCAGGTGCGGTCGTTCATGCCCGGCACGGTGGAGGTGATAGACGTGAAGGTGGGGCAGAGCGTGAAAGAGGGCCAACGCCTGCTGGTGTTCCGGGCCATGAAGATGAACAACAACATCCTTTCGCCCGCCACAGGCAAAGTGAAGGCAATCAACGTTACCCAGGGCGAAAATATCGCCAAGAACCATATAATGGTGGAGATAGAATAAACTCTCCCGGTAACGGTATACTTTCGGAAAGCCTCTCTTTAATGGGGGGCTTTTGTTTTTTCATGCCAGGGGAGATTGCCGTTAACCAGGTTTGAACGGCCGGATTTAACTGCGGTAGATTAAAACCCATTTCTCCTCCGGGGCGCCGTCTTCGCACCGGGACAGTTCCGCCCTGCCGCCCGGGGTTAAACCGACCCGGAAAGTCTCGTTATGGATGTCCGTTACTCCTTTATGTGATTCCACGCTTTGGTCTATATAAAGCTCTCCACGGGCAGGATACCAGGTGAATTCCACCTTGTAGTTGACCCTTACGCTTTCGTAACCGTAAAGGTTGCCGGTGAAGGCCGGGTTTCCCTCCGGGTCGCTGATGTTTTCCACGTCTTTGAAGACCCAGAGTCGGGTTCCGGGATAGAACTTGTTGCCCAGCTCCCATGTAGAACCGTCGAGCGAGTACCAGTATGATTCGACTTCGAGATAACCTGTGAAGGGATTTACGGAAATTTCTGCGGGAAGTGCTTTAGGGGTGCCCATAATCTGGAGGTTTTGCGCGCCCATGTAAAAAAGGCAACGGGCGCAGGTTTAAGCTTCCCAACAGAAGGCATTGAGGTACCCCGAGAATGAAAGCCGCCGCTACGCCCGCGCCGTGCTAAGGACAACGCCAAAGCACAACCGGGACAAAGCAACGATTACACCAATCTCGAACTCCTCCCTTAACGGAAGGCCTCAATGTTTCTGTTAGGTATAAAGGTTGTCTGACCTTTAAATTATATGTCGATACAAATGTAAGAAAATTTCTACGCAAAGGCTTTATTCCGGGGGCGGAGAACAAAGGCAGATTCTTCACTGCAGTTAGGAATGACGTATTATAAATGTAATACCGAAGGCCCGATCCGACCATAGAGTAACCGCTGGTAATAAAAAATAGGTACTTTTGTAGCAAGACAAAAAGTGTTGTTCTCTTATATTACTTTTACAGGAAAATATTGTTATGATAACCATACACACACTAACATTCAACCCCTTTCAGGAGAATACCTACATCTTGTCGGCTCCCGGAGGGGAATGCGTTGTTATCGATGCGGGCAACTATTCCGCGGCCGAGGACAGGCAGATCAGCGCCTTCATCGAGGAAAAGGGGCTGAAACCCGTGATTGCCATAAATACCCACGGCCATGTGGACCATATACTCGGCGTGCAATACCTTAAGGATACATACGGAATCCCGTTCGCCCTGCGCCGGGAAGATGATTTTCTGGTTGAGACCGCGCCGCAGCACGGGCAGATTTACGGTTTCCAGGTCGGGGAAGTTCCCAAAGTGGAGCAGGACCTGTCGGCCGTGGAGTCAATCCCTCTCGGCGATACCGGGCTGCAAATAATTCACACACCCGGACACACACCGGGTCATGTGTGTTTTTTCGAGCCTCACACACGGTCGCTATTTTGCGGTGATACGGTATTCCGTGAAAGCATCGGCCGCACCGACCTTCCCGGGGGTGATTACAGTTGGATAATGCGGAGCATCCTCGATAAAATTATCCCGCTCGGGGACGATGTTACACTATACCCGGGCCACGGCCCAAAAACCACCATCGGCCACGAGGTACTTTACAACCCGTTTATAGTGGAGGTTCTCAACGGCGATGTGAATTACCAGGCGCCGGAAAAATAACCGTCCGTACGCGCGGCTCCCGTCTTCTGACAATACGGGATGGTTACCCGTATGTTTTTTAGCGAAATTAACGATGAGAATTGATCTACTTACTGTCGTACCCGAACTGCTGGCCTCACCACTCAACGAGTCGATATTGCGTCGGGTGCAGGAGAAGGGGCTGGCCGAAATCGTGGTCCACAATATCCGCGACTGGGCGGAAGGCCGACACCGGCAGGTGGACGACTATCCGTTCGGGGGCGAGGCCGGTATGGTGCTAAAACCCGAACCGGTGTTCCGGTGTATCGAAGAGTTAAAAAGCCAAAGGGTTTACGATGAGGTCATATACACCTCACCCGACGGGGTGCTGTACGACCAGCGGGAGGCCAACCGGCTGTCGACACTCGGTAATATAATTATACTGTGCGGTCACTACAAGGGCATCGACCACCGTATCCGCGAACACCTGATTACCCGTGAGATATCCATAGGCGACTACGTACTTACGGGCGGTGAACTGGCTGCGGCCATCATAGCCGACAGTGTGGTGCGCATAATCCCAGGTGCCATCGGAGACGAGGCTTCGGCCCTGACTGACAGTTTTCAGGACGGCCTGCTTGCACCGCCTGTATACACACGCCCGGCTGAGTTTAACGGTTGGCAGGTTCCCGGTGTGCTCCTGTCCGGCAATTTCGCCGAAATCGAAAAGTGGCGCGAATCGCAGGCGCTCGAACGGACACGCCGGTTGCGGCCGGACCTTCTGGAAGATGTTTAATTTTCAGGAAGACCAAAGACAATGAGATACTACCTTATAGCCGGCGAGGCTTCCGGCGATTTGCACGGTGCGAACCTTATGGCGGGTATTCTGAAGGCGGACCCGGACGCCCGGTTCCGCTTCTGGGGCGGCGACCGGATGGCAGAAGTGGGCGGTGCGGAAAACCTTGCCCGGCACTATAAGACCGCCTCTTTTTTCGGACTGGCGGAGGTGGCCTTGCACCTGCCGGAGATTTTCCGGCAAATCCGTGAGTGCAAACGGGATATCGACAGCTACCGGCCCGATGCCGTTATCCTTATCGACTATCCGGGGTTTAATTTTAGAATGGCCAAATATGCGCACGGGAAGGGTTACCCGGTGTTCTATTATATCTCACCGAAGGTGTGGGCCTGGAAGGAATCGCGGGTGGAGAAGATACGGAAATATGTGGACCGCCTGTTTATTATCTTTCCGTTCGAGGTCGATTATTTTGCCCGCAAGGGTATCGACGCGATATTCGAGGGTAATCCGCTGGCCGATGTGGTGGCCGCCCGTCGGGCGGATATCCCGCCACGGGAAGAATTCTTTGCAAGTAACGGCATACCGGACGATAGGCCGCTGGTTGCCCTTCTGGCCGGTAGCCGCCGAAGCGAGATTAAATACAACCTGCCGTTTATGGCGGCGCTGTCGCAACGATTTCCGGGCCACAGGTTCGTGGTGGCCGGAGTCGACTGGCTCGACCGGAGGTTGTACGACCGGTTGCTGGAGGGCACCGGCGTAGGGTTCGTCAGCGGTGCGACATATCCCCTGCTGGCATACAGCGAAGCGGCGGTTGTCTGCTCGGGCACGGCCACGCTCGAAACCGCACTTATGAATGTTCCCGAGGTAGTCTGCTACCGCAAGGACGCGCTGTCGGTATTTATCGGAAGGTTCCTCGTAAAGATAAAGTTCATATCGCTGGTCAACCTTATAATGGACCGCGAGGTGGTCAGGGAGCTTATCCAGCAGGATATGACGCTCGACAACGCGGCCGAAGAGCTTCGCGCACTGCTACCCGGCGGCCGGAAGCGGGAGAAAATGCTCGGGGATTTCGCCGAACTGGCGCGGCTCGTAGGCGGCTCAGGGGCGTCGGACCGCTTCGGAGAGCGCATGGTATCGGAGCTTACCGCGATACGGGGCATGCCGGAATAAATAAATTGACCATACGCTATTAACCTTAGCGGCCCGCCACCCCGTCCCTGCCGGGACGCAAGTTTGTCTGGGACAGGCTTAATAAGCTGATGGCGTAATGCAAAATATAGATCCAAAATGAAAAGCGGAAATTATGAAAATTGTATGCATAGGCCGTAATTACAGCGAGCACATTAAGGAGTTGGACAATACGAGGGAAATCCCCTCGGTGCCGCAGTTCTTTATAAAACCCGATACGGCGCTTCTGCGCAATAACGACCCGTTTTATATCCCCTCGTTCAGCCGGGAGGTCCATTATGAGACTGAACTGGTTGTGAAGATAACCCGGGTGGTAAAGTCCATCGAAGAGAAGTTCGCCCACCGCTGTTACGACGAGGTGGGGCTGGGTATCGATTTTACCGCGCGCGACATACAACGCGACTGCATAGCCCGAGGCCTTCCGTGGGAGATTTGCAAGGGGTTCGACCGGTCGGCCGCCGTGTCGCCGGAGTTTATCAAACTCTCCGAACTCGGTGGGAACATACAGGACCTGCGGTTCGAGATGAGCCTTAACGGGCAGGTTCGGCAGCAAGGCGATACCTCGCAGATGATATTCGGTGTGGACCGTATTATATCGTACGTTTCGCAGTTCGTCACCCTTAAAATAGGTGACCTGCTGTTCACCGGTACCCCGGTAGGCGTGGGCCCCGTCGCCATAGGCGACCGGCTGGAAGCCTCGCTATGCGGACGTAAACTGTTCGATTTCGATATCAAATAGTTTTGTCTCGGAGGTTTAATTAAATGTCATTCTGAGCATAAGCGGAGAATCTGCATTAAATCGAAGGGGAATCGCCCAGGGGTTTCTTTGCCGCTTAATACCCGGTAATGCGGAAAAAATTTGAAAGGCCGCGCAGAAATAATTATCTTGGCGAATTAAGTTTCCGATATGGCGAAAAGGACAGTTAAACCGGGTGCAATCGTGATTGGGGCCTCTTCCGGCATAGGAAGGGAGACTGCGCGGCTGCTCGCTAACCTGGGTACATACTCCAAGGTCGGCATCACGGGCCGCCGCGGCCTTATGCTCGAAGATACCGCGCAGGTGAACCCCGACCGGTTCGAGATAGCGGTTTTCGACGCCACGGAAGAAGATGCCGTAAACGAACTGGGACGCCTTATTAACACGCTGGGCGATGTAGAACTTATAGTTGTTTGCAGCGGGACGGGAGATGTTAATGAAAAGCTGGACGAAGCGGTGGAGCTGAATACGGTTAAACTTAACGTCGAGGCATTCACGCGCATAGTGGGTTACGCTTATAATTACCTGGAGGTACGCGGAGGAGGTAGCCTCGCCGCGGTAACCTCGGTAATGGGCCTTCGCGGAAGCCGGGGCGCACCCGCATACGCGGCATCGAAAGCCTACCAGATCAATTACCTGGAGGGTCTGCGTCAGAAGGCCCGCAGGGAGAAGAGCAAGGTGACGGTGACCGATATCCGACCCGGTTCGGTACGCACCGATATGATGAAAGGCGAAGGCCATTTCTGGATACCGGAGCCTTACAGGGCCGCAGAGCTGGTTGTGGAATCGGTAAATTTCCGCCGTAAGGTGTGTTATGTTTCCCGCCGCTGGAGCCTTGTGGGCGCGCTGTTGAAAATGCTTCCCCGCCGGGTGCACGAAAGGATGTAAAAACTATCTAATAATACTATGCTTTTAAAAGATAAACTCGAAGGAAAAAGGCTGATACTGGCCAGCCGTTCGCCTCGCCGCAGGGAACTTCTTGCAGGGTGCGGGCTGCGTTTCGAACTGGCGGACGATTTCGAGGCCGAGGAGATATACCCCGAGGAACTTACACCTGCTGAAGTACCGGCATACCTTGCCAAACTAAAATCTGCCGCCTACCCGCATAAGCTGGGTCCGGACGATATAATAATTACCGCAGATACGATTGTGGTGCTGGACAATGAGATACTCGGTAAACCCGCTGATAAAGATGAAGCCGTATCCATGCTCTCCCGCCTTTCCGGGTGCAGACACACGGTGGTAACGGGTGTGGTGATACGGAGTAACAAGGCTATGGAGTGTTTCTCGGTGAAATCCGACGTCTGGTTTCGCCGCCTGAGGGACGACGAGATTGAATACTACGTCGACAATTTCCTGCCGCTGGATAAGGCGGGGGCATACGGCATACAGGAGTGGATAGGGTATATAGGCATAGGCCGTATCGAGGGCTCTTTTTATAATGTGATGGGCCTGCCGATACAATCTCTATACGTGAACCTCGAGAAGTTTATCGACGATTACATGATGTAATAGGCACCCGTTCATCTGTTTGTAGAAGGGCGCGTAATGGGATTGTGAGCGTTGGAAGTAAATTAGGCAATGGCCACTGAAACGGGGTAAACGTTGGTTTCATATAGGCGCAAATATTATGAATCGTTTTGCGCGGGCTTATGTGACAAGTAACTCAAACATACACAATATGACAAGAAAATTGATACTTGCCGGGGCGGTATTGCTTCTGGCCCTCTCCGGGGCTAAGGCAGACGAAGGGATGTGGCTCCCGAGCCTTATCGGCGACAGGATAGAAGATATGAAGGCAAAGGGTTTCCGACTGGAGGCCTCCGACATTTACGATATCAACAACGCTTCCATGAAAGACGCCATCGTGCTGTTCGGTCGGGGTTGTACGGGCGAACTTATCTCGACCGAGGGCTTGCTGGTTACCAACCACCATTGCGGCTACAGCCAGATTCAGCGCCACAGCTCGGTGGAACACAATTACCTCGAAAACGGTTTCTGGGCCATGGACCGCTCGGAGGAGCTGCCCAACATGGGTTTGACGGTTACATTCCTCGTGAGGATGGAGGATGTGACGGACCGTGTGCTCGCCGGCACCGAAGGCCTCGAGGACGGACCCGACCGTGACGCTGTGATAAAGGCCAACGAAAACGCTGTAAAAGCCGAAGCTGTGGAGGGTACCCATTACAAGGCCGCGGTATCGAAATTTTACTATGGAAACCAGTTCTACCTCTATGTAAACGAGGTGTTCGAGGATGTGAGGCTGGTGGGTGCACCGCCCTCGTCGGTGGGTAAGTTCGGCGGTGATACCGACAACTGGATGTGGCCGCGCCATACGGGCGATTTTTCCCTGTTCCGTATTTATGCCGGCCCGGACAATAAACCGGCCCCGTACAGCCCGGACAATGTGCCTTACGAACCGAAAAAATATTTCCCCGTCTCTACCAGAGGCGTCTCGGAAGGCGACTTCACGATGGTTTACGGTTTCCCGGGAACAACTATGCAGTTTATAACATCAGATGCGGTGAACTATGTGTTGAACCATTCAAATCCCGTCAAAATCGGGCTTCGTACTAAACGCCTCGAAATTATCGAAGACTATTGGAAGGATTCCGAGGCTATCCGGATTGCATACGCGGCCAAACACTCGGGAATTGCCAACGCCTGGAAGAAATGGCAGGGCGAAAGCCTCGGCCTGGAACGTCTCGGCACCGTAGCCAAAAAACAGGCGCTCGAAAAGGCGTTCGAACAATGGGCATCCGGTAAACCGGAGTACGAGGGCCTGACACGTAGGATGGCAGAGGTTTATGAAACGATATTTCCGTATGCGCTCGCGAGGGATTACTATAACGAAACCCTGCGGGCAATCGAGATAATCGGGTTCGCCGCCCTGCTGGACGGACCGACCGTTAAACCCGGCGAACCGCTGCCACCCGCATTCGAAAATTTTTATGCCGACTACTACCGGGATATCGACATTACGACCGCCGCATTTCTCGTGGAGAGTTACCTTGAGGCGATGAACCGAAACGAATTCCGGCCGTCCTCGCTCCACCGCATATCGAGAATGGGTGTGGACACCGGTGCGTTCCTCGACCGGTTGTACGGCGAGACCAGGCTGTTCGACCGGGAAGCGGTGGAGGCGGCATTGGCCGATTCGGTATCGTGGGCTCAGTTCCGCGATAACGACTATGCTGTGACGATATACCGTGACTTCGATTCTTTCTATAAAGAAAGTATTGCCGAACCTTATGACCGTTATAGTAAAGAACTGGACGGACTTTACCGCATGTGGGTGCGCGGTCTTATCGAGTTCAGCGGGGAAGGAGGAGAGGCCGGCGACCTCTTCCCGGACGCCAACCTTACCCTTCGGGTAGCTTACGGCCGGGTGGGCGGGTATTCGCCCGAGGATGCGGTCTGGCACGGCCATGTCTCGACGGTGGCCGGAATACTGGACAAGAACCGGACAGCCAACGGCGATTATTACCTTAATGAACAGGTTTACGAACTTTTTACATCGGGTGATTACGGCCGCTGGACAACGGACGGCACGGTGCCGGTCTGCTTCCTGGCGAACAACCACACAACCGGTGGTAACTCCGGTAGTCCGGTAATAAATTCGGATGGGGAGCTGGTGGGTGTGAATTTCGACCGGACATGGCTCAGCACTATGAGCGATATCGAGTTCGACCCGGTGATGTGCCGTAATATTTCGCTCGATATACGCTATATGCTTTTCATAGTAGATAAATTGGGCGGTGCATCCTATCTGTTCGATGAGATGGACCTGCGGTAACGGGGCAGGACGCTAAATAATATGGCCGGGGATTTTCGTATTCCCGGCTTTTTTATTTGGTGGAAGTTTGCGATTGGAGGATCCGGTTTTGCCGGCTAAAGCAGGTTATGACGTATCCTGCATTTATTACCCGTCACATATAGTTGTAAAGTGAATGTTCCGTGTAGCTTTCAAAATGATTTAGTGCTGACATGGCATTTGACTCCGGATACAAAAAAAACAGGAGCGGGCAGATGGCACCTTCCCGCTCCCGGATGTTGCCGGAAATCCTTAACCTTTTCCAGCACACCAATTATCTAATTATTCAGCCGATAGTATGGACATACTATTTCTATTACTACACAACCCGCCTTGAATAATGGTCATTCCTAAGTCAAGCACCAATACCCGGCGGGTTGTTGTTATAAATACACCTTTATAATATGTTATAAAATGACGTGACGGTTTGGTTTTTACGAAGTCCAAAAAGGTATCAGGAGAAGCTAACGCTTTGTAAACAAAACATCTGACATCAGATAAAAGCTATGTCGGCTGTGGCATGAAATTTTATATGTTTCCCGGCGGGAGTGAACGGGAGGTTGGAATTTTAAAGTTTTGTTCGATTTTTATTAAATTTGAAAAATTTTAGATTATGAAATTAACGGTAATAGGCGCCGGCAATATGGGCGGAGCGATAGCCCGTGGGGCGTTGGTTTCGGGTACGGTCAGGGCGGAGGACGTTACTATTTGCGACCCGGACGACGGGTTTGTGAAACAACTCTCCTCGGAGGGCTGGAAGGTAAACTATTTTGAAGACAATACGAAAGGAGTAGCCGGTGCCGATATCGTTGTGGTGGCCGTAAAACCGTGGCTGATTGAGGAGGTGCTGCGTGGGATATCGGGTGTTGTAGACAGGCAGAACCAGTCGGTAGTATCCATTGCCGCCGGTGTGCCGTTCGCCGACCTTGCAAAATATATCGGTGCCGACCGTTTCGGAGGTCCGGCCCTCTATCGTGTGATTCCCAATACGGCAATCTCTATCGGTAAAAGCGTAACTTTTATAGCATCGTACAACTCTACCGCCGAGCAGGATATACCGGTACATACCCTTTTCGCACCGCTCGGAAAAGTATTTAACGTTGGAGAAAACCAGATGCAGGCCGTCACGGCGCTCTCGTCGTCGGGTATCGCTTACGCCTATAAATATATAGAAGCGGCCACAGAGGGCGGGGTTTCGCTCGGCCTGCCGGGGGAAATGGCGCTCGAAATCGTGCTGGCTACGGTGGACGGTGCCGTCGCAATGCTCGGGCATAACGGCTCGCTTCCCAAAACGGAGATAGACAAAGTTACCACACCGGGGGGGATCACCCTCAAAGGTCTTGCGGCAATGGAGGACGCCGGTTTCTCACAGGCGGTAATCAAAGGCCTCGAAGCCACCAAATAGCCTCTGCCTAATCCAGCCCATAACCCGAAACTGATGAAGAAAAAGAAATACGGTCGAATAGTCGTAAAGATAGGTAGTAACGTGCTTTCCCGCGCGGACGGGACGCTCGACGTTACCCGGATGTCGTCGCTTGTGGACCAGATTGCCGCCCTGTACCGTTCGGGTACCGAGGTGGTGGTGGTCTCCTCGGGTGCGGTGGCATCGGGACGCGGGGAACTCGGTGGCCGATGCGGGCGGCTGGATACCGTGTCGTCACGCCAGTTGTTCTCGGCCGTGGGGCAGGCCAAACTGATAAACCGTTATTACGATATGTTCCGCGACTGGGGCATCACCTGCGGGCAGGTGCTCACCACCAAAGAGTCTCTCTCTACGCGGCAACACTACCTGAACCAGAAAAACTGTATGACGGTGATGCTCCGCAGCGGGGTAATCCCAGTGGTAAACGAGAACGACACTATTTCCATCACAGGCCTTATGTTTACCGACAATGACGAATTGTCGGGTATCGTGACGGCCATGATGGATGCAGAAGCGCTCGTAATTCTGACCAATGTCGACGGCGTATACGACGGCGACCCGGCCGCCGGCGGATGCAACCTTATCCGTGAGGTACGCCCTTCGGACGCGGATCTTTCGGAACATATCTCCGCCAATCGCTCCCAGTTCGGGCGAGGCGGTATGCTGACCAAAAGCCGTACGGCGCGAAAAGTAGCGGCCGAAGGAGCCGAGGTGATAATCGCTAATGGAAAAAGGGACGGCATACTGGACGCTGTATTGTCGGGCGACCCCGCTCTGCCGTGCACCCGCTTCCTGCCCACGGAACGGAGGCTGTCGGGAGTTAAAAAGTGGATAGCCCACAGCGACGGCTTCAGTAAAGGCGCCTTGCATATAAACGACGGCGCGTACGAGGCCCTGCGCGGACCGTTGGCCGTGAGCCTGCTCCCGGTGGGGGTAACGGAGGTGGACGGCGAATTCGAGAAGGACGATATCGTGGATATCGTTGCCCCGGACGGGCGGACGATCGGTGTAGGGAGGATATCGGTCGACAGCTCTTCGGCCCGCGGGTGTGCCGGGCAGAAAGGAGGCCGGCCGCTGGTTCATTACGACTATATGTTTCTCGAAGCGGCGTCTCCGGGGAAATATAATTGTTAAGATGACTTTATTTTTACCAAACTCCAAAGTCTTTCTGAGCAAGCGAAGAATCTTACTATGGCTATGTTATAACCTCCTTTATATTCGGGATGACAAAAACATTCTCCGGTCGTGTTCTACCATCGGCTTAAGGCCCGGATTCGGTTAATATTTAATAAATTTGGGGTATAAAATATAATATATGGGTATTGCAGAACTGCTGACCAAAGCCCGGGAAGCCTCCCGGTCCCTTAATATGGTCGATAACGAAACCATCGACCGGACCCTTCTGCTGCTTGCCGACCGCACAGAGCAACGGGCCGATGAAATAATAGTCGCCAACCGTGAAGACCTTTCGCGTATGGACCCCGCTGACCCCATGTACGACAGGCTAATGCTCGATAGGGAGCGGATACGGGCCATCGCATCCGATATCCGGAATGTGGCGTCATTACCTTCGCCTGTGGGGGAACTACTGTCGGAGAAGACTCTGCCAAACGGCCTTGTGATAGAGAAAGTCCGGGTGCCTTTCGGAGTGGTGGGCGTGATATACGAGGCACGGCCCAATGTCAGTTTCGACGTTTTCTCGCTCTGCTTCAAAAGCTCTAACGCCGCCGTGCTCAAAGGCGGCAGCGATGCCGCTGCGTCAAATGCAAAAATAGTGGAGATAATCCGCGGGGTGCTTACCGAGTGCGGCCTCGATGATAATATCGTAACCCTGCTTCCTGCCGACCGGTCGTCAGCGGCCGCGCTCATGGATGCCGTCGGGCTGGTCGACGTGATAATTCCCCGTGGCAGCTCGTCGCTTATTAGTTTTGTGCGCGACAACTCGAAGGTACCCGTAATCGAGACAGGGGCCGGAATCTGCCATACCTATTTCGATATAGACGGCGACCTGGATAAAGGAGCCGAAATAATATTTAACGCCAAGACGCGGCGTGTCAGCGTATGCAACGCGCTCGACTGCCTGGTAGTCCACAGCGGACGGCTTGCCGACCTGCCGGCGCTGTGCGGTAGGCTGGCCGGGAAAGAGGTTACAATCTATGCCGACCCCCGGGCCTACGATGCGCTGTCGGGGCACTATCCCGCCGTCCTCCTCGAACCCGCCGGTGAGGAGAGTTTCGGTACTGAATTCATGGATTATAAAATGGCCGTTAAAACGGTCGATTGTGCGGCCGGGGCGGTTGCACATGTTACCCGTTATACCTCGATGCACAGCGAGGCAATAGTAACTGAAAACCTTCTCACCGCCCGGCAATATGCAAAGATGGTCGATGCCGCTTGCGTATATATCAACGCCTCAACGGCGTTCACGGACGGGGCACAGTTCGGGATGGGTGCAGAAATCGGGATAAGTACCCAGAAACTCCATGCCCGCGGCCCGATGGCCCTCGCAGAGCTTACCTCGTATAAATATATTGTGACCGGCAACGGCCAGACAAGGAGCTGACCGGTCGATGCCGGCAGGAAAAAAGCGGGGAAACCTATCGAGGTTTCCCCGCTTCGCATAGGGGGTGTTACATTATAATAATCGAATACGGTTATGTTGCGGCTATATCCCGTGCAGTACGGGACCGGGATTGCCGGTCACTCGGGGATGTGTCGGGTCCTGGTCACGGTAACCGATGGTGAACCGCTCGCGGTGGTGCTCGGGCGAGTCCGCTTCATCCACCATTGCCTTAGCGTAGTCTTCTACCGAAATTTCACTGTCACCTTTTACGTTGAGGATTAGATTGTCGCGCCCGAGGCGGTAATTGCCGGTGCGGCCACCCTCTACAAACTTTCCGGCCGGAGAAAAAAACACCCAGTCGATATCCTGGACTTTGGGCAGCATTTCGATATATACGCGGGCCAGGGCCTGCACGCCCGGCAGGATATCATCGGGAATGGCTCCGGTTTCCATTAGCATTTGCCCGGCCCCTACATATAGGCTGCCTGCCCCGCCGACGATGAGCAACCGGGCCACGCGGGCCTCTTCTGCGGCAAGTATTATGGACCGGTAGCCGGCCAGCGTATCGTCGTAGATTTCCGGGTTCTTCCAGCCGGGGTTGTATGCGCTTATAACCGTCCTGAATCCGCGCAGTATGCTCGTCAGCTTGTCGGGGTCCATTACGTCGCAGGCGACGGCATGAAGGTTGGCGGCCGGTTCCAGTTTTGATATGTCCCTTACGATTGCAGTCACTTCGAATCCACGGGAAAGGGCCTCTGCCGTTATGGCCTTACCGACGAATCCGGTAGCGCCTATTATAGCTATTTTATCCATTTAACCTTTGTATTGGTACGTCGCGCGTGTTGCAAAAACCGTACAAATCCGGTGGCCATGGGAATGAGAGCTTGTCCGTACTCCGGCTCCAGTATAGGGGTTTGATATGACTTTTTAGGCTTGCTTATGGGTAACATGCAATTAATTAGTATCTTACTGATGATGGTTGTTCCCGAATCCCTAAAAGAACTATCCTGCGGGAGGTTTGTGGCAAAGTATTTGTAAAGTCCAATATTATATTTATTCAATTATTTAAGGTTATTAACTATGGGCTGCCCGATATCTGGGGAGAAGACGGCGGTCCGCTATTAAAACAATGGGGTATGAATTCGGAAGTATTAAAACGCCTTGAGGGCTGTGCGGGTGACCCGTGCATGCTCAGATCCGCCATCAGGGAGTACATAGCTACTCTCGGGATAGACCCGTCCGAAGACTATGTTTCGGTACTGGAATATCTTTACACCGACGGGCGCCATCCCACCGCGGATGAGGTCCATAACGCACTGAGTCCGGAAAATCCGGGCATGACACGGACCAAGGTTCACACGATCCTTGAAATCCTCTCTAAATTAGGAGCTGTAAAAGTGATACAGATAGATAAGTACAACACACACTACGACGGCGATACCACACCGCACGGCCATTTTATCTGCTCGAAATGCGGCGAGGTTATCAACGTCCCGGTAACCGGCGACGTAACAACGGTTGTCGGTCTGCCCCAGGGCGCATCGGTTAGCGAAGTGCAACTGCTCTGCATCGGCGAGTGCCGCCATTGCCGCGACCGGAATATAAATTGAAAACCGCTGCACAATGAAGAAATACAAATGCCCCGTGTGCGGGTATGTGTGCGATGAGCCCGTGCCGGATAAGTGTCCGGTATGCGGTTGTCCCGGTTCGGAGTTCACCGAGGTGGAATGACCCGCACGGCGGCCCGGTAGGGCCGCATAATAATCTTAGCGCTTCCCGGTTTGGTTTATCCGGCCGGGAGGCGTACCTTTGCCGCGGAAATCAACGGCAACGGATATGAAAATCAACTCGGCGGTATTCGAACGAAGCAGCCAGAAGGTTTCACAGATTCCTTCGGGCGGGCTCCCCGAGTTCGCCTTTATCGGCAGGAGCAACGTCGGAAAATCCTCACTTATCAATATGCTCACGTGCCGGCCATCGCTCGCGAAGGTGTCGGGTACGCCGGGCAAAACCCGCCTGATTAACCATTTCCTCATAAACGATAGCTGGTACCTGGTCGACCTTCCGGGGTACGGCTACGCCCGTGTCTCCAAGGCCGACCGGAAAGGCTTTTCGCAGCTTATTACCGGATATATCCGCAATAGTCCATCGCTGGTGTTCCTGTTCGTGCTGGTGGATTCGCGCCATGAACCGCAAAAAATAGACCTTGAATTTATCGAATTCCTCGGGGAGAACGGTATACCGTTCGGAATAGTGTTTACCAAAGCGGATAAACTCGGCCCCGCAAAGGTTAAAACCAATGTGGAAGCCTACGGGCGAAAACTGCTGGAAACCTGGGAAGAACTTCCCCCCATCTTTGTTACATCTTCCGAGAAGAAACAGGGCAGGGAAGAGATACTCGGTTACATTGAAGATTGCCTGGCAGACATGCGTCAGGAAGGGCAATGATCCGCACACTAAGCGACTGGCATGAGAACTAAACACTGGATTATCATTGGTGTAGCCGCGGTACTTACCCTTTCAGTGCTAATGGAAGTCAGGAAATGCGGTAAGTTTAATGCCGGTACCTGGGAAGGCACCGGAACAGGCGGATACATACCCGCACGAGATAATCCCGTTGGCTCGGAGACGCCTTCGCCGGTCGTACGGGAGCCGGAAGACAATCCGGCAGGCCCGTCGAGTTCCGACATGGAATCGGTAGATATGCACGAAATCAGAGGTATCTATACGCTCGAGCAGGCGGTTACTCTTATCAACCAAAACCTGCCGATAGAAATAACCGGCGACCTGCGCTACGACAGCGTACGAATCGAAGACGGCACCGTCTACCACCATTATTACACATACACCGGCCCGGCAGCCGCTCTCGATTCCCTGCTGGAGCAGACTGCGGGCCAGTCGTTGGAAAGGCTGCGCAGCATGGACGCCAGCTCGCCGATTAAATATACCGGGCTGTCGTTTGTTTTCACTTACCTTAATACGGTGGGAGAAACGGTACATGAAACCGTTATTACGCCCGATATGTACCGGTAAACCCGGGCTGCACACACAGCCGTGGCTTCCGTCAGGCGGGATTATATAAAATGTGGATAATATTAGGGGTAAAAAAATAGAGAGCTAAAGCCAAAAACTCGTAACTTAGGATTACTTTTGTACCTTCGAACGTCAGACTTAAATCAAAATGGCCATCCACAAGCTCAAAATCTTTGCAGGCAGGGGTTCCCGGTACCTCGCCGAAAAAATCGCACGCAGTTACGGGACCGAGGTCGGGGACTCTTCGGTACTGGAATTCAGCGACGGGGAGTTCCAGCCGGCATACAACGAGAGTATACGCGGCTGCACGGTATTCGTGGTGCAATCCACCTTCCCCCCTACCGATAACCTCATGGAACTGATGCTGATGATAGACGCCGCAAGGCGCGCTTCGGCGTACAAGGTAATAGCGGTGATACCCTATTTCGGCTGGGCAAGGCAGGACCGCAAGGACCGCCCGCGGGTGTCCATAGGTGCAAAGCTGGTGGCCAATATTCTGCGGGCGTCGGGTGTAGACAGGGTTATGACAATGGACCTGCATGCCGACCAGATACAGGGCTTTTTTGATATTCCGGTCGACCACTTGTATGCCAGCGGTATATTCATTCCGTATATAAACAGCCTCCAGTTGGAGGACCTTTCGTTTGCCGCCCCGGATATGGGGGGAGCCAAAAGGGTAAACGCATACGCACAGTATATTAACGCTCCAATGATTGTCAGCCATAAACAACGGGAGAAAGCCAATGTTGTAGGAACCATGACGGCCATCGGCGAAGTGGAGGGGCGCAATATAATTATCCTCGACGATATGATAGACACGGCCGGTACCATTACCAAGGCCGCCGATATGCTTATGGAAAAAGGGGCTAAGAGTGTCCGCGCCGCGGCTACACATCCCGTTTTATCCGGGCCGGCTTACGACCGGATAAACCGCAGTAGTCTCCAAGAAGTCATAGTTACGGATACCATTCCGCTCGATTGTGAGCAGGACACCTCGAAATTTACGGTTCTTAGCGTGGCCGACGTTTTTGCCGACGTTATGGAACGTGTACACAACTATAAGGAGATAAGTTCGAGGTTCATTTTTTGAGACTTCAGTCCGAAAACAATATAAATTTCCCCCGGGTATTTAGATATCCGGGGGAAATTTTTTATTTTGGCCACGAAATTAATCCCTATTTGATTATGAATGAAGAGATAAACGGGCAGCCCGGTTACGGTGAAGTGCCTTCTGCCGCGAATGAGGAAGGGGTGGAAAACCAAGTTGAGGAAATCACTGAAGTTATAATCGAGCAGACGGAAGAAGAGGCAACACCTCCCGCTGGTTACGAAGACCTTTCGGATATCGAGGATATGGCCCTTTTGCGCCGTATGGCAGAAGAGGAACATAACCCGTCGGCAATGTTCCAGCTCGGTTACAATTACCATGAGGGCCAACATTGCGGGCAGGACTATAAGATGGCTATGGAATGGTACCAAAAGGCGGCGGCTTACGGTCATGCCGTGGCGCAGTATAACTTGTCGCTGCTGTATGCGAACGGAACGGGCGTGAAAGTCGACAAACGCAAAGCCTTCTATTACGCTCAGAGTGGTGCAATCGGTGGTTACCCGCTGGCCCAGGTGAATACTGGTTACTATTACCTGAACGGTTTCGGCATAAGCCGAAATATTAAAGGTGCGCTCTACTGGTCGGTCGAAGCGGCCGAAAACGGGGAGGAAACGGCTGCCGAAAACGTGGAGCTAATCCGGGACAATTTCAAATTAACGGACGAGGGCGATCTTGCCCCTAAGGCTTACCGCCGGGGATTATTGCCAGCACTGTTTATTGTTATCAGTGCTCTTCTGGGTGTATGGATGACTATAGGATATTTGAGTGATCTAAAATTAACCAACGATAAATTCAGCGTGATGTTGGCTATTTTACAGGGTTTGACCTTACTTTCCGGGTCCGTGATGTTGTTCCTCAGGAAAAAGGAAGGGCTTTACGCAATTCTCGCTAACGTAGTCCTGTATATGATATACATGGCTGTTGCGCAAAGGGGCGACGGATTTCTAATCGCCTTCAACATACCGGTACTGGTGGGGCTGTTTTTACGTGGGAAAGATGGTGAAAGCCTCTACTCGACATGTATACAGAATACCGGTATCGGACGATTCTTCGAGGAGGTAGGTTACGGTCCCGAATACGAACCGGTATCGCCCAGGACCACGCTTTATAAAACTCTATCGATTGTATCGATTGTTGTGCTTGCATTTATCGTCCTTATTCTGATTGTAAGGATGATACGCGGCTGGACCGGATTTTCAATGGAGGTCAACATGTTCAAATCGCCGCTGACGCCGTTCCTTTGGGTTGTCGGTTTTATACTTGGCCTAAAGCAAAAAACAGAATCATACAAGACTTATGACGTATATGAAAATAAATACACCGGCGAAAAGCGTTATGAGGAGAGCGGCGATATTACCGATTCAATGATGGGAGGCATAATGATGCCCTTGATTCAACGGTTCATACTGATACCGCTGGCAATCGCCGCTGTAATCTACTATGCGATTTATCTGCTGGTAAAAATAATCTCGGGCATATTACCTTATTGTTTACTGATACTCGCTGTTGCCGGTCTGGGAGGACTCCTGTTATTCTATTTAAGGAATGGCTTTAAAAAACAACGCCTATATATTATGGCGGCTATTTCGTTCGGGTTGGCGTTGATGATGACCTGTTTATGGCTGGTATAGTTTTAAATGGACGGGGAGAGTTGGTAAATAATCAAAAATAATTTACATTTGCACTCCCGCTTACAGGTCCGTGGGCCGGTAGGCGGGAGTTAAGGTTCCTGTAACCCGGAGAGTTGGGTGAGTGGCTGAAACCAGCAGTTTGCTAAACTGCCGTACGGGCAACCGTACCGGGGGTTCGAATCCCCCACTCTCCGCAAATTAGGACAAGCGTTGTCCGTAAGACTTAATAAAACAAATTAGGCCATCAAGCATACTATTGGATGGCCTGATTTGTTTTTATAAGGCAATTTTGACCCACATACGAAGTTGACCGGCCCCGCCGGCAATGCGCGGGTGGAACTATATTTCCGCTCATGTGTAAACTGTTGTTGCTATTTAGGGTCGGTTTTATCGGCATTTAGCCATTGTGTAATTCCCGGTAATTCCTCTTAGATAATGACCATCGCGCCTTATGCTGTATAGTGCGGTTTTATCGTACATATGTTTAAATTTCCCGTTAGGGATGACCCCAAAGATTCCGAACCATAACCGGTCGTGCAGGTTAGATGGATAGCGGTTATAAATCCACTGTCCGGATGACTGCTCTGCAATCTCGAATCCCGGGTCGGTGTTGCGGATAAGCTCTCCGGCGCGCATCCTTTCGAAAATATCCATATTAGCGAAGGTTTTCCGTAAAGAAGGTTTCCATTTTGTCGAACGGAATTATGTCCGTGCGGTCATAGAGTTCCACATGGCTTGCGCCCGGGATTATAAGCAGATACTTATTGTCACCCGTAAGTTTTGCGAACGCCTGCTCGCCGAAATAGCGGGAATGGGCCTTTTCTCCGTGTATTATTAATACCGGATTGCGTATTTCGCCGGCATAGGCGAGTTGTCGTGTGTTCATAAACGAAAGGGGAGAGGTCGTGTTCCATCCGTCGTTGGAGTTGAGCGAGCGTTCGTGGTAGCCGCGTACGGTTTTGTAATAGTCGTGATAGTCGCGCACGAATTGGGGTGCGTCCGCAGGCAACGGGTCTGCAACCCCGCCTGCCCGGGCGTAGTCACCTGCAAGGGCGTCTTTTGTACGCTGTGCGTTCAACTGTATACGAAGCTCGTAACGTTCGTCCGCATCCATCGAATCGTTATAGCCGTTGGCCGTGACCCTGCTCATGTCATACATGGTCGATGCTACGGTTGCCTTTATACGGGTATCGATCGCTGCGGCATTCAGAGCCAGTCCACCCCAGCCGCAAATACCGATAATACCTATACGGTCAGGGTCCACATTGTTCTGGATGGAGAGAAAATCCACGGCGGCACTGAAATCCTCCGTGTTGATATCCGGCGACGCAACATACCGTGGCTCACCGCCGCTTTCCCCTGTATAGGAAGGGTCGAATGCGAGAGTAATAAAACCCCTCTCTGCCATCGTCTGGGCATATAGGCCGGAGGACTGTTCCTTCACTGCCCCGAACGGGCCGCTGACGGCTATTGCGGCCATACGTCCATCTGAGTTCTTTGGGGTGAAAAGGTCTCCCGTGAGGGTAATTCCGAACCGATTTGTGAACTGCACTTTCCTGTGGTCCACCTTATCGCTTTGCGGGAACGTCTTGTCCCATTCCGTAGTAATTATAGTTTCATCCATTTGGTAAGATTTTTTTTATTTGCGAAACATACAGGCAAGACTGCCACGGCGATCGCCATAAGTAATACTGACTTGTTAATCATAATTTTTTACTTTACCGTTGCAAAGTAAACGCAAATCTATCGGAGGGGCTTTGCCGGGAAGCTCAAATAACTTTTCTCTCCGGTCCAATATCAAGGATGCACCCTACGAACGGGACTCCTGCCATTCGCAGGGGTTAGAGTTGCAGTGCATGGATTTAATAACGGGCTATTTACAATTACCCGTCCTTCGAACGACATTGAATATTTATGCCATATCGGGGAAAGATTATGGAAAATCGTACCGGGAACTTTTAACGCCGGGTAATTTTTTTTAATTTGGACCTTCCTATTTAATTCATAACCCATGAGAAAATATCTTTCCATCACTATTTTGTTAATTATTGCATTGTATGGTACGGCGGCCGGCCAAAGGTCGTGGGAAGGCATCCACAGGACGGAGACGTCCGTCCTGGAAAGCAATTTCGAGCTTCCCCCGGTAGAGTTTGCCAGCCATGTAATATGGGGTTGGCAGGGCGATATGGACCTGGAAACCATCCGGCATGACCTCGATTCTATGGTCGCCAAAGGATTCCGCTCCGTAATCTTCGAAGCCGGCTACGGCCTGCCCTACGACTATCTCTCACACGAATGGTTTGAAGCCATACGGGTAGGTGTGCTGGAGGCCAAAAAACGGGGAATGAAAGTATGGCTTATCGACGAGGGAAAATACCCGAGCGGCTTCGCCGGCGGTAAGTTTACCCACGAACGGCCCGACCTTCGTATGCAGGCACTGGTGATTTTCGACACCATTCCGGTTGCGGCCGGGCAGGAGATAAGGAACCATGAAGTTGGAACAGAGGCCCTGAGCGCGGTGGCTGTATCGGCCGACGGCGAAAGTAGCCGTATGGTTGAAATAGAGGATGGTAAAATAAATTTCCGGGCCGGTTTGAAGAACTGGAATATCCTGCTTGTCAGGGACGATTTCCGCACGGCCCAGACCCGCGCGGTGAACAACCCAGACGGAGGGAAGGATACTTCTAATTCTCTATGCGATTACCTGAATCCGGTAGCCGTGCGGCAATTTATCGACTGGACGCACGAACAGTATAAAAAATATCTCGGTGAGGAGTTGGGCACGACGGTTCTCGGGTTCCGAGGCGACGAGCCGGATTACGCCCACACACCGTGGACTCCGGCAATTGTCGAAACGTTCATAGATGCAAAAGGTTACGACCCGGTCCCGTATCTCGCCTCGCTGTTCGCACCGATCAAGACAGAAGAGCAGAAGAGGTTCAAAGCGGACTACTGGGACGTCTGGTCTGCGATGTTCGCCGACAGCTTCTTCAAACAGCAGGCCGACTGGTGTGCGGAGAACGGGCTGGCCCATATAACCCACCTGAACAACGAGCACAACATGCCGGTATGCGTCCGTGCCGAAGGTGATTTCTTCCGGACGCTTAGCAAGGTGCAGGTGCCGGGCGTGGACGCTATCTGGGACCAGATATGGCCCGGTACAGTGGCCGATTTTCCGATGCTTGCCTCTTCCGTGTCGCACGTTTATGGTAAACCGAGGGCTTTCAGCGAGAGCTTCGCGGCCTACTATACTTCGCCAACAATCCCGCAGGCAAAATATGTCGTCGACTACCAGATTGTCCGGGGTATTAATTTCTTCGAATTTATGTTTTGGGGTTCAGGTCCCGACCGTCCCAACTGGATGGCCGCACCGGGTATGAAGGGCCTGAACGAATATACCAACCGGGCCACTTATCTTATGGCTCAGGGCGAGCCTGGCGCACGTGTGGCCATGTATTATCCCACCTCTACCATGTGGCTGGACAATAATGCCGTGTTCGACCATATAACGACTCTGACTAATACGCTGCTCGAGCACCAGTACGACTTCGATTACGTAAATGACGATGCCTTTACCGAAGCCCTCTCTGTGGGGCCGGGTTATTTGCAAAACATGAGCGGACAGAAATACACCACCCTCATTATCCCGTCGGCCGACGCTATTTCCTCCGAAGCGTGGAAGGTTATCGAGGAGTTCGGCGCCCGGGGAGGGACTATTCTCGTGTGGGGTAAGAAGCCCGACATGCTGGTAGGACGCACATTTACCCGCCCGAAGCCGTTCCCCGACTTTACAGGCTGGACGGTGGAGCCGTCTGCTCAGTGGACCCGCACGGTCGCGGCTGCCATGCCCCGGCCGGAAATGGAGATACACAGGGAGAGGGAACGCCCATCGGCGTCCCGTCCCCGGCAGGGCGAAATACCGGTAGATACTTTCCGGCATATCCGTTATACACGGCGGGTTCTTCCTGACGGGGATATGTATTTCATCTTCAATGAGGGGGAACATGCATGCACGTTCTCGGCCGGGTTCGACAGGGTTGGCCGCGCCGAAGTGTGGGACGCCACCGGCGGAACCGTTTCACCCGTCGACTCGAGGGTAGAAAATGGCCGCACCGTAGTGGATTTCCATCTCGAACCATGGGAGAGTACTATAATTTCCATCAAAAAAGCGGCCGATGTTTACGATATAGCCGGCTATGGGGCCGTAGGAGACGGACAGACGGTTAACACTGCAATAATCCAACAGGTTATAGACAAGGCCCACGCCGCAGGCGGCGGTACTTTGACGGTACCCGAGGGGATATTTGTGAGCGGTGCACTGTTTTTTCCCGCCGGGGTGGACCTATATGTCGCCAAAGGCGGAGTTCTCTCGGCTACCGTATCGCCGGATGACTTTCCGGTAATTCCCACCCGGTTCGAAGGTATCGAGAGGGAATGGAGATGTGCTTTTCTCAATTTTACCGACAGCCCGGGTGTCCGGGTTAGCGGCGAGGGGACGATATACGGCAGCGGGGTGGAATGGACCAACGTTGTGCCGTTCGGCCGGACGGGCCGCCCGCGGCTTATCTGTTTCACTAACTGCGACGGTGGTTCCATTTCGGGCCTCGATCTCAGGGAGCAGGCTTCATGGTGCCTTCATATCCTCTATACGGACGGTTTCCGCGCGGAGGACCTGAATATAACTTCCGACCATTCCATACCGAGTTCCGACGGTATCGACGTAGATTCCTCGAACGACGTTTATATCGCCCGGGTTTATATAGACGTGAACGACGACTGTATATCCATCAAGGCTGGTAAGGACGACGACGGCCGTCGGGTGGCGCGGCCATGTGAAAATATACTTATAGAGGATTGTCATTTCGCCTACGGCCACGGCGGGGTAGCCATCGGCAGCGAAATCACGGGTGGTGTCCGGAACGTGACAGTCCGCAACTGCCGGATGGACGGGGACAACTGGGGCCCAATCCGTTTTAAGTCCCAACCCAGCCGCGGCGGTGTGGTCGAGAATATCCTTTTCGAGGATATAGTCCTGAACGATACCCGTTCTATGCTGGATATCAACATGGAGTGGAGGATGGTCGGCGAACTGGCGCCCGTGGCTCCTGAGCTTACGAGGCTGCGAAATATACGCATCCGTAACGTAACCGGTAACGTTCGTAGCGCGGGGACGATGTTCGGTTACGCCGATGCGCCCTTCGGCAGCGATGTGTTCCATTTCGAAAATTGCCATGTAGATGCCGACCGCGGCCTGCGGGTCCGGAACGCCGGCGGTGTATCGTTAGAGGGGCTGGAGATACATGTTGCCGAGGGAGAAGCAATAATGGAGTCGGACGCGCAATACTGATGTATGTTATTGCTTATGGACGGTAAACAATAACGGCCGTAATATTAAATAGCGGGGAAGGATTATCCTTCCCCGCTATTTATATATCACACTCTGTTAAAATCAGGAAAAAAATTTAATTTATAGTGTGACACAGCTCACATTTGAAAAACCGTACGGGTCAACGGCTGTGCGGAAACGATCACATTGTCCGGTTGCCGCCGGTTAATCTACTGCGAACTTGTATAGCCTGCTGGCATGCGGTGCGAGGCTGACACTGAACCGGCCTGTTACCGGCCCCTTTTCCTCTCCGCTCCACAGTTCGACAGCACTTGCGCTGCCGTCTATACCGAGGTCCGCAAGGTCGACCGTTACCGCTGCATCTTCTTCCTCGGCAGTATTGAAAAGGGCGAGGTAAATTTCACCGCTTTTCCCGTTACGGGACGTGATGGCAACCGTGCCCTCCTTTTGGAAAAGTTGGCGGACCTCGGTACCTTCCCGGTGCATCCGGAGAACCTCGCGGTTGGTGAGCAGCGACAGGGTAAACTCGTCGTTGCTCGGCAGGTCGCCTCCGAACATCAGCGGGGAACGGAATATGGTAAAAAGGGTCATAAGCGAATATTGTTCGTCACGGGTAAGCCGGGTCATGCGGTCTTCGCCTCGTTCGCCGCGGATAGATATGCGGCCGAGCGGAATCATGTCGCAGTCGGGCCAGGCGCCGGGTCGAATATACGGGTACCACTCCTGTGCCACGTCCAGCAGGTGAACCACGTCGCGCCACAGGTCCCATACGTCGTCCACCATGCGCCACATATTGGCGTGGTCGGCCACATGATCCGCTTCCCCGACCGGGGTCTGCCCCGGCGAAAGGCTGAGTACGATGGGCCTCCCGCACCGGTCGATCGCCAGGCGGACCATTTCTATTTCGTCCTTGTGGTATGGGCGCGATATATCGTCGATCTTTATGAAATCCACGCCCCATGAAGCGTACATGTCGAAAAGCGAGTCGTAGTATTCCTGTGCGCCGGGAACACCGGCCACGACGGTGTAATTGTCCCTAAGCCATTCGCACTGCATTTCGGTGCTATATATCTGGTCTGCCGTCACTCCGCCCGCCCCTTTTACCGGCAGTTGCCGCTCTACGGCCGCTTTGGGGACGCCCCTCATTATATGGATGCCGAATTTCAGGCCGAGACCGTGCACATACTCCGCCAGATCGGTGAAGCCCTTACCCCCGGCGGCCGACGGAAACCGGTTCACGGCAGGCTGGTAACGGCCCCACTCGTCCACTACATATACAGGGTCCGTCTGGTTGTAACCGCCCGCCTTATCATTCTCGACGAACCACCGGATGTCCACCACGATATATTCCCAGCCGTACTGCTTAAGGTTGGCAGCCATATAATCGGCGTTAGCCCTGACTTCGTCCTCCGTAACTGTCGGGCCGTAGCAGTCCCAACTGTTCCATCCCATTGGCGGTATTTCGGCCCACTCACGGAATTCACCCGGTGCAAATCCGGCAGGTCGGGTCCCTTCCCCGGAGCAGGATGCGGCCAATAAAATCACGGCCAGTCCTGTGGTGATTTTAGGTAGATTCATAACGGTAGTATTTAAGTTTAAGGTTGACTCCTGCCTATGAACGGCCTTACAACTTGTGGAAGGTCACTAAAAATGCCTCCCGGACCGTTTCCTCAAATATAAACTTTGCCCGCCCGCAGACCAAATTTTAGTTTTGCCGATTATTATACTATTTTTGCCTTACATGGGTAAAATCGAGAATATTAACCAGGGGGCGATGATGTATGAGAAAATCATACACGACCGAGGCAGTACGTTCTCGCACAAAGTTTACCCTTATTTCACGATGCCGTGGCATTACCACCCGGAGTACGAACTCATAGTGATAACCTCAGGGGGAGGTAAAAGGTTTGCCGGCGACTACGTGGACGACTATTATCCCGGTGATCTCGTGCTATACGGTTCCAACCTACCGCATTACCACATGTGTTATGGCCTGCTGGAAGAGGACCCGGAGCGTGTCAGCGGGTCGGAAGTCATACAGTTTTCCGGCGATATCTTCCCCGGCGATATGGCCACGCTGGAGGAGTTCTCCGTTGTGTATGACCTGCTCGGGAGGAGCCGCCGCGGAATTAAATTCACCAACCCGCCGTCGCTCGAACGGATGCGAAGCATGATGGATTTCCTCGACCGGCAACGCGGTATCAAACGGCTATACGCCTTATTGAGGATTCTGGAAATCCTGGGCCGGATGGAAGATTACAAATTGCTTACAAGCGAGGACTGGATCGGTAATCTTATCGGCGAAGACGAGAACCACCCGGTAAACAAGGTGTACCGCTTCCTCACCAACAATTTCAAACGAAACCTTTCGCTCGATGAGATATCCGCCATGGCCGGTTTCAACCCTGCAGCCCTGTGCCGCTATTTCAAAAGGCATACCCAAAAAAGTATCTTCGAATGCCTCTCGGACATCCGTGTGGGTTTCGCCTGTAAACTGCTTGTCAATACCCACCTAAACGTTTCGCAGGTAGCCTATGAATCCGGTTACCAGAATATCGCTAATTTCAACCGCCAGTTCAAACGTATCACAGGATACTCGCCCTCACGTTACCGCGAGCTGGTCGCCAGTGCCGTACGGCATACCCGTGCCGCCGGCCGTGGAAGAATGTTCGAATGATGCCGGGGTTGTGACCGGATAAGTAAAACGAGAAATGAGACAACCCAAACGCATGACAAAATTCACCCGCCTTATTAAACTTATACTTATATTTTACATTCTTGCAGTAGTTCTTTGGCTCTCTACGGGAAATATATTTTACCTGTATAACTTTATAATCATCGGTACGGCAGTGGGGCTCGGTATGGGGCTTTGGCCGGCATTCCCTAAGAACCGCAAGTATAAGGCCCGTCTCATATCGCAGGTACTGGTGGGCGGGTATATGTTTTTCGTTCTGGGTTGCGGGCTGGTTTCTTTGTTCTCCGGCAAAATATTCCCGGAGAATATGCAGATAGAGGGATTCTGGCTCTGGTTGTTGTCGGGAGTATTCGCGGCAGGGGTAATTCATTACCTGGTAGCTAAAATCATCGGGCCGCTCATATTCAACCGGGGCTGGTGCGGTTGGGCCTGCTGGACGGCCGCCGTCCTCGATCTGCTTCCGTGGAAGGCCGCCAAAGTTAAAAGGCCCATGAAATACCGCCGTATACGGTACGCCCATTTCGCACTTGCAGCTGCGCTGGTTTTCGCACTGTTCTTCGGGTTCGGTTACGGTTTGCGGGATTCGCTCGGACAGGTCGTTATCGGGCCGGCCGATTCGTTTCGGAATGTTGCCGGCGGGTATTTTCGTATACCGGAACTCTGGTGGTTCCTCGGCGGTAATGTTATCTATTACGCGGTCGGTATCGGACTGGCTGTCCGGTTGAAGGACAACCGGGCGTTTTGCAAATACGTCTGCCCGATACCGGTATTTATGAAGCCCGGTTCCCGATATGCCATGCTTAAAATAGACCGGGCCGCAGAGGGTTGTATCGACTGTAAGCTTTGCGAACGAAGGTGCCCGATGGACATTCCGGTGATGGACTATATCAATTCCGGCCGCAGGGTCGATTCGAGCGAGTGCATTTTGTGCGAGACTTGTATTGACACATGCCCTAAAGATGTACTCGGGCTTTCGTGGCGAAGGCCGGGCGGAAAAGGCAATCCGGCGGGCGGAAACGGGTATAGTATCTAAAACAAGAATGAGGGCATAGGCCCTCATTCTTGTTTTAATAGCACCAACAGGATTATTTCGTCACCAGAGACTCGAAGCGTTTGTACTCCTCATCGCCGGCGAAATATGTTTTGACGAACGAATAGGTCTTGCCTCCGTCGACGTATAGGGTAAGCTCGTCATCTTCCTTATCGAACTTTGAGCTTCTAATGTCGGCGATTGGTAATGCAATATCTTTTATTTCCCCTTTTATAAGCTCTTTGAATGTGATCACATCTTCATTCACGGTGATGGTGCAGTCGTGCGATTTCAGTTTGGCCGCCTTGCGAGCCTTGGATACGAACGACCAGAGTATCGACAGGCCGACTACGATGCAGAGGTAAATGGTCCAGGGGTAGGGGACGATAGTGAATCCGCCGAGTGTAATGCTGAACGGGTAAATAAACGGTAAGGCTATTAGCAGGACCCCTGCAAAGATTTCCCAAAACGAACTGCTCAGGCTTACATTGGGAGTGTAGCTGAATTTTTCTTCCATAATAATTCGGGTATTGGTTTGGCGGTGTAAAAATATAGATAAGCCATCAGAGCGCCAAAGGTGGCTCGAGAAAATTTGCTCATGCGTCCGAGGGCGTGCCGGACGACCTCTCGGTATAGTTTGCTATATTTGACCCGTTTTAGACAGGGGATGAAGATTCGCGGATGACGGCCCACGGATATGGCCCGGGCGGAAGTGCGGCGGCCCGGGGTGGGCCGGCGGAAAAATGCTTCCCTGCATCCCGGCCACGGGTGGGCAGCCGTGCCGGAATACCCTTGTCGAAAGCAGTATAATGAAAGGGAGAAACCGCGGTATTTACGTGACTCCCCGATATGATTTTTTTGCGGGCGGGGCTGCGGCATGGATAAATGCCGCGCCCCGTTTCCCAAAAAGGATGTCCCGGACGGGAAATTACTAATTACCCTGCTTGTATTCGATAAAGGGGATGCTTACGGATTCCGATAAGTTAACGACCGGTCATATATTCAAACACCGGGCGCCAGTTTGGACTTCATAAGGCCCCGGTAGTGGAATTCTTCTCCGTCCGCCACGAAAGTCCCGTCGCCTCGGTAATGGAATATACGTTTTTCCACCCGTCCGGTTTCTATACACGCACGGAGACCTTGCAGTACGAAAATATCCGTGGGCGGCGATGTGGTCCGTAACCCGGCATTCGATATTAGCGTAGCAGTCGGTAATTAACGGTGCCTGAACGCGGGATGCGGAAGCAGCGGTGAGTTTGAAACGGTCGAGCTTGTCGGTATCGGCTCCCGTGGTGGTGCCCACACCGATAACTTTTTTCATCAGTTCAACAGTCGGAATGGCTATAACGCATTCGCCTGTCTTTTTCAGCGCCCCGTAGGAATAGTTCCAGGGGCCGGTGACAAGGGCGAACCGGGGAGTGAAGTCGAGTACCGAATGCCACGTTATGGTCATAACGTTGGCCTTCCCGCGAAGTGCGGTGGTGACCATCGTGACTGGTCCCGGTTCGAGAAGAGTGAACGCTTTTTCCAATGGAAGTTCCCTGTGTGCCATTATCGCTTAATTAATCTACGGTATGCATAAGCCGGGCCGGGAAGTGGTGCGGTACCCTTTTTGTACCTTATATAATAAATGTAAAGGCGTTATGGATAATAAAAAAGAGATTCAAAGGAAACTGTATGAAATAGAGGACAGGATAAGGCTGGCACCGGAAGGTACCTCGCCGCGGCAAATATACGAATGGTATGCGGAGACCGACTCCCTGCGGGATGAAATCGACCGGCTCGACCGGGAAAGTATACGGGCCGTTCCTGATGAAACCAATGTTTTCAGCCTTTCTAACGCCGATATGGAAGACCTCGCGTCGGAAATCGAGCGGGAAGAATTCGTGGACCAATGGAACGACGACAGCGACCAGCCGCAAACATACAGTCAGATAATCGGCACGGCAAAATAGGGGACGGCGATATAAGCCGGGTCCTAACAGCGTAAAGTAGAAGGTATAGCCCGGATCACCGGGATATCGGAATAACATCACCCGACTTACCCTACACGGGGATATAGTGGTATACAAATAGGACCGGATTGCCGGACAGGGCTGTTCCGGTCCTCCGTTTTATGGCTCCGTCTCTACCGGCACCGGATTTACGGCATCCAGAGGGTAATGTGGTCGGGCGGGTTGAGTTCCCTCCACCGCAGGAAACCTTCGTAATCCCGCACACCGCCTTCGATTACCGCCCGGTAGACCTCCACGCCCGGGTACGATTGCCCGTCCGGCACCCCGAACTTAACCCTCAGTACCGCATCCCTAGTTTCGGGGGTAAGCACCTCGGTAAGCCGGTCGGCGAACTTCTCCATATACCCGTCGAAGAACGACCCCCGCAGGATATGTATCATATCTATGGTCCACTGAGTCCCGTCCGCCCCGCGGTACCACGCGTGCCATTCGATGCAGTGTTCATCGGTGTCTATAAGGTCGGTGAACTCGGCCCGGTAAACGCCCGGGCGGGAAGCTATGAGCGAGACGGCCCGGAAGCTCTCGGCCTTGTCCAGTGTGTCGGAATAGATATGGAAATCTATGTCCCGGTGCTTGACCAGCAAACCGGTGCGGAGCGAGCCGATGAGGTTGGCCTGCGCCCCGATGGAGGCCCATGCTCCGGGTATATCCAACTCGTCAATGACGCGCCTTGCCTCGGCCATATTTTTCTGTGCGAGTGAATAAATTGGCTGCATACGGGAATGGTTTAAAAGTGAAAGGGGTGCAAAAATAATATAAAACCGTCTCACGGCTCTATATTGAAACAGAATTTTTAAATTGCAGGGTCCAAATCAAAAACCCACATGAAAAAAATTATTCTTCTGTTAATCCTCACCATGCTGTACGGCTGGCAGCTCGGTGCCCAGGAATTTATCACCATCGGTAATATGCCTTACCGAGATGCCCCGGCCGACGAATACCAGGCCGAACGGTGTGTGCTCGACCTCCGCTACCCGGCCGATTCTTCCGGTTACGTTACTGTGGTATGGTTCCACGGCGGTGGACTTACCGGTGGTAATAAGCATATACCCGCGGCCTTACAGGAGGCCGGTCTGGCGGTGGCCGCCGTAAATTACCGGCTCAGCCCGAAGGCACACGCCCCGGCCTATTTCGACGATGCGGCGGCGGCGGTAGCGTGGGTTGCCGCAAATATAGAAAGTTACGGAGGCGACCCTTCCCGTATTTATGTCGCGGGTCATTCGGCCGGCGGATACCTCGCCTCGATGCTGGCACTCGATAAAAGCCTCCTTGCCGCGTACGGTTACGATGCCGACCAGATAAAGGGTTGGGTGCCGGTCAGCGGCCAGGCCGCGACCCATTGGCAGGTATGCCGCGAGCGTGGAGACAGTTCGTCCGTACCGGTGGTTGACCGGTATGCACCCCTTAGTCATGTACGGCCTGACACTTCGCCCATCCTGCTGACTGCGGGCCAGGCGGAACTGGAGATGGTGAACCGCACGGCGGAAAACCGGTATCTATACGACGCACTTCGTACTGTGGGTAACGACAGGGTGGTATTTCACGAACTGAGCGGTTTCGACCATAATACGGTTGTAGGCCCCTCCCTGCAACTTCTCATGGAAATGATCCGAAGGGATGCGAGGGCAGACGCCGGTAAATAAGAAAGCGGGCGCTGCGATGCGCCCTCTTTTTTCAAATCGCGGAAATGTCCCGCTTTTTGTTTATAAAGAGCACATTATACCGTAGAAACGGTCCCATGCTTCCTGTGTTTCGAAATAACGCATATCGAGGGTGTACGATTCGGTTTTGCCCGATTCCCCGGCTACATATATTTCCAGTTCGCCTTCCTCCTCGTCGTAGTCGACTTTGCAGACGTCCGCCAGCGGGAAGCTGATACTTTCAACTTTCCCTTTTACAAGGTCCCGGTAAGAGAAGATACCTTCCCGGATTACAATGGTGCAGTCCTGCCCCCGCAGTTTGATTGCCTGCCGGGCCTTGCTGTAAAATGACCAGAAAAAACCTATCGCTGCCAGAATAAACAGCAGGATGGTCCACGGGTAGGGGACTATGGTAAACCCGCCGAGGGTTATACTGAACGGAGATACGACAGGAAATACAATCAGAAATAACGGAACCACCACTCCATAGCCCAGGGATGTGAAACGGAACCTCGGTTTGTATTTAAATACTTCTTCCATTTATTAAGTTTTTTGGGTCAGGATATATTTGCCGAAGGCGGTGCGGTAAGACCTATTTACCTTCCGCCATGGAGTATAACATAGATATCTCTTCCGGCCAGAGTTCCGGGTCGGGGGTTTCCAGTATAAGAGGAATATCGTCGAAACGTTTGTCCCCGGCGATAAACCGGAAGCAGTCCATACCGATGTCGCCTTGCCCGATAGTGGTATGGCGGTCTACATGGCTTCCCACACCTTTTTTGGAGTCATTGAGATGCATCCCCCGCAGGTATTCGAAACCCACCACACGGTCGAATTCTTCGAACGTCTTCTCACAATTTGCCGTCGACGACAGATCGTAACCCGCGGCATGGGCATGGCAGGTGTCGATACAGACGCCCACCCGCGACTTGTCGTCCACCAATTCAATTATCCGGGCGAGGTGTTCAAACTTGTAACCCATTGCAGAACCCTGCCCCGCGGTGTTTTCTATAACGGCCGTCACGCCCTCCGTAGCATCGAGCGCTATATTTACCGACTGGGCTATAAGTTGGAGGCACTCCTCGTCCGAAACGAGGTTGCCGCTGGCTCCCGGATGGAAATTTAGCAGTGTAAGGCCCAACTGCATACACCGCTGGAGCTCGTCGATAAACGCCGCCAGTGACTGGCCCCTTTTGTCGGGGTCCGGATTGCCGAGATTAATCAGATAGCTGTCATGAGGCAGGATATAGGCGGCCGAAAAACCGTACTTTTCACAATTCTCCTTGAATCCTTCTATGGCCTGTCCGGCCAGCGGGGCCGCCTTCCACTGCCGCTGGTTTTTTGTGAAGAGGGCAAAGGCCCCCGCACCTATCTCGTGGGCGTTTACAGGTGCGTTCTGTACGCCGCCCGCCGCGCTTACGTGTGCTCCGAAATATTTCATGTCCTGTTGTTTTACCCGAAGGTTATACAATAACCGTACTCTCCCGGCAAATGTAACAAATTAATGGCGGGACGGCGCAGGCTGTGTAGGCAAAAAATCATATATTTGCGGTATTATCGGCATGATAGATGCCACGGTTTTTATTTATATTTAATATACGATAAATAAAGCCGTAAGAACCATGATCAAGACTATGAAATCGCTTAAAGATAGTTTCAAGCTGCATAACGGGGTCCTTATTCCTTGCGTAGGCTTCGGTACATACCTCTCGCCCGAGGGCGAAGTGGCTTATGAAGCCGTAAGGAAGGCCCTCGAAGTGGGTTACAGGCACATCGATACGGCCTCGATATACGGTAACGAGGAGAGCGTGGGTCGCGCAGTACGCGACAGCGGTATCCCGCGCGAGGAGATATTCGTCACTACCAAGGTCTGGAATGCAGATCAGGGCTATGTTTCGACGCTGAAGGCATTCGAGGCCAGTATGAAACGGCTGGGGTTGGATTACCTCGACCTCTACCTAATCCACTGGCCCCGAATTAAGGGTCACGAGCAGGAGTGGGTGGAGTATAACCGCCGCACGTGGTCGGCGATGACCGAGCTGTATAACGCCGGCCGTATACGGGCCATCGGGGTCAGCAACTTCAAGCCCCACCATATAGAGTCTCTCATGGAGATAGCCGAGGTGTTACCGATGGTGAACCAGATAGAATTGCACCCCGGCCTGGTACGGGAAGATATCACGGAATATTGCCGCGAAAAGGGGATAGTGGTGGAATCGTGGGGACCTATGTCGCGCGGTAAACTGCTGGGTACCGGCCTGCTGGACGAAATAGCCGGGAAGTACGGTAAGACGCCGGCCCAGGTCACCCTCAGATGGCATTTACAAATGGGTTACCTGCCGCTGCCCAAGTCGGTTACACCGTCTCGGATAGAGGAGAACGCTCAGTTGTTCGATTTCGAACTGTCTCCTCAGGATATGGACTATATATCGTCTATTACGGTACAGACCGGTACCGGGATGGACCCGGACGAAGAAGCCCACTGACAGAGCAATTTCCCGGCATCGGGAAACGTTACAATAATAGAGTACCTGCCTGCCGGACCGGTTGAAATCAGTACGGCTTCCGGCTGGACAATGAGCGGCTCAACCCCGGGTTGTTTACAGGTCCCGGTGCCGGCCGTTACCGGATTACGGGTTGCGGCCCGGTAACCGGTTGAAGAAGGCAAACCATAAATAACTCAAATACACAACACGCACTGCACGGCGTGGTATTGGAAATGAAGATAAAGTCGGTCCTTACGGCCTGCGGGCTTTCGCTTTTGTGTGCGGCGGCCCATGCACAGTTTACCATATCCACCATAACACCGGGAGATATTTCGGTCCGCGACCTGCGGGATTCGCTGGCCCCGAATCCGATGGCGGTGCCGGATAATTACAAGAACGATTTTTTCGACCGGGAGTTTTGGCAGGCCGAAAAAAGGCGTCTGCGCCGCGAGAGGCACCTCACGGAGATAAACGCATCGCTCCAATTGTCGCAAACCCAGTTCAAAAACTGGTACAAAGGAGGCGATAACACCTTTAACGGTATTTCGACATTGTATATAAAGCATTCCCACCAACGAAATAAATTGTCCTACTCGGGTGTTTTCGATGCCCGTTACGGGATGAACTTCATCGACAAGACCCGGTTCAAAAACGTGGATGAGTTTAAGATAAATCTGGCAACTTCGTGGGATATAAACCAGTGGTGGTCCTATGCCGCGGCGGTAAACTTGCGGAGCCAGTTTTCCACGAGTTACAAATCGAGGGACGACCATACCCGGGTCTCAACCCTCATGGCGCCCGGATTCCTCGATATATCGCTCGGTTTCAAATACGAAAACAGGCCTTTCAGCGTTCTTTTATCACCTGTGGGCGGTAACGCGGTGTTTGTGCTGGACAAGGAGTTCCGCGAGGCGGAAATGCAGGGAATCAATCCGGACAAGAAATCGAAGTGGACGGTGGGTCCGTCGGTGACCATGAACCTGCTGGATTTCGAATTCCATAAGAAGGTGTTCATGCTCAGGTCGGAAGTTTATTCCTTCACCAATATGAAGAAGACCCCGACCGTACGGTGGACGACGACATTCGAGATACAAGCAACCAAGTTCCTGACAACCACCCTGTACGGTGCTTTGTATTTCGATAAGGAATCGGAAGCCGAGAGGCCCTACCAACCGCAGTACAATTCTGTTATCAGCGTGGGATTGTCGTACAGTTTCAAAAGCAGGAAGTAAACGTGCCGGGATTAGCTCTCGGATGATATACCGGCATAGTGCCGTAACCAGGGAGGTAAAATTAAATAATCAACGGCCCGGAACAATTTAACCCGAATATCTGCCGGTCCCGTAATGCGGGGCTATATTAAAACGAGAATGGAAAATAAATATAGGAATTCGACGAGGAATATAATATTCCCCCTTATACTGGCCGCCGGCGTCATAGGCGGCATTTTTATCGGGACGCTAACCTCCCACAAGAGGGCTCCGGCGCAGGGTGCCGGGCAGCTCCCGCGGCTGAACGCGCGTAATTACAGGGAGAACAAACTGGTCTATGCTCTGTCGTTAATAGATAAACTGTATGTGGACAGCGTGAATGTGGATACCCTGTCGGAAGTTGCCATCGAAAAACTGATTGCGGAACTCGACCCCCATTCGACCTATATCCCGGCAAGCGATTTCGCTTCGATGAACGAAGCGCTGGACGGAGAGTTCGACGGGGTGGGGATACTTTTCAATATGGGTACCGATACTGTTATAGTGCTGAATGTCATTGCAGGAGGGCCGAGCGACGAGGCCGGGGTGCGTAACGGCGACCGGATAATAACTATCGACGACAGCCTCGTGGCCGGGCAGAAGGTGGGCCAGAATGATATTATGAAAATGCTCCGCGGGCCGAGGGGGACCAAGGTAGAACTCGGGTTGCAGAGGCAGGGAATCGAGGATCTGGTACCCGTCACGGTTACACGCGGGGTAATACCGGTAAAGAGTCTCGACGCTGCGTTTATGATTAAGCCGGGTATAGGTTACGTAAAGCTCTCGGCATTCGCAAAAAACTCCTCGAGGGAACTCGGTGCCGCGCTTCACCGTTTGCAGCAGCACGGCATGACCCAACTGATATTCGACCTGAGGGGTAACAGCGGCGGATTTCTCGACCAGGCCATCGACATAGCCAAGATGTTCCTGCCTTCACGGCAACTTATAGTCTACACGGTCGACCGTAACGGCGACCGCACCGAGGAATACAGCGACGGGAGGGGCGCTTATAAGGATATAGGCCTTGCCATCCTTGTGGATGAGGGAAGCGCATCGTCCAGCGAAATACTGGCCGGGGCCGTACAGGACAACGACCGCGGTATTATAATAGGCCGCAGGACATTCGGCAAGGGTCTGGTACAGCAGCAGATACCGTTCAGCGACGGTTCGGCGTTGAGACTCACCATAGCCCGTTATTATACACCCACAGGAAGGTCCATACAGAAGCCTTACGAGAACGGCTCGGACGATTACCACAGCGAGCTATACCAACGAATACAACACCAGGAGCTATTCACTGCCGACAGTATCCGCTTCGACGACAGCCTGAGGTTCACCACCCCGGGTGGCAGAACTGTATACGGGGGAGGCGGTATTATGCCCGATATCTTCGTGCCGCTCGACACCCTCGGGTATTCCAGCTACTACTTTGAAGTCTGGGGTAGGAACATTCTTTACAGGTACACTATCGAGTATTCCGACCGCCACCGCGACAGGCTGAATTCGATCTCGTCGGTTCAGGAGTTAAATGATATGCTCGATTCGGACACAGGCCTGCTAAACGACTTCATCGCATACGCCTCAAGGCAGGGGGTACCGGCAAATTACCGAGACATAGCCAAATCCCGCGATGTAATACTTGCCCAACTCAGGGCCTATATAGGGCGTAATTCACCTCTGGAGGATACCGGTTTCTATGCGAATATTTATGTGATAGATACCGCTATACTGAAGGCCATTGAAGAACTCGAGGGTGGTGATTATCTTTCCATGCTCCTTGCAGGGAAGGCCGAGTAAATCCTTACTATATCAATACAATCCGGTCTTTCTCTGCGGGTTAGACCGGATTCTTTTTTTGGAATGCAATATAATGCACACGATTTGCGTTTCATTGCACAACCTTTAATTAAAAAGGTTCCTTGCCCACCATTTAGGGACATATCCCCGGGAATATGGTCGGCAACACAATAAAAAGTCCCGTGCGGCCGTTTTATTATATCCCGTCCGGGATACGGATTAAGGGCGTCGCCCCGCTGGTCCGGTGATAAAAATAACGGGAAGTACAATAACAGGTTGCAATCCACCGTTATTTTATCAATATAATTTCGAATTTATAATCGACTGCTATCTAACAAGATGGAATATCCGGTCGAAATAAATCACAAAAAAAGTCGGGAATCTGTTTGGAATTTAGCGGAAAGTATCTCTATATTTGCACCCGCTAAACGGGGAAACCCGACGGCAAAAAGAGTTCTGAAAAAGTTTTTTTAAGATTTTCGCCGGTAGATTTTGCAGATTAAAATTTCCGGATTATCTTTGCACTCCGTTTCGATAAGAGACGATGAAGTTACAAAGGTTCTGAAAGTTTTGATGCCTGAAGAAAGGGGTGCGCAGAAGTGGAAAACACGAACCGTGCCGAACTGCGGAAGGCGGAAATTTTAGAAGATAAGAAATACGTTCTTTGAGATATTTTAGCAGCTAAAAGTTTATTACTTTTTCAAAGTATACAAACAATACCTTTGAGAATAAAGCCAAGATATTTAAAACGAAACATTTTACAATGGAGAGTTTGATCCTGGCTCAGGATGAACGCTAGCGGCAGGCTTAA
>JAJQCA010000087.1 GCA_021202985.1 Alistipes sp.
GGGGCGGGGTGGCGGGCCGGCTGAATGTACCGGGAGTAAAAAAGCACATAATTATTAATTCTCGAGCTGCGGTAATCCGCACGGGTTCGCCAATGCGGGACCGGTATTTGCACGGGCCTCCCCGTCGGCATGTTTTATGTATCCCGTTGCGGGAATTTTACCTATATTAGCCAATTGACCAGATTTTATATAATTTTATTACTTATGGCAGTTACGGCCGGCGGATGCAGCGAATCCGGGGACCGGACTCCGGTTGCCGAGATCGGCGATATTATTACCTTCACCGGCAGTCAGAATTTTATTACGGGCATATCTATCAGGTTCGAAGGCCCGGAGGCATATTTCTCCACATCGGGCACCATGTATATCGTGTCGGTAGGCCGGGTCGCCGGGCTTGGGGATATCGATATCCACCACGTCCCCGACATAACGGGGAGGGAGACCGCAATCCGCGAAAACTACGGCTATATCTCGGTCCGCCAAACGGGTTACCATGCCTACTATATCTCGGAGGTGCTCTACGGCGGGGACGGGAACGTGGAAAGTATCCGGTGCCGCTACTGCGGATTTACACCCGGTGCCGGGTGGGATACCTGATAACTCGACAGGTAACATGGTCGGGCCGCACAATTTTTGTATAATTGTAGATTCATTAACCATACGGTGACGGCAAAAAGCGACATACGCGAGGGGACCACGGAGTCCCGGCAGGCGAAGAGGGGGCTTCTTGTCCTCTGCTCGGCAGCTTTTCTCGTGCCCTTTATGGGCTCGGCCCTCAACCTCGCCCTGCCGGATATAGGCCGGGAGTTCTCCATGAACGCCGTCATGCTGACATGGATGGCCACCGCTTATATCATCTCCACGGCCATTTTCCAGATTCCGTTCGCCCGTGTGGCGGACATAGTGGGGCGGCGGAAAATCTTTATGTCCGGGGTGCTTATTTTCGCCGTGACTACCGTGGCCTGCGCTTTCGCGCCCAACGGCCATGTGCTGATAGGACTGAGGTTCCTGTCGGGAATCGGCAGCGCCATGATGTTCGGGACCAATATCGCAATCCTTACTTCGCTGTTCCCGCCCGAAAGACGCGGGTACGCACTCGGCATCAACGCCGCGGTGGTCTATGCCGCGCTGGCCGCGGGTCCCTTCGTAGGCGGGATGCTGACGCACTATTTCGGATGGCATTACATTTTCGTCTTTCCGGCCGCGCTCGGGCTGGTTGTGTTCGGTTTGTCGCACTTTTTCCTTAAAGGCGAGTGGACCGAAGCCCGGGGCCAGAAGTTCGACCTGGTGGGAAGCCTGCTTTACGGGGTGGGTCTGGGGACGCTTATTTACGGTTTCACCTCCCTGCCACATGTGAGGGGCTTTATATTCCTCGGCACCGGGTTGGTTTGCCTTATGCTGTTCGGCCGCTTCGAACTAAGGCACAGTTCGCCGGTCTTTAACCTGCGGCTTTTTACCGGCAACCGGGTCTTTACCCTCTCTTCGGTAGCCGCGCTTATCAACTATGCCGCGACGTCCGCCATAGCGTTCATACTCAGTCTTTACCTGCAATACGTAAGGGGGCTGGACCCGAGCCATGCCGGGCTGGTCCTTATCAGCCAGGCGCTTGTACAGTCTTGCTTCTCGCTGGTGGCGGGCAGGTTGTCGACCCGGTTCGACCCGTCGCGGATGGCAACGGCCGGTATGGCGATAATCGTGGCCGGGCTTATAGGCCTGATATTCCTGTCGACCACCACACCGTACTGGATGATTATTTCCATTCTCGTATTGCTCGGTGTGGGATTCGGGATATTCTCCTCGCCCAACACCAACGTGATTATGGGTTCGGTCGACCGGAAGGACTACTCGGCCGCATCGGCCGCCACGGGTACCATGCGGCTCACCGGGCAGGCCATCAGCATGGGTATCGCCGGCATGGCGATATCTTTCCATGTCGGGACGCGCAATATCACCTCCGCCCTCTTTCCGGAGTTTATGCAAAGCCTTCGCACCACTTTTATAATTTTCGCCGTCCTATGTATCGCCGGGGTATACGCCTCCACCGCCCGGGTCACCCGGCGCGGTTAGTACAATTATTTAACAGCACCGGCACTTTCAGTTAACGGCCGAAACCGCTTTCCGGCGCAGCTCTTTTTTGCTATCCTGTTATTATTTTTTGCTATTATTTCACCCAGGTCCCTTTCCGTGCCCTTACGGGCCGGAGTGTATGGATATCGTGTAAATTATCCTGTGAAATTTCTTATTTTTGTAACTCGATTTTCAAAATATTCAAGTATTTATTAATTTGTGTTATGGGTTTTGCGTAAAACCTAAATAAAAATTCAAAATGAGGTACCAGTTATTATTCGAAAACTTTATTGCAATGGTCCAGGAGACCATACCTCAGAACACCAAGCTGTCCGCCGCCCTGGCGGATATCCTCCAGATAGAGAAAGAGGCGGTTTACAGGAGGTTGAGGATGGAGGTCCCGTTTACATTTTCCGAGATAGCTACCATAGCGCAGTCGCTCGGTCTTTCACTCGACAATATAATAGGCTCCATACCCAAAAAGAGCCGGCCGCTCAAGATGACGCTGGTCGATTTCGTGGACCCTACGGAGATAGATTACATTATGATGGAGAATTTCGTGATTCTCCTGCGCCAGATGAGAAACCTCCCCAATTCGGAACACGGTGCGAGCTGCAACGTTATCCCGCAGGTGCTCTTCTACAAATATGACCACCTTACCAGGTTCTACGTCTTCAAGTGCCAGTATTTCTCAGGCACGGCGGTGAACGTGAAGCCTTACTCCGAAATAGAGATACCCGACCGGGTGCGCAAGAACCAGCTCGCCCATGCCGAGGAGATGCGCAACTTCTCGCAGACCAACTTCATCTGGGACAAACTCTGCATACATTATCTGATAGAGGATATAAACCACTTCAAAAGCGTCTACCTGCTTACGGACGAGGAGGTCGCCCTTATCAAAAACGACCTGAAGTCGCTGCTGGCCGAAATGGAACGCATGGCCTGCAACGGATGTTACGAAGACACCGGCAGGCGGGTTAATTTCTACATATCCAGCGTCAATTTCGAGGCCTATTACGAATATTTCGAGGCCCAGAGCAATAAGCTGAGCATGATTAAAACCTTCACGCTCAACGGGACGGCCAGCCAGGAAGACCGGACTTTCGACAAGATTAAAACCTGGATAAATTCACTCAAAAGGGTATCGACCCTTATCTCCGAGACGGGCGAGAAGCAGCGGGTGATTTTTTTCGAAAAGCAACGGGAACTGGTGGACGGGCTGTAATCCGGCAGAATACACGCCGGTGGGGGAGTAATCGCACCCGTGTTCGCGAGGAAGCATAAAAAACGGGCAGGGAATTTGCTCCCTGCCCGTAACCCCGAAGGGTTTAATTTATTGGATAGTTATTTTATATGGTATAGGTATATTATATAGATATATTACATAGTTGTTTATATAAGGTTGTTTATATTTCGTAACCGTCCTCCCAGACCACCCAGTCGTTTACCGAAATCGCCACCAATACGTCCCTGTCGAATACCAGTTTTATAGTGTATTCGAACCGGGTGCCGAAGTCGACCGTCTCCCCGATGTCCCTCAGGGACAGTAACCTTCCGATAAGGCTGTCGGAGAAGAGTACTTCTCCCGTCTCGCGGTTTTCGATACTGACCCGGGAGTCGAGGTGGTCTTCCAGCAGCCGTAGCACGCGCAGGGAAGCGGACAGTTGTCCCGCCGGGTCCTTGTCGCAGTCGGCCACGTAATAGAGCGTACGTTCGGAAATATCCTCGTTGTATATACTCAGACGGCCGTTGCGGTCCGCAATTATAAAGCGGTAACCGTCGTCGCCGGGGCTAAGGCCCTCGGTGAGGATGTTCACGGTGTAGGTATACCGGTCTATCTCCATTACGTATTCCCAGCCTGTGTCGGCCGCCACGCTCGGGGAGCGGGTAATGCCGTGGTGCAGGTGGTCGGGAATTTGCCGGACGGTATCACCTTCGAGGATATCCAGTTCGATATAGAGGTCTTCCACCGTGGTTACCCCAGGCTGCGGGTCCGCATGGGATACCGCGTACGAGGCACCGATATTGGTCCAGCCTATGAACTCGTAATCGCCCGGGTCGAGGGGAACGTCCATCCGGTAATCGCCCCCTATAAGGGGGGCGGGGTCCGTGAGGGTGGTAAGGTAATAACCGTCATGGTCGAACACGAATACGTGCATGGCCGATACCTCCGCCGCCGGGGTGCGGGTAAAGAGCTTAGAGGCGAAGTCCACGTAGAGCCTTACCGGTATCCCGTCCGTGGGTCCCGGATTGCCGGGGTCTGTCCCGGGCAGTTCGGTTCCCGGTCCGATGTCGGGCGGGCAGTCGTCCAGGCTGTCGCGCACGCACGATGCGGCGCCCAGAAGCAGTATGACCGCCAGGGTTGTAAGTCCCTTATGTTTTGCATTCGATATTCTCATCCTTGTTTACGGCATGATGCCTTTTATTTTTAATCGAAGCCTTCCCCGCATCACCGTTAAAGGTTTCCGCGGAGAAGGCCCGGATGCCGGCCGGTCTGGGCCGGATTATTTCTGTCAGAACAAATCGTACTCGTCGAGGTTCATTACCCAGTCGAGTATATTGATGTCCACCTTTATATTCGCGTCTTCGGTGAGGGGTATCTCCTTGTCGCCGCCGTCGCCGGGGTTGGCATTGCCGATCCCCATTATGGTGGTGATACGGCACTGGTAGAAGTTGTTCCGGAGCGTCTGGTACTGCTTGCCCGGGTTCAGGAACAGGTTGTAGTAACATGCCCCGTTGACATACTCCGCACTTACCGTACCCTTACCCGACGCGTAGGCTTCAGCCTTGTCTTTGTCGTCGAAGTAGTAGGTGTCTCCGTTCTCGGTTATTTTCACTACCCAGAACGAATCCTGTGTTTCGGGGTCCGTGTTGGGGTTGTCGTAGAGCGAGCCGTCCGCGTTGGTAAATTTCGAGGGTATGAACACCGCGCTTACCGAGGCGTAGGTGGTCTCCCACTGGTAAAGCTTTTCGGTAGTGTTCTCGGCGGCGTATTTCACTTCACGGTCCAGTACCGGCGTATCGAACTCGTCCACAACCACATACTCGTCTGCTTCGGCCTGGGCGAAGTCCTCCTCTTTGTAACTCTGGTCGTAGTGGTTGGGGTCGATAACCGTGGCGCCGTCCTTCTGCTGGAACGGATAGAACAGCAGGTTACGGTTCCTTATGGCGAATTTGAGGTTCTCCACCGTACCGCCGGAAACGTCCAGCGCCAAACCGTCCCCTTTTTCGACCGTCACCTTGGCCACGAGCCTTGCCACGTCCACAGACACGGTTTTGTCGTTCTCGGGATCGAGCGTGACGCTCTGCTTGTCGGTGCTGAACATTACGAATCCCGTCTTAGTGCTCGTAAGGTCGTAATCGTCTGCGCTGCCTACTATCGATAGTCCGCTCTTACTGCGCACCGCGGCTATATCTTTGCCGAGTTGCTCCGGGAGGTTGAGGCCCACATAGATATCCTTGAGGCCCTCGGTCGTTACTATCGGTTCGCTGGTAATCCACCTGTGGTCGCCCGAACTGGTGAATTTGTCGCTCTTAAGGCTTACGTGCTTAACGAGCGTATTATCGGCATATATGAATACGTCTGCCGAGTAGAAGTCGTTTTCGACCGGTAGTGCGTTGTCGTCGGCGGCACGCGTTACGGCCGGTTCGTTGATGGAGAGTGTAAACCGTGCCTCGGCACCCTGGTCGACCGTGGGGTCGGGTGTGGCACCGTTGTCGGTGTTGTCGTTGCTGCAGGCCGAAAAGCATAGAGCCACCGCGGCCGCAGCGGGTAGGATTGTTCTTAATTTCATGACGGTGTTATTAGTTAATAAATGGTGTATGGCGGAAAACAAAACACATTTTCCTCCGGTCCGATTTTCGGAAGGGGACCGGGGGTGTCATGTTTCCCTCTATTTTCTTTTATGGTATATTGTATAGGTTATTCCATTGGCAATTTTTTATTTTGAATTCAACCCGTAGTACAGTTTATATCGTCTTTTCAAAGAACTACTCTAAACGTTACAAAAACGCCACCACATCGCTGCGGGGCGCTTTACTATCCGAGTCTTTCGCTTTACGATTCCGTTATATTGTCCCCCCTTTCCGGAGTGCCCTGCAGGGGGCTTGGGAAGCGTAAAGGTTACATTCCGTGGTATATGCCGTGGGAGTCGCGCAGGCGGCGCGGGGAGACGCCGAACTGGCGTTTGCAGAAGTTGGTGAACTGCGACAGTGAACCGAATCCGTGGGCCGTGCAGATCTCCTTTACCGGTGTGTTGGTTGTGATCAGGTCGTAGTAGATGTCGTGCGCCCTCTGTTTTCGTATCCAGGAATAGGGCGAGCAGCCGAACGTTTTGCGGAACAGCTTATTAAAGGCCGAGAGGCTGTGGCACGACGCTTCGGCCAGGTCCTGGGCCGTGCGGTGGCGTCGGTAGTTGGAAAGGACGAAGTCCGAGAATTCGTGGTCGTAATCGACCAGGGGGGCGAAGAAGGCTCCGATATCCTCCCGTGTGTAATAATTACGCAACAGGAAAAGCAGCTCCTGGGCTTTGTGGAGATAAAGCAGGTGGGTGGACAGGCCGTCCTCGATATATCCGGCCAGGAGGTCGAAGAAGTCTGCGATTTTAGGGTGGGCGTGGAGCACCCGGCCGCCTCCGGCCGCGCCGGTGCCCGCTTCGTAAAGCCATTGCAGGGGAATGGATGATTCCGTGAAGTGGTGCTCCATCGAAAGGCGGTATATGTAAAAAGTCGTGTCCTCACCGATATTTACAGAGAAGGTGCGGAGCGGGGGAATAAAGGCCATTTTACCCGAAGCGATATCGTAGGCCGGGGAGCCTTCAACCAACAGGTGGAGCGTACCCCGTTTGTTGTAGAGCACTTTGCCCGCCACGGTCCGGCTCCGGTAGGATTTTCCCGCGGGGGAGGTGACCACCACGAAAGTGGAAGTGTCCGAACCGAATCCCGGGCCGCCGGGTATGTCTTTAGATAGGATCACCTTCATCTCGCTCACGTTTATCCATCCTGCAGTCCGGCAATATCTACCGGGACGGGACATGAAATTTTGCAAATTCAACGCCAAAACGCCGTTCGGTCCGGAAATTACCGTTAAAAGCCGGCTATGTTTCACTAACCGTGGTCCGTGGAGGCATAAACAGCCACCGCCGGTACGTTTTCCGGACCGCACGGGAGGGAGGCGTCTCCGAACGCAACATTCCCGGACAAGTGTCCGCCGGCCCGGGAGCGGCGATTGGGATTCTTCGGAAATATTCGTACATTTAAGCTAACCGGGCGGCCGGACCGCTTTGGAATAATAATTGGTTTTTCAATCCGCGTGGCCCCGGCGCCATGTGCAAGAGTGCTCAGTATGAAAAAAAGGAACGGTTTGAAGCTCGTCATAATAATCATTTTGGTTCTTATCCTGCTGCTGGTTGCGGTGGTACTTGTCCGTACATGGACCTATCCCTTCCATGCCAAAGGCGACGGAATAGTCCACGCCGGCGGGATGGCGAAGGTAGAGGTGCCGGAGCGGTCGCTCGAACGGTTCGCCGGGGGAATCCGCATACCCACGGTCGGTGCGGCGGACTACCGGGAGGTGGACTTCGCCCCGTTCGACCGGTTTAAGGAGTACCTTGCCGAATCTTACCCGCAGGTATATACGGCCACGGAGCAGACCGTGGTGAACGGTTACGGCCTTGTCTTCCGCTGGAAGGGGGCCGACCCTGCCGCCAGGCCCCTGCTGTTCCTGTCGCACTACGACGTGGTACCCGCCGACGAGAGCGAGGGCGAAGATGATACCATAGGTGAAAACATCTTCTCGCCTGACGACGAGACTACGGACGGCTGGGAAGGCTATTACGACCGGTGGGAATACCCGCCTTTTTCGGGAGCCGTGGCCGGCGGTAAGGTATACGGCCGCGGTACGCTGGATATGAAGTGTATGCTGTTCGCCGTGATGGAGGCGGCCGACGCGCTGATAGCCGAGGGTTACACCCCTCCGCGCGACATCTGGTTCGCCTTCGGGCAGGACGAGGAGAACGGCGGCCTGCACGGTGCGGTGGAAATAGCGAAGCATTTCAGCGAACTGGGGCTCGAATTCGCCGCCGTGTATGACGAGGGCGGGCTTATCGTGGCTCCCGGCACGGGAGGCATCGACAAGGCGATGGCCCTGGTGGGGGTGGCCGAGAAGGGCTACCTTACGGTTACCATCAAGGTGAAGGGGCTGGGCGGCCACTCCTCCATACCGCCCGCACGAACCCCGCTGGTGGACGCGGCGGCCATAATCACCCGGCTGAACGAGTGCCAGATGCCGCTGGAACTGATAGGGCCTGTTTCCGGATTCCTCGACAATGTGGGGGGCTACATGCCCTTCACAGCACGCATGGCAATCGCCAACAAATGGCTGATGAGGGGGCTGCTGCTCAAAAACTTCAGCAAGGACGCCTCCACAAACGCGCTGGTGCGGACCACAACCGCCGTGACCATGGCGCGCGGAAGCGACGCGGCGAACGTAATCGCCCCCGAGGCTGACGTTACCGTCAATTTCCGTATACTTCCCGGCGACAGTGTGGACCAGGTGTTGGCGCACGTCCGGGAGGCCTGCGAAGGCTACGATGTGGATATCGCGGTGGGCAACAGCCGCGAACCCTCCGCCGTTTCACCCACTGACACCCCCGGTTTCCGCATAATCCGCGAGCTTGTAGGTGAGCTGTATCCCGACGCGCTGGTAACCCCGTACGTTACCGTGGGCGGTACCGACGCCTATAAGTACCAGATTGTAAGCGACAACATCTACCGGTTTCTCCCGGTGTACGTCGACAAGTACGAGCAGCAGACCATTCACAACCGTAACGAACATATAACCATCGATAATTTCGGGCGGATGATAGCTTTCTACCGCGGCATTATGACCCGCTTCGACGGGGAGCGGTAAAAAAGGGGACCGGTAACAACGGGGACCGCCGATTACAATTATCCGGGTGTGGCTATTACTCCGTTAATACCGTGGACTGCCGATTCTAACCTTCGCCGTGGACTGACGATTCCGCCCTCCTCCGAGTAAGTATTATATGCCTCTTTATCGGGGACCTGTTATACCGTGTCCTGCCGTTTACTATTAATCCGGGTGTGGCTATACTATCCTTTCATCAGGACCGCCTCTTCCATCTTCGCCGTGGACTGCCGATTCCGCCCTTCTCCGCGGACTTTTAAAAATGGGTTACCGTTGATTCAACCTTCTGTCTTGGCCCGAAGACCTTTTCTTCGCCGTGTAACACTGATACAACATAAATCGTGTGGTTAACTCTTACCTAACCCCGTGGGTATAAATGCTTACGGGCAAATACCATGATTATGCTATTGGGTTTGCGGGGTTATATACGTAGTTTTGCCCCTGAAAACGAGTTAATATGGCTGAAAATAAATATAAAGGGTTTTCTACACGGGCTATCCATGCCGGCGAGCAGACCGACACAAGGGCCGGTTCGACGGGGGATGTGGTGGTACCTATACATCTCTCGACGACCTTCATCTGGGACGAGCCGGGCCGTGCCCACTCCGAATTCGAGTATATCCGCTCGTCCAACCCGACCCGTAACGCCTACGAGCAGAAGCTCGCCGCCCTCGAGGACGCGAATTATGCCGTGGCGTTCTCCTCGGGCCTTGCCGCCGAAAATGCCTTGATGCAGGTCCTGCTCCGTCCGGGCGACCATGTGGTTGCTTTCGACGACCTTTACGGCGGTACGCGCCGCCTGTTGGAAGAGGTATTCCAGGGTATCGACGTGTCGTACGTCGACCTTTCGGATTCGTCGGAATTCGATAAAGCGGTGAAAGAAAATACCAAACTCCTCTGGATAGAATCGCCTACCAACCCGATGATTAAAGTGGGCGACATCGCCGCCCTTGCGCGTAGCGCGCATGAAAAAGGGATGCTGGTGGTGGTGGACAATACTTTCCTGTCGCCGTATTTCCAACGGCCGCTCGCGCTGGGTGCCGATGTGGTAGTCCACAGCTCGACCAAATATATCGGCGGACACAGCGACGTGCTGGGCGGTGCGCTGGTCACCTCGGACGAGGTCCTTCACGAAAAGATACGGGCTATACAGAATAATGCCGGGGCGGTACTGTCACCGTTCGATTCATACCTTAATATCAGGGGGCTTAAGACCCTGGCCGTCAGGATGGAGCGGCACCAGCAAAACGCGCTGCGCATCGCGCAATTTCTTGCCGGCCACCAGAAGGTCGCGAAGGTGCTGTATCCCGGGTTACCCGACAATCCCTATCACGAGGTGGTTAAAAGACAGGCCTCGGGATTCGGAGGGATGCTGTCGTTCGAGCTGCACGGTACGCTGGAGGATGCCAAGTCGTTTATTTCCCGCCTGCGGCTGTTCACCCTCGCCGAAAGCCTGGGTGGTGTTGAGTCGCTGATAGAACTGCCGTCGCTGATGACCCATGTGGGTGTGGACCCGGAGGTGCGCCGCTCAATCGGCATAAGCGATACCCTCCTACGGGTGTCGGTAGGGCTTGAAGATGCCGACGACCTTATAGAAGACCTCAAATACACCCTCGATAATTAGGAGATATATAGTTCTTATGTGGATTGTAGTTGAAATATTTTCTATTTAACCGGGTGTGTTTATAAAGAGGGGGCTAAAAGCCCCCTCTTTTTCCCGGGTTAGCGGTAATTGGAGAATAATGAGGTCGCTAACAAAAAACGATACTTTTTGTCTTGATACATCCGACGCTCGCAGTAGGCGCAGAGGCTGCTTGCAGGCTATGCCCTGCCAGGAGGAGGAAAACGAGTTAAAACGATACTTTTTGTCTTGATACAAAAAGTATCACAAAAAAATCAAGGCGCTCGAAAAGGCGCCGTGTGCACTCCGCAGGAGTGCATAAAATTTTCATCCCGATGAAGCGCAGGTGAAAAGGAAAATGTCATTCTGAGCGGAGCGAAGAATCTGTCTTTAACAACGATACTTTTTGTCTTGATACGTCCGACGATCGCAGCAGGCGCAGAGGCTGCTTGCAGGTTATTCCCTGCCGGGAGGAGGAAAACGAAGTTAAAAAGTATCACAAAAAAGTCAAGGCGCTCGAAAAGGCGCCGGATGTCCTCCTGTGGAGTGCATAAAGTTTTCCTTAAACATATATAAAGTGTCATCCCGGGCGAAGCGAAGGATCATCTCACTCATCTGCGACTTGAGATGTCCGGGTACTGACCTCCGCCCGGGACGACAATCGTCCGGCCTATAATTTACGGCCTATGTAGAACACGTATCCGTAATATTCGTGATACTTTTCATATAATTCCTGCTCATGCTTCTGCATTCCGATAAAATCCTCTGCCGCTTGGTTGCCGGGATATTCCTTCAGGAACGACTCGTGCGCCGCACGGTGGGGATGGAAATAGTTCTCCCTCCAGCACTCCTCCGGAAGAATGAAATGAGCCACGACCTGGTAGCCTGCCTCTTCCATTTCCCGTAGCTGGTTTCCGATGGTGTCTATCCGAGGATAATTTTCATCCCAGAACCGCTGTATCTCACCGGGCCGTTCCGGTGTAAGCCATGCCGCTTCGGTTACCGCGACGTATCCGCCGGGGCGCAGGTAACGGTTCCATAAGCGCAGACCGTTTCCGAAACCTATATTGTAGATTGCACCTTCGGACCATATAAGATCGAGCGTGCCTTCGCCGAAAGGAAGGTCGTCCATGGAACCGACGATGCCCCGGACACGGTCGGAGAGGCCCTCCCGGACCATATTACGGTTGAATATATCTATAAATCCGGGAAAGAGGTCGATGCCCGTAATCGTTCCCTCGAAAGAGCGTGCGAGCGTGAGGGTCTGCCCTCCGGTGCCGCAGCCCAGGTCGGCGATCTCTGCGTCGGGACCGAGTGGTCCGATGAAACCGGCTGCCAGCCGTGTTGCTTCCGGACTGCCGGGACCCTGGCGGTGAAGCCGTTTGAAAAAATTACAGATAAGGTCGAATTCGAACGGGTGGATAGAGTTATTTTCGTTTTCCATAGTTGCAAGGGTAGCAGGCGGCGCCCATAAGTGCGCGGCCGTAGATAATTTAAAAGTAGTTGGTGATACAGGCAGGCAGGGATATGCTGCCGAACGGGATTTCCGGCCGTGTGAGGTTTCACAGGCCGTCTTTAAACCGAATCCTTTCTATGGTGGGAATAATTCATCCGCCGCAAAGTTAATAATTTTCCGTTGCGATGTATCTTTTACACTGAATTTTGGTCGGCGGCCCGTTACCCCGGCCCAGTGGGTTACCAGGTCCTCACCCCGGCTCCGCGGGTCGCTAGAGACTTTCCCCGGCCCCCGCGGTCCTTAATACTACCCCGGAGAGGTGTAATAGACAAAAAAACCCCCTCCGTAGGGGAGGGGGTGGCTGGCATTGCATGCCGGGTTATTTGGTTTCACCGTCGGTGTCGTCGTAAAATTCTATTACGACAGTCTCCTCGTAGATTTCCAGCCCGTCGCTGCCGGTGGGGCAGAGGCAGCCGCCGGCCTCCGGGCGGGGTTCCTCCTGCTGTTCTCCGTCAGGCTGCCATCCCTTCTGGGTGTTGGTCGAATCGGTGTCCATCGCCGAGAATGCCGAGTCGTGGTAACTCGTATTGTCGCGGCGCTGGAAACGGTCGTTATTGGCCTCGGGCCCTTCCCGGTCGAGGTGGGTAAGGGGTTTAAAGATAGTATCGTCCATAACTTCAACTTTAGTTTACGGTATAAGAGCAAAAAACATTCCTAACCGTCCGCCGCGGCTCAGCTTCCGCGGTAGACCGAATAGCCGTTCCCGGAGATTGTAAGGGGGATATGGTAGTCCGATTTGTCCGTAACGGTGAACACCACCTCCACGAACGGGAACAGGGGCCTGATACCTTTGGCGCTGAAATACGCCGAGGTGTCGAAGCGGAATTTGTAGGTGCCGGAGTTCTCGTTTCCGCGCGGCAGCAGGTCGCCCACACGGCCCGCCTCGTTGGTCTTGGTCTGGTAAATATATTCCCATTCCAGCGACACCTCGTTGTAACGGTACAGGTGGACGGTTATACCGGCAGCGGGCCGGCCCTCGTTCACGTCCAGAATATGGGTCGAAAGCTGGAACCCGGTTTCGTCCGCCCCCCGTACATCTCCGCACAGGCAAAGCAGGGAGAGGGCGATAATGGTAAAAAATATTCTTTTCATCGTTTCCGTTTACCGGTTACGGGGCAATAAATATGCCCGGCCGGCCGGCTGTCCCGAGCCCCGGAAAAAGAAAGGGGGAGTTACCCTCGCGGCGACTCCCTCCTTTGTGGATAATTACGTTTGGCAGGTAATTATCGTCGATTATAACCCCTTAATGTTAAAGTTCTTCGAACCGTGCCTGGAAGAAACGCAGGAACTGCGGTTCGTATACCATCCTCAGCCCGCGGGCGTTGTGGCGGTTCTTGTACATCTCGATGATATAGTAAGCGGCCACATCGAAATGGGCCTGGGTATAGACCCTCCGCGGCACGGTAAGGCGTACCAGTTCCAGCTCGGGATAGTAATGGTCCCCCGTCTCTTTGTTGCGGCCGGCCGAAACAATGCCGCGTTCCATACCCCGGACTCCCGATTCCACGTAAAGGTCGCCGGCCAGTTTCTGCGCGGGGAACTGGTCCTGGGGCAGGTGGTCGTAGAACCGTTTGGCGTCGAGGAATACCCCGTGGCCGCCGATGGGCGTCACTATCGGTATGCCGGCCTCGTGGAGCAGGTTGCCGAAATACTCCACCTGCCTGACACGCGAGGCTATCATATCGTCCTGCACGGCCTCGATCAACCCTTCGGCCATGGCTTCCATATCGCGACCTGCAAGGCCGCCGTACGTGGGCATCCCTTCGTAAACGACCACCAGGCTGCGCAGTTGGTCATAAAGTTCGCCGTCGTTGCACATCACCAGCCCGCCTATGTTGACATACAGGTCCTTCTTGGCGCTCACGGTGGCCGCGTCGCTGTACGAGCAGAACTCGCGGTTTATCTCCTCGATGCTCCTCTCCGCGTAGCCGGGCTCGCGCTGCTGTATAAAGTAAGCGTTCTCGATGTTACGTGTGGCATCCAGTACCACCTTTATGCCGTGGCGGTGCGACAGCTCGGACACCGCCCGCATATTCTCCATGCTGACGGGTTGTCCTCCCGCCATATTCACAGGCGCCCCGACGGTTATGTAAGCGATATTCTCCGCGCCTTTTTCACCGATTAGCCTTTCGTATTTTTCAATGTCGATATTTCCTTTGAACGGGTAGTCGGAGAAGCTGTTATTGGCCTCGTCTATGATAACGTCCACGAACGTGCCCCCGGCAAGCTCCTGGTGCTGGCGCGTGGTGGTGAAGTACATATTGCCAGCCACGTACTGGCCCGGGCGTATCATACACTTGCTCAGCAGGTTCTCCGCTCCGCGGCCCTGATGGGTCGGCATTATGTATTTGTAACCGTAGTACTTGCGGCAAACCTCTTCCAGCCGGTAGAAACTGCGGCTGCCCGCGTAGGCCTCGTCGCCCACCATCATCCGCGACCATTGCCCGTCGCTCATGGCGTTGGTACCGCTGTCGGTCAGCAGGTCGATATACACGTCGTCGGAATGGAGCAGGAACGTATTCCAGCCAGCCTGACGGATTGCGGCGAGCCGGTGCTCGCGCGTGGTGGTCTTGAGAGGCTCCACAACCTTTATACGGTAAGGTTCGGCCCACGGTTTCCTGTCGAATGCCATAATTCGGGAAGTTATAAAGATTAGGTGATTGTGAGTTTTAGGTAATGGTTTACCGTAAAAATAAAACATTATCTAAAAATTAGCAAGTGTTTTTGCCAAAATGATTTGAAATTGTTTTCCCGAAATGCTTGGTGTGGTCCGTTTCCGGGCACAAGCCCGGCGCAGTCCGAAGACCCTCTGCTTGCCGGGATTGTCATGCCCCCCATATCCCTCCCCCCATATCCCTC
>JAJQCA010000070.1:0-51043 GCA_021202985.1 Alistipes sp.
GCTCCCGCCCCCGGCCCTTTGATCCGACCGGATACATTAAGGTACGTGTGTCGCCTGTGGGCCGAGGGTTCGCCTCAGGGCGGGTGTATCCCTGTCCCCTGCTGGAAATAGTTACAGCTTTGTTGATAACTATACGCCACGGGGCGGATGCGGAGTGCGCTTTTTTGTTATTTTTGTGGAAATTCGCCTTAATGGGTACCGACCGTTGGGCAAAATGATACTCGTTTATGAATAAGAGACATCTTCTTACAATAATCCTGTCGTTCGCACTTTCGCTTTCTTTCGCAATCCAGCCGGGGTCGCCCGGGCGGCTGGCCGGGCATCTGGACAGGGGTGTGGAGCTTTACGAGGCGCAGCGTTACAGGGCGGCACTGGAGGAGTTCGGTAAGGCCCGGCAAGAGGCCTCCGACGCTCCGTACCAGACGGTGGTGAAGATAGATTACTACCTTGCCTGTGCCGCAGCACTGACGCTTGACCCCATGGCGATGGAACGGCTGGACAGTTTTCTGGAGAATCACCCCGGAAGCATCTACTCCAACGATATAAGGTTCGCCAAGGCAAACCTGCTTTTCGATATGGGAAAGTATGACCAGGCACTCAACGAGTACCGGTTGGTGATACCGGCGGAATTTACACCGGCCGAGAGGGACGAATTCCACTTTAAAATCGGATATTCCTATTTCAGGCTGGGAGGAAATAATAACCATAACGCCGCCCGGCAACATTTCGGGAACGTCTCTGCCGACGGGACCTACGGAATCCACGCCACTTACCATACGGCTTACCTCGATTACGTGGGCGGCGATTACGGGGCGGCCAAAAGGGTGTTCCAGTCGCTGGCCTCAAGCCCGGCATACGGGCCTGTGGTGCCGTTCTACCTGTTGCAGATAGAGTTCCTGGAGGGCAATTACGATTATGTGCTTCGCGAGGGCGACCGGTTGATGGAGTCGGCCCGCGGCGAACGCGAGGCCGAAATTGCCCGGATAATGGCCGAGTCGTGGTTCCATAAGGGCGATTACGGGCAGGCCCTGCGATACATGGATATATACCGTCAGCACCGCGGAACGATGGGCCGCGAGGAGAATTACATCGTGGGCTTCTCGTCGTATATGCGCAACGATATAGCGGACGCCGAAAGGTACCTGTCGCTGGTGGTGGGTCCGGACGACCGGCTTACGCAGAATGCGGCCTATCACCTTGCGGCGAGCTACCTGCGTTCGGGAGACAAGGTGCGGGCCATGCAATCGTTCTCTATGGCTGCCGGTGCCGGTTACGACGATGCCATCAGGGAAGACGCGCTGTTCAATTACGGCAAGCTGCAATACGAACTGGGCGGAGGGGTTTTCAACGAGGCAATCAACGTGCTGAACCGTTACATCGCCGAATACCCGTCAGGGGCGCGCACCAACGAAGCACGGGAGTTCCTTGTTGCGGCTTACTACAACTCGAACAACTACGAAGCGGCCTACGAAGCCATCAAACAGGTACCCGACCCGGACAATAGCCTGCGCACGGCATTCCAGAAGATAGCCTATTTCCGGGCGATGGAGTATTACTCCAACGGCGATTACGCCACCGCGCTCAGGATGCTCGACGAGTCGCTTGACAACCGCTTCAACCCCAAATACACGGCCCTGACGCAGTTCTGGAAAGGTGAGATCCTATACCGCGAAGGCCGGTACGAACAGGCGATTCCGCTGTTCAACGAATACCTCGCCCTGTCGCCGGCTACCGAAAGGGAATACGGTATGGCGCAGTATAACCTGGGATATTGCTACTTCAACCTCGGCCGGTACGGCGAGGCCAGGACCTGGTTCGACAGGTTCCTCCGTTCGTCGAGCGCCTACGGCGGGATTCGGGCGGATGCGTACAACAGGGTGGGGGATACCTATTTCGCCACCCGCGACTTCATAAAAGCGGTAGAGAATTACCGTTCGGCTGAAAGGCTCGGCACGCCGGAGATGTTCTATGCCCAGTACCGCCGTGCCGTAACGCTCGGATTTACATCCGGTATTCCGGCGAAGATCGAGGCCCTAAGAAACATTGTCGAAACCGGGGAGGGCGACTACCTCGACGAGGCGCTCTACGAACTCGGGGCCACCTATCTGGCCGCCGACAGATTCAACGAGGCGGTAACGGTGCTGGGGCAGTTCACGGACCGCTACCCGACTTCGGAGAAATACCTTTCCGCACTGTCCAATCTCGGACTGGCTTACCAGAACCTTAACAATAACCAGCAGGCGCTTCGATACTACCAGATGGTGGTCGACCGGGCGCCCTCGTCGGCCGAGGCGCGCAACGCGATGATAGCCCTGAAGAGTATATACGTGGATATGAACGATGTTGACGGCTATTTCAACTTCACGCAGCGCAGCGGAATCGAGACCGAGACGGGCGCGCAGGCCCGCGACTCGCTGTCGTACGCGGCGGCGGAGAGGGTCTACCTTTCGTCGGGAGGTGATCCGGCCCGCGGCATCGGGGCGTTTACCGATTACCTCGACAAGTTCCCGCGCGGGGTATACCGTCCCAACGCGCTTTACAATCTCGGCGACCTCTATGCGCGTACCGATGCCGACCGGGCGATAGCAACGCTCGAGGAGCTGGCCGGGATGCACTACAACCAGTTTACCGTTCGGGGGCTGGAGAACCTGTCGGCGCTGGCTTACGAAAACGGGCGCTATGACAAGGCCGCCGAAGCATATATCAAACTGGCCGAGACGGCTGTGAACCCGCTGACGGTCGCCGCGGCCTACTCCGGGTACCTGAAATCGGTGGCAGCCGGCAGAAGCAACGACCGGATAGTGGAAGCGGCCGACCGGGTGCTTTCACAAGGAAACATCTCGGCCGACGTGCGGCGCGAGGCGTCGTTCGCCAAAGCGCGCTCGCTGTCGGTGATGGGGCAGGAGACAGAGGCAATGGAAATATACCGCAGTCTGGCCACAGAGGTTCAGAGTCTCGAAGGTGCCGTATCTACCTATATGGTTATAGAGTCGCTGTATGAGGCCGGGCAGTCCGGCGCGGCCGAGAAGGCGGTGATGGACTTCGCGGCCGGTAACACCCCCCATGCATACTGGCTCGCCAAGGCATTCCTTGTGCTGGGCGACATATATATACAAAAGGGAGACACCTTCCAGGCAAGGGCCACTCTGCAAAGTATAGTGGACGGCTACTCGCCGTCGGACGACGGTATTGTCGCGGAAGCCCGCGCAAAAATCGATTCGCTGTAAGGAGCGGCTGGGATGTCTGTGGCGTTTCCCGTGCACGGAAAGTTGAGAAAAATGAATGAAAGAGATATGACGAAGGGACTAATATCCAAACAGATAGCGGCGCTGGTTCTCCTTGCCGCGGCCTGTATGCCCGCCCGGGCGCAGGAGCCGGACGGGGACAGGGACCTTGACCGCAGGGTCGACGTGTCGCGCGAGTATATGCCCGATATGGACCGGGCGGCAAAGCTCACCATCCGGCCCGTGATGAACGATACCGTTTCGCTCCGGCCGGAGTTGGATTACACGGTCGTCCCGGCGCCGTGGTATACGGGGTTCGGGGTAGCCGCTATCAATCCGGTGAGGGTGGACGCATCGTCGTTCGAGCAGTTGATGCCGTTCTATCTTAAAGCCGGTTTCGGCGGACCGTCGCGGAGCGTGCTGGACCTCTACGGTACCACCACCTCCACCTCGGGCGGGTATGCCGGCGGGTACGTGACCCATAAGGGCGAGTGGTCCAAACTGCGCAACGAAATGGACGTGAAGGCTCGGGGTCTGGAGAGCCATAACAGCGTAGGGGTATTCGGCCGGACTTACCTCGGCCGGCGGCTGGCCTTCTCCGGTGAGGTGGGGTACGATTACGATATCTATTCCCGTTACGGGTTTTCCCAATATTACGATGCGGACCACAGTACCAACGGCCGGTTGATAAGCTACTCTATTCCCCGTGTCGCCGTACGGATAGGCCACGATTTCGTGGACATGGACCGGTTCAATTTCGCCGTCCGGGCCGATGGCTATCTGCTCAGGGACCGGGATAATATCAAGGAGTCAGGTATCGACATAGCGCTTGGACTGGGACAGCGGTTCGGGGTCCACGAGCTGAAACTGGACATCGCCTACGGAGGGGCATTCGGTTCCGGTAACCTCGAGGATTACGACCTTACCGCCTTTGGCGTCACACCCTCTTACCGTGTCAAAGGGGCGAAGTTGGAAATTGGCGCACAGGTTGAGATTTCTTACAATAAATTGAAAAACAGCTATAGCGGGAACAGTTCCAAAACCCTGTTCCTCCCTTCGGCCGACGTCGTGTGGCGCGTGGACGATGCCTTCGCACCGTTTGCCCGACTGAGCAGCAGGGCCGTGTCGAACAGTTACTGGGACGTTACTTCGAGAAATCCGTACACAGCCTCGGCCATGTATCTGCCTACGCGCGATTACAGGGCGGTGGCCGGTTTACGGGGCGATCTCGCCTCCAATTTTTCTTATGAAGTCCGCGTCGGGGGCGGCTATATGAAAGATGCCTTATTCAACGTATATTGGGACGGACTCGGAATATTCTTACCCGGAACATACGGTGAAAAAGTAAAGTATTTCACCGCCGGGGCGAGCCTTACCGGCCGTATCTCCGGGAAATTCAGTGCCGGGTTGGAAGCCGACTATTTCAATTACTCGCAGGACGAGCTGGAATACACGTTGGACCTTCCGGAATTCAGGGGAGATATTTTTTTCAAATATAACCACCGGGATAAGCTGTTCCTTAAACTTACAGGCGGCCTGACCGGTACACGTAATTTCTCTTATTACTCGGCCTCGCCCGTCCCGGATTCGGATGCTATGTCGGCCAATCTGGGTTACGAAAAGCAGAATGCCGTTTTCGACCTGGGTCTGGAAGCAGAATACCGTTTGAACAAAAAACTCGGAATATGGATTGCGGGAGAAAACCTGCTTAACCAAAAGCTATACCCGTACTATAATTACCGCGGCTTCGGCATATCGGTAACGGCCGGCGTCAAACTGATGTTCTGACCGGACGCCCTGTAGGCCGGAAGCGGAGGAACCTCCGGTTGTATGTCACGCTATTACGGGTCCCCGGTAGGGGATAGAAATATTAAGTCCTCTTCATCCATAAATGAAGGGGGCTTTAGTTGTGGTGTATTCACCCACAAAGGCTGAAGTAACTGGCTTTACGTGCAAACGAAAGCACCCGTCAAGCCAAGCCAGCGGCTTGTTCCTGTCACGGTCCGGCGGATGGTTTATATCACCTTATACCTGCCCGGTTGAGGGCTTCCCTCCAGAGCTGGCTGTTGCGGTTGTGTTCCCGCAGGTTGCGGGCGAAACTATGGTAACCCGAGAAGTCGGGTTTGGCGCAGAAGAAAAGGTAGTCGTGATGCTCGTAGTCGAGAACGGCGTCGATGGCAGTAACAGGGGGCATGCAGATAGGCCCGGGAGGAATCCCCGGGTTCCGGTACGTATTGTAGGGATGGTCGACCTTTGTGTAAACGGTAAGCACCCTTTTTATGGTAAAATCGCCCATTGCGAAGATAACCGTAGGGTCCGCTTCGAGCGGCATGCCTATCCGCAGACGGTTGAGGTAGACACCCGCCACACGGGGCATTTCGTCGGTCTTTTTCGTCTCCTCATAAACTATGGAGGCGAGGGTCGAGACTTCACCACGGGTAAGGCCCAATTCCTCCCTCTTTCTGTCGCGCTCGCCCGTCCAGAAATTTTCATACTCGCGTTTCATCCTGTCGAGGAACATCTGTGGAGTCGAAGTCCAATACATCTGGTAGGTATCCGGAATGAACATCCCGATAAAACCCTCCGGTGTGAAACCGTAATAAGCCGGGGTTGTATCGGCCATTATCACCTGCTGGAAAGCCACCGAGTCGGGTTGCAACTGGCGCGCAACACGTCCCGCAAGCTGTGGAAGCAGGCGTATGTTATTGAATGTCACGTTGACGGGTGTCTGGAAACCGCGCTGAAACATCCGCACCACCTGCGGGTAGGTCATCCCGGTCCGCAGCAGGTAATGGCCCGGCCTTACGTTCCCGTCCATACCCAGAAACTGCGCGAAATAATCCAGCCTCCGGGTGTTCCCGACGTAACCCTGTGCGCCAAGTTCCCGCGACAACTCTTCATAGGTCACTCCTTCCTCGATAATGAGACTGCCTCCTTCCGTTACGGCAGGTTTGGTCCAGAGAGAGTATCCGGTCAGGGCTGCCGCGAGGCCGGCCACGACAAGTATGGAGAGGGTTACGGCAATTATTTTTTTAGTTCTTTTTTTCACTTCCTGCGATATTAATCATTTTGAGCACCCCGGACGTCCAGGCGCAATACGGCGGTGAAGCATACCACGGCATTGCCGGGCCGCCGTTCCGCACTACGGGAAGGTACCCGACCGGCAGGTGCAAAAATACTTTTTTTCGCCCAAAGGGACCCACTGTTTTTGGAGTTATTGCAAATTTATATACTTTTGCAACGGGTAAGTCTTATACGACCAGCTCCTGCTGAATCCCCCAGGTGCGGAAGCAAGCAAGGGTAGGTGGTTGTAGCGGTGCGATATAAGTAGCTTACCCATTTTTTATTTCCCCATGTCGGGAGGTTCCCTGTATTTATTCCCATTCTCCTTTTCCATTTCTCTATCAGTTCTATCTGATTTCCGTTCCTGAATGACCGCTAAGATTTTAGGTCTGCCCCCTCCTCGATTTCAATAACTATGACCGGTTCAATACCCGGCCCCGATACCGGCATTCCCGAGTTGCATTTAAATTGCGGGTTAACACAACATGCGCTTACCCTAATCCGCTCACGGTCTGCCCGGCAGGGTTTTTGGTCCTCACGCCGGTAAAACCGACAACTTATGAAAAAGATATTTTACCTTCTCCTCCTGGCCGCACTGGCCACGGCCTGCGGCGGGAACAGGAATAGGCACGCGGCCGTGAACTGGGAGGATGAAATTCCGCGCGGTGAAATACTGGAGAACCGGGTCCTGACCGCCCGGGAGCAGCAGGCCCTTACACCTGACGAAGTAATTGAAGTATTGCGTGAAGGTAACCGCGATTTCGTGGACGACAACCTTACCATCCGCAATAACAGCGCCCGGATAAGGGACGCGGCGACGGGTCAGTACCCCATTGCCGTCGTACTCTCGTGCCTGGATTCGCGGGTGCCGGTCGAAGATGTGTTCCACCGCGGAATAGGGGATATCTTCGTGGCCCGGGTTGCGGGCAATATTTCCAACACGGACATACTGGGAAGCCTCGAGTACGCCTGCAAGGTGTCGGGCTCGAAGGTAGTAATGGTGCTCGGACACGGGAACTGCGGCGCCATCAAGTCGGCCATCGACGGGGTGGAGCTGGGCAATATAACCCACCTGCTGGACAAGATAAAGCCTGCGGTCGAACACACCCTCGAAAGTTACGACGGGATGATTTCCTCGTCGAACTACGAACTGGTGGACAGGGTATGCTATGCCAATGTGGTCCATACGGTAGCCGATATACGCCGTAACAGCCCTATACTGGCCGACATGGAACGGGAAGGAGAGATACGTATCATCGGCGGAGTTTACGACATGCATACGGGTGTGGTGGATTTTATGGACGATATCTGAGCCTTTTATTCCACCCATATTAACCCGGCACCACATGGAGTGCCGTACGGAGCGGATTTCAAATAATTTAGTAACTTTACGCACTTCCCGTCCCATGCGGTCCCTGGCGGGGCCGGAAAGACCGGCAAAAGGCGTGGTAAAAGAATGTAAGGTGCTGATAAAATTATATACCAAAAATCCCGACCGGAAAGTTGTCGACCGGGTCGTCGAAATACTCGACGGCGACGGGCTAATCATCTACCCGACCGACGGGGTATACGCCTTCGGCTGCTCGCTCCGAAGCCGTAAGGCGCTCGAAAGGATGAAGGCCATACGGCATAAGTCCGACAGCGATTTTTCGATAATGTGTTCCGACCTGAGCCATATCGCGGACTACGCACGGGTGGACAATTCCGCGTTCCGGCTGTTGAAAAGGAACCTGCCCGGTCCGTTTACCTTTATACTTAAGGCTTCGTCTAAAGTGCCCGATAAGGCCCTCTCGAAGCGGAAAACCATCGGTGTCAGGGTTGCCGACAACGCTATTCCCCAGGCCATAATAGCCGGGCTGGGCCAGCCGCTTATAACATCTTCCGTAAAGGACGACGATGAAATAACTGAATACACCACCGACCCGGAACTTATTTACGAACGGTACGGCCGCCTGGTGGACGCCGTTGTAGACGGTGGGCCGGGAGGTATAGTGCCCACAACGCTGGTAGACCTGTCCGGCGACGAACCGGAAATAATCCGGGAAGGCGGCGGCGAACTTATATTGTAAAAATTCAACGAATGGATAGAACGGAACTTAAAAAAAGTTATTGGACCGATGCGGCAATGGCCGGGGGCATCATAGGCATAGTTGTATTGATTATCAATATTGTACAAATAAACCTGCCGACCGGGTCGATGGTCACTTTGCTGTCGCTGGTAAAATTCATGGTGTTCGGATACCTGATTTACTACTACGCGCGCCGCAGGTCGGTGAAATACGACGCGGCGGACGGCTTCTCGTTCGGACAGAGTATGGGCTATATCCTTGCCATGATGCTTTTTACCGGATTTATACTGGGCCTTTCCGATTTCGTCCTCGGTAACTATGTTATGCCGGAATATTACGAGGAGGGTTTCGCCACGCTGCTCGACAATAACCCCATGTACGACCCGGACACCCCGGAGGGCGAAAGTATGCTCGCGCTGCTGGACGCTTACCGCCGCAGTCCGGTTGCCAACGCGCTGGGCGGTATTTTCTCATACCTGATATACGGCGGCCTGCTGGGCCTCGTCGCATCGGCATTCGTGAAACGCAAACCCGATATTTTCGCCGGCGAATGAGCGACGGAAAAGAAACCATACTAACCCGTGATTTCGATGACGCCGTGACTGATATTTCGGTGATCGTTCCCGTCTATAACGAGGAGGAGTCGTTGCCGGAACTGACGGCCTGGATCGGGTCCGTTATGGATGCCGGAGGGTACGGCTATGAAATCATATTCGTGGACGACGGTTCATCGGATTCTTCATGGGATGTCATAAAGTCCCTTGCCGCGCAATATCACGGGGTGAGGGGAATCAGTTTCAGGCGTAATTACGGCAAGAGTGCGGCCCTTTACACGGGTTTCGAGGCGGCCCGTGGGGAGGTTGTGATAACCATGGACGCCGACCTCCAGGATTCGCCCGAAGAGATACCCGCACTATACCGGATGATTCGTGAAGAGGGTTACGACCTGGTTTCGGGCTGGAAGAAAAAGCGGCGTGACCCGCCGGGCAAGACCCTGCCGAGCCGCCTGTTCAACGCCACCGCACGGTGTGTTTCCGGAATCCGGCTTCACGATTTCAACTGCGGCCTAAAAGCCTACCGGCGTAAGGTGGTGAAAAGTATCGAGGTTTACGGTGAGATGCACCGTTATATCCCGATACTTGCGAAAGAGGCCGGCTTCAGCCGTATCGGCGAGAAGGTCGTCAAGCACCATCCGCGGAAATACGGCAAAACCAAGTTCGGGCTGGAAAGGATGATGCGCGGTTATCTCGACCTGATTTCTGTAACCTTTATAACCCGGTTCGGTAAAAGTCCCATGTATTTTTTCGGTGGGATGGGGACGCTTATGTTCCTCGTGGGCGGAGTGACGGCCGTGTGGCTGATAGCGGAGAAGATTTACCGCCAGAACCACGGCTTCTCCGTGCGCAGCGTGGCCGACCAGCCGTTGTTCTTTATCGCCCTTACTGCGGTAATACTCGGGGTCGTGCTGTTTCTTGCCGGATTCCTCGGCGAATTGATTAACCGCACGTCCGGCGACCGGAATAAGTATATGCTGGACGAGACAGTGGGAATGGATTCCGGTACCGGCCGGCAGACGGGTCCGTAAGGAGCCGCCGGCCGATTCGCATCGGCCGCCGTGCGGTACAATCCTTAAGTTTAAAAGATTAAAAACTAAATAAATGATTCAGAGAATTCAAAGCGTATATTTGTTCGTGGCCTCGGTGATGATGTTTATGATGCTGAGTTTTCCGATGTGCCGGTTCCTTGTCGGCGACGAGGAGTTCGTGATAAAGGCGTTCGGAATTTATTCCGTGACGGCCGGGGATGCTATGGTGGTTAGTCTGGGGTATTTCGGTGTATTGGTGGTCGTCGCCGCGGTTTTGCCTTTGGTAACGTTGTTTCTTTATAAAAACCGTATATTGCAGATACGGCTGTGTTTTATGGAGATGGTTTTCCTTATAGGTGCGCAGGTTATGGTGGTTTACACGATCTACAACGCCGTGGCAAAGCTGGAAGGCCCATTAAGCGTTTCATGTTCGATTGTGGACCTCTTTCCGTTGGCTTCACTGATTCTCACTTGGCTGGCATACAAGCGTATAGTCCGCGACGAAGCCCTCGTCCGCTCGCTCGACAGGATAAGGTAGAATTGGCTATGATTACCCGTAAAAGTTAATCGCATGAAAAATTGCACACGGATTTTTTTGGCAACCCTGCTTGTTGTTACCGGCATCGAGGTTGCCTCCGCGCAAAGTAACGGGGTCCATCCCGAACTGGTGAAGTATGTGGATTTTCTCGAAGGTCAGGATACCCCGGCAAAAGAGTACATCTTCGGGTTGTTCGAGACTTACGACTTGGTAATCCTGTGTGAGGCGGACCACAGGGAGCGGACGCAGTACGAATTTATTTACGATATACTCTCCGATGCGCGGTTCGACGGCGGACTGTTATTCACCGAAGTCGGTTCAACCGGGCTCACGGAGGATTTCAACCGTTTTTCACAGGGCCCCGACGTGACAGACGAAGAGCTGAATAATATATTGGTCGGTTTCCACCGCAGGCTGACATGGGCTCCGTGGCCCAATACCGTGAGCGGTTACGACCTTATGGCCGAACTGTATAAAATAAACAGGACACAGAGGGTAACCTGGTATCCGAGCGACGTACACTACGACTGGGTAGGAACTAACCGGACGCATGAGGAATTCTTAAAATTTTACCGTGAGCAGGCTTTGAACCGTGACAGCCTTATGGCCAAACACATAATAAATGTTTACGAATCCCTTTCTACGGGTTCTCAATCGCCTAAAGCGTTGGTGATAATGAATTACCGCCACGCTTACGGGAACGATTTTATGAAAAACTCTGAGTCGAAACCGAACAATGCAGGTAGGTTCCTTTTCGAACATTACCCGGGGAGAATTGCAAATGTCTATATCCATAATTTTGCAAACCAATCCGCTGAAGACATAATCGAGACTCTGACCAACGATGGTAAATGGGACGCGGCGTTTGCGATAACGGGGAAAAGGAATTAGGTTTCGACTTCCCGGGTACTCCGTTCGGGGAGGATGATTTCGATTGTTGGTACGAAAATCACGGGGAGCATGTTTACCAGGATGTTTTCAACGGCTACGTATTCTATAGACCGATAGATGAATGGATTCTCAGTACCGGAGTGGACGGCCTGATGGAGGAGGGGCATCTGGAGGAAACGTTAAATTGGGTAAGGACAGCCAACCGCGGTAAAATCGACGAGGAGTTCTTCCGGGAGATTTACGGCCAATTGAATACGCGGCAGGAGATTCCGTTCCGGGAGCAGAAAGATTATCTTCGGGAAGAGAAATTCTACGGCATGAGGGACAAGTGGTTGCAGTAACCGCGTCCGCGGTAGACGGAATGGAGGCCCGGCACGGGTCTTTCCCGGCCGATTACCGGTTACGGTAGCCTGTCCGGCTCCATTTCCGGCATAATGTTTGGCCATTGCCCGGGGAATAAACCTCGGATAGTGGAAGAATATTACCGGATTATACTGGTCCTGCTCGCGGTGGCCATTGCGGTTTCGGTGCTGGCACCCAAGCTAAAGGTGCCTCTGCCTGTGCTTCTAATGCTGGCCGGTATAGGAATCGGTTTTATCCCGCATATCAAATACGTGCCCATCGACCCGGAGATCGTCTTCCTCCTGTTCCTTCCCCCAATGCTTTACGATGCGGCGCTGAACCTCTCCTACCGCGGTTTTACACGCAATATAGGAAGTATATCGGGGCTGGCGGTTCCGATGGTGCTTATAACCATGACGGCTATTGCGGCCGTTTCACACTATTTTATCCCGGGTATTTCGTGGCCGGTGGGGTTCGTTATCGGTGCAATCCTCTCGCCGCCGGACGCTATCGCCGCTTCTGCCATAATCCGTAATATGAACCTCGGCCGCGATACCAAGGACATCCTCGAAGGGGAGAGCCTTGTAAACGACGCCACCGCACTGACCGCCTACCGGATAGCCATGGGGGTGGTTGCCGGAGGGGCGTTCGTGTTCTGGAAAGCCTCGGTGGAATTTGTGGCGATAATAGCCGGGGGGCTGGTCGTGGGGCTGGTTATGGCGTGGCTTTTCGTCAAACTCCTCCAGTATGTACCCCTTAAAAGTATCCCTACGGTCAGCCTGAATATCCTTCTGCCGTTCGTAGCATACCAGTTTGCCGAATCGCTCGATGCGTCGGGGGTCCTGGCCGTGGTGGCTTTTGGCCTTTACATATCGCGCCGGGTAAGCTGCGGATGCCTGTTTTCACAGGAGACGGTGGAGCAGTCGCGGTCTGTCTGGTCGGTGCTCATATACCTTCTCAGCGGGCTTATATTCATACTTATCGGCCTCGAGTTTCCGCAGGCCCTGCACAGCATTCCCAAAGGCACTATCGTGCCGCTGGTGTGGAGCTCGCTGTTGATTTTTCTGATAGCACTCGCGGTAAGGATACTCTTTATCTTCGAACATAAATTCAGCTACGACAAACTACACATGCGCAGCAGGCGCAAAGCCCGGCAGGACGGGAGCATGAAGGAGACCAGGTCGCTCGACTGGAAGAACGCGCTGGTTATCGGCTGGTCGGGTATGAGGGGGATTGTATCCGTGGCTACGGCCATCGCCCTGCCCGTTACGTTCACCGGTGGAACGGAGTTCTCGCAGCGAGGCAGCCTTATATTCCTGACCGTTACCGTGGTGATTCTCATGCTGCTGATACAGGGTCTGGGCCTTCCCGTATTGATACGGCTTCTTAAAATAAACGCCCCGGAAGATAAAAAAGAATTGTAGACCGGACCTGCCTGTGGTATCGGTATTGCTGTTTATACGGTATGTATAACCTATTAAATTACGGATATGGGCAGGAGAGAAGAACTTGAAAGGGAATTGGAGGTCGCCCGGAAAAGGGTGGAAGCCCTACCTGAAACAACCCCTGAAGAGGTGGTGCGGGCATGGCACCGGGAATTGGATAGTATATCGTTTGAACTCAATAACCTGTACGACGACAACGATATCCAGGACCAGGATTGACCGGCCGTCCCCGGTCCGGCATTACCTTTCAGCCTGATGAAGCCGATGGCTGTTAATTAAAGGAAGGCCGCAACTGTATCCTTGCAGGATGCCCGAGGGGCCGGGCCATGGGTCACAAGAAAGAAGGCAACCCCGCCTGCGGGGTTGCCTTCTTTCTGCCCGAATAAATGAAAATCAAACTGTGTCTTCCGGCTTGCAGAGAATCTCGGCCAGGCATGTGTGCAGGTACATCAACTCCGGATCGTCCTGAATTACGTGGGCCATCACGAGATCCTCGTCGTCATGTTCGTGTACTGCCGTTTCGGCTTGTGTGTTGTCAATGTTTTCCATAGGCGTAACCGGTATGTTAATTTCATAAAGGTGGTTTATGGTTATTCGTTACCGTTTCAATACACTTTCCGCCTATATAACGGGAATTACGCCGTTTTATTGTGCGGGTCAGCTCAAAATAAGCTGTTTTTCCTGCACCATTTTACGAAGGTTGATAAGCGCGTAGCGCATCCTTCCGAGTGCCGTGTTGATACTTACATCCGTCTGCTCAGCTATTTCCTTGAAGCTCAGCCCGCTGAAGTAGCACATCATTACCACCTCCCTCTGTTCCTCCGGAAGGTGGTCGACAAGCCGCCGCACGTCGTCCTGTATCTGGGAGAGTACGAGTTTGTCCTCCACGTTGGCTTCCGACAGGTTGCGGTTGTTGAGTATATCGTACCCGGCGTCGGTCTCGGTGATTTGGTTCTGCTGTTTCTGCTGCCTGAAGTAGTCTATAACCTGGTTATGGGCTATACGCAGCACCCACGACAGGAACCTGCCGCTTTCGGTGTACCGCCCTTCGCGCAGGAACCGCACCACTTTTATAAATGTTTCCTGAAAAATATCGTCGGCTACGTCACGGTTTTTGACCATCATATTGATATAGTCGCAAACCCGCTTGCGGTGACGCTCTATAAGGTCGGAAATTGCACTCTCATCGCCCTGAAAATAATTATTAAGCAGTTGTTGGTCGCTTAACTTTTTCAAATTCATACTCACCTCCTAAGAATGTTTGGTTCGAGTATAATTTTCCGATAGGCAATAAAGTTTTTAGAAGTGTTATATGTCTGTTTAACGCTTACGGCGCTAAGATAGGCATATAAATCCAAAAAACAAAAGTACCGTTACCGGATAACCATAAATCACCTTTATTTACCCATGAACCATTCCAATTTCTGTGCCGGGTCTGAACGGGTGATCCCGGCCAATCGTCAAACCGGTTACAAACAGGGGCGCCCTGTTTACCGGGACGCCCCTGTAAAATAACCCTAAAAGGCACTTATAGCACTGCAAGCAGTATTTCTTCAGGTAAGTAAGAAGAGGCGAGAGCCAGGTTTTTATCGTCCATCCCCAGCATGGTCTTGTAGTTGTAGACCTTGGTCGTCCTGTCCGGAAGTATCTGGAAAACGAGTTCCATCTCTTCCCCGTCGTGTACGCCTTTGAGGATGTAATTTCCCGTAAGCAGGTCCAGCTTAACCGTCTTGTGGCCGGTGGTGGTAATCTCCTTTATGGGCACCTCCGTGTTATCCATGGAGTAGAGATAAAGGGTTCCCGGAGTCCAGGCGGCATTCTCGTAAGGGTCCGAGTAGCGGATTTGAAGTTTCCCGTACATCGACGAGTCGTCTTTCGAACAGGCACCCAGCCCCAGCAGCAGAGCGATTGAGAAAATCAAAACAGAGTTTTTCATGGTAAAAGGTTTTTATGAATGAATAATGGCTGCACGGATGCAGCGGAATTGTTCAATCAGTAAAAGGCAGTTGTGATTATGAAACGGGTGCCGTGTGGTCTTATTGTACATTTTTTCAACTTTGGTTTACGGATTATGTTTTTATATTAAACAACCCTCTGCTTTTCACCGGATTGGTTATGTTAATTTCCGGGAGACGGTCAGTCGATAATCCCCGGATTCGACAGTATCTCTTTAATGTGTCGCCAATAAAAAAGCGTTCCCTTCCGGACGGGGAACGCTGATTGTAGGTTACGAAATTTTTGTCACGGGCCTTCCACCACCAATTTGTCCTTGGAATAAAAAACTCGTGTGATTTCCTGGTAAGAGACTGTCAACCTGATTTCGTTACCGTCACTTTTCCGGAGAATGTACCTGCCTACGGGCAGTTCTAAGCTCACTGTTTCGAAGTCGGTCTCCGTAAAAACCCGGATGGCATTTGCCCGGTCGTGGTCGAAGAAGAGGAAGAGTTTTTGGGGAGTCCAGTTTCCCTTTTGGTACCTGATGGAAAGAGTACCGGTTTCTGTTTTCTCATTTTCGCATGCACTGAAACCCAACAGTGCACACGTGCAAAGCATTAATAATTTTGTTCGCATAAAGGTTTAGTTGAATTTTTGCCAATTGTCCAATAAAGACAGATGGCTGTTTGTGGGGCTTTCCAACTAAACGCAGGCCCGTAGAGTCTTATTGTACATTAATTCAACTTTTGCATCGGGAATAAACCGATGCGGAATTTACCCGTTCACTACAAGGTCGGATATACCGGTAATAAAAACAGCATTCCCGGAATTGGAAATGCTGTTATAAAGATATCGGTAATTTAAGTTGAGGTTACCTTATTTTTACCTCGACCGTATGCCCTCAGGGCTGCCCGTGAATGTTATTCGATATATTCCACCGAACCGTCTTCAAAGCCTTTAAATTCGAGCTGGTAGTATTCGGTTACCACGCTACCGCTGTTGAGTTTGGTGGATTTTCCCTTCTCCGTAATATTTGCGGTAAATTTGCGTAGCAATTCGCCGGTATCCTGGTTTACGCTTATGTCGTACCAACCTATGCCTTTGAATTTGTAACCGTCCGGTATATAATCCTTCACGGCCCGGTATTGAGCCATAATAACATCGGGTTTGATATCTTCGGCTTTCATTCCGTGGACCGATTCGAAATCGAAGGTTTCCGAGGATCTGGATTCTTCGATATCCTTAGGACCCTGGTAATCGCCCCCTACTTTGATAACCTGGTCATACAACTGCCCGTCACGGCCGACCATATCCAGGTAGAGGTACTCCATATTGTTTTTCAACTCCCTCCCTTCAATCCATCGGACACTTATCAGCTTATAGTTATCTGCGTCGAAATGCTTTTCCACGCTCGAAACTATACGTTCATTCGCCTGGTCGGTATCCATATGTACCGGCACCAGTCCGGTCCATTCCAACATCTGGCATCCGGTAAACGAGGCCGCACCCAAGATGGTGGTGCAAAAAAAGATAAGTCTCTTCATAAATCTGATCTAATTTGGGGTTAAATAATTAAAACTTTCGTATTGCATAAACAGATGTAAAGTAGGTAATCGTGATTGGGTTCCGGCAAGATAATAAAAAAGCCGCATCCATTAAATAAGATACGGCATCGCTTTTTTCCGGTCAGACCTTATTCGTCTTCGTGGTCCAGCTGGTCGGAAACCAGTATACGGCCGCAGTATTCGCAGACTATAATCTTTTTACTCTGGCGAATTTCGAACTGCCGTTGGGGCGGGATGCTGTTGAAACAGCCGCCGCACGCGTCACGCTTCACCGTTACCACACCCAGACCGTTGCGCACGTTGCCGCGGATGCGTTTGTAGGCGCCGAGCAGGCGCTCGTCGATACGTGCCTGAGCCTTCTCTTCCTGCGCGCGGAGGACTTCGACCTCTTTGGCGGTCTCCTCTTCGATACTTCCGAGTTCGGCGCGTTTGGCTTCCAGGTCGATTTTACGGTCGTTCATAACCTCCTCGGCGTCTTCAGCCAATTTCTTCTTTGCCTTGATTTCGGCCGCGTATTCGCGCAGGCGCTTCTCGCTCAACTCGATCTCGAGGTTCTGATATTCGATTTCCTTGTTCAGAGAGTCGAATTCACGGTTGTTGCGAACGTTTTTCGACTGCTCTTCGTATTTGGTTATCAGGGCTTTGGATTGCTCGATTTCCTCCTTGCGCTGCTTGGTAAGCAGCGTGAGTTCGTCCACTTCCGCGTTGATGTTCTCTATGCGGGTCTGCAACCCGGCGACTTCGTCCTCGAGGTCCTGTACTTCGAGCGGAAGCTCACCCTTGAGTTTGTTTATCTCGTCTATCTTGGAATCTATTTTCTGTAACTCGTACAGCGCGATGATTTTCTCCTCGATGGAATAATCGGGGGCTTCGGGCGCTTTACTGTTCGGTGTAGCCATATTATTTAAAGTAATTTACAGGATTACGCGAGTTCACACTTTTGCGGACTGCAAAAGTAGGCAATTTTTTCGTAATTACATCATACAAAAGGTCGATTGCGCAATATTCGCTTTCGAAGTGCCCGATGTCTGCCACAATTATCCTGCCGTCCGCGTCGATGAAATCGTTGTACCGGAAATCGGCCGCGATGTAGATATCCGCCCCGCTACGGACGGCCTTCCCGGTAAGGTTGGCTCCCGCCCCGGTGCAAAGGGCTACCCGGCCGACCGTGTCGCGGCAAAGGGCGCTGTGCCGGATGACATCGAGCCGGAGCCGCTCCTTCATAAAGGCGAGGAACGCCACCGTGTCCATAGGCTCCGGCAGCCGTCCCGTAACACCGAACCCGGGCGCCTCCGGGTTCTCTTCCGGTGCGCACGTCGCCGGTTCGTCGAGCCGGTCGAGCACCCTGATATCGGTAAGCCCCAGTTCACCTGCCAGCCTGTAGCTCATGCCGCCGTACACGGCGTCGAGGTTGGTGTGGCAGGCGTAAAGTGCTGTGCCGCTTTTGATAGCCCGCTCGGCTATCCTCTGGACGTATCCCTCGCCGTTCAGCCGTTTGATGGCATGGAAGATAAGCGGGTGGTGGGAGATCACCATATCGGCTCCGGTGGCTTCGGCCTCGTCCATAACCTCGTCTGTCACGTCCACGCACAGAAGGGCTGAGGTGGCCTTGTCCGGGTAACGGCCCACTACGAGGCCCGAATTATCGTATGGCTGTTGCAGCCGCGGCGGAGCGTACTCTTCGACGGCCCGCACTATATCTGAAACGGTAAATTCCATATTCATTTTTCTTTATTGGCAAAGGATCACCCGTCCCACGTTGCCGTTATTCCGGTTCCGGCCCGGACTCCCTCCGAACGGGCGAAAAACGGTTTTGCGCCACTCCGCCCGGCCTCAGATAGCCGGTAGAGATAATCTCCGTCCGGTTAAAAATCGAACAGGGTCTGTTCGTAAACGTCAGGGCCTTTCTTTTCGCGTGAGCCGTCCAGTTCGGCGAGGGCCTCCCTGACTTCGGCGGCCGTGGCGGCTTCCTCGGCTATCTCATCCGACAACTCCCCGATATACTCCTGCGGTAACTGCTCCCCGGCGATTTCTTCTATATTATTCGCCACAATCTGCTGCACCTGCTCCGAAAGGGTCACCGCTTGCCCGGCCTCGTCCGATGCCCACGGGTTAACCGCCGGGGCAGGTGAACCGGAAAGAGGGATTCCCGCCTCCGGCAGGTCGGCGGATGCAGGTTCCTCCGTGTTTCCGCCGCCATATAAAGCGGTCGACTGTTCCTGGAAGGTTTTCCCGCTATGTAAAATATCCTTGTCCGGACCGGCTGGAAGGCCACTAACTGTAAAGGATGTATCTTCCGGTTGCTCGGTATCGTCAGCCGGCTGCCCGCTGTCCGATACCGTTTCCTGTTCTGTTGTGGCTGTGGGTATATCGGCCCCGGTAAATGATGCGTTTTCTTCGCTATCGGCGCCGGCGAAAACCGTTTCCATTTCATCGGCCGGGTCCGGGAAACCGTCGGTTATTCCTGTTGAAACGGCCGGGTATTCGGGAGCTGTTAAAGTGTCGTCGTTCTCTGCACCCGGGTATCCGTCTCCAGCTTCCGGGAAGCGCGTTCCATCCCCGACTTCCGTATACCCTTCGATATCGTCCGGTTCGTTGTCATCGACATCGTCGTTCGTACCGGCGACCATATCTACTTCGTCCGAAGCGAATACGAATCCCCCTGTCCCGGCATGGCCTTCGGTTTCAAAGGAAGTCTTGTAATTTCCCGGCCTGGCATGTTCACCGCCTATAGCCGTCCCCATACCCCGTGCTTCGATACTTTCGTCCAGCTGAAATTCTACTGTGCCGGCTACCGGAGCCGCATCGGTTTCCGCAGCGGCCTCATATTCTTCGTCCGGGTCGGCCTCGAAATCGGCCCCGACTCCCAGCTCCTGTTTTATTTCAGCAAGTAGGGCCTTTATTCCCAGGAGGCGGTCTATTACCTCGAGGTCGCGGTTAATTCCTTCCCGGTTGGATTTTATAAGTTTCTGGGCGCCGCTAAGGGTCATCCCCTTCTCCTTGACAAGGTGGTAAATCAGCTTCAGGTTCTCGATGTCGGCAGGGGTGAACAGCCGGTTTCCCTTCTTGTTCTTATGCGGTTTGAGGATGTCGAATTTCGACTCCCAAAAACGTATCAACGAGGGGTTTACGTCGAACATCTCCGTTACTTCGCCCATCGAGTAGTATATCTTGCCTGTCTGTTTAGCACACATAATTCCGTTGGTTGGAATGGTTTACCGGCTCCAAATTTACAAAATACCTACGTATTTCCCCACTTAACTTAAGCGGTGTTATCGATAAAATTGTCAACATATTACCATTTTCCGGCCATGGCAGCAAGAAGTAGTGCGCGTTTAGCGTGCAACGACCGTGGCGGCTTACGGCAAAAAATATTTACCTTTGCACCTGCAAAAGCCAAGGCATGGTAGCGAAGGTAAAAGGAGTGATAAGCGGGGGCAAGGCCCTAGGCAGGCGGTTGGGTTATCCTACGGCGAATGTCTACGGGGTAGAGAATTTGCAGGCTGCCGACGGGGTGTATGCCGTGCGGGTCGCCGTTGACGGAGATAAGGCCGAATACACGGGAATGGCTAACCTCGGTTACCGTCCCACGGTCGACCGTGCCGGGCGGCAGCGGATACTGGAATTCCACCTCTTCGATTTCGATGGCGACATCTACGGCCGCGAGGTGACCGTCGCTTTGCAGCACTACCTGAGGGCCGAACGGGAGTTTGCCGGCACGGCCGAGCTTAAACAGCAACTTGCCCGGGACGAAGAGGCCGCAAGGGCATGGTTCGAACGAAATAAATAACACACGGGGATATGTATATAGATGAAAACCTGCCTTATAAAGTGGCGGATATAGGGCTTGCCGCATGGGGCCGAAAGGAAATCGAGATAGCCGAGAAAGAGATGCCCGGGCTGATGGCGCTACGGGCGAAATACGGATCGGAGAAGCCCCTTGCGGGTGCGCGGATCATGGGTTCGCTGCACATGACAATCCAGACGGCCGTACTTATCGAGACCCTGCGCGAGCTGGGCGCCCAGGTGCGTTGGTGTAGCTGCAATATCTTTTCCACGCAGGACCATGCCGCCGCGGCGATGGCCGAGGCCGGGATACCTGTTTTCGCATGGAAGGGTGAGACGCTCGAGGAGTACTGGTGGTGCACGGCAATGGCACTGTCGTTTCCCGGTGGAAAGGGACCGGACCTGATAGTGGACGACGGCGGCGACGCCACTTTGCTTATACATAAAGGGTACGCCGCCGAAAAAGATGCGGCTACGCTCGATTACCGGCCTGCAAGCGAGGAGGAAGGCGTGATTCTCTCCAGCCTGCGTACAATACTCGCCGAAGATGCGCGTAAGTGGCACCGGACGGTGGAGTCGTGGAGGGGCGTATCGGAAGAGACCACCACCGGGGTGCACCGCCTCTACCAGATGAAGGAGCGCGGCGAACTACTCGTCCCGGCAATTAACGTCAACGATTCGGTTACCAAAAGTAAGTTCGACAACTTGTACGGGTGCCGTGAGTCGCTGGCCGACGGTATCAAGAGGGCTACGGATGTGATGATTGCAGGGAAAGTTGTGGTCGTTTGCGGCTACGGCGACGTGGGCAAGGGATGCGCACGCAGCATGCGGGCCTACGGAGCCAGGGTGATTGTGACCGAAATAGACCCAATCTGCGCTTTACAGGCCGCAATGGAGGGCTTCGAGGTAAAACCCGTGGAGGATGCCCTGGACGAAGGAAATATCTATGTCACCACCACCGGCAACCGCGATATAATTACTCTGGAACATATGGAGAAGATGCGCGATCAGTCTATTGTCTGCAATATAGGCCATTTCGACAACGAGATCCAGATGGCCCGGCTCGAATCCTGCCCGGGCATCGCGAAAGTTACCATAAAACCGCAGGTCGACAAATACGTCTTCCCGGACGGCCATGCCATATTCGTGCTGGCCGAGGGCCGGCTCGTGAACCTCGGCTGCGCCACGGGGCATCCGTCGTTCGTGATGAGCAACTCGTTTACCAACCAGACCCTCGCGCAGATGGAACTTTGGGCCAACCGGGGAGTTATGGAAGTGGATGTGTACCGGCTGCCGAAGCACCTGGACGAAGAGGTGGCGCGTCTTCACCTGGAAAATATTGGAGTGCGCCTGACCAAACTTACAAAAGAGCAGGCCGATTATATTGGGGTTCCCGCGGAGGGGCCTTACAAGCCGGAGCACTACAGGTATTAATAAGGTTCGAGCGGCCGTAACTGCCGGCTGTAGTGATAATCAAACGGGCGAACAGGAGTCAAAAACCCGCTCGCCCGTACTTTTATTTATAAGCCGGAAACGTCTGAATTACCGTTACCCGCATCGATATAATAATCCGGACCCTTTCGTACTTACCTGGGCCATTCGCCGACCTCGAGGTTTTGCATATTTCCGTCACAGAATTCCAGCCGGATGGCCGTGCGTACATTATGGAAACCGTAAATGCCGGCCGCACCGGGATTGATAAACAGCAGGTCGTTGCGCTTGTCGAATTGGACCTTCAGTATATGCGAATGGCCGTCGATAAACAGGCCCGGCCGCTCGGCCGCAATAAGGGAGAAGGCCTCCCGGTCGTACCGTCCGGGATATCCCCCGATATGGGTCATGGCGATCTTTACCCCCTCTGTGTGCCAGATATCGGTCTTTGGGAACATCCGCCGCAGTTCGGCCCCGTCTATGTTGCCGTACACGGCCCGCAGCGGTTTGAAGGCGGCAATCCGGTCTGCCACTTCGGCCGTCCCGATATCCCCGGCATGCCAGATTTCGTCCACCGGTTCAAAGAACCGGCGCAGGCGGTCGTCGAACAACCCGTGAGTGTCGGACAATATTCCTATCTTTTTCACCGTAATGGGCTTTTACGAATAATGGATGCTATGGTTTTCGGACCCGAAAACATATATCCATCAGGAAAAATATTCCCGGAAAATAATATATAGAATTTAAGCCGTTCGCTCGGGATATTAATAAAAAATGTCATCCTGAACGAAGTGAAGGACCTGTATTGTTATATCGACGGTATCGGTATTCCCGGCCAGCCGACATTATTACAGCCCGGCTATTTCTTACCCTGAGCTTCACACCACGCATCCACCGGAATTTTGGCAACGCGCGTGGCATGGCGGCCGCCTTCAAACTCCCCCTTCAGGAATTCATCCACGATAGCCGTGGCGGTGGAATTGTCGATAAATCGGGCCGGGAGCGAGCAGATGTTCGCATCGTTATGCTGGCGCGCGAGGGCGGCCAGTTCAGGCTCCCAGCAAATCGCCGCGCGGATGCCCTTATGCTTGTTAAGGGTTATGCTTATCCCGTTGGCACTTCCGCACAGGGCGATTGCCCTCGGCAGCTCCCCGCTCTCCACCGCGCAGGCCAGGGGATGCGCCACGTCGGCGTAATCTATGCTCTCGGGGGAATCGGTTCCGAAGTCGTGAACGTCGTATCCCAGCCCGTCGAGATACCCTACCAAAAACTCCTTCATTTCGTAACCTGCGTGGTCGGAGGCTATGCCTATCTTTTTGTCTTCCATCTGTTTCCGATTGTTTTTATGTTGTTTGTAACCCTTTGGTTATTGCAAATATATCCAACAATAGTACGATTTCGGCAATTTTAGGGTTATATTTATGGCGGTTTTTTATACCCCTTCCCACGGGATGTGCGACGGGGTCCGGCAGACCGGCGGATTTTCGGGAAAAAATTGAAAAATTTATCCGTCGCCGTGCAACGGCGGCAGGGTGAAATGTATCTGACATTTAGAAGGCGTGACGGAGAAAGAGCTTATAGAAGGTTGCCGCAGGGGTGATCCCCTTTCGCAAAGGGAGCTGTATATGCGTTTCTCTTCCCTCATGTTCGGGGTTTGCCTGCGCTATGTGAAGGACCGGTCGCTGGCAGAGGATATCATGCACGACGGTTTCGTCACGATTTTTACGAAGATAGGCGAATTCCGGGGCGAAGGTTCTTTCGAAGGCTGGTGCCGGAGGATTTTCGTAAATACGGCTCTCGGCTACCTAAGGAAAAAGAACGCCCTCGACGAGTCGGACAACATAGACGATATACGGTGGCTCGAAGGAGGGGGTACGGACGCGGTGGAGAAAATGTCGGGCGACGAACTGCTCGCAGTTATAGATGGTCTGCCGCAGGGGTACAGGACCATACTGAACCTCTATGCCGTGGAAGGTTACTCCCACAAGGAGATAGGCGAGATGCTGGGCATCAGCGAGAATACTTCGCGTTCGCAGTATTTCCGGGCGCGGGGTAAATTGATGGAAATAATAGGACAGGAGCGGTAACTATAAGTCCACCCGCCTGTCCGGCAGATATGTGACGGGTGGCGGACCCGCCAAACAAAGAAGATGAAAAGAGATAAATTCGACGAGTTGCTCAAGAGTAAGCTGGACCATCTGGAAGTCCGGCCGCCCGACGATATATGGGCGAGGCTCGAGAGCCGGCTCCCGGAAATCAGGCGCGATCTGGTGTTCGGCGGGGAAAATGTCCCCGGCGGCGGAGATGTTTTGCCCGCACCGAAAATCAGGCGGCCTATCCGCCACAGGATGAGATGGGCATATGTTGCCGCATCGGTCGCCGCGGTTGCCGTGATGGTATTCTCGCTCAGCAACCTGCCTGACGAGGGCGGCATGATGGCCGACGGCCCGGCCGACATGCCGGGCGTGATTCCGCCGCAGGTTTCCCTGTCCGGCGACACCGGAATTACCGACCCGGCCGTCGTACAGGGCCGGGGGGCAGGCTCTTCCATACGTACGATGGTAGCGTCGCGGCTGACTCCGCCCCTCCAGACACCGGATAACCGGGCAGAAGAGGACGGCGACCGCACCGGTACACAGGTGGCCGACGCATCCGATATCCCCGGAACTCCCGGCACGGCGGGACTCCCCGCGGGCAACGACAACCCGGACAGCAACCGGATACCCTCCGTGACACCTGGCGAACAGCCCTCTGCCGGTGCGGGTCAGGTTAGCGAGGGAGCCGTCGGCGACGAACGGTCATGGGACGGCGGAATGACACTGGAAGACTGGCAGCAGAGGCGCCGGAGGGGTTCGACCCCGGTATCGGCATCGTTATTCGCGATGAATTCGGCCAGTACCAACAATATAAGCGGGAACGTGCGTAGCAGCTACAAACTAAGTAACTCACAACTTATAGTAAACGAAACGGACCGTTACCCGGACGAGGAGGAGACCGCCACGGTCATAACCCGCGCGGGCGGCTCGTCGGACAAACCCAAGCTGAAGCACGACCTGCCGCTCAGCTTCGGAGCCAGCGTCAATATCGGTTCGTGGAACCGGCTCTCGCTCGAAACCGGGTTGACCTATACATATATGCGGTCGAAAGGCGAAACGTCGGTAGGCACCAGCGGTGCGACCTCGATTATGACCCAGAAGCTCCACTATCTGGGCATACCGGTGAAACTGAAATACGATTTATTCCAATCGCGCGTCGCGGATATTTACGTCAGTGCGGGCGGTTCGCTCGAAACCCTGCTTTCGGGTAAACAGACACAGACCAACCGTTCGGCGAGTGGAAGCGTCAGCGACACCGGATTGAGCACCTCCCTCAGCACGGGAAGCCTCCAGGGTTCGGTAGGCGCCAACGCCGGGGTGAACTTCAACCTCGACCGGAGGTTCGGCCTCTACATAGAGCCGGGTATCGGCTACTTTTTCGAGAACGGCAACCAGCCGGAAAGTTACAGGACGGAAAATCCGTTCAACTTTACGATAAAGGCGGGCTTTAGGATAAACCTTTAGCGGGTAGTGTTTTAGGTTCTTTGTTTTCCGGGTTAGTTCCTGTCAGTGCATTCTTTTTAAAAAAATTTCTCTTTGCGTGCAACGTTTCCAATAAGCGCCGCATCTTTCACTGTAGAGGGTTGAAAAGGAGAGTATAATATGAAAAATTTATTTGGGATTTTTGTGCTGGGGGGAATATTATCACTCGGTATTACCGCCTGCAACGACGACGACGGGTACAGCCTTCGGGACCGTTACTATAACTTCGGAATGGTCGAAGCCATAGACGGGAAGATTGAAAACGGTTTTAACATCAGGCTGGACAACGGCACCTGGCTGGTTATAAATAACAGCTACGCCGTCAGGAACATAAAGGACGGGGACCGGATAATAGCAGCCTATACGATTTTAGGCGAATTGGACCCCTACCGGGACGACAAGAGGTACCTGGCGATACTTACGGACTATTCACGGATATTGAGTAAAAGTCCGGTATTGCAGAGTTTCATCGACCAGGACGCCGAGGTACGCGAGGACAGTATAGGATATGACCCCATCAGGGTGGACAACGCATGGTTCGGCGGGAAATACCTGAATATCGAGTTTTCCGTCCCGAGGAAACAGGGCACCAATGTGGTGCACATGCTCAACCTTGTGGCGGACGATACTGAAGAGGGCAACGACGGTACTTTGAACCTTTATTTCAGGCACAACGCGTTCGACGACGTGCCGGAGCCGGGAAGCGGCGGATTCGTATACACCAGTTCGCTCGTCTCGTTCGACCTGACGGAGCTTGTTCCTGAGGGCGCCGGTTCGCTGGATATAGCGCTTCACTGGACTCAGTTTAGTTCGACGGAGTGGGATTCGACCTTCGACGGGGAGAAAACGGGAACCTTCCGGCCGTACGGCAAAGATAACCAGACACCGTCGATAGAGTCGATGAAATTGGAATTGGACTACCTGACAAGGTAAAAGATATAACGGCCCGGTGGCCGGCGGGTGAACCCGCGAGACATACCGGTTTTTGCATTGATAACTTGGTATTTAATTGATTAAGGTGGTTGGAAAGGTACTGCGGGAGCAGTGCCTTTCTTTTTTATACCGCCCACCGCCCGCTCCGTATCCCATCCACTCCTGCGGGTTTGAATCTCCGGATTAAAGAACTCGGAGGGTTTGAACCCTGCAGTCCCACTTTACGATATCACGGAGATATTCCGGGAATACGGGGCTACCGGTGGGGAGCCGGATGTAGTCCGCTTACGGGCGACCTTATCCGTACACCTCGTAAAAAGGGCTATAGAAATGACAAGACTTCATAAACGGAGGGCGGTATTGAACATAGATTGGATTTATCTGTCAGGCGTCCGGGCAGTTTAGCGTTCTTGCAGGCAAATCTAAGCAATATATCTAACGATATAAACAGCGGGGATGGACTTTGTCCATCCCCGCTGTTTTAGAGTTACTATTTGTTTATGAATGAAAGTATCGCATCCGAGGAGGCTTCCGGTTCTTCCACAAAGCCCATATGACCGGAGGCGGGAAGGTAGACGAATCCCGCCTGCGGATGCTCTTCCCTGAGCGCGGTGGATACTTCAAGCGGAATATATTCGTCCTTGCTGCCCATGATAAACAGTTGAGACACAGTGCTCTTGCGGAACGTTTCGTTATGGTCCGGCCTCTGCATCATGCCGCGCAGGAGCACTACCACGCCCTCTTCTTCGGTAAGTACAACCTGCTCCCTGAGGTCCTCGATTACGTCCCCGAGCCGTTTGCGGTTGTCTGCCGCGAACCCTTTTTCCACCGTCGCCGCCAGCAGGTCCTTTTTTCCGGCCTCTACCAGCTTGATTTCGCGGAGGCGCTGCTCTTTCTTCGCCTCGGTATCCGGATTCGGGGTCGAATGGAACATGATTATACCCTCGAGCCTGGCCGCGTACCGTGCAAGAAACTCCGCAGCGACATAACCGCCCATGGAATGACCCCCGAGCCAAAATCTGTCCACACCCATATGGTCCGCCACACCGGCCACCACGCCCGCCATCTGCTCCATGGTATGGATGTCGCCTTTCACCTCGGAAATGCCGTGGCCGGGAATATCCATGGTGATGACCCGCAGAGTGGGAAGTGCCGGGACGAAATCGTCCCACACGTCGAGCGATTCGAAATAACCGTGAAGCAGCAACAGCACCGGCCGCCCGTCGTCGGCCGATTTATCGAAGCCGTAGCATTTTATCCGTGTGGCGTATCCGCCTGCGGTGATGAATTTTTCCTGTACCATAATTTGCGTTTTGCAAAATTTCCCGATGACGTATCAGGTAAAGATCTTTATACATGCCTGCTAATAATGGGGCCGGCCGGCAACACCGTTTAGGGTCCGTGCCTAACGGTCCTTTACCTTATCCCCGGTACCCGTCTGTCCGGAGGCATGGAAATGGATGGTGGATTTTCAGATTTCTTCTTCCCCGTCGTCGAAATAGTCGAGGACAGACTCTTTTTTACGGTACGATTCCAACTCCGCATCGTCGTCCTCTTCTTCAATGGAGCTGAACATGTAGTGTTTGTCCTTACCGCTTTTCTTAATGGGAGGCAGTTTCACCGCCTTTTTCATAATGTCGTCCCCGGCCAGGCTTTGCCCTTTGGCCCGGAATTCTTTGTTCGATTTCATTATCCGTTTAGATACAGATAAAATTAATAATAGTTTTTCGCCGGGCCTACCGCCCGAAATATAAGCAGGCAAAAATTCGGCCTTATTATTTATTCTTCCCTTATTTCGCTTATCCTTACGGTGCCGTCGAAGACTTTGCGCGCCGGGCCTTTTAGAGTAATATTGCGGAAACAGTTGTCGTCCGTATACACGAACCCCACTTCCAGCAGACCGCCTTCCACCTCCACCTCGTACCGGCAAACACCCTTCTGCCCATATAGGTGGGTAGCGATTGCGCTTGCCGCCGCACCGGTACCGCAGGCGAGGGTTTCACCCTCCACGCCGCGCTCGTAGGTGCGCACTTTTATCCTGCCGTCGCCGAGTATCTGCACGAAATTCACATTGGTACCGCCCGATGGAAGGTATTTCTCGCTGTACCGTATCTCCCGTCCGCGGTCGAATACGTCGGCCGTAAGAACGTTATTGACAAATTCCACATAGTGCGGAACTCCCGTATTCAGGAAAAAAGCCCCGTCGCCGTACTCGTAACCGCACACGTCCGTAATTCCCACTTCGACCATTGCCTCGGACCCGTTTCGCCTCGTCACAATTGCGGCATGCTCACCGTCCCGCCCGATAAAACGCTTGGCGTCCCCGCCGATACCGAGCATATCGGCAAACAGGGTTATACACCTCGCACCGTTGCCGCACATTTCAGCCTCCCCACCGTCGGAATTGTAGTAAACCATACGGAAATCGTAATCCGGATGGGAATATAGCAGCATCAGGCCGTCGCTGCCGATACCCCTGTGGCGGTCGCACAGGCCGGCAACCTGACCTTTGGTCAGCAATTGCACGGGAAGTTCCCTGGCGTCGATTACTATAAAATCGTTACCCGTGCCCTCGAATTTCGAAAAGTTAACAAGCATTGCTTCGTATGGTTAATCAACACAAATATAAAAATTTTAGTCTTCGAACAACAATCCTCCGCCCAAAAAACAGGCCGTGAACCATGACCCGGCCGGTCGAAAGGACGAGATGCCGGCGTCGTGGGCGAACGCTTCCCTCCCCTGGGAGGCATGCTTTATCCGGAAAGTTAGACGGTTTGTATTATTATTGTAATATTTTCAAACCGGATTTGCGACTTTACATTCGAAATTGTTATCTTTATTCGGTTATTTATTCATTTGTGCAATCGGATATAATACTCAAAGATATGGAACCGATAACCTCCATTGGAGAACTGGTCAGCCGGGCCGTGGCAGGAGGGCGTAAGCGGCTGGTCGTAGCCTACGCGCAGGACGCGCACACGCTGGAAGCCGTCGCTGACGCTGTTTCGGCCGGGTTGGTGCATGCCACGCTGGTAGGCGACCCCGCCGTAATCGAAAGCACGTGCAGTGACCGGGGTATAGACACCTCGCCGTTCGACATAATACCGGAGACGGACGAGGCGGCCTGCGTCGAGAAAGCGGTGCGTATGGTCCGCGAAGGGCAGGGCGACGTGCTTATGAAAGGCCTCGTACCTACGGACAAATATATGAAGGGTATCCTTTCGAGGGACTACGGACCGGTTCCCCCGCGCGGGGTGCTTACCCATATAGTGGTGATGAAACTGCCGCAGTATGACCGCCTGCTTTTCCTTTCCGACGTGGCCATAATACCTTATCCCGACCTTTCGCAGAAGACGGCTATGATAAAATACCTTACCGCCACGGCCCGAAGGCTGGGAATAGAGCGGCCGAAGGTTGCCTGTATTGCCCCGAGCGAGCAGGTACTGCCGTCGGTAGTGTCGAGTACCGAGGGGGCCATTCTTGCCAAGATGGGCGACCGTGGAGCCTTCGGCCCTGCGGAAGTGGACGGGCCGCTTGCGCTCGACGTTGCGCTGGTTCCCGAGATAGTCAAAATAAAGAAACTGACCGGGAGTGAAGTGGCAGGGCAGGCTGACTGCCTGCTCTTCCCGAACCTCGACGCCGCCAACGTCTTTTTCAAGATGGCGACACAGGTTTGCAACGCCGAACAGGCATGTATGGTGGCCGGGGCATCGGCTCCCTGCGTGCTGACTTCCCGCGGCGATTCGCGCGCCACAAAGCTCAATTCCATTGCCCTCGCCTGTCTTACGGCGAGGTAAACTACCGATAATATGCCGTTTAAAATACTTGCCATAAATCCCGGTTCCACATCCACAAAAGTGGCGGTGTACGAAGATACGGACCTCGTGACCGAAATCAAGGTCGACCATACTACGCAGGAACTTTCCCGGTTCGACACCGTGGCGGACCAGATGAATTACCGTAAGCAGTTGATCGTGGACGCCTTGTCGCAGAAGGGTATCCGGCCGGACGGGTTCGACGCCGTCATCGGCCGCGGCGGCCTGCTGAAACCGATTCCTTCCGGTGTATATGAGATAGACGGGCCGATGCTCGACGACCTGCGCAGTGCCCGTTACGGCGCTCACGCCTCGAATCTGGGCGCACTGATAGCCGAGTCGCTGGCAGGGGGTAACGCCGCGCGGGCCTTCATCGCCGATCCGGTGGTGGTGGATGAAATGGAGGATATAGCGAAACTCACGGGATTGGCCGGTATCAAACGCCGCTCAGTGTTCCATGCCCTGAACCAGAAGGCCATCGCGCGCGGTTACGCCGCCCGGCAAGGGGTGCCGTACGAGTCGCTTAACCTAATCGTTGCCCATCTGGGCGGCGGTATATCGGTGGGAGCACACCGGCGGGGCAGGGTAGTGGACGTAAATAACGCCCTGGACGGCGACGGGCCGTTTTCGCCCGAGAGAGCGGGCCGGATTCCGGCCGCCTCCCTTGCCCGGATGATAGCCTCGGGACACTATACGTGGGATGACATATCCAAAAAACTGGCCGGCAAGGGAGGGCTTGTGGCACTGCTCGGAACAAACGATGTCCGCGAGGCCATAGACCGTGCCGAAGCCGGCGACAAGGCCGCATCGCTCGCCCTGAACGCTATGTGTTACAATATAGCCAAGGAAATTGGCGCGATGGCCGCGGTGCTCTGCGGGGAGGTCGACGCCGTAATCCTTACCGGCGGAATTGCCCGCAATGCGGAGGTCTGCCAGAAGGTGGGCGACCGTTGCCGTTTTATCGCCCCCGTTGTACCGATGCCCGGGGAGAACGAACTCGAAGCCCTTGCCGCCAACGCCTTCGGCGTCCTGTCGGGAGCGCTTCAGCCCATGCGTTACGGGGAGTCGTAGATACCCGACTCTTTGGCGTTAGCCGCCGGAGCCTGTCACCATTACTTCATAGGATTAATATTGGTAATTTAAGGTGTGTGCGCACACACCTTTATTCGTTTGTTGATGCACGGGACAATTTTATACCACCGTCCCGCCCGCTCTGATAACGGGACTTCGGTTAAAAAAAATAGGATGTGTGCGCACACACGTAATTATTTTAATGACGCACCGGAGAGTTTAATGCCGCCGCTCCGCCGGCTCAAATAATGGGACTCCGGCCAAAAGCAATATATGTGTGCGCACACACAAAACGGGGAGTCGTAGATGCCCGACTCATGGGCATTAGCCGCCGGAGCCTGTCACCATTACTTTATAGGATTAACATTAGTAATTTAAGGTGTGTGCGCACACACCTTGTACATTGAGACGCACGGGAAAGTTTAGTACCGCCGCCCCGCCCGCTCAAATAACGGTTCTCCGGGTCAAAAGAACATGATGTGTGCGCACACACAAGACGGGGAGTCGTAGATACCCGACTCTTTGGCATTACAACCGGAGCCTATCACCATTACTTTATAGGATAAACATTGGTAATTTATGGTGTGTACGCACAAATACAGTTTATGATGTAGGTACGGGAGCAACAATCAACCTATGTTTTCCTGAGAATCGTGAGGGTTTCGTTCCATCCCGCGGGGCGGATGGCCGCGGCGAGGAGGGTATAAACCGCCGTACCTGTCAGCACCTTCAGGCCCAGCGCCGCTCCCGCGCCGATATCCCCGAAAAGCCGTGCCACTCCCCACACCGCAAGGAACATAAGTGCCGACATAGCGAGGTAGGGCAGGGTATCGGCAGCCTGCCGACGGTATGTGTAGTCGTTTTTAAGGCGGCCGTACCAGGCGTTCACGCACATTTCGAATCCCATCCAGACGGTGTAGGCCCATGCGAGCGCAGTTACCGATATGAAAGCGGCCGCGGTAATTACCGTCAACGCGAACGCTTTTTTAATTATCTCGGCGCGGAGTATCGTGTTCCCTTCCCCCTTCGCTTTTAAAATGTTAAGGCTTGCGTATGTAAGCGGCAGGAAGAATGCCGACACACAGAAAATCCGGAAATAGGGTACGGCCGGCATCCACCTCTCGCCGCCGGCTATGGCAAATCCCTCCGGGGCCACCAGTATCAGCCCCGCCATCACGGGGAAAAGTAAGAACGAAAGCACCTGCACCACCTTACGGCTGGCGCTTTGCAGTTTTGCCTCGTCGTCCTGGTACGAGGCGAGTGCCGGGTAGGTGACGTTGTGGACCGAATAGCCGAGCGCGGTGGCTACGCTGTCCTTTAATTTCAGCGACTGGTTGTACAACCCCACCTGCGCCGGGTTGTGCATCCGGCCGATTATTACCGTGGTGACGCGTGTGAATACCTGTGAAATAAGGCCCGTAAGGAACAGCCGCGACCCGAAGCCGTACAACTCCCTGACCGACTGAGCGGAGAAATCCCTGCCCGGTCTCCACCGGCTTGCCGTCCACAGCAGGCCGGTCTTTACGACCTCGGTTGCCACGGTCTGCCATATCAGCGCCCACGGTCCGTAGCCGGCCGCCGCAAGTGCGACAAGCAATACGCACGAAACGAGTGCCGAAGCGAACGAAACCTTCGATAGTGTCCGAAAATCCATGGCCCTCGTGAGGATGGTGGTCTGTATCAGGCCGAGCGCGCTAAGCGGCAGGGTCAGGAACAGTACCGGGGCGAACGAAACGAGCTCCGGTTGCCGGAAGAACCGCGCCAGCGGATAAGAGAGCCCCACGAGGAGGAGGTAAAGGGCAACGGCGATGGCTATATTGAGGTAGAAAATCGAATTGTAATCGCGGCAGGAAGCCTCTTTTTTCCGGATGAGGGCCTGCGAGAAGCCGCTGTCGACAATCGTGTAGGCTATCAGGGAGAACACGGCCAGCATCTCCACCACCCCGAACTCCCCCGGCGACAGGTAACGAAGGACCACCACGCCCGCGATTATGCGCATGGCCGAAGTGGCGAACTTCTCGCCCGCGCTCCAGACGAATCCGGATATGACCTTCTTTCGGTATTCCACTTTCGGTTAATTTATCGCCCGCTGCGGTCCGCCCGGACCGCAGCGGGTAAAACGGAAGTTGCCGCAAACTTTCGTCCTATCCCGGTAAAGGTACGGTTTTTCGCCCGAATGCCGCAGCGTTACCGGGTGCACCATGTTTCAGGGGTATCCCGTATAATGGTCCGCAAACCGCTACCCGGTCACGGCCGTGGTATGGCACTTTTCCCGGCACGCAGGCCATGCGCCGCTTTTGCGCAAAAATATGAAAAGGGCGTCACCAAATATATGGGACAGCCCTTTTTTCGGTAATTAAAACTATCGCCGCGGTTATCCGTGCTTTAAACTCTTCATGTGGGTTACCGGTCCGGCCGGCCTACTCCTTATTGCACGTCACTTCGTTGTTCATGGCTTTGTGCATCAGATTGAGCACGTTGCCTATTTCGATAAACGAAGCTCCCTTCGCCGCACCGAAACTGCCGCCCACGACCACAATCATATCTTCCTTATAGAGCCACTTTTTCCTCTCGAGGTAATACAATACGCTTAGCAGGAAGCTGTTGTGTGTCTCCGACGGCTCCCGGTGAATGGCGTAGACCCCGTACGATATAGCCAGCTGGCGCATCACGCTCTTACGGTAGCACACGGCGTACACGGGCTTATGGCCGCGGAATGCCGAAAGGTAGCGGCCGGTGCGGCCCGACAGGGTATCGATTACGATGGCCTTCACCGGCAGGTTGAGCGTGGCGCGGACGGCCGAACGGGCCAACTGGGCCGTCACTTCGTTGTTGATGCGCACCATGTTCATATCGCTGTCGGGTGTCTGGAGCGACGTGTCGAGTTCGATCTGCCGCGCCACTTTAGCCATCGTGGTGACGGCCTCCACCGGATAGTCCCCGTTAGCCGTCTCGCCGCTCAGCATAATGGCGTCCGCCCGCTGGTAGATGGCGTTGGCGATATCGCTCACCTCCGCCCGCGTGGGCCGGGGGTTATTTATCATCGACTGGAGCATCTGCGTGGCGATTATCACCGGCGATTTGCTCTCGATGCACTTACGGACTATATACCTCTGGGTAACCGGAATCTCTTCGGCCGGAATCTCCACGCCCAGGTCGCCGCGCGCCACCATCACCCCGTAGGTCTCCATCAGTATCTCGTCGAGGTTGTTCACACCCTCGCGGTTCTCGATTTTGGAAATTATCTTTATGGGGCTGTTGTGCTCGCGAAGTATCTGTTTCACGGCCATCACGTCGTCCCTGGTGCGGACGAACGAGTGGGCGATAAAGTCGATGTCGTTCTCTATGGCCCAGAGTATATATTCCCGGTCCTTTTCGGTTATGGACGGGAGGTTTATCTCCACCCCCGGGACGTTCACGTTCTTGCGGGGCTTTATGGTGCCGCCGTTCACCATCCTGCAGATAAGGGTCTGGTCGCTCTTTTCGGTCACGATGAGTTCCAGCTCCCCGTCTTCGATAAGGATGCGGGCGCCCTCGGGCACATCATCGAAAATCGAAGCGTCGTTCATGTAAATCATCTCGCGGGTCGAGGGGAGGTTCTCCGCCGTGCCTTTTATCTTAACCGTATCGCCGGCTTTGAATTCAATACCCTTCTCGAATTCGCCCTCCATTCCCGTCACGCGTATCTCGGGCCCCTTGGTGTCCACAATGATGGGTATCTGGTCCGACACCTTCCTTACGTTCTCGATTATCTTCTGCGCTCCCTCGATGGGTGCGTGAGCCGTGTTGATACGCACGGCGTTCATCCCGGCCTCGTATAGCGACCTGATATAATCCTCGTCACACCGGAAGTCCGATATCGTGGCGACGATCTTTGTCCTTTTATCCATATAAGTCTGTTAAACCTTCTGTTTTTTTTGCGCTGAGTATTCCCAGCCGGTATGAATCCAGTCCGAACCCCATTATCGACCCTGCGCACCGGGGCGCCAGAAGCGAAACGTGGCGGAACTCCTCCCGGGCCAGTATGCAAGAAATATGCACTTCTACCACCGGGGTGGATATTGCGCCCACCGCGTCGGCCAGTGCGACCGATGTATGGGTATACCCCCCGGCGTTGAGCACTATGGCGTCGTACCCCTTCCCGTCCGCCCGGTGCAGGGCGTCTATCAGCTCTCCCTCCACGTTCGACTGGTAGTAGTCCACCGTATCTCCCTCGAAAAGCTCCCTCAGCTCCCCGAGGTACGCGTCGAAATCACGGCTGCCGTAGACAGTCGGTTCACGTTTGCCTAAAAGGTTGAGGTTGGGGCCGTTTATAATCAGGAATTTCATACCGCAAGCATTTGATTCGAACTGCAAAATTAAACCACTTTATCCAATTCACCTACTGGTACGGATTAATAAATGGTTTATTTTACGTTCCCCTCCGTTGCACCGGACTATATCAAAAGGATAAGGCTCACGGCCATAATAACCATTCCCACCACAAGGCCGTAGATGGCGATATGGTACTCGCCGTATTCGTGGGCGGCCGGCAGCAGTTCGTCGAACGATATGTAGACCATAATCCCCGCCACGGCCGCGAAAGTGCAGTAGAGAAGCATGGGCGTAAGGAAGGGCATCAGGATAAGGTAGGCCACGATGGCCCCGAGCGGTTCGGCGAGGCCCGAGAAGAAGGAGTACCAGAAAGCCTTGCGGCGGCTCTTGGTGGCGTAATATATCGGCACCGATACGGCTATGCCCTCCGGGATGTTGTGGATGGCTATGGCCACGGCGATGGCAACACCTACTTTCGGTTCCTGCACAGCCGAAATAAATGTGGCGATACCTTCAGGGAAGTTATGGATTGCCAGGGCGATAGCCGTCACGAGGCCCATCCGGGCCAGCCTGCGCTCCTTGTGTTTTTCGGGGTCGGCGTGGAGTTGTTCGACGCTGCGCAGTTCGTGCGGATTTTCCACCGAGGGCACCAGCTTGTCGATCATGGCCGCTATCAGTATCCCGGCGAAGAAAGCCCCGGCGGCAATCATGTCGCCCGCCTTTTCGCCCTCGATAAGCTGTATCTCGACGCGGGCCTTGTAGAGCAGTTCCATAAACGAGACGTACACCATAACGCCGGCCGAAAGTCCCAGCGAGAAGGAGAGGAACTTGCGGTTGGTGTGCCGCGCGAAGAACGCGATTGCGCTGCCGATACCGGTGGCCAGGCCGGCCAGCAGGGTCAGCAGGAACGCTATAAGTATGTTTTCTTGCATCAACATGCGCTAACAGCAAAAACGGTGCATAATTGGGGAGAACGGTGCGCGTCGGCTACTGCACCGGCCGCGGTGGAGAGGTCCCGGGCGGAATCCGTCTGTTTCCGGGGAACGGTCCATACGGTAAAATAGTAAATTTCCCCGATACTTTTATCCTAATCGTCGCCCCCGGACTCTTCACTATTGCTGTTCCCCGCCGGCATGCCGTAAGGTCCCTACCGGCAGGAAGGGAAAAAAAGCTCTTCCACGGAGTCCCCTTCCGGGGTAAGCGGTGTGAGGGAGAAAATTTCTGGATAGCGTAATTCATCGTCCGGTTCGGCCAGGTAATAGTTGAGTTTAAATACGCTGTGGTTGAATATTGCGCTCCCGGCGGTCGGAAAATCTGAGTTATCCCGCCAGTCGATATACAAAATTCCGGTTTCGGGGACAAACCGGTATGTTCCGTTCAAGATCCGTGGAATCTTGTTGAGGGTTGTTTCGGAGGAGCCGCGTAATTTTACTGCCGGCCTTTTTTGTATTATCGGGCCGGCGGGGTTCCGCCAACCGTACGATACCCGTACACTGTTTCTGCTGAGAAAGGAGATGTGGAGGTATGGGTAAATCCCGGAGGAACTTATCGTTTCCCAGGATAAATTGCAATGAAACCTCCATTGCCGGTCGAATATTGCGTCGTAATCGGTCGAAAGGATATAGTTATGACATTGGCCTTGCAGGTCCCTTACAAGATATTCTCCCGGATTGTACGGATTGACCGAGACATACGGGCAGGGCCGGAAGGTCCACATTTCCGGTTCTTCCACCCCCTCCAGCTCCTGTGCCTGCACGCGGAAGCAGTTCGCCGACACCGACGCGGCGATAAGCAGGAAGGCGCCCACCGCCTTGCGGCATGCGTGGCACGGCATGGTTCAGTTCACTTTGAAGGGCATCTCCACGGCCGCCAGTTCGCGGTTGGCCTTCTCAATCTTCGAGGCGAGGTCCTTCTTGAAGCCGATTATCCTTTCGCGCACAGCCATATTGCCCGTGGCTATAATCTGGGCGGCCAGGATACCGGCGTTACGCGCTCCGTCGAGGGCTACGGTCGCCACCGGAATCCCCGCGGGCATCTGGAGGATGGAAAGCACGCTGTCCCATCCGTCTATCGAATTGGACGATTTGATTGGTACGCCGATAACCGGCAGAGGCGTGAAGGCCGCCACCACCCCCGGAAGGTGGGCCGCGCCGCCCGCCCCGGCAATTATCACCTCAATACCGCGCTGATGGGCATTACGGGCAAAATCGGCCACCATCTCCGGTACCCGGTGGGCCGACAGGGCGTTTATCTCGTACGGTATCTCCATTTCCGCCAGGAACGCCGCCGCCTGCTCCATGATTTTGAGGTCGGACGTACTGCCCATTATAATGCTTACTCGTGCCTTCATAATCGCTTGTTCGGTTATTAAATTAGGATTTTAAACATATCTTTGCAAAGTTAATATTGCATCCGGGAAATAAGTCGGGCGCGGCCGGATTTTTACCTCGGTACACCCGCTCCCCGGCCGCCGTCCTATAAATGAAGAAACTATGGAAAAGCAGATTACGCTGAAAGATAAAACGTTCGGGCTGTCGATACCTTACGAGCAGATACAAAAGGCCATACGTGACCTTGCCGGGCGCATCAACGAGGATTACAAAGGCAAAGAGACCCCGCTGTTCCTCGGTGTGCTCAACGGTTCGTTCATGTTCATGGCCGACCTGATGAAAGAGGTCGATTTCGACTGCGAAATGTCGTTCGTGAAGTTGGTTTCTTACCGCGGGACCAAGTCAACAGGCAAGGTATCGGAGCTTATCGGGTTGCAGGACAATATAATGGGCCGGCATATTATCGTGGTGGAGGACATCGTGGACACCGGCGAGAGTATCGACCACCTGATGCGTTCGCTCGTGGGTCACGAGCCGGCGAGTGTGGAGGTGGCCACCCTTCTGTTCAAACCGGACGCCTACAAAAAGGACGTGCCTATTAAATACTACGCCCTTTCCATACCGAACGACTTTATAGTGGGCTTCGGGCTGGATTACGACCAGTTGGGCCGTAACCTGAAAGATATTTACAAGATTAAGGAATAGGCACTACGGCCGGCGATGGAAGAGGGGATGATCATGGGGCGTGTCCCGGAAGGGATGTTGGATGGCGGCCGTAAACTGCCGCTGGTGGAGGACTTCTACACCATACAGGGAGAGGGTTATCATACGGGTAAGCCGGCCTATTTCATCCGCCTGGGCGGATGCGACGTCGGCTGCAAATGGTGCGACGCTAAAATGACCTGGAATCCGGCGCATTTCCCGCCGGTGGATGTCGACACGATAATAGAGCGGGCCTGTTCGTACCCCGCGCGGGCAATAGTAGTTACCGGCGGAGAGCCGCTGCTCTATCCGCTGAGCTACCTTACCGGCGGGCTCCGGGATGCGGGGTTGGAGATATTCCTCGAGACTTCCGGCTCCCGGCCCTTCTCAGGGCTTTTCGACTGGGTATGCCTCTCCCCCAAACGGCAACAGCCTCCTTTGGAGGAGGCTTACACCAGGGCGGACGAGTTGAAGGTGATAATTTCCGGTCCGGAAGATATCCCATGGGCAGAGGAAAACGCGGCCCGGGTGGGGGAGAATTGCCTACTGTTCATGCAGCCCGAATGGAGCCGAAGCCCGGAGGTGACGCCGCTCATAGTCGAGTATGTGAAATCGAATCCGCGGTGGAACATTTCGGTCCAGACGCATAAATACATGAGGATACCTTAAACTCCGGGGCCGGCCGTGGGCGGACCGGCCGGAGAAGAACCGATATGGCGAATAAAATCTTAAAAGACAGGCGTATATGGATACTGACGATGGTCGTGTTCGTGTTACTGCTCGTATTTTTCGACCGCAATAACGTAATCGACCGCATCAAACTGCGCCGGCAGATACGCCAGTTGGAAGCCCAGCGGGATTATTACCTCGACCGTATCCGCGAGGACAGCCTTATTATCGAACGGCTCAAAGACGACGACTTCCTCGAAAAGTACGCCCGCGAGCACTACCTTATGAAGCAGGACGGCGACGAGGTGTTCATTATCACCAAATAACACCGCCCTCCTTTCCTTCCCGACAGGCCGGAAGCTCTAAAACAGTTGTAATCCTGAAGGTAAGCGAAGAATCTGCAATTTATTTACTTCTTATTAAAAAGGACGACAATTAGCAATAGGAAATAACAATCTTATAATGATGTGGAGACCGGGGGAATTAACTCTTCGGCTCCCAGAGCAAAGCATTATTAATCGCCGTCCACGTCCCGGATCGCCGGGTCGGGATTTTCTTCAGTGCCTATAATATTTCCCTGCTCGTCATACCAGGTCCAAACCTCCGGAGTGTCGGATTCTACGTCGTATTGTCCCTCGTAATACCGGACATAACGTACCGCGCCGCTCGGGTAATAGCCGGTTTCCCGGGTTCCGAACACCACATCCCTAATATGGTCGATATCGCCGTGCGGCAGTATCGTATGGTCCACGGTTTTCAGCAAGACGCCCTCCTCGTCGTAGTATTCGCTCCTGCCCGCGGCAATCCCGTGGGCGGCGTAGTAAGCCTGATACCCGCGGTGGGCAATGCGCCCGTTCTTATGGAAGGATTCCACCGTCGAATGAAGCGGTATCTCAATGCCCATCATAACGGTGCTGTCTACAAGCGTTTCGCGGAAACGTAGCAGGTCCGTACCCGGATAGAAGGACTCCGTCAGTACGGGGCTCCCGGTCTTTTCGGTGTCATAAAATACCCACATGGTAGAGTCGGCCTGATACGTTACCGTCCGGTCGGTGTACTGTATCTCCGACAGCCGGCCTTTACTGTCGTATGTATACAGGGAGTCTTTACCGAATATCCTTATGCGGTTGCCGCGGAAGTCGGTACTGTCACGTTCATATTGGAGACTGTCGTCCGCCGCCCGGACGGCGATGAAGCCGCCTTTTGCCCGGATTTCCTCTACGGAATATTCCCCGGCGCCGATAATATTTCCCTGCTCATCGTAACAGGTCCATGACTTGGGCGTGTCGGTCGGCATATCGTACCCGGTCTCGTAATACCTTACGTAACGTACCCTGCCGCTCGGGTAATAGCCGGTTTCCAGGGTTCCGAATACCACATGATCCACATGGTCGATATCACCGTGCGGCAATATCGTGTGGTCCACGGTTTCCAGTAAGACGCCCTCCTCGTCGTAGTATTCGCTCCTGCCCGCGGCAATCCCGTGGGCGAGATAGGATGCCTGGTAACCGAGTTTGGCTATGCGCCCGTTCCTATGGAAGTACTCATGCCTCGTATGGAGCGGTATCTCCACACCCATCATAACGGTGCTGTCTATAAGCGTTTCGCGGAAACTCGACAGGACCGTACCCGGATAGAAGGACTCCGACAGTATGGGGCTCCCCGTCTTTTCGGTGTCATAAAATATCCACATGGTAGAGTCGGCCTGATACATCACCGTCCGGTCGGTGTACCGTATCTCCGACAGACGGCCTTTACTGTCGTATCTATACAGGGAATCTTTACCGAATATCTTTATGCGGTTGCCGCGGAAGTCGGTACTGTCACGTTCATATTGCAGACTGTCGTCCGCCGTCAGGACGGTATCGGGTAACGGACCGGGGGACGGCGCGTACCCGGAATGTGCGGTACCCCTGTTCAAGCATGACAAGGCTGAAACCAGAAAAAAGGTTGTAACGACCGTTACAGTTAAAATCCTCATAGCAGGGAGGTTATTTGAACGGCGAATCGGGTTCCTTCGCCATATGGTTGTAAAACATCCGGTCGAGAAAGGCGGGGGCGAATTTCTTTATCAGTGTGGTCGCTCGGCCATTAAAGTCCATCAGTACGGTGCGTTTGCGGTGCGCGACGCCGCGTATTATCCTGCGGGCGGCCTCTTCGGATGTCATCATCTTTTCCTCGGCGCGGGGTGATTCGCCCTGCGAGGACCCGTCGGCCGTAAGGGCCGAATAACGGACGTTCGAAGCGGTGAACCCGGGGCAGGCTATCATCACATGGAGTCCTTTTTTAAGGTTCTCGATGCGCACGGTTTCAAGGAACCCGGTCATGGCGTACTTCGAGGCGGAGTAACCTGTCCGACCCGGCAGCCCGTGGATTCCCGCCACTGAGGATACGCCCACCAGCGAGCCGCGCGACTTCTGGAGCCACGGCAGTGCGTACTTCGCGCAGTAGACCGTTCCCCAGAAATTCACATCCATCAGCCGGTGGAGCACCGAGAGGTCGAGGTCGTCCAGCAGTGCCCGCATCGAGATACCGGCATTGCAAATCATCACGTCGATGCCCCCGAACGTTTCGGCGGCCGTTTCCACCAGCTCCCGGCAATCCTCCTCGCGGGATACGTCCGTCGCCCGGACGGCGATAGAACCGCCTTTTGCCCGGATTTCCGCCGCGAGTTCCTCCAGTTTAACCGCGCTTCGGGCACCCGCCGCCACGTTTGCCCCCAGCGACGAGAACTCCCTTGCCAGTGCCAACCCTATCCCGGACGAGGCTCCTGTTATAACCACCGTTTTGCCTTTGAAATTCATATCTTTAGCCTTTTAGTTTTGTGATGCACCCAGGACCACCCGGGTCCTCCGCGGCCGGGGGTTATGCGTTACTGGTCCGGACATCCGATTCCACGGTATCCGGCATTTATCTAACCTGATAATCGTATCCTGTGTATAAGTCAGGGAATAGCAGTGTCGGATACTTATGTATTCTATATATCCGCTCCCGGACTCTAATCCCGGGCCGTACTCTCGGACATACCCTACGGCCTGTTTATTCGTCCCTCAATCCGGCCCTTTCCGGTTCCAGTCTCGGGGAGTATCTTCCCGTTTAACTCTCATACCCTCCGGTCGCACCCTCCGTTCACACTTCCCGGTCACTCCCTCCGTTCACACCATCCGTACACTCTTTCCGTCCGCGCTTTGCGTTTGCACCCTCCGGTCGCATTTCCCGGTCAGTACCCTCCGTACACTCTTTCCGTCCGCATCCTCCGTTCACACCATCCGGTTGCACTCCTACGACCGTCCCCCTCTGTTCGCGCTTCTAACCGCCCTCTCCGGTCATACCATCCTGTCCCATCCTCCTGTCGTACTCTCCGTTCGCACACCCGGCCTCCACTCCCCGGCCCTGTTCCCGTCCCGGCTTACCCGTACTTTTCCCACGCCCGTCCTATAACTGCAACAGTCCGCACTCGCGCAGGGCGTCCCACTTTTTGGAGTGGTAAAAGGCGAGGAAACTATCCCCGTTTATCTCTTCGTATAACTCCCGGGCCTGACCTAATGTGGCGCTTGCCGACAAGCCCTCCACCGCATCCAACAACCGCATTAGGAACCGTACATGGGGTTCCGTAAGCCGTACATTCTTCGTTTTGGCAGGCATCTCCACCGTTATACCGTCGGCGGAGTGGGTAGGAATGGACGGTGCGAGCCATAGCAGGCGGGCGTGCTCGTCGAACATCCGCGAAGTGTCGGACTTTATAAGGTGGTCGGTTACGAGCGTTTCGTCCATCGTGGTAGCCGGGGCTTTGCCGCCGAACCATTTATGGACGGGCCGGTCCAGTCCGGCGCCGGCCATGTAATTCGACAGGGCGGATCGCATGGCTTCCCCGGCCAGCCGGATATCGTAGCCCCGGTTCTCCCGGAAATATATCTCGTTGTTGGCGAACGGGTTGACGCTGCAGTCGTAATTCGTGATACCGAAATCCCCCGGTCTTTTGCCCGACGGGCTGTGGACCGTCATCGCGTACCGGTGCCAGTAGGCCGACTCGAGCAACCCCGCCCGGAACATCTGCCGGACCACCTCCAACGAGTCTACCGTTTCCTGAAGGGTCTGGGTCGGGAAGCCGTACATCAGGTAACCGTGTACCATAATACCGCTGTACAGGAAGTTGCGCATAGCCAGCGTGGCCGACTCTATGGATATTCCTTTTTCCATCAGGGCCAGCAGGCGGTCGGAAGCGGTTTCCAATCCGCCGGAGACGGCTATACACCCCGCCGCGGCCATCAACCGGCACATATCGCCCGTGAACGCCTTGTCGAAACGGACGTTGGTCCACCAGACATAATTTCGCCTGCGGCGGAGCAGTTCCAGCGACAGGTCGCGGAGCACCCGCGGAGGTGCCGCCTCGTCAGTAAAGTGGAATCCGCGCGAGCCGGTCTCGGCCGCGACGGTATCCATCCAGTCGGCAATCGTAGCCGCCGGTACGGGGTCGTAACGCCCGATATAGTCCAGCCCTGTGTCGCAGAACGTGCACCTGCCCCAGTAGCACCCGTGGGCCAGGGTGAGTTTGTTCCACCGCCCGTCGCTCCAGATGCGCAGCATCGGGTTGGGAGTTTCGAGCATCGAGAAATAGAGGCGGTGAGGCAAACCTGCGAAGTCCGGGCAACCCCGTTCGGCATGGCTTACGGGGCGCTCCGGTCCGTGGTCGCAGGACGCAGAGTCGGGGTAAACCATGGCGGTGTTATCTCCGGCCGGGCAACGCATGGAGCCGTCCGGAGGGGTCCCTGGGTCCGTAAATAAATCTTTATGGCTGTCCGGGCGTCCGTCGTGGCCGGCCGGTAATACTATATTGCGGTGTTGCGATTCTCCCGGCACATCCGGGCGTCGCCCGTGATCTTCCGGGCAACTCCTTGTTTCGGGTGGTGTATCTGTTTGCGACTGGTTGTCGTCCACCGTTAAAGCTTCGGTGCCGTGGCGCATTTTTTCCGGCTTACCCGGGCGCGGTCCGTTGTCGCCTGTTAAGGCAGGGCTGGCTGAAATAGTGGTTCCTCGGCCGGTGTTAAACCCTGAACTTCCACCCGGCTCAGACACCGCTTCCGACACCCCGGTCCCCGCCGGTTTACCGGATTCTTCCATCCCGAAAGGCCTGAGGATACCGTCCCGGTCGTAATACCCCTCCCGTGTGTAAGAATTCCGTGGTATGCCGCCGCGGATTATGTTCTCGAGCGTCTGTTCGCCGTCGTCCAGTATAATATGGTCGAAGAAGTCGAACACAGCCGTGTCCGAAAGGCTGCGCAGTTCGGTGGTCGGGTATCCGCCGCCTGCGAGGAGAGTAATACCCGGGTGGTGCCTTTTTATATGCCGGGCGCATTTGAGGGCGGAGAGCAGGTTGCCGGGAAACGGTATGGTAAAACCTACGAACTGCGGCCGGTACGCTTCTATATATCCGTCCAGCAGTCCGTGCATTTCCCGGTCGATGGCGTCGGCCGGATTAGCGAGTTCTGCGGCCAAAGGGGCGAACTCCGGCAGCGACACGGCAATTGTCTCGGCGTAGCGTACCAGTCCGAAATGGGGCGTGACCGTTGCCCGGATATAATCGCCGAGGTCCTGAAGGTAGAGCGTCGCGAGGTACTTCGCGCAGTCAGCCGTGCCGAGGGCACCGAAATAGTCGGCCGGGTCGACCATGCCGGCGAACCTTCCGGCCTGCGGCAGATATTCGGGCATACAAATAAGTTCGGCCAGCTCGGGTGCCTGCCCCCGCAGGAACGCCATGACGCTGTCGATGGTCGTGGTATATTTTTCGCCCAGGGTATGGATACGGGCAATATTTTCGCGGCTAACGGAATGCGATGTGTCCGCGGCCCCCTCCGCGGCTTCCGGTAAAATTTCTTCCGCCGGACGGGCGAACAATCCGCGCAGGAACCCTCCCGAGTAGATCCTGCCAAGCAGTTCCACCGACAGGTCGGCCTGCACGGCTTCAATGCCCCGCCGCACGAGGAAGCCTTTAAGGTATGCCGTGGCGGGGTAGGGGCAGTTCGGTTGGACGAACGGTGGGGTCAGCAGTAGTATTCCGGCCATTTCAGGGATATTCTATTTTCAGGCCGTCGTAAGCGAAGCGGAACCCTTCAGGTAACTGTACCTCTTCTTCGCCGTGCAGACCCATCTGGTGTGAGATATGAGTGAAACAGACCTGCCGGGCCCCGGCCTTACGCCCCACCGCGATAGCCTCGCCGAGGGTGAAATGCGACAGGTGGGTCTCTTTTCGCAGGGCATTTATAACGAGCAGGTCCACTCCTTTAATCTTTTCGATTTCGCTCTCCGCGATACGGTTCATATCGGTGAGGTAGGCCATATTACCGATACGGAAACCGACCACCGGAAGCCGGAAATGGAAACCCTCCACGGGAACCACCTCCAGTCCGCCGATGTCGAAAGGCCTGCCGGGGTCGATGGTGTGCAGCTCTATATCCGGAACTCCCGGGTAGCGGTTCTCGCCGAACGCGTAGTCGAAATCGGTCTCGATGCGCCGTTGCACCCGCCCGGTGGCGTAGACGTCCACCGGGCGGCCGCTGGTGTAGTTGAACGCCCTCACGTCGTCCAGCCCACCGATATGGTCCTTATGTTCGTGGGTGAGAAGTATCGCGTCCACACCGCGGACATCCTCGCGGAGCATCTGCTGCCGGAAATCCGTACCGGCGTCTATAACCAGTACCTTCCCGGCGGTCTCTACCAGCACCGAGGAGCGGAGGCGCTTGTCACGCCCGTCAGCGCTCGTACACACCCTGCACCGGCACGAAATTACCGGTACCCCCTGCGAAGTTCCCGTGCCGAGGAAAGTTAAAGTGGACATCTTTTAATAATTAACACCAAAAGTATTAAAAATCCGCGCCAATAAAAATATACCTTCGCGATACCCCGTAACAATACAGTCCGGTCCGTAAAAAAGCCGCCTGCTTTCCGGCAGACGGCTTTTCCAATATCGCTACGGGAAGGTTTTACGCTTCCGAAGTGGTCTTTTCGAGGCGTTTCATTACCGAGAACAGGAATGCCGCTGAGAGCAGGCAGCAGGCCACCAGAATGCCCCACAGTACCCAGAGCTGCATTCCGCCCCACAGGTAACCGATAATGGCCACCAGGTAGTTACCGATTGCCGTGGCCGCGAGCCATCCGCCCTGCGCCATACCTTTGTACTTCGGCGGAGCCACTTTCGATACGAACGAGATACCCATCGGAGATAGGAACAGCTCGGCGATTGTAAGAACGAAGTAGGTGCTTATAAGCCAGTTGGGCGAAACGAGCGATGTGCTTACGCCGCCGGTGCTTTCGAGCGATGCCGGAGTGGGCAGGCCGAACGAACCTATCATCAGCACCACGAATCCTAAAGCCGCTATAAGCATCCCGATACCGATTTTTCGCGGCGCCAGCGGCTCCTTGCCCTTCGAGCCGAGCCAGGTGAATATCCCCACCGTAACCGGTGTAAGAAGTATTATAAAGTACGGGTTGAACTGCTGGAAAATCTGCGGGGTGATCCTCATCGTTTCCGGCAGTGCGGCGTAAGCCCACCATGCCAGCAGGGCGCCCGCCACAGCCACGATCCCGGCGGTGGTCTTCGATTTGGAGGTCTTACCCGTTATTACGTTGAGGATACCGTAGAAGACGAGGATAAACGGCAGGAGGGTAAGCAGCGAGAAGCCGAACCTGCCGAAGCCGGTCACCGTCGAGTCCGTATAGTCGCGAGCGAACCAGGTCATCGTCAGCCCGTTCTGGTGGAAGGACATCCAGAAGAATATCACCACCGCGAATACAAGCCCGAGGACCATAAGCCTGTCCTTGGTCTGCTGCGGGGTGAGTTCTATAACGTCCGAGGTCTTGCCTGAAGCGGCCGCCTCCTTGGCCTTTTCCTTCTCTGTTTTGTCCGCGGCCTTGTAAAGCCTGCGGAACCCGAGGAATATAAGCATCGAAATAATCAGGGAGATACACGCAACTCCGAACCCGTAGTTATACGAGGTGCTGAGAGAATCGAGGTACTGCTGGCTGAAGGCCGCTATGTCCGTACCCTGGTAACCCTGAGCGTCGGCCAGCGCGGTAAGCGTCTGCATACCCTCCTGCGATATCTTGCCGTCCATCAACTGGTGGGTGAGAGCAGGTATCTCAGCGTTATATGAAAATCCGTCTTTAGCCAGGAAGTGGTTCGACACCGCTTCGGCAGCCGAAGGCGCGAAGAACGCTCCTATGTTGATACACATGTAGAATATACTGAACGCAAGGTCCCTCTTGGCGCTGTACCGCGGGTCGTCGTAAAGGTTACCCACAAGCGCCTGCAGGTTGCCTTTGAAGCAGCCCGTACCCATGGCAATAAGGGCCAGTGCGCCGAACATCGCAACCTTGGCTCCCATGCTCGTACCGCTGGGTATGGCCAGCAGGAAGTAACCTATGAACATTACCACGATACCTAACGCTATCGTCTTGCCGTAGCCCAGCACCTTGTCCGCCAGAAGCCCGCCGAACAGCGGCAGGAAGTAGACCAGCGCGAGGAAGCTGCCGAAAATTGTACTCGTCGCATCGGACGAAAAGCCGAATTTCGCCTGCATGAACAGTACGAAAATGGCCAGCATGGTATAGTAGCCGAAGCGTTCCCCCATATTGGCCAGTGCAAGTACGAAAAGTCCCTTGGGATGATTTTTGAACATATTTAAACCTTTTGGGTTAATTACTTTTCCAGACGAAGAACGGCAGACGGGCTGCATGCCCGTGAACGGGGCCTGTGTCACCCGCCGTGCGTCTGGTTTTAACGGAGACAAATATAGGATAATTTTCCATATCTTTTGGCGGCGGCTGTTTTTTCTTTATCTTTATTTGTCAGAAATTTCGCTATTAAAAAATTGCATATATGGAAGTTGCCCCGAAGAGGCTGCCTGTATTGGATCAGGACGAATGGCTGCGCGAAAGCGCCGGCGAAATTACGGCGCGATACGAGCGGTACCGGGCCAAACTGGAGCAGATAGAAAGCGCGAGCGGTTCGATAACGGACTATGCCAACGGTTACCGGTGGTTCGGTTTCCAGAGGGACGACCTGCTGGACGGCTGGTGGTTCCGAGAGTGGCTGCCGGGTGCCCGGGAGGTCTACCTTTTCGGGGACCTGACGGATTGGGACCGGAAGCGCATCCCGCTCGACCGGGGCGAGGGCGGAGTGTGGAGCGCCTTCCTTCCGGACGCGGTATACGCAAAAAAACTGGTGCACGGCTCACTTGTCAAGATACTCGTATACGGCGACAACGGGTGGCACGAACGCATTCCGGCCTATATCCGCCGGGCGGTGCAGGACCCGGACACCAAGAATTTCTCGGGCCAGTTCTGGAACCCGCCCAAGCCGTTCGACTGGTCGGGAGACGGCTTCGACGCCTCGCAACTGGGAAATCCCATAATCTACGAGGCCCATGTGGGTATGGCTACCGAGGAGCAGCGGGTGGGGACATACCGTGAGTTCGCGCGGGACATCCTGCCGCGTATCAAAAAACAGGGTTACAATGCTGTGCAGCTTATGGCCGTGACCGAGCACCCGTATTACGGCAGCTTCGGATACCACGTTTCGAACTTCTTCGCGCCCTCGTCGCGCTTCGGTACCCCGGAGGACCTGAAGGCCCTAATAAAGAAGGCCCACAAGATGGGCCTGGCCGTGATAATGGATCTGGTGCACGCACATTTCGTAAAGAACCTCAACGAGGGTTTGAACGAGCTGGACGGTACCGACCACCAGTACTCCCGCCCGGGCGAGGAGGGTTACCAACCATACTGGGATTCGAAACTTTTCGATTACGGCAAGGACGAGGTGCAGCACTTCCTACTCTCGAACGCCAAATACTGGCTGGACGAGTTCCATTTCGACGGCTACCGTTACGACGGGGTGACCTCCATGATATACAAGCACCACGGCTATACGGAGTTCGACGCGAGGCACAAGTTTTTCGACGACTCGGTGAACCGCGACGCGCTGCTCTACCTGGCCCTGTCCAATACCCTGGTCCACGAGTTCCGCCCCTCGGCAATCACCATAGCCGAAGACGTCAGCGGAATGCCTACCATGTGTTCGCCGGTAGGGGACGGGGGTATCGGGTTCGATTACCGCCTCGGGATGGCCGTGCCCGACTTCTGGATAAAAATGCTCAAGGAGGTGCCCGACGAGAAGTGGAACATCTGGGATATCTGGAACATCATGACAGACCGCCTGCCGTATGTTAAAACCATTACATACGCCGAGTCGCACGACCAGGCTATGGTGGGCGACAAGACCATAGCCTTCCGGCTGATGGACAAGGAGATGTATACCGGGATGGACCGTGCTACGCGCAGCCTTGTCGTGGACCGTGGCGTGGCGCTCCACAAAATGATACGGCTTGCCACCATCTCGATGGGCGGGCAGGGGTACCTCGATTTTATGGGTAACGAATTCGGGCACCCGGAATGGATAGACTTTCCGCGCGAGGGCAACGGCTGGAGCTATCAGTACGCCCGCCGCCAGTGGAGCCTCGCTGCCAATCCGTTCCTTAGATACGCCCAGCTCGGCGACTTCGACCGCGACATGATACGGATGGTGCGCAAGTTCGGCATCCTGGCCGACAACTATCCTTATAACCTGATGATGGACGAGGGCAACCAGACGATGGTCTACTCTCACGGCGACCTGGTGTTCGTGCTCAACTGGAGCCCGACGCGGAGTATCCCCGATTACGCCGTACCGGTGCCCTCGCCCGGACGGTACCGGGTGCTGCTTTCGAGCGACTCGCCGGACTACGGCGGTCTGGACCGGATTGTGGAGGGGGTGCCGCATTTCAGCTTTCCCGTCCGGCAAAAAGATGGGGAATTGAGGCATTATATTTATATTTACAACGTCAACCGTACGGCGGTGGTCTATAAAAAACTCGGTAAATGATTTTCCGTCTGCACGCGGGAAGTCGTGCTACGGGCCGGGTGCCGGGCCGGCCGGGGTAACGGGTCAGCGGCTACGACGCTTGACGCGGGCGACCTATGCTGTCGGGCGGTGGGCGAAGTGAGGCGGTTCAACACGGAATTTGCGGTGGTGGACTGTCGGCAAACCTTACAGAACTTATTGGAGAAATTCTTATGTGGAGTAAAGGAGCGGTCCTTGCGACCGTTATCGGTGCGTTCCTTATTATTATAGGGTTTATGGTCATGGGCCTCCAGATGGGCCAGCCAGCCCTGCCCGGCTGGGAAAAATATGCTATACTTACCACTCTGGTATTGCTGCTGGTGCTGGTGGGATTTATCGTTTTTACCTATCCCATGAAGATTACCATGTGGGAGGATGCGTTTATTATCCGCAGGCTGGGAGGGAATAAGGTTATCCGCCACGGGGATATAAAATCCGCCCATCGTATCCGTAAAAACGAACTCGACCTTTCCGGAAAGATGTTCGGTACCAGCGGCATGATAGGGTACTGGGGCATGCTCACCACACCCGACCACGGCAGGTTCCGGATATACAGCCGCCACCTTAGGAACATGCTTTTCCTCGAGATGCGCAACGGTCGCAAGTACGTCATCTCCTATACCCCTAAATGCGAAAAAGAGAGGGACACCCTCCGGGAATTGATGGACAGGTAAGTTGGTCTTACCCCCGCAGGGCCTTGGAGAGAGTTCCGACAGCCCGGAAAATCAATGGTATAACATAATTATCGTTATTGAACCCGGGGCAGCGCACATCACCCCGAACCCCTCAAAGCACCCGTCATCCTGAACGAAGTGAAGGATCTG
>JAJQCA010000070.1:51143-56375 GCA_021202985.1 Alistipes sp.
CGTCATCCTGAACGAAGTGAAGGATCTGTCTTTTATATATGAATAAAAGATTATCCGCTTCCCCCGGTATGGTTTAATGTAGAACCGGCCGGGCTTAGGCAAAGGTTAATACTGCTCCTTGTCGTTCGGGAAATCGCCCGACTTCACGTCGGTTATGTAGTTGGTAAAAGCGTCGGTCATAATGCCGTGAAGGTCGGCGTAGCGTCGCAGGAACCGGGGGGAAAACTCGTTCGTTATACCCAGCATATCGTTCACCACCAGCACCTGCCCGTCCGTGCCGTTGCCCGCTCCTATACCGATGGTCGGTATGCGGACGCTTTCGGACACCCTTCGTCCCAGGGCCGCGGGTATTTTTTCGAGTACCATACCGAAACAGCCGGCCTTTTCCAGCAACAGCGCGTCCCGAAGGAGTTTCTCCGCTTCGTCCTCCTCGCGTGCCCGGACGGCATAAGTCCCGAACTTATGTATGGACTGCGGCGTAAGGCCCAAATGGCCCATTACCGGTATACCGGCCGAGAGGATACGGTTAACCGATTCGAGAATCTCCTCGCCGCCCTCGAGTTTCACGGCATCGGCCTCGGTCTCCTTCATAATGCGGATGGCCGAAGCGAGGGCCTCTTTAGAATTGCCCTGGTAGGTGCCGAACGGCAGGTCGACGATTACCAGCGCCCTTTTGACCGCCCGGGTCACCGACTTGGCATGGTAAATCATATTGTCGAGCGTGATGGGCACGGTTGTTTCATAGCCGGCCATAACGTTGGCAGCCGAGTCGCCGACCAGTATCACGTCCACGCCCGCGGCATCGAGGATACGGGCGGTGGAGTAATCGTATGCGGTAAGCATGGCGATTTTTTCGCCGTGCTGCTTCATTTCATAAAGGCGGTAAGTCGTAACGGGCCTTAGCGAGGCTGTTTGTGTCGACATATGGTTTCGCTTTTACAGGTTCATGGGGCTAAGGTAGGCAGTTTTTAAAAATATACAAGCGCCCCGTTGGACGCCTCTATTTTGCGCTACTATCCTTCAGGATGCCAATATGAATAATATTTCATCCTGAAAGCAAGAGAAGAATTTTTACCGATGCGGATTCGATGTTTCTACTTCGTGACTTCCTTTTTCTCGCCCGTACCCGCAACCAGATTTGCGGGCCTCTTTTCCCATGGCTTGGGTCGACATGATTTTATATGCTCACCCGCGTACGCTCGGAAATTTTAGTCCTTAACGTTAGTGAATGAGGTAACGACAGTAAGGCTGTTAATTCGATATCTTTAAATTATCCCGGTGCCATATTTTCAAATTATTCCGTAAGGTGTGTGTGCGCACACAACCGCCACGTAAAGCAGTAGCAAGAAGACTATATACTCAAATATTTGGTGGACCCGCCCCGCCAACCGGCCCCGGGAGAGCCGCACGCCTGCCGGAGTGGTGCAATAAATAGGAAGGTGCGTAACGCTGAATCGTCCCTGAGTTTACTATCCCCGGCCACGGCAGGCGCAGTAAAAGTGCCATAGTGCCACCCCGGCGGCAACCGACACGTTAAGCGAATGTTTCGTGCCGGACTGCGGTATTTCGACCGCTTCATCGCACAGCTCCATGCAACCGTCCGACACCCCGAATACCTCGTTACCCAGCACGAGCGCGTACCGTTCCCCGTCCCGGCAAACGAACCCGTCCAGCGGGACCGACCCCTCGGCCTGCTCGACGGCTATTATCCGGTAACCCTCCCCGCGCAGTGCGGCAAGTGCTTCAGCGGTGTCTTTGTGGTAGGACCACGGCACCGTATCTTCGGCCCCGAGGGCCGTTTTGTGTATCTCGCGGTCGGGCGGAGTGGCCGTTATGCCGCACAGGCAGAGTCGTTCCGCCGCGAAGGCGTCGCACGTCCGGAATACGGAACCCACGTTATGCAGGCTACGGATATTGTCGAGGATCACCACCATGGGAATCTTCCGCGCGGTGCGGAACTCCTCGGCCGATGGACGGTTCAATTCTTCCGTAGTGTATTTGCGCATTCTTGTTTTAATTTTCTCCGTCGGTCGGGCCGGGCATCACATTCAACTTTTCCAACAGGGCGCGACCAGATTCCGTTTCCGAAACCATCGAAAAAAAATGATATTCCGATGTCGTTCTTCTGCATTATATCCGCCCCGTGCCGGTAGAGGTAAAGTATCGTCGCCTCGTTGGCCCCGCCTTCCCAGTTATGGTGAGCTTCCATAATGGGGCTGTTGCCATGCGCTCCGGGAGCATTGACATCGGCTCCCTTTTCCACCAACAGTTGCACCCGTTCGATATCGGCATTGATGCAGGCTATATGCAACGGAGCGATGCCTTTACGGTCACGGGCATTTATGTCCGCACCGTTATCGAGAAGCCATTTTATAAGCGGATTGTTCTTATAGAAGACAGCGTTCCAAAGCGGTGTCCGTCCGTAATAGTCACGTGCGTCGATACCCGCATTGCGCAGGAATTCCTGTATAATACCGTTACCTCCTTCTCCTTTTTCAAGGAACAGGAATATATTGTCGGCATCGTTCAGGATGATTTTCGGTATGCCGTCGCCGGCTGGTTGGGAGCTGTTATCATTATCTTTTTTCCAGAAATTAAATATTCCCATATCACATTGTTTTAGCCCCGTTTACCGGAGCGGCACCGTTAAGGGCAAAATTAGTAATTTTCAATTATTATGATAACTTTGTCATAATTTGTGGTAACTTTTTCCATGCCCGTAAACGGCGGGACGTTTGAGCTTCCGGTACGATTTTTTCGCTAACCGTACGATGGCTGACGGAGGTGGAAACGGTTACCCGGATGTTCAGGTAAACCCCGCTCCGCTTGCGGGGTGGCGGGGCGGGTGGATTCACGATAACTAACATATAACCTTAAAACTTTTTCGGATATGGGTAACACGCCTGTAATTTTCTGGTTGGTGCCGTTCTCGTCGGTGGTGGCACTGGTTTTCGCATGGTATTTCTATAAACGGATGAAGGCCGAGAGCGAAGGAACGGAGCGGATGCAGGAGATAGCCTCGCACGTTCGCAAGGGCGCCATGGCATACCTCAGGCAGCAGTATAAGGTAGTGGCGGTGGTTTTCGCCGTGCTGGCGCTGTTCTTCGCATTCCTGGCTTACGGACTCGGAGTGCAGAACCCGTGGGTGCCGTTCGCTTTTATTACTGGTGGCTTCTTCTCGGGGCTGGCAGGGTTCTTCGGGATGAAGACCGCCACTTACGCATCGGCGCGTACGGCCAACGCCGCCTCGCAGTCGCTCGACCGCGGGCTTAAAGTCGCCTTCCGCAGCGGTGCCGTGATGGGGCTGGTTGTGGTGGGCCTCGGTCTGCTCGACATATCGCTCTGGTATATCATACTGGAGATGTTCGTGGACGTTACGGGTACGCAGAAACTGGTCGTGATGACCACCACGATGCTGACATTCGGGATGGGAGCTTCCACACAGGCGCTGTTCGCCCGTGTCGGTGGAGGGATTTACACCAAGGCCGCCGACGTGGGGGCCGACCTGGTGGGTAAGGTCGAGGCCGGGATACCCGAGGACGATCCGCGCAACCCGGCGACCATCGCCGACAACGTGGGCGACAATGTGGGCGACGTGGCCGGTATGGGCGCCGACCTCTACGAAAGCTACTGCGGTTCCATACTGGCGACCGCCGCGCTGGGCGCCGCCGCCTTCGCCTTTTCCGGGCAGGAGGAAATGCAACTCAAAGCCGTGTTCGCCCCTATGCTCATAGCCTCGGTGGGGATTCTGCTCTCGATTATCGGTATATTCCTGGTCCGCACCAAAGAGGGTGCGACGATGAAACAGCTTCTCGCCTCGCTCGGACGCGGGGTGAACGTAAGCGCCCTGCTGATAGCCGCGGCCACGTTCGTCATACTTTACCTGCTCGGGCTCGAGAACTGGCTGGGTATCTCCTTCTCGGTGATTACGGGCCTGGTGGCCGGCATTATAATAGGGCAGGCCACCGAATACTATACCTCCCACTCCTATAAGCCGACCCGCAAGGTTTCCGAAAGTTCGGCCACCGGCCCGGCCACGGTCATCATTTCGGGTATCGGGCTGGGGATGGTTTCCACGGCAATCCCGGTGCTGACCATCGGGCTGGCGATAATCCTCTCGTTCCTCTGCGCGATCAATTTCGACGTGGCCAATATGCTGACGGCTTCAAACCTGAGCCTGGGCCTTTACGGTATCGGCATCGCCGCGGTGGGGATGCTCTCCACGCTCGGGATAACCCTCGCCACGGACGCGTACGGTCCCATCGCCGACAATGCCGGCGGAAACGCCGAGATGAGCGGCCTCGGTCCGGAGGTGCGCAAACGCACCGACGCGCTCGACGCGCTGGGCAACACCACGGCCGCCACCGGTAAGGGCTTCGCGATCGGCTCGGCGGCGCTTACGGCGCTGGCCCTGCTCGCCTCCTATATCGAGGAGATAAAGATAGGGCTGTCCCATATCGGGCAGAAATTCCTCGTGCTGTCGGACGGCACCGAGAGGCTGGTCTCCGAGGCGGGGATACTCGACTTTATGGACTATTACCAGATAACGCTCATGAATCCCAAGGTGCTGGTGGGGATATTCTTCGGCTCTATGATGGCCTTCCTGTTCTGCGGTCTTACGATGAACGCCGTGGGCCGTGCGGCGCAGAGCATGGTGAACGAAGTGCGCCGGCAGTTCCGTGAAATCAAGGGCATTATGACCGGCGAGGCCACGCCCGACTATGCCCGCTGCGTGGAGATTTCGACCAGGGGTGCGCAGCGCGAAATGCTCTTCCCGTCCATTCTGGCTATCCTCGCTCCCGTGGTGACGGGTCTTATTTTCGGTGTGGCCGGTGTGATGGGCCTGCTGGTGGGAGGACTGGGTGCCGGGTTCGTGCTGGCGATTTTTATGGCCAACTCGGGCGGCGCGTGGGACAACGCCAAAAAATATATCGAGGAGGGCAACTTCGGAGGTAAAGGTTCGGACAACCATAAGGCCACGGTGGTGGGTGACACGGTGGGCGACCCGTTCAAGGATACCTCCGGCCCGTCGCTCAATATCCTTATAAAGCTGATGAGCATGGTGTCGATAGTAATGGCGGGGCTTACCGTGGCTTACAGCCTCTTTTAACCTGATTTACGGCCCGGGTAGGGGCAGTTTTGATATAGAAGGCCGGCCGCTTGATGCGGCCCGCCCGCTATTTTGTTTTTTTTTGTGATTAAGTTAAATGGTTTGTAAATTTGAAATTATTT
>JAJQCA010000070.1:56385-63571 GCA_021202985.1 Alistipes sp.
TATTTCCTTGGCGGGGTTCCCGGTGTCTAACACTCTTTTTAAACCTTATTTCGGGCGGGTGGGGGGTCTTTTTTTTTATCCCGGGCGGGCGGGTTGCGGGGGCGGCCCTTCTATATGGATGTTTTTCGTCTTCCGGTTCAAGGGTTTCACATTTGCAATTTATTGCACCTTTCCGAGAAAATACGGTCGGCCAGGCTCAGCTTTTATTTAACGGGCGGCCGCTTCCCGGTCAGCTTATCGACACCCGGAACGACGATTTATCCGGAGCAAAGAATGGAACGAAAAATATGCACCGGTAAAATTTATTCACCGCCCGGAACAGGAACAATATGCCGTGTGGCTCAGGATAGTATCCGGCTATGTCCTTCCCCGAAGTCCTTCCCCGAAGTCCTTCCCCGAAGTCCTTCCCCGGCCTATACGGCCCGACGGGCCGTCCGCGGGCTATAACTTGTAGGTTTTAGACGGAGTGTACATATCGGCCAGCGAGAAAACGGCAGCCTCCCCCTCCGTTATGCTGAAACAGACAAGCTCGGGATTGTTCTCGTCGGTATACAGGGCTTTGAGGGCAGGCATCGTTTCGAACACCTTCCGCTTAGCTTCGATGTCGGCGATAAATTCCACCCGGCCGCCTACCCGTAGCCAGTTACCCGACTTGTCGTCGTAGGCGCATATCTCTGTGAACGGGTTTGCGGCCAGTTCGCGGTAGATGGATTTTTTGGTGTTGGTGCCGAAGGTAAGTTTGCCGCCGTATTCGAAAACGAGTGAGAAGGGGCGCACTCTGGGCCTGCCGTCTGCTGTGCATGTCGCTACGTGGAACGCCGGTACTCCGCGCAGGAAGTCGATAATTTCATTCATGGTTTTATGTTTTTCTGGTAACTCAACTCTCAGCATTAAGCGCCCGTATATGCGGTACGCCGCAAGTTATCCCCCTCCCGGGATAAGATATTACATTATCGCGCCGTTATATTTTAAACCGGTGCGGGATGCGCCGCACATTATAACCGTAAAATATATAACCCGGTTCGCAAGTATTTGCTAAATTTGCCGGGGTCCGGTACGGGTATATGGCCGCTCTGCCGGGCCGGCCGCAGGAAAAGGTTTCCGGCGAAATAAAACTAATTAAAATGATTCGAAAAACTATACTCTCACTCCTGCTTCTTCTCCCGGCCCTGCTGCCGGCCGCGCAGCCCGTCCCGGGGGCGGAGCGGACCGATCTCTATTTCGATGGGCTACGGGGCAGGAAAGTCGGCATTATGTGCAACCATACGGCGCTGGTGGGTGGTGTCCATCTTGTGGATACACTCCTTGCGGCCGGAATCGACGTGGCGGTGGTATTCGCCCCCGAGCACGGCTTCCGCGGCGATGCCGACGCCGGGGAGCACGTGAAAAGCTACACCGACGCCCGCACCGGGATAAACGTAATCTCGGCCTACGGCTCCTCGCGCAAACCAGCCCCGGCGGAAGTGGCCAGGGTGGACGTGATGCTGTTCGACATACAGGACGTGGGGCTGAGGTTCTACACCTACCTCTCTTCGATGCACTACGTCATGGAGAGCTGCTCCGAGGCCGGGGTGCCGCTTATCGTGCTCGACCGTCCGAACCCGAACGGTATGTATGTGGACGGGCCTGTTCTCGACCCCAAACACCGTTCGTTCATAGGGATGCACCCGATTCCGGTGGTGCACGGCATGACACTCGGCGAACTGGCAGGTATGATAAACGGCGAAGGGTGGCTGCCCGGTGGGGCGCAGTGCAACCTGACGGTGGTGCCGTGCGCCGGCTATACCCGCTCCACACGCTACGAGCTTCCGGTGAAACCATCCCCGAACCTGCCCAATATGAGGTCGGTGTACCTTTACCCGTCCATCTGTTTCTTCGAGGCGACCCCCGTCAGCCTCGGGCGCGGCACAGACTTTCCCTTCCAGGTTTACGGCCACCCGGATATGAAGGATAAAGGTTACACCTTCTCCTTTACCCCGTCCCCGCGCGAGGGGGCCAGGGAGCCTCTGCTCGACGGCCGGGAGTGTTACGGGGCGGACCTGCGCACCGAGCCGGACAACGGGCGCGTGATAGCGCGCGGGGTAGACCTCTCATACGTCATCGACGCCTATAACGCGCTGGCGAGGCCTGCAAGGTTCTTCAACAACGCCTTCGAGCGGCTTGCCGGGGTGGACTACGTGCGGCAGATGATAGAGAACGGCCACACGGCATGGGAGATAAAAGCCCGGTGGGCCGACGATGTAAGGGATTTCAAACAGCAACGTAAGCCATACCTGATTTATGAGGATTAACCGTATAATCGCCGCGGCGGCGTCCGTGGCCGCATTGTTCTTATGCAGCGACGCCCACGGCGTGCTGGCCCGGACGGAGCCGGAGGTGCAGTATCCGGAAATCGTTCCCAAACCCGTGTCGCACGAGTACGGGGAGGGCTATTTCACCCTCTGCTCCGGCACCATGATAGAGGCCGGCGAGGGGGTGGATTTCCTTACCCAGCACTGGTTCCGCTCCACTATCCGCACGGCATACCCCGACCGGTGGCGCTTTCCCCTGCCACAGACCTATAACGAGATCCAGCTCCGCTTCTCCGACGCGGTCCGCCGGGCGGAGGGGTACCGGATAGAGGTTCAGCCTGACAGGGTGGTTATCGAGGGGCGCGACCGGGCAGGGCTTTTCTATGGCATGCAGACCTTTCTCCAACTGCTCCCGCCGTCGGTGTACCGGAGGCAGGAGCTGCCGGAGGATTACTATATCCCGGTGCAGGTTATCGAGGATTGGCCGCGGTTCGAATACCGCGGTATGATGCTCGATGTGGCCCGCACCTTCCAGCCCAAGGAGAACGTGATGCGCCATATCGACCGGATGGCCGCCCATAAACTCAACAAACTCCACTTCCACCTCACCGACGACGAGGGATGGCGTATAGCCCTGGACTGCTACCCGGCGCTGGCAGAGACGGGCGGTTTCCGTGGGGGAGACCGGCCGTTACGGTCGATATACGGCAACTTCGGGGAGGAGTACGGCGGTTTTTTCACCAAAGAGGATCTTGCCGAGATAGTGGCTTACGCGGCGTTCCGGAATGTGGAGGTGATACCTGAAATAGACCTGCCCGGCCACAGCCGCGCCGCGGCCAAAGCCCACCCCGAGATTCTTTGCGCCTACACCTACAACACCGGACCTACGGCCGGAGATGACCGCCGCAACGTATGGTGCGCCTCGCGCGAGGAGAACTACGCTATGCTCGAGAAGATAATAGCCGAGCTGGCGCCCGTATTCCCGTCGCGCTACTTTCATATCGGAGGGGACGAGGTGGCTTACGGACAGTGGCGGACCTGCCCCGAATGCAAGGATTTTATGAAGGACCACGGCATGAAGGAAGCCGCCGAGCTGGAGGATTATTTCATAGAGCGGGTTTCCGATATATTGCGCAGGCACGGAAAAACCCCTGCCGTATGGGATGAGGCCATAAAGCGCGACACGCTGGCCGAGGGGTCGGTGGTCTACGCCTGGAGCAATATCGACACCGGGAAGAAGGCGACCGACGACGGTTACAGAACCGTAGTCATGCCGGGCCACTATTTTTATATCGATATGAAGCAGGCCCCCGAGGAGTTCGGGCAGACTTGGGCAGGGGTGGTCCCTGCCGAGAAACTCTATAATTTCGGGCTGGTGCGCAACGGCTTCGACGCCGACCAGCTAAGGAACGTCAAAGGGGTGGAGGGAACCTTCTTCTCGGAAATACTGCTGCCTTACGCCACGCACGGCCGGGAGGATTATTTCGAGTACATGACCTGGCCCCGGATGGCCGCGCTCGCGGAGGTGGCATGGACGGACGAGAGTGCGCGCGACTGGTCCGATTTCTCGGCCCGGCTCGAGGAGTGGCATCTCGACAGGCTGTCGGCTATGGGAATACGGTACAGGCTCGAACCGCCCGTGGCCGATTACAAATCGGGCAGGATTACCGTCACGGCCAACACGGCGCCGGGAGTGGTGCATTACACTACCGACGGCAGCGACCCCACGCCTGAATCGGCCGTCTACACGGGGCCCATCGCCACGGCTGACCCGTGGGGGTACCGGTTCGCCCGGTTCCACGACGGCCTTTACAGCGCCTCGGTTTCACCGAAGGCGGTCAAAACTTACAGCATACCTTCCCGGCGAACGCTGACTTTCGAAATACCGATTCCCGAAATAGCCGCCGACACCGGGTTGTGGTACATGCGCGCGCGTACGCCGGGAGTGAATTTCCGTATCAACAAATTAGCTTTTGCCGGAAAGGACGAAACCCAGACCCTCATCGCGCGCGGGCAGACGGTGAACGACCTGCACCTTATGCGCTGGTACCTTAACGAAGACAACCTGAGGGGAACAGCTACGGTCACCGTTACCAACAGCGGGCCGTACGATGCCGATATAATGCTGGAATTTTCCAAATCGCCGTATATACAGCCCAAAGTTAAGCTGACCAGTTCCCTGAACCAGAGCCGCAACTTCCCGTTCGCTAACGTGGAGGATTACAATTTCACCACCTACACGCGCACCTCGGCGACATGCCGTAAAGGCGACTGGTTCCAGTATACATTCGACGAGCCGGTCGATGCCCGGAGCATCGAGGTGCAGACCGGGCTTTCGTACATGCCGCGTTACCATATACCGTTCGGGCGGGTTCAGGTGAGCGGGGACGGGGTGACCTTTACGGATGCCGCCACGCTCGATTACCACGGCCACGCTACCGTATACCCGCGCGGCGAGGTAAAGGCGGTAAGGATTGTATCCGACTCGCACGGCAACTCGGAGGCCGCCGTGGCATTGCAGGACCTGCGGATTAAGCCCAGAAGGTAGGAACCGAATCTACTTCCGCGCGCGGCTAGACCGATTACGTAGTGCTTGCCGGCATTAGGAATGGGCATACTTTACAGACTGTTTTTCTGTACACAATGTCATTCTGAGCGTAGCGAAGAATCTGTAATCGATAAAAGGTAAGTGTTGATCTTTCGTCGCCTACGGTTCCTCAGCATGACAGTTAAAACAAATGTCATTCTAAGCGCCGCTAATAATCAGTAGTCAAAGAAAAATATAAGGTAATACTTCGTCGCCTACCGCTCCTCAGGATGACAGTTAAAACAAATGTCATTCAGAGCGCACCGAAGAATCTGTAGTCGAAGAAAAAATAAGGTTGATCCTTCATCGCCTACGGTTCCTCAGGATGACAGTAAAAACAAATGTCATTCTGAGCGCCGCGAAGAATCCACCGCTGGAATCCCAAAGAAAATGAGTATTTTCGCCCCGTTATGAGAAGTTATTTTGTTAGATTCCTGTGCCTGGCAGCCCTGCTGGTCGGGGTCTTACCGGCCCGGGGCCGCGATATCCCGCAAAGCGCCCTCGACAGGGTGGACGCCCTGATGAGGGAGGGGCTCGCCGCCGGGTATTACCCGGGCGCCAGCGTGGCTATCGGTAACAGCCGCGGGATAGTGTTCCGGCAGTGTTACGGATTTACGGACGAGACCAAAACCGTCGCCGTTACCCCGGAAATGGTTTACGATATAGCCTCTCTTACCAAAGTGGTCTCGACTACGTTCGCCCTGATGCGCCTTTACGACGAGGAAAAAGTGGACCTCAATAAAACCGTGGGGGATTACCTCTCTTGCTATGCCGGTACCCCGGTGGGTACCATCACAATCAGCCAGTTGCTTACCCATACCTCGGGATTGCCATACTTTCCCGCGTACAGCCTGCTCTTCTCGAATGCCAACGGAGGGTCCTATATCAGCAACCGGCTCAATGCCGAACTGTTTCCCTATCCGGTCGACCAGAACTGCTGGCGCTGCGCAGAGGCGGCGGGTAACCCGCGCTACGTTTCCGCTACCGCGCGGCCCGGTTACCGCCGGGCGGGCGAGAATACCTATATAAATCCCGACGTGGATTCGCTAATAATAGCACGTATTATCCGCTCCTACAAACCGGAACAGCGCGGCCGGTATGTCTATACGGACAGTAATTTCCTTATCCTGCGGCAGGTGGTCGAGGTTCTCGCCCGGCAGAATATCGACCGGTATGTCGCCTCCCTCTTTGCGGAGTTGGGAATGTCGAACACGGGGTATAATCCCCTGGGGTGGAAGCCCCCGCAAATGATAGTACCCACCGAAATGGATTACCTGATGGACCGGGGCCTGCTCGTGGGATATGTTCACGACGACCTGGCCGCCGTACGCGACTGCGTGGAGGGTAACGCGGGTCTTTTTTCCAACGCCGACGACTTGTCGCGGTTCTGCGAAATGATGCTGAACGAGGGGCGGTTCCGGGGTCGGCGCATTATCTCGGAGCGTACGGTGCGGCTGTTCACCAGTTCGCCGCTCGAACCCCGCGGCATCTATCGCGGGCTGGGATTCGACAAGCGGGGGAGCAGCTCATCGCTCCACGGCGGGTACGGCCATACGGGCTATACCGGAACGATGATCTGGATGGACCCTCAAAAGGACATATTTATGGTGTTCCTGAGCAACCGCGTCCACCCCACGCGCACCAACACCGGACTTGTGGACTCCGCCCTGCGAAACAAAATCTGGTCGGCGGTTAAGTCGTCGGTCTGATTGATTGAACGGTAGAAGTCCCCGGGGACTCGCCTCCGGCTTTTCGGGTGGACATTAATTCGATGTCGTTTTGAACGCAATAGTCATATGTCATTCTGAACGACAGTGAAGGATCTGTATTCTATTCTTCTTAACCAGAAACTCCGGCCAAAAAGAATTACCTCCTGTTCGGCGGCGGTTGCGGTTGCCACCGGCTCCTTCGGCTTCTGGGGTTGATATTAATCCGATATCGTTCTGAACCCAATGCACCTATGTCATTCTGCACGCAATGAATCTATTTCATTCTGCAGGCAGTGACCCTATGTCATTCTGAACGACAGTGAAGAATCTGTATTCAAATATGCTTAACCAGAAGCTCCGACCAAAGATAATTACCTCCCGTCCGGCGGCCGTTGCGGTCGCCTCCGGTTCCTCCGGCTCCTTCGGCTCCCCGGCTCCTCCGGCTCCCCGGCTCCTCCGGTTCCTCCGGTTCCTCCGGTTCCCCCGGCTCCTCCGGCTCCCCCGGCTCCCCCGGCTCCTCCGGCTCCTCCGGCTCCTCCGGCTCCTCAGGCTCCTCAGGCTCCTCAGGCTCCTCAGGCTCCTCAGGCTCCTCAGGCTCC
>JAJQCA010000070.1:63671-68421 GCA_021202985.1 Alistipes sp.
CTCAGGCTCCTCAGGCTCCTCAGGCTCCTCAGGCTCCTCAGGCTCCTCAGGCTCCTCAGGCTCCCCCGTATCCCCGTGAATATATAGTATGTTATTTCCCCGTCAGCCCGGCCTCACGGCAGGCCCGGGTCAACTGCTCCACAGCCTGCCGTACCAGACTGCGGCGGGTGGCCAGGTTCATACGGGCATGGTGAAATCCCTCCCTGCCGAACGTCCGGCCGTCGTTGAGGCCGAGTCCGGCCTTGTTTACAAGGAAATCCTGCAGCCCGTCACCGTCCATGTCCCAGGCCGAGAAGTCGAGCCACATCAGGTAGGTACCTTCGAGGGGGAACGTCCTGACGGAAGGAATCTCCCGCGCGAGGTGGTCGCGTACCAGTTCATAGTTGCCGTAGAGATAACGGTTTACCTCGTCCAGCCACTCTTCGCCCTCCTCGTATGCCGCAATCAGCGCCACGTTACCGAACGAATTGCCCTCTATGGTGTGCGTGGCGGCCATCACCGCGTTGAACCGCTCGCGAAGCTTCCGGTTCGGGATAATGGCTACCGAGGTGCACAACCCCGCGATATTGAAGGTCTTGCTCGGGGCAAGCAGTGTGACGGTGCGTTCGGCAACCTCGGGCGATAGCGATGCAATGTGGATATGCCGGTGGCCTTCGAATACCAGGTCGGAGTGTATCTCGTCCGCCACAATGGTTACGTCGTGTTTGATGCAGAGCGAGGCTATACCTTCGAGTTCCTCGCGGGTAAACACCCTCCCCGCCGGATTGTGGGGGTTGCAAAGGATAAACAGTTTCGCGTCACGGAGCTTGCTGTCGAGGTCGTCGAAATCTATTTCATACCGGCCGTCACGTACAACGAGCGGGTTTGTCACCAGTGTACGCGCGTTCTCGCGGACCGTACCTGCGAAGGGTGGGTATACCGGCGGTTGTATGACCACCCGGTCCTCCTTCTTTGAAAATGCCCGCTGGGAAAACACCAGCCCGGCCACCACCCCAGGTGTGTAGAGCATCCACTCCGTCTCGGTCTGCCAGCCGCCCCGGCGGGACAGCCAGTCCCTCACCGCGCCGAAAAACCTCTCACCTCGGAAATCGTAACCGTACACTGCGGATTCGGCACGGTTTTTAATGGCACGGGTGATGCATGGAGCAACCTCGAAATCCATATCCGCAACCCACATCGGAATTACGTCCCCCCGCCCGAAAAGCTCGGTGCGTTTATCCCATTTGTAACACGAACTACCCTGGCGGTCAACTGCTTTATCGAAATCGAATTTCATCCTTTTTATTCTAAATTGGTATATATAGAACCGAAAATGTAACGCAAATATAAGAAATAAGTCATACCTTTGTTAAAGTGTAAATACTTAATGTAAATGGAAAAAGACTATCCCAACGCCCCCGAAGAGGACAGGGGAAATGAAGACGGTCCCGGTCGGGATGACACGAACCGTACTGGCGAAACGTTGGCAAAGTTCGTAAAGGATAAACGCAAACGTATCACGAGGGTCGAAAAGAACCCGGGCAAATTCGATGCGCCCGGCGGCGACGGGGATAACCGTTACCGGCGCGAAGGTCCGAGGGAGGGCGGCGACAGCCGTCCGCAGAGGCCCGAAGGGGGCGAAAGGCGCTCCTATAATCCGAATTTCACATCCGACAACAAACTCAGGGGCGAAAACCCTTCCTACCGGAGGGATAGCCGCAGTTATGTCGACACTTCCAAAGACGATTATTTCAACAGCGAAGACTATAACCGCGACCGTGATCCGCGCCACCGTGCGGACCGCAGCGCCGGTTACGACCGCAAACCCTCTTACGGCCAGCGTAGCAGTGGCTACCCGGGCGGGGAGCGAGGTTACTATAAAGATAACAGGCAGGGCGGTACGGACCGGGGCCGTGGCGGGTACCAGGGCGGAAGGCCCGATGGTGACCGCACAGGCAGTCGCCCGCAGGGCCCGGGTAGCCGCACATACGGCGACAACCGCAATCCAGGCCGGCCGGGAGGATACGGCGACGGCAGGCAGGGCGGCAACCGATACGGCGGTGCGTCAGGGCGCCCGGGTGGTTACGATCCCCGGGGTGGGGGCCAGCGCAAAGGAGGCTACGACAGCCGTAAGGGTAAACCTGCCTTCGATAAGGATAACTATCCCAAGTACCCGCGCGGCCAGCAGAAGGAAGAGGTTCGGCTGAACCGTTACCTCTCGATGTCGGGAATCTGTTCGCGCCGCGAGGCGGACGAACTTATCGCCGCCGGACGGGTGACCGTAAACGACGCGGTGGTAACCGAAATGGGCTCGAAGGTGATGCCCGGCGACGTGGTGCGTTACGACGGTAAGCTGGTGCGCGGGGAGAGCAAGGTATATATCGTGATGAACAAGCCCAAAGGGTTCGTCACCTCACTGGACGACCCCCATGCCGAGAAGACGGTGATGGACCTGTTGAAAAACTCGGTCAAGGAGAGGGTCTACCCGGTAGGCCGTCTCGACAAGAACAGTATGGGCGTGCTGCTGATAACCAACGACGGGGACATGACCAAGAAACTCACCCACCCGTCGCACGAGAAGAAGAAAATCTACCAGGTTACGCTCGACAAGGCGCTCCCGCCGGAAGATATGCGCAGCATCGCCGAGGGCGTCACCCTCGACGACGGGTTTATCCGTGCCGACGCCATAGATTATGTAAAGGACGACGCGAAGGAGATAGGCATTGAGATACACTCCGGCCGCAACAGGATTGTGCGCCGCATATTCGAACACCTCGGGTACCAGGTCCGCAAACTCGACAGGGTCTACTTTGCCGGCCTGACCAAGAAGAACCTTAAACGCGGCGCCTGGCGTTTCCTGACCCCGCGCGAGGTCTCGGCGCTGTTCAGCGGGCAGTACGAATAGATGCTTTTATTTCCGACCCGAAGTACCGCCGGCGGTGGCGGTCGGGGTCGATTCAAAATCCAGCCTGCCGGACGAACCAGTCCGGCAGGTTCTTTATGGAAGCGGCCGGCGACAGCGGGGATGATACCCGAACCGGATTATATCCCCGTATCTTTTATTTCCGGGTTAATATTATGGTGTGCTTCCGGTAGGAGCGTGTCCCTTCCCGGATTTATCCCCCTTTAGAATATCGCCAAACCCGGGGAATTTATGTCCTGGCTTGTTTTAACGGGTAGCCAGGCAACGGGAGATTATATTCCGCGGATAATATTTTGATTTTTTTTGAGGAAACCTTATATTTGCATCTGCAAAATCGGCAGCGACCCTGTTCCCCCCGGGAAAGGATTAACGTTTAAAGCCCGGATTTTGTAAAACGCTTCTTTAGCTCAGTTGGTAGAGCACGACACTCTTAATGTTGGGGTCCTGGGTTCGAGCCCCAGAGGGAGCACCACCGGAACTCCGGCGGCCGAACAGGTCGCCGGAGTTATTTTTTATACGGTTGCAGATTGAACAGATTTTCCGAGACCGGTTTTCGGTAGGATTCCCCCGCCCGTTATTGTGGTACAATTATGGTACGGGGTAATTTGTTCCTGAAAATCTACATTATGCAGTTCAATAAACCCTATCAATGGATCGATGACATGCCCGAAGAGAGGCAGGTAAAGTTATTGATATCGATCCGCAACCATATAAACGATTACTTCGAACAAACCTCCACACCCGAAACGCCGAGGCTTACGGATATATGGGACTATTGTTCGAAAAAGGAAGGTTTCCTGTTCACCAGTTCGCAGGCGCTCAGCCATTTTATGAGGTTGATGCATCAGAAAGGTATCCTACGCCAGGTCATTACCTGCTGCGATGTGGACGATGCCGCCCACGGGTATTACCAATGGTATTTCCGCAGGCCGCCTAATACCGTAAGGACCCGGGAGTCGGCAGAAAGGGATGAAATAAAAACCCGCCGCGTACCGTACAGTCCCGGTTATGAGTGTGAAACCGAAGACGGAACGAAAGTAAAGTCATTACAGGAGCTTTTCATATACGAACAGTTGGCGAAGGAACCCCGCATCCGTTTCGAATACGAGGGGAAGTTTTACCATGGCAATGAATTTAAAGTTCCCGATTTTACATTATATATAGACGGGCAGGAAGAGCCCTATATCTGGGAGCATTTCGGCTTGAACGGACGCCGGGGGTATTTCGACCACATGGCTGAAAAAATCGAGTGGTACAGGCAGGCCGGACTGGAAAATTTTGAACAAGGAGGCAGGCTTATCGTTACCACAGGCGAGGATAAAGATGCTTTCGAACTCCAGGTAAAAAATATCCTGTCGAGATTATTGTCCTGAGTATTTCGGTATCACCTCCCCGTCCCCCGGCCTGTTTGTCTCTGTCATTCCGAACGAAGTGAATAATCTGTCAGTATCAAGTTTAATATATTGTCATTCTGAACGCAGTGAAGAACCTGTCAGTATGAAGTTTCATATATTGTCATTCTGAACGAAGTGAAGAATCTGTCTTTTATTTCTTTAGCAGGCGGTAGCTCCTTCGTCGCCGCATGCTCCTCAGGATGACATATTGCCATTACCGGGGGGTGGTCCTTGTTTCTCGAACTTTAAGCAAACTTTCTGGCTCTTGTTCCTTCATCGATTCGTTCACATTATTCGTAAGGAGGGATTGTCATTCTGAACGCAGTGAAGAATCTGTCTTTTAGCACTTAGCAGGCGGTAGATCCTTCCTCGGCCGCAGGCTCCTCAGGATGACATTTTTGTTATTGTGTGGAGGACTTTTCACTCGGCTCATTCCTTCATCGGTTCATCAGAT
>JAJQCA010000070.1:68521-70337 GCA_021202985.1 Alistipes sp.
GACCTTAATATAATTGTCATTCTGAACGCAGTGAAGAATCTGTCTTTAGCACATAGCAAACGGTAGATACTTCCTCGGCTCTGAGGCTAATCAGGATAAGATGGATGAAACCTATGCGGAGTTTCATATCCCTTATAAATTATAGCCGGCCGGTGCTAAATAAGGCAATGATCGTAGGATAATTGTGTGATTGTTGTTACATTTGTTAATGTAACCATGACGTTCTAATTATGGATATTACAAAGCGAAAACTATCGGGAAAAGTGCGCAGGGAGCACGACCTGCTGGGCGAAATGGACGTGCCGCAGGAATACTATTTCGGTATCCAGACGATGCGTGCCCTCGAAAATTTCCACATAAGCCGTGTAAGGCTCCATTTCTTCCCGGAGTTTATCCGGGCGCTGGCCGAGGTGAAGCAGGCGGCCGCGATGGCCAACCGCGACCTCGGCCTGCTCGACCACGAGACGGCCCACGCCATCACCAAGGCGTGCCGCGATGTGGCCTCCGGCATGCTCGACGACCATTTTGTGGTGGATATGGTGCAGGGGGGAGCGGGCACTTCAACCAATATGAACGCCAACGAGGTGATAGCCAACCGTGCACTGGAGTTAATGGGCCACGGTAAGGGCGAGTACCGATACTGCCATCCGAACAACCACGTGAACCTGTCGCAGTCCACGAACGACGCTTACCCGACCGCGGTGAAGATTGCGCTGATAAGGTCCATCGAGAAGCTGGTAGGCTCCCTCAAATGGCTGCTGGACGCATTTGCGGCCAAGGGCGAGGAGTTTGCCGGTGTACTGAAGATGGGCCGGACCCAGTTGCAGGACGCGGTGCCCATGACCCTCGGGCAGGAGTTCGAGGCCTATGCCGCCACCCTGCGCGAAGAGGTGGACCGGTTGGAGCAGAACATGAAGCTATTCCTTGAAGTCAATATGGGTGCCACCGCAATCGGAACGGGTATTAACTCCGATCCCGACTATTCGGCAATCTGCATCCGTCACCTGCGGGAAATTACGGGTTTGCCGGTGGTCGCGGCCAGCAACATGATAGAAGCTACGAACGACACGGGAGCGTTCATTATGAACTCGTCCGCCCAGAAGCGGCTGGCGGTGAAACTCTCCAAGATTTGCAACGACCTGCGCCTGCTCTCGTCCGGTCCGCGGGCGGGGCTGAACGAGATAAACCTGCCCCCGATGCAGCCCGGGTCGTCGATTATGCCGGGTAAGGTGAACCCGGTAATTCCGGAGGTGGTCAACCAGATAGCCTACCGTGTTATCGGCAACGACCTGACGGTGACCATGGCGGCCGAGGCCGGGCAGCTCGAGCTGAACGTTATGGAGCCGATAATCGTCCACTGCCTGTTCGAGAGCATCGAGATGCTGATAAACGGGATGGATACCCTGCGCGAGAAGTGCATTACGGGCATTACGGCCAACGAGGAGATCTGCCGCGCGATGGTGCTCAACAGTATCGGGCTGGTGACGGCCCTCAACCCGTACCTCGGGTACGAGGCATCCACGGCCCTCGCCCGCGAGGCCTTGCAGACCGGTAAAGGCATCTACGACCTTGTGCTGGAGAACAACCTGATGAGCAAGGAAGAGCTGGACGATATCCTGCGGCCGGAGAATATGGTCAAACCCCGCAAATTCCTGCGTAAAGGACAGAAATAGCTGCCGGCCTTATTCGTACTCTTCCGGGAGGCGCCTACCGCTGTACCCTTTACCCGCGGCGTACCCTGTCTTCCCCGCGCCTTCCCCGCGCCTTCCCCGCGCCTTCCCCGGCTGCAACCTGTCTCTGATACCCATCTCCGAGC
>JAJQCA010000070.1:70347-78194 GCA_021202985.1 Alistipes sp.
TTCCCCGGCTGCAACTTACCCGCCTCAATAGGCCCGTTTTCAAACGCACTCGGACCATAATTGCCGGGCCGGCGCTTCCGGGCCTGAACCATAAAGTCATACCGGGAAACCGCAACGGGTTTCCCGGTTTTTTTATTGCCGCGGCCGCCCGGGCTGTTAGTGGTTGAATTTTTGCTGATGGTTCAGATGCGGGTACAATCCGGATTCCTGTTTGTGAGGGGGACGGGGAAGGTGCCTACTAAAATTAGGAAAAACCATGGCAAAAATTTTCAAATCGGGCAAATACAACGGTTTCTTCCGGCAACTTATGTTCCTTGCGGTTCTCATTACCATAGGGTTGCTGATATTCCTGAGGCTGAAATTCTTCGTGGGAGCCGCCCTGGGCGCCTTCACTCTCTATATGGTATTCAGGACCTGGATGTTCCGGCTTACCGAGAAACTCCACTGGAAACCGTGGGTGGCCGGGCTGGCCGTCACCGGGTTCTGTTTCGTGCTTCTTTCGGCAATCGGGTACGCGGCCTATACCATCATTGCGAACGAGATGCCCTCGGTCGATACCTCGCACCTGGTGGACGGTGCGAAGAGTCTGGTGGGGAAGGTGAACAACCTTTTCGGGGTGAAAGTGGTAACTCCCGATACGGCCCTCGAAAAGTCGGGAAGCGTGGCCACCAAGGTGGTCGGTGCGGTTTTCAACACGACATACAGTTTCGTGGCGAACATCTTTATGATGCTTATCATCGTCTATTTCATGTTCACCAAGGGGCGTAAAATGGAGTGCTACGTCTACCGTTACAGTCCGTTCCACGGCGACAGCCTCGCCACCATCAAACGCGAGGTCAAAAACATAGTGTTCAGTAACGCGGTGGGTATACCGCTCATCATGGTGGCCCAGACGATAGTCTCGTCGATAATGTACTGGGCCGTGGGTATGGACAACTATCTTTTCTGGGGCTTCCTCACGGCGCTTTGCGGCCTTATTCCGCTGGTCGGTTCGGGAATCGTCTATATGTTGATAGCGATTTATTACCTCATAGCCGGAAGCTACTGGATTGCCGCCATCGTATTCCTTTACGGGATACTTATCATCTCCAATACCGATAACGTTATCCGTATCGTCCTGATGCACAAGGTAAACAATACCCATCCGCTGATCGTGATTTTCGGGGTTATAATCGGTATTCCGATGTTCGGTTTCTGGGGTATTATTTTCGGTCCGCTTTTCCTGTCGATATTCTTCCTGCTGATAAGGATTTACTATGCGGAGTACCGTCTGCTGTTGCCGCAGGACGAGGCCGAGAGCTATGCCGGCCTGAGGTTCTCCGAGAACAGGGCGCCGCTGGTACCCTCGGCCGACGCTGTGTCGCAGGTCGACAGCGCGGCGTTTCAAACCGCCCATATCGACACCGAGGCCATAGCCGAAGCCGTGGAGGAACAGCAATCCGCCCTGCTCAGCGGCGACCTGTGCGACTGTGCCCCGCCGGCCGACCAGAAAAAACATAAACACGAAAGCCGGTTTATGGACCGCTTCCGTAAGGATAAAAAGAAGAACCTATAACGATAAACCACTGCCGTCCGGCAGGAGTTTTTTCCCGTCGATTGCGGTCCGTCATGCCGGGCCCTTATTATATCCTGGCCGCTTATTGCGAAATGCCGGGTGTGGGTTACTCCATTTCAGCCCCGTCGGAGTACGGCGCCTCCCGGATGGATGCCAGTCAGGGTACGGCTCCTGCCGAATGAATACCCGTCAGAGTAGGGCTCCTGCCGAAATAATAACCGTCAGGGTACGGCGCCTGCCGGATAAAAGCCCGTAAAACCCCGGAAATACAATTCCGCCAAGCCCGTTAATTACCCCAAAAATGGAATGTACCTTGCCGGTATCGCCTGCCTTGCTTACCGGGCCGCGCCTGAGTCGGTTACGGGCGCCTGCCAGAAATAGTCCGGGTCGCTGGTCCGCAAAGCTTCCGGTCGATGGTTCCAAACCTCAGTACCGTGGGGTACCAACTGGACATACCGGTTTTCGGAATTGAATCCGTTATCCAGCGAGCATTCTATCCAATAGAGGTTTTTAGCCATATATTGATGCAGGTAGAACTCGTCCGTAACAGGTCCCCGATGGTTCCAGTTGGCTCCTTCACGGACATGCACCGGAAGGCCGTCTATCAACCTCTGGCGCACCTCGCCTATCCCCAGCATAATGCCTTCGCCGTCAGTTATGTATGCGGCATAAGACGGGTCCACCCAGAGCCATTTGCCCATTATGTCGCTCCAGACGGCGTTTATAACGTGGCAGTCCATATCCTCCTCGCTCTGCGGCAGGCAGGTCACGACCCGTGCCGGAATACTGAGCGACAGGTAACAATCCTTCAGCATGGTTGCCAGCATGCGGCAGTTCACCCCGTTGCCAGTCTCCTTATTGTATTGGTAAATGGCCAGCGCGTTCGCCTCTCCGCGATAGTTCCTGGCTCCGTTATGGGGTACGGTGTTGTGCACCCAGTCGAGGATATTGACTATCCGGGACAGTTCGTCCCCTGAGCCGGCGACTGCGGCGAGGTCCAGTTCCCGGCGCACCGACGTAAGGCCTTCATCCCCGGCCGGAGCATAGGTGAATGCGGGCAGGTATTCTTCCCCTGTGCGGTAGTCATGGTCCCGGCGCAGAAGCCCTTTGAAGTCGGCCTCTTCGCGCATCGGTTCCACTATGCTGTTGTAAGGCCCGTACGAAGTAAGTATGGGGAGGGTCTCCAGGTCAATTATGTCGCGTAAATGGTTGCACCCGTTGTCAATCGCGGCACGGAGATAGGTAACCGCCTCATCCGGTCGACCGTCGTAGGCTGCCGCCTTACACATCTGTATATAGAAATACCAGGGGAACGGTACCGTTTCCCGCTCCTGTGGCGACAGGCCGTCCATCCAAACGGCACACCGGCGGCCAAGTTCCAAGGCTCCCTGGTAATCGGCATCGCGGATTAGCTCCGACATTTCGCCTATATACGTTTCGAAGTATATCCCGGCGGCCTTACCGTCGCCTGTCACGGCTTCCTGTGCGTTGAGGGTTATATGGGCGGACAGGAGTATAATAAGGTATAACAGCGTTTTTTTCATATCAACATAGTTTATAGTTATAAATTTAGCTGTTGTCCCTGGTTATTCAAAATTTTTCTTTCCGGTCCCTGCCGGTTGTACGTATACCACGAGCCCGGGCCGGTCCCTGTGCACCTCCGTTATTGCCGGTCCTGCCCGACACTAATCTTGTCAAACTATCTTTTTCCGGTCCCTGCCGGCTTGGGACGTATACCACGAGTCCGGGCCGGTCCCTGTGCACCTCCGTTACTGCCGGTCTCCCTGCCACTAATTTTGTCACATTACTTTTTTCCGGTCCCTGCCGGCTTAGGATGTGTACCATGAGCCGGGCCGGTCCCTGTGCACCTCCGTTATTGCCGGTCCTGCCCGACACTAATCTTGTAACACCACCTTTTTCCGGTCCGGCCCTTCTTCCCGTCCGCCTTGACAGACCCGCCCGTGCCATGTCATCACAGCCGATTCTCAGCCTTCAGACCATCCCGGACCCGGTGCACCGTCGGGCAGAAAGTCCCGTGCGGCCGGGCCTGAGGAGGGTTTATTGACGGTATTTTAAAAGGTTTTGAAATATTTCTGCAAACCGGCATCCGGTGCCCGGGTTACCTTTGCCTTGTAACTACCCCCGGACCGCAACAATTCAAAACCCTACCATACAATGAAGAAACTTATTCTCCTGCTCTGTTTATTGCCCCTGTCGGCCGCCGCCTCGGGGCCGATTAGTTGGACCGAAATATTTCCCGGCGTCTGGAAAGGCGTGGCCGGGGAGCCGGAAGCATACGACCTGCTCCGTGCCGCGGAGTGCGAGCCGTTCGCCTCTGCGCTCGAAGGACTGGAGCGGACCCCGTTCCCGTTCGCGCAGACCGAAGTGCGGGCCGAAGTGGTCGACGGTAAAACCTACCTGCGTTTCCCGCTCCGGCGGGAGGAACAGGTCTATGGGCCGGGTCTCAATTTCCAGACCGTCCATCAGCGCGGGAAGATACTCGGACTTCACGTCGACCATTACGGCGGCCGGGACAACGGCCGTACCCACGCCCCGGTGCCGTTCTACGTCTCCTCGGCCGGTTACGGGGTGCTGGTTAACTCGGCCCGGTACATGACTTTCTATGTCGGTACGGCGGTGCGCCGCGATGCGCGCGACGCACCCGAGGCCCGCGACCGCAATACCGACCCGGCGTGGACTTCGCGTCCCTATTCCGACGCCGTGGAGGCGCTCGTACCGGCGAATGGGGTGGAGTTTTACGTTTTCTCGGGCGGTACGCCCCTCGGCGCTGTCGAGCGGTACAACCTCTTCTGCGGCGGGGGAACCCTGCCGCCACGGTGGGGGCTGGGCTTTACCCAGCGGGTGGAAAAACTCTACGACGCCGCTCAGGTAGTCGCCGAGGCCGAAGAATTCGAAAGGCGGGGATATCCGCTCGATTTTATCGGTCTGGAACCGGGCTGGCAGTCGCGCGCCTACCCGTGCACTTTCGAGTGGGACTCCGGGCGTTTCCCCGACCCGGCCGGCCTGACACGGCAACTGCTCCACCGCGGGGTAAGGCTCAACCTGTGGGTGAACCCCTACGTTTCGCCCGACGCGTCGATATACGACGAAATCCTGCCCCATACGGGCACCCATACCGTCTGGTGCGGCATTGTGCCGGACCTTAACGACCCCGAAGCGGTGCGGATATGGACGGACCGGCTGCGGCAGGGACAGGTCGATATAGGCGTGAGCGGGTACAAGATAGACGAGGTGGACGGTTACGACCACTACCTTTGGCCCGACGTGGCCCGGTTCCCCTCCGGCACCTCCGCCGAGCAGATGCGCCAGACCTACGGCGTACTGGCGCAGAAGGTTACCGGTCGGCTCTACCGCCAGGCGGGTATCCGCACCTTCGGGCTGGTCCGGGGTTCCAACGCCGGGGCTGTCAGCCTGCCTTACGTCCTTTACAACGACTATTACAGCCACCCCGATTTTATTACGGCGCTGGTCAACAGCGGTTTCTGCGGGGTGTTGTGGACTCCGGAGGTACGCGGCTCGAAGACGGCAGAGGAGTGGTTGCGGCGGTTCCAGTCGGTGGTATTCTCGCCTATGGCCATGATAAACGCCTGGTCGAGCGGCACCAAACCCTGGTCGTTCCCCGAGGTGGCCGAACAGGTAAAATACTACGCCGAACTGCGGATGATGCTGATGCCCTATTTCTATTCGGAGTTTGCCCGTTACCGCTTCCACGGGACGCCGCCATTCCGGTCGATGGCGCTCGAGCCGGGTTTCCGTTCCGACCCGCGGACCGATACCGGCAGCCGCGACCTCGAGGAAAACCCTTACCTGGAAGCCGTCACCCGGGAGATTAAGGATCAGTATATGGCCGGCGGCTGCCTGCTGGTGGCCCCCATGTTCGCCGGGCAGGAGAGCCGGACCGTCCTGCTGCCCGCCGGCGACTGGTACGACTTCTACACGGGCCTCTACGCCGGCAATGGCGAGGAGATCACGGTGGAGCCGGGGCTGGACCGGATACCCGTATTTGTGCGCGACGGGGCGGTGATCCCGTTCATTCCGCCGCTGCTGCATGCCCCGGGGCCGGGAGAGAAGGTTGATATCGAGTTCCGCCATTACGGCAGGGCCGGGGGCAGCTACCTGCTCTACGACGACGACGGAACCACCTTCGCCTACGAGGACGGCCACTATTCGTGGCGCACGGCCACCGTAACCCGCGACGCCCGCGGCGAACTTACCGGCTCCCTCTCCCCGGCCGAAGACGGCAAACCGGACACGGTGGGGCAGGTCACCTTCCGGTTTATGACCCCGGCGGAGTGATTGCGTGCGCTTATTTGAACCGGTGGCCAAACTGGTAATCGAAAATAGCAAGAACGGTTAAAAATTCTCCGGCGAACTTTGATAGCTTTGCAGTGAACAAATATTAATTTATTTCGAAGCGCAGCGGGAATCTGCGTTCGTAAATTAAACGGAAACCTTAATATTATGGAAACTGCCTGTTGCCAGAGTTGCGCCATGCCGCTAACCAATCCCGAAGAGATCGGAACCGAAAAGGACGGAACGAAAAGCGCCGATTATTGTATCTATTGTTACAAAGATGGCGAATTTACCGAAGAACTGACCATGGAGGAGTGTATCGACAAGTGCACACAGTATCTTGCCGAATATAACGAACATGCCGGGCGGGAAGTGACGCTCGACGAGGCTAAAGCCATGATGCGGGAAACATTCCCCAAACTCAAACGCTGGCGCCGGTCATGAGCGGCACCCCCCCCGGGGCGGGACGCTCCTGTGTCAAAGCTGCGGTATGCCGCTCGCCGCCCGTGAGCATTTCGGTACCCGGGCAGACAATACTCCCACCGGGGAGTATTGTTGTTTCTGCTACCGCGAAGGGCGGTTTACGGACGACTATACCCTGCCGCAGAAGGTTGCCGATTCGGTGTCGTACCACGACGAGTCGGAAAAAGAAGAAGGCCGCACGCTTACCCGTGCCGAGCTTTCCGTGAGGATGCACCTCCTGCTGCCGCGGCTCGGCCGCTGGTCGTCGCACGAGAACTGCCACGTCCGCTACTACGAAGCCGTGAACGCCGCCGTGGAGTACATCGGGGCCAACCTCGCCTCGCCCCTCGGGCTTAACCTGCTGGCGCAGGTGTCGGGAATATCGGGATACCATTTCCACCGTATTTTCCGTGCCGTCATGGGCGAGGCGCCGGGTGAATATATCCAGCGCCTGAGGCTCGAAAAGGCCGCATTTTTGCTCGCCGGCGGAACCCTTCCGGTAGGGGAAATAGCGGTGAGGTGCGGTTACGAAACCCAGCAGGCCCTCAGCCGCGCGTTCCGCCGCAGGTACGGCATCGCTCCGGTGGCGTACCGCAAAAGTCCCGTGGAGATGAAATTCCCGGTGGACGAATCCGCCGATCTCGGAGTGGAACCCGACCTCAGGCACCGTCCGGCGATGCATCTGTCGGGCGTGAGGGTTTGGGACGCCCACCTTAACGAGCGGGCTTTCCTCGAAGCGTGGGGCCGCCTGGCGGCCGCGACCGGGAGGGACCTGTCCGGGGACGGGGAGACCGAATGTATCCTCCTCAGCCGCGACAGCTCCACCATAACCCGGCCGGAGCACTATAACATATACGCATGCGTGTCGCCTCCGGTCCGTGCGCGCGGTCTGGTTCGTTTCCGCACCGCTGCCGGGCAGTATGCGGTATTCACCCACCGCGGGCCGTACGAGGGCCTCAGCCGGTTATATTGCCATATCTACCGCTGGTGGCTTCCTTACAGCGGGTATACCCTGCGCGACTCGTTCTACTTCGAAAAGTTCCTCAATTCCCCAGATGCCACAATGCCCGGCGACCTGCGGACCGAGATATGGATCCCCGTTAAATAAACCCGGGAATAACGGGTTTAAATTGTGTGTGCGCACACACTCGCATTTTGGGAATTACCCCTGTCCGTAATAAATTTTATATTAAATACCGTCCGTTATCATCTTTATTCGGAGTTTGGAGGTTAGTGGTTGTGTGTGCGCACACACTCGCATTGTGGGAGACACTCCCGTCCGGGATGAATTTCATATTATTACCGTCCGGTATCGTTTTATCCTAATCATAATGTGTGTACGTACACACAAATGGCGTTGCCGGGTCGGCAGTTATTTGGTTCTACGGTTGGAAGGATTGGAATATTTAGGGTTGGGTGGCGGTAGTTATAGTCAGAATAATTTACCGCATGCCGGTAGTGAAATCGATTTCTACTTAGGAGGTAGGGCATTTGCGTAAAAATTCCAATCGTTTGT
>JAJQCA010000062.1:0-280 GCA_021202985.1 Alistipes sp.
CCCCGCCCCCGCCGGGCCGCATGCCTGTCTCTGACAAGCATAAAATCCGGCAGGGTCGGGTAATATATAGCACCCTTTGTTAAAACCGTAAGACCGACGGTCCCGTGTGCTCGGCATCCGGCCGAAACGATTTGCCGCCAGGAACCCCGAACCGCATTAAACATCCAGCCGGACCACCGTAATCCCTGCACCGCCCTGCTCCACATGTTCGTCCTCGGCGGAGAGCACGAGGTCCACGGCGCGGAGGTATCTGCGTATCTCCTCCTTCAGCGCCCCGGTA
>JAJQCA010000062.1:290-11651 GCA_021202985.1 Alistipes sp.
CACGAGGTCCACGGCGCGGAGGTATCTGCGTATCTCCTCCTTCAGCGCCCCGGTATCCTCACCCGGCGTCAAAAAGGATTAACCGTCCGGAACCCCTAACCGCATTAAACATCCAGCCGGACCACCGTAATCCCTGCGCCGCCCTGCTCCACATGCTCGTCCTCGGCGGAGAGCACGAGGTCCACGGCGCGGAGGTATCTGCGTATCTCCTCCTTCAGCGCCCCGGTACCTTTTCCGTGAAGTATCCTCACCTCCCCGGCGCCGACCATGATGGCGTCGTCGATAAAATCCTCCACCCGCTCCAGTGCCTCCGCCGCCCGCATGCCGCGAACGTCTATGTTCCGGGTGAAATTCAGTTTTCGCCGGCTGACATCGCTGCTGACCGTGATGGTCGGGGCGGTGGTCTTATGCTGGCGGCGGTATTCGGAATTCGATACCACCGTAAGTTTGGAGAGGTCGACCTTGGTGATTATCTGCCCGAAGGCCACCGTGGCCTTACTGCCCTTAATCTCCATGACTTCTCCGGCCACCAGCTGCCCCTCCATCCGCACCTTACTGCCCACGACAGGGGTTTCGGGTAGTTTTTCGGCCCGAAGGTCGCTTGCGTCGCCTTCGGCGGCACGCTCCCCGCGCCGTTTTTCCCTGTTCCGGCGGCGGCGTTCGATACGCTCCATCTCACGGGCTATCTTCTCGGGGTCGGCCAACAGTTTCTCACTGTCCAGCTCCTCGCGGAAACGGTCGATACCGCGCCTTATCGACTGCGTCGTCTCCCGGTCGGCCTGCGATTCGCGGATCCCCTTTATAGCGTTCTCAATCTGACGGTTGGCCTCGGCTGTTATACGGGCGGCTTCGTCGCGGGCCTCCTTTATCAGCTCGGCGCGCTGGACGCGTATATTCTCCAACTGCTCGGCGTAGCGGCGCTCCAGCTCCTCGACCTTGCGGTCGGCTATGCGGATGCGGTCGCGCTTGGTCTCCCAGTAGCGCCTGTCGCGGGCTATCTCGCGCAGCAGCCTTTCGGTCTCTATCCTCTCTGTGCCGGCCTTCTCGGCGGCACGGCGTATTATCTCTTCCGGAAGCCCTATCTTCCGGGCTATCTCCACCGCGAACGAACTGCCGGGCATGCCCATTTCCAGTTTGAACAGCGGCCGTATATTCTGCACGTCGAACGTCATGGCGCCGTTCACCACCCCTTCGGCGTTGGAAGCGTAATATTTCAGGTTGGAGTAGTGGGTGGTAATTACCCCGTAGCACCTCTTTTTTTCGAACTCCTCGAGCAGGGCCTCGGCGATGGCCCCACCGATAACCGGCTCGGTTCCGGTTCCGAACTCGTCTATCAGTATCAGCGACCGGGGACCCGCGCCGCGCACCATTCCCTTCATGTTCAGCAGGTGGGAGCTGTAGGTGCTCAGGTCGTTGTCGATGGACTGCTGGTCGCCTATGTCCACGAAAATCCCGTCGAAGAGCGGAAACTGCGAGTTCTCCAGCACAGGCACCGGGATTCCGTGCTGCAACATCACCTGCAAAAGCCCGACTGTTTTCAGGCACACCGACTTACCGCCCGCGTTGGGACCGGATATGATAAGTATGTGTTTGCCACGGGTCAGCACCAGGTCCAGCGGCACAATTTCGCGCCCCTCCCTGCGCAGGTTCTGCTCGAGCAGCGGGTGGCGGGCCTGCCGCAGCTCCAGCACCCCGTCCTCCGAAAGCTGCGGTTCCACGCACCGGTTGGCCGCCGCGAAGCGGGCCTTCGCCCTTATCATATCCATCGTCACAAGGTAGCGGCCTGTCTCCTCCATACCTTCCAGCTCCGGACGGATATCGTCCGTAAAGCGGGTCAGAATCCTCACTATTTCCCGCCTCTCGCCGTATTCCAGCTCTTTTATCTCGTTGTTCAGCTCGACTATTTCGGCCGGCTCTATATAAACCGTCTTCCCGGTGGCCGACTCGTCGTGAACGAACCCCGGCAGTTTCCTTTTGTTACCGGCTGAAACGGGGATAACGGCCCTGCCGTCGCGGATCGAAACCGTGGCGTCGCCCTCCACCACCCCGGCCGCCTGCGCCTGCGCCAATATGCTCCGCAGCCGTTTGGACACCTGTCCTTCCCGCTCGCGCAACGCCCTGCGGATATCGCGCAGTTCGGCGGAGGCCTCGTCGCGGATGGCCCCGTGACGGTCGGCAATGCGGTCTATCGCCTCCACCACGTATGCGTACGGCTCCGCTTGGGCGGCCATCGGCCGCAGCCGCGGATAATCCTCCGCCGCTTTTTTAAGGAAGAACGCCCTCACCTCGCCCACCAACGACAGCGTACCCCGCAGTAGCATAAGCTCCTCAGGTTCGAGGAACGTGCCCTCCACCGCGGCCTTCTCCGTCACCGGACCTATATCGAAATACTCCCCTGTGGGGAATCCCGTCTCCATCGTCAGGGCCTTCACCATTTCCGAGCAGAGGCCCAGCCTTCGGGCCACTTCGGCCCGGTCGGTGGTAAATCCCTCCCCGGCAAAGACCTCCCGCGCCCCCTGCGTCGTGCAGAGCGCCTCCACCTGCGACCGTATACGGTCGAATCCTAATTTATTTCCTGCTTCCACCACGGGGAACCGTTGCTTTCGTAATTATAAAACATCCCGCCTCCCTGTTACAAGAGACGGGAAATTATTATACCGGACTGTATAGTTTTATTTCTTCCTGCCGCCGAATACCGAGATGTTTACATACCGTTCGGGGTTTTCTTTCACATCTTCCAGCAGGCGCGCGAGGTTGGCCGAGGCCTCCACCAGCGAATCGTACAGCCCGTCGTCGCCGAGCAGCTTGCCCACCGAACCTTCGCCACGGTTGACGTTGGCAAGCAGGGTGTTGAACTCGGTAAGAGTCCCGGCCAGGTTATCCACCAGCGCGGGGATATCGGCGCGGCGGAGCGAGTCGGTGATGCCCTCCACGTTACCGAGAATATTGTCCAGCCGGCCGCTGTTGTCGCTCAGTGTACGGGTCAGTTGGTTGATATCGGCGATTATATCCTCCAACGAGCCTTTTTCCGATTTGAGGGCGCGGTTCAGCTTTCCGGTCATACCGGCAACGTTGGAGAAGATGCTGCTGATGCTCTCCGAATTGTCGCCGATAAGCGAATTGATGTTCGAAAGGGTGGCCGTCAGGTCGTTCATCAGGATTTCTACCTTCTGCGTCGCGCTCTCGATGCCCGGCCCCGCAAGGTCGAACAGCCCCGGGGTGTAACCCGACATTATCGTGTCGCCGCTTTCCAGGTAGCGCCCCGACGACCCTAAGTCTATCTCAATCGCCTTCCCGCCCATCAGGCCGTCGCTGAAAATCCGGGCCACGGAATTCTCCGGTATCCGGTATTTGGAGCGTATGGTGAGCTGGACTATAATCCGGTCCGATTTGGCCGGGTCGAATACGATACCGCTCACCTGCCCTATCTTAACCCCCCTCACCTGTATGGGGGCCGTACCCGACAGGCCGTTCACCTGCTCGTACGAGGCGTAATAGGTCCGGTTGCGGCCGAGCAGGTCCTGACCTTTGAGGAAATTTACACCCCAGTAGAGCAGCGCCATTGCCGCGAGTGCGAATATGCCGACTTTTACTTCTGTCCTTAATTTCATTATCTTCCTTTTAAATTTTTGCCGTGCCCCGGCGCCCGGCATCATCCGGCTTCAGGCTTCACTCGCGGCTCCACGCCGGCCACTTACCCGACCAGTCCGGCCATCTCTCCGGTCACCTTGCATCCACCTTTCCAACCGGTCCGGCCATCTTACCGGCCACAGTCCGGCAACCGTCCTGCCATAATACCGGCCATCGGGAAAAACGTTCACCTTACCTGCCCGTAATGTTCCTCGCATCGGAGACCGGAATCTGCACCCCGTCACGGAACGCCACCATAAAAGCGTCCGGGGTGCTGCTCCTCACTTCCCTCTGCAACTCCAACGCTTCGGCATATGTGCCGCACGACCCTACATAATATTTATATAATCCGTCTATTATCCTCTCCGTTACCCCGCGGTCCTTATGCGGCCTGAGCAGGTTCCCGTTACGCCCCAACCGTTGGCTGGAACTGCATACCTGCACCATGTAGACCACATCTCCGCCGGATACCTGCGGTGCCGCAAGCGCCGTGTTACCCCGCGCCCCCGCGGCATCCACGCTCACGGCCACGCTTTTGTTCTCCACCCGGCTCTTGTACTCGCTGACGGCGTTGAACAGCGAGGCGGCCAGCTTGTCCTGCCCGGCGTCGGAAGTGAGCACCGCGCGGTCGGCGTCGTTGGGCAGGAAGCCCAGCTCGGTCAGCACGCTTGGCATCGCCGTCTTCCACAGCACCAGCAGTTTCTGCTGCCTTGCCCCCAGGTCGGGCATGGGCGAACTCTTCTTGTAATGCTCCTGCATAAGGCTCGCAAGCATCATGCTCTGCTCGAGATGCACGTACTGCATCAGCGAAAATATTATGAAGCTCTCCGCCGAACCGGGAGTGTATCCCTCGTATTTGGTGGAGTAGTCGTCCTCGAAAATTATGACGTCGTTCTCCCTCATGGCCACGTCGAGGTTCCGGTCCTCGTGCCCCTGGCCCATCACGAGCGTCAGCGCGCCCGAAGGAGCCCTCCTTCCCGGGTCCACGGCGTTTACGTGAATCGAGACGAACAGGTCGGCTCCCGCCTGGTTCGCCATTTCGCCCCTGCGCACCAGTTCGATGAACTCGTCCGTCTTTCGCGTGTAGAGCACCTGTACGTCCGGCAGGTTCCGCTCGATAAGGGCGCCGAGTTTCAGCGCCACGCTCAGCACGATATCCTTCTCCCTGTAATTACCATATACCGTACCGGGGTCCCTTCCCCCGTGGCCCGGGTCGATCATTATGGTACGGACGCCCGGATACTCCGTCTGGGCATGCGAATCGGCCAAACCGCACAACAAAATAAGCAGTGCACACGTTAGGCTGACAAATACCGGATACGGGCGAACTTTCATAGGGGTAAGTTAATGTATCTCTAATTTTTTGACTACTTTTGAGGTCGAAAAAACTGCGTTCAGGGCACCGGGAGGCCCGGTTTCCCCCGTATTTGCCGACCTGTCGGCAAAGGTAATAAATTTTCGCTAATTTGATTAAGAAGGCGCGCAAATACGTCGTTACCATATCGGCACTTCTGGTGTGGGGGCACCTCGTATTCGGGACAACTTACATGAGGGTCTCGGGCGCCGGTTATACCCAGGAGCCGGAGCAGCCCCTCGACGTAATGATGCCTCCGCCGGCCGATTCCACCGACAAGAACCCGAACGCCCCCAGCTCGGAAATCGACCCCAACAGGGAGATCGGTTTCCCGTCGCAGGACGGTGAGGAGCACAATCCGTACGATTCCCTGACGGTGGAGACCCTGCGCACCCATCCCGACTCGCTGCCCAACCCCGACGCCCGGTTTCTTCCCGAAAGCATGTTCCCCGATTCGCTGACTGCCGCCCAGCGCGATTCGCTGCTGCAGGCTATGCGTTCGGACAGCACGCTGCTCGACAGCATCGTGGCCGTGCAGGACACCGTACCGGGCGAGAAAGGGGGTTTCCTCGACGATATAATCAGCGGCCGCAACAGGGACTCGCTCGTCTACAAGGCCCGCGAAAAGAAGGTTTTCATCTATCAGGAGGGCGATATCGACTACCAGAACCTCAACCTCAAAGCCGATTTCATCGAGGCCGACCTCGAAACCAAGATAATCCTCGCCCACGGGGTGCCCGACACCGCCGGGGTCTGGACCCGGCCGGAGTTCACCGAGAGCGGCTCGGTTTATACGGGGGACACCCTTATCTACAACCTCGACACCAAAATAGGCAAGACCAAGAACGCCGCCACGCAGGAAGGCGAAGGCTACCTGATAGGCCGCGACATAAAGAAAATGCCGGACAACGTGGTGAACATAGCCGGGGGCAAGTACACCACCTGCGACCATATAGACCACCCGCACTTCTACCTGGCCATGACCAAAGCCAAGCTCATCCCCGGCGAGAAGGTCATTATCGGCCCGTCGTACCTGGTGCTGGAGGACGTGCCGATCTACTTCCCGCTAATCCCGTTCGGCTTCTTCCCGGTGGTGAGCGGTCCGAGTTCCGGGTTCGTGATGCCCTCCTACGGCGAGGAGTCGGCAAAGGGTTTTTTCATACGCGACGGGGGCTATTATTTTGCCATAAACGACTACATCGACCTCACATTGCTGGGCGGGATATACACCCTGGGGTCGTGGGAAACCTCCGCGCAGTCGCGCTACGTGAAACGGTACAAATACTCGGGAAGTTTCAATATGCGCTTCACCAAGGACATCCTGGGCGACAAGGGTTCGGACGATTACGTCAACATGAACAACTTCAGCCTCCAGTGGACCCACACGCAGGACCCGAAGGCCCGGCCGAACTCCACCTTCTCGGCAAGCGTCAATATGGCCTCGAGCGGTTACTCCAAGTACGGCTCCACCACCATGAACGACTATCTCAACACCCAGACCAACTCGTCGGTCTCCTATTCGAAGACCTGGGCGGGCAAGCCGTTCTCGCTGACAACGCGTTTCCAGCACTCGCAGTATTCTCGCGACACGACCATATCGCTCACATTCCCCGACGTGGCCTTCAGCGTTCAGAGGCTCTACCCGTTCAAACGGAAGAACCCGATCGGCAAGGAGAGGTGGTACGAGAAGATATCGATGCAGTACACCGGTACCATGACCAACAGCGTCACCGTCCACGAACGCGACCTGTTCACAGACGAAATGTTCAAGAACATGAAGAGCGGTGTGAAGCACTCCATACCGGTATCCACATCTTTCAACCTGTTCAACTACCTTAATATCAGCCCGAGTTTCAACTACAACGAGAACTGGTATTTCCGGAAGATAGAGCGCGAGTTCGACTACGAGACCAACTCCGCCATCCCCACCGACACCACATACGGCTTCTACCGGGCCTACAATTACAGCGTCTCGGCCTCCGCCTCGACCAAGATTTACGGGATGTTCCAGTTCCGCGGCGAAGACCCTGCCATCAAGGCCATCCGCCACGTGATAACACCCACCATCAGCGCCTCGTGGGCGCCCGACTTCGGCGACCTCAAATACGGCTTCTACAAGAATATCCAGAGCAGCCGCGACGGTACTACCACCATCTACTCCCCCTACGAGGGCAACGCCTATTCGGTGCCCGGCCGCGGACGCTCGGCATCGCTGTCGTTCAGCCTGTCGAACAACCTCGAGATGAAGGTCCGCAGCGACCGGGACACCTCGGGGACCCGGAAGATAAAACTGATCGACGAGCTGCGTTTCAGCGGTTCATATAACTTCCTTGCCGAGGAGTTCAAACTATCGAACATAGCCGCCAGCTTCCGTACCACCCTCGTAAAAAACATCAACCTCAACGTCAACGCCACGTTCGACCCCTACCAGGTCGACGACAGCGGCACCCGAATCAACAAGTTCATGCTGCGGCAGGGCAAGCTGGCCCGGCTGACCAACGCCTCCACCTCGTTCAGTTACTCGTTCAATTCGAGCAAGAACGGCTCCGGGGCTATGAACGATATCAACAGCGGGGGGCTCCCCTCGCCCGAACAGACGGACTTTTTCAACCAGCAGGGTATCATAGACCCCACCATGCAACGGATGCTGATGACCAACCAGTATTACGACTTCGACATACCGTGGAACTTCGGGTTCAGCTACTCGTTCAGTTACTCCAACAACGGGCGGACCCGCAACGTCACGCAGACCCTGAATATGAACGCCAGCGTAACACCCACGCCCAAGTGGGGTATAAACGTCGGCTCCATCGGTTACGATTTCGAGTCGCGGAAGATAACACCGGGTGTGGTCTCCATCAGCCGCGACCTCCACTGCTGGACCATGAGCCTGAACTGGGTTCCGGTCGGTTACCGCAAGAGCTGGAGCTTCACAATCCGCGTAAAATCGGCCGTTCTGCAAGACCTCAAATACGACAAGCGCAGCTCGTACTACGATAATATTTATTACTGACGCGTACTTCCGCCGGCATACAATGTCGTTCTGAGGCATAAAATGTCATTCTGAACGAAGTGAAGAATCTGTCTCTGGCATAAAATGTCGTTCCGAGCGAAGCGAAGAATCTTCCGCCGGCATAACATTTCTTTCCGAGCGAAGCGAAGAACATATAATACAAAATGTCATTCTGAACGAAGTGAAGAATCTGTCTCTGGCATAAACGTCATTCCGAGCGAAGCGAAGAATCTTCCACCCCCATACAATGTCATTCCGAGCGAAGCGAAGAACCTATAATACAAAATGTCATTCTGAACGAAGTGAAGAATCTGTCTTTGGCATGACATGTCATTCTGAACGAAGTGAAGAATCTGGCTCTGGCATAAATTGTCATTCCGAACAAAGCGAAGAACCTACCTCATAAAGCCTTCCCGGCCCCGTTATAATCCTTTTTGAAAACTTTACCGACCCTTTTGTCGATAATTCCCGAAAATATTCGTAAATAGCTTCTCCTTTGGCTGCAATAGTGGCACGGGAGTGGGATAATTAAAAACAACACTATATGAAAAGAACAATAACGACTCTGATGGCACTGACAATCTTAACCGCCGCGACGGCGCAGGAAACCAATCCGCTGTTGCAGGACTTCGATACCCCGCACGGCACACCGCCGTTCGACCGGATAAAACTGGAACATTACAAACCGGCCTTCGAGGAGGGCATCAGGCAGGCGCGCCTCGAAGTGGAGGCCATCGTCGCGAATCCCGACGCCCCTACATTCGAGAATACCATAGCGGCACTGGAGCGTTCCGGCGCGCTGCTGGAAAAAGTGTCGGGTATCTTCTACCCACTCACATCGAGCGAGACTTCGCCCGAAATGGAAGAGCTGTCCAGCGAACTCCAGCCGATGCTCACCGAGTACTCGAACGACGTGTCGCTCAATCCGGCGCTGTTCGAACGGATTAAACGCGTCTATGACGAACGCGACAACCTCGCCCTCGACACCGAGCAGGCCAAACTGCTCGAGAATACCTACAAGGGGTTCACCCGCAACGGCGCCGGTCTGGACGAAGCGGATAAAGAGCGGTATCGGGCCATTACCACCGAGTTGGGCAGCCTGACACTGAAATTCGGCCAGAACGTCCTCGCCGCGACAAACGCCTACACGCTCAACATCCCGCCGGCCGACGCCCACCGGGTGGAGTACATGCCCCAGTTCGCCCGCGACGCGATGGCCGAGGAAGCCCGCTCGCGCGGCCAGGAGGGATGGACCGTCACCCTCCACGCTCCGAGCTATATCCCGTTCCTTACCTATTCCAAAGAGCGCGACCTGAAGGAACAGCTCTGGATGAAATACAACGCCAAATGTTACGAAGGCGACGAACTGGACAACACCCAGGTCGTTAAGAGAATAACCGAACTTCGGCTCGAACTGGCACGGCTGCTCGGCTTCGAAACCTACGCCGATTACATTCTCGACAACCGGATGGCAGGCAGCAGGGCGACGGTGGATAATTTCCTCAACGAACTGCTTGTCAACACGAGGCAGTGGGCGTTCGACGATCTGGACGACATCCAGCGGTACGCCGACGGTATGCCCGACTCACCGGAACGGATAATGCCGTGGGATTTACACTATTACGACGAACTTTACACCACCAGCAAATACGACCTTAACAGCGAAATCGTGAAGCCCTACCTGCGGTTGGAAAATGTGGAGAAAGGCGTGTTGATGCTGGCCGAAAAACTGTACGGCATCACCTTCCGCGAGAACCCCGATATAGAGGTCTACCATCCGGACGTAAAGGTTTACGAGGTTTACGACAACGACGGCAGTTTCCTGTCGGTGCTTTATATGGATTATTTTCCGCGCCAGAGCAAACGCGGCGGGGCATGGATGACCACCTTCCGCGATATGTACACCACGGAGGAGGGCACCGAGGTAAGGCCGCTCGTAACGCTTAACTTCAACTTTACCAAGCCCACCGCCGACACCCCGTCCCTGCTTACCTTCAACGAGTTCGTGACCGTACTGCACGAGTTCGGCCACGGCCTGCACGGGATGTTCGCCAAGGGAACCTACGCTTCGCTGACCGGTACGAGCGTCTACCGCGACTTCGTGGAGCTTCCCTCGCAGCTACTCGAAAACTGGGCCACCGAGAAGGAATTCCTCGATATGTTCGCCGTCCATTACCAGACAGGCGAACCCATACCGGCCGAAATCGTGGAGAAGATAATCGCTTCCAAGAACCACATGTCGGCCTACTCCAACGTGCGCCAGCTCTCGTTCGGGATAACGGATATGGCATGGCACAGCATCGGCCGGCCCGTGGACGGCGACGTCGCCGCCTTCGAAAAACAGGCCATGTGTGAGACGCAGGTACTGCCCTATGTCGAAGGTTCCTGCTTCTCGACCTCCTTCAGCCATATTTTCGCCGGAGGATACGCAGCGGGATACTACGGCTACAAATGGGCCGAAGTGCTCGAGGCCGACGCCTTCTCGCTGTTCAAACAGAACGGGATTTTCGACCGCGAAACGGCCGAGTCGTTCCGCAGGAACATCCTCGAAAAAGGGGGTACGGAACACCCTATGACGCTTTACGTCCGGTTCCGCGGCCATGAACCTCAGACCGCCGCCCTTATAGAGAAGATCGGAGAGGGACGGTAATTGCCGCGTACTTGTATATTTGCGGGGACGGGACTGTCCCCGCTCTTTTTTTCGTACGGGAAATGTCGCTCCGACCAGATACGCCATACACCACTTACGGTTATGTACATCCCGGCTTTGTTATGCCCTGCTTACTTTGCCCTCTTTCGTACGCAACTCCACATCCTGACACGTCTTGCCCGACCGGTTCCATATTGTCGCGCACTACCCCATGCCGGTTGGTGTCTGGGGTTCGGAACGCTGCGGGTCTACGGTCATAAACTAAGTAGTTGTTCGTGATATGGCCTGCCCACCCTGATTTGCTTTACCCAACCGGGGTTACGTATTGTCGCACTACCCCCGCCGTTCCGGCTGGCGCCTGTGGTTTGGAACACTGCGGGACTACGGTCAGGACCGATGCGGCGCGGGGTGCGCAGAGAAGTGCGCGTAAGCGCAGGGAATCACGGGCAATCATTGGGAAGCGCACGAAGCGCACAGAAGTGCGGGAATGAAGGGCAAGGTGAAGCGCGGGAAACCGCAGGAAGCACGGTGATGGACGTGAAAGCGCAGGGAAAGCGCAGGGAAAGAGCGGTAAAGCACAGGAAGCGAGGGGAAGCGCGGAAAGCGCACGAAGTGAGGGGAAGCGCACGAAGCGCATAGAAGCGCGGGGATGAAAGGAAGTCAGGGTTAACCGCGGGAAAGCGCAGGAAAGCGCAGAAAGCGAGGGAAAGCGCA
>JAJQCA010000062.1:11751-18189 GCA_021202985.1 Alistipes sp.
GTCAGGGTTAACCGCGGGAAAGCGCAGGAAAGCGCAGAAAGCGAGGGAAAGCGCATGAAAGCGCATGAAAGCGCAGAAAGCGAGGGGATGCGCACGAAGTGCGGGGAAACGCGGGGTTGGACGGGAAGGAGTACATAGCCCGGGGGCTTACGGCGTGCGAATGAGGGCCTTAAAAGCCGGTGGCACCTTGTAAGCACGGTTTTTGCCCGGAACCACGATAAAAATTGAATGAAAAGCATTATGGCTCAGATACCGGCACTCGCCGCCGCCGTTTTTCTCTTCTGCTGCGCCTGCACGGGCAGGGGCGGGAACGAGCCGGAAGCGGCATTTTTCAGCGGAACGTTCACCGTCGGGGAAGGCGGGAGCGCCCTCTTTACCGACTGCATATCGCGCATAGACATGCAGGTCGATACCGGCGGCCGGTACGAAGAGTTGAGGCGGACCTACGGCGAGATAGCCGCGGAAGAGGGGAGCGAGGTCCGTATCGAATTTTACGGTTCCGTTACGGGTGACGTCGATTATTCCGCCGGCCCTCCCTATTACGATATGGCCGCGATTAACGGCGCGGTGCGGCAGATGCGTATCGATTCGCTGCTGAAAGCCGAACCCGCAGCCGGCTGCCTGACCGATTACCTGCTTCCGGGTTTGTACCGCAGCAACTCGGGCCACGGATTGAAGGTTCTGAAAATATACCCCCGCTACACATTCGCCGTCGAGGAAATCGGTTCGGGCGGGCAGACGACAGTTTCGGCAGGGCGGTGGTACCGGACCTCGCTGCTTACCGTGGCGCTGGAGGATAAGGATACCGGGAAGGTATCGACTTTCCAGATAGTACCCGAAAAAGAATCCCTGTCGCGAAACGACGGCCACGGTCCGGAAGTTTATACAAGGGAATGGTTGTAAGCGCCGTTCGCCCACCGCCCCCGGTTTAACCCGCCGCCCTGGACATTGAATTACTCGAAAACCTTGTGTGTGCGCACACATCGTACATTTACCAACCGCACAATGTAAACAACCCTCTAAGATCGGCTCGGCCTGACCTACGACCCGGTCCGGCATTTCCTCGCCAACAAGTTATTAAATTATTGAAATCTGGGGTGTGTGCGCACACATCGCAATATTACCGACTAAACTTTTGTTGTCAACCCCTTATAAATCGGACACGCTTCGAAACCCCTCCCGGAGTATTGATTACAGTACGATGATATATCAGCTTCGTATGAAATCGGCCGCGGGGTCGTAGACAACCGGCCCCCATTTTGCCCGCATCTGGGGTAGAGATTATCGAACAACGCGCCGTCTGTCGGCATACATTATAATGATAATGAAAATAGTAACTATATTACCTATGCTATATCAGCGGCCCGCCACCCCGCCCCCGGCGGGCCGCATGCCTGTCCCGGACAGGCATAAAAATCTGTCAAGTAGTTTATAATTCCCATAATATTGATTCCCAAAAGAACCGCGCCCGTAACTACCCGGTTTTATAAGTTTACAAAAGGGAATGATTGTAAGCGCCCTTCGACTACCGGCACCGGTTTAACCCGCCGTCCGTATTAAGTGCTGGGTGAGGTTTAACAGTCTCTTAGAAATCGTACCACAGAGGTTAGGACCTTTCCGGCATGTAAAACCCCCGGCGTTTTGATTCCCGGAAAATCTATGCATGTGTTCGCACACATCACACTATTACCGGTTGGCGATGACTGAGGGAATGCATCTGTAAACCTTCGCCGGGAAAATATCGAGCCTGCAATTTCATCACTGCCCGGTTTTACATCCAATAGCATGTGTGCGCACACATCGCACTATTAACGGTTAGTGGTGGAAGAACAAACGTCTCTGAAACCGGCTCGCCCGGACAATGACCGGACGGCAATGCGTCATCGTCCGGGGTATTGAATTATTAGAAAGCCGATGTGTGCGCACACATATTACTATTACCGGTGATACGGTGTAAGACAATACGCTTCTGAAACCGGCTCGCCCGGACAACGAGCCGACCGGCTATGACTGACCACCGGGTATCGAGCACTTAGAAAACCCGGGGTATTGAATCCGTGGAAAAGACCGGCGGTGTGTGCGCACACACTGTACACACCACACATATCGCAAACACAACGATAAAACCTGAAGGTACCCGGTAATAACCTTCCGGGGAGAAATTTTTAATTGACAAAACTCCTAAAGATTTCATCGGGAAACCACCGTTATCCGGGGTTACATTATCCGTCCTTTATAGGGAGGCTACCCGGTCCACCGAAAAAGATTTGCCGCTAACTTCACCCAAAAGGTCAACCGTAACCAAGGCCACGGAGCTTACAGATAACCTCAACCACGAATATCGGCGGCTATTTCTCCTTAAGCCCGAGTCCGGCGGCCACTTGCCGCATCAGGGCATAAGCCTCGTGGTAATCGTTGGCTATACGTCCGTCGAGAATGGCCTCCTTTATTTCCGATTTTATAATACCCACCTCGCGGCTCGGTCCGATACCGTAAGTTTCCATAATAAGCTCCCCGGAAATGGGGGGCTGGAAGTTCCTCACGCGGTCTTTTTCCTCTATTTCGGCCATTTTGCGGCGCACCAGAGCGAAGTTTTTGAGGTACCGCCGCACCTTGCTTTCTATACCCGATGTTATGTCAGCCTCGCACAGGGTCATAAGGGCATCCGTATCCTCGCCCGCCTCAAACAGGAGGCGGCGAACCGCCGAGTCGGTTACTTCGTCCTCCGACAGCACGATGGGCCGTAGGTGGAGGAAAACGAGTTTCTGCACAAACTTCATCCCCTCGCCCAGCGGCAGGCGCATGCGGCGGAATATGGCCGGCACCATCTTCGACCCGACCACCTCGTGGCCGTGGAAAGTCCATCCGGTCCGCGCGTCGTAGGCTTTGGTGCGGGGTTTGGCTATATCGTGGAGAAGGGCGGCCCATCGGAGCCACAGGTCGTCCGATCGGAGGGCGACGTTGTCGAGCACCTTCATGGTGTGGATAAAGTTATCCTTGTGGGCATGGCCGCCGACCCTTTCCACGCCTTTCAGTTCGGCAAGTTCGGGAAAAATAAGCGGCAGCAGCCCCGTCATATCGAGCAGTTCGAACCCAATGGAGGGTACCGGCGAAAGTATTATCTTGTTCAGCTCGGTGGTAATCCGTTCCCGAGACACTATATCTATCCGCCCGCGGTTGCGCGCGATGGCGTCGAATGTGGCGGGGTCGATGTCGAACCCGAGCTGGGCGGCGAACCTCACGGCCCGCATCATCCGCAGGGGGTCGTCCGAAAAGGTGCGGTCAGCGTCGCACGGGGTGCGGATTATGCACCGGCTCAAATCCTCCATCCCCCCGAACGGGTCCACGAGCGAAGCGAAATCCTCCTCGCCGAGCGACCAGGCGAGGGCGTTTATCGTAAAATCCCTCCTCAACTGGTCATCCTCCAGCGTACCGTCCTCGACGATGGGTTTACGCGAATCGGCACGGTACGACTCCTTGCGCGCTCCCACGAACTCCACCTCGTAACCCCCGGCGCGGAGCATGGCGGTACCGAAATTCCGGAACACAGCCACATTCGTCCCCAACTCCCGGCCCAGCCTGCGGGCCACGTCTATCCCGCTGCCTGTAACCACCACGTCGATATCCGTACAGGGCCGCCCCAGATACCAGTCGCGCACATATCCGCCTATCACGTAGGCCCTCTGCCCTCCCTCGGCTGCTATCCGCCCGATGCGGCGGAAAAGGGGGTCGGCCAGCGGCTCTGCAATTATCTCCTGTTTGTTCTCTTCCACTCTTATCAATCCTTTTGTTTTGTCTCTCCCCGTAGGAGCCGAGGTTCCGGCCGGCAACCCTATACGCGGTGCACGGGAGGGGAGTCCTACCTACCCTGCGACCTTCAAAAAACCCGCCCCGTTCTGAGGGCGGGCAATAAAGGCCGTCTGCACAGGGTTACTGTATGTACGGCTTCAAAACCTCCACCCAGCGGAGATAACCGTCGCCGGTAAGATGCAGTCCGTCATTGGTATAGGCGGCATTCAGCTTTCCGTTCCCGTCGGCCAGCGCCGTCCACATATCTATTACCTCCACACCTTTTTCGGCGCAGATCGCTTTGATTAACTCGTTTGTCTCCACTATTTCCGCGTCCCGGTTCACATGCCTGTGGGCCTGCCCGAAGGCGTCGTTGACGGGAAAGATCGTCTGAACGTAGAGCCTGGTCCCGGGGGATTCTGTAAGTATGCGGTCGATGATTTTACCGATATTCCCGGCCGTGAATCCGGGCGAGAAACCCGCCCCGAGGTCGTTTGTGCCTATCATCAGGAAAATCATCCGGGGCTTACCGGCAATAATAGGGTCGAGACGGTCCAGCACATGGTAGGTCCGGTCGGCGCTGATACCGCGGTTCTTCACGCTCACGCCCGGGAAAAATTCCGCCCATTCGCCTCCGTCGGTTATACTGTTGCCCACCATCACAATGTCGTCACCGCAGACGGGCAGTTTGGCGAACAGGTCGGCCCTGCGCATATGGTAAGAGTTGGGGGCGGGTGGCTCCACCGCCGGCTCCTGGGCCGGCAGGTAAACCGGCAGCAACGCGGCCGCCAGCACGGCAAAGATTAATTTTTTCATAATCGACTCGTGGTTTTATTCGTGGTGCCGCATAAGGCACGGTTAATAATATATATCCGGTGACTTCCCGGCGACAGCACACCTAAGCCTGTTTCAACTGGCGCAGGTACATCTGTATGGTGTTCTCGAAGCCGAGGTAAATTGCGTCCGATATCAGTGCGTGGCCGATGGAGACTTCGGCGGTGTAGGGTATACGCTCCACGTAATAACGCAGGTTTTCGAGGCTCAGGTCATGGCCGGCGTTCACCGCCAGACCGTATTTCCGCGCCTCCACGGCCGTAGCCACGTAGGCGGCGACGGCCTTCTCCCGGTCCGCCGCGTACTGCCGGGCGTACGACTCGGTGTACAGCTCGATACGGTCGGCCCCCGATTCGGCGGCGTACGGCACCAGCCCCGGGTCGGGATTGAGGAAAATCGACACCCGGATCCCCTTAGAGTGGAACTCCTCGCACCGCTCCCGGAGAAACGCGAGGTGTTTGCGGGTGTCCCAGCCGTTGTCGGAGGTGATGGCGTCGTGCGCGTCCGGCACGAGGGTCACCTGTGTGGGCACCACCTCCATTACAAGGTCGGTGAAACTTTCTATGGGGTTGCCTTCTATGTTAAACTCGGTGGTCACCACCCCTTTCAGCTCCCTCACGTCGCTGTACCGGATATGCCTCTCGTCCGGCCGGGGATGGACCGTAATCCCTTCGGCGCCGAACCTCTCGGCGTCCGCCGCGGCCTTCGCCACGCTGGGCAGGTCGCCCCCGCGTGAGTTGCGCAGGGTCGCTATCTTATTTATATTGACGCTTAATTTTGTCATAAGAAAGAGTTACATTTGCCCGGTAAAGTTACCAATATTTATCGAAATGAAAATACTCCTTTACTCCCGTCCGGGCACACCGCACGAGGCTGATGACATCCGCAACCTTACGGGTGCGCTGGAGGAGTGCGGGATGCCCTACCTGCTCAACGAGGGGTTCGCGGCCGACATCGGCAGGATTACCGGCCGCGCGGTTCCGGCCGGTAAGACTTACACTGACTTGTCGGGTGAGTGCGGCGACGGGGCCGTGCTTCTTAGTTACGGCGGCGACGGGACGTTCCTCGAATGCACCAAAATGGTGGTCGGGCGACGGATTCCCATCCTCGGAATTAACTCCGGGAGGCTCGGTTTCCTGGCCAACGTCGCAAAGGACGGGATACGCGAAGCCCTCGCCGCGTTGCGGGAGGGACGTTATATAATAAAGGAAAGCCCGCTAATCGAGATAAAGGGAAAGGAGTACGGAACCGAGTACGCGTTCAACGAGCTTTCCGTGCAGCGGGCCGGCACGGGAATGATTGCCGTGGAGGCCTACGTGGACGGTGAAATGATAGCCACCTACTGGGGCGACGGCGTTATACTGGCCACCCCGGCCGGGTCTACGGCCTACTCGCTGAGCGTGGGCGGCCCGGTGGTAGCTCCGGACTGCGACTGCTTCGTGCTCGCGCCCATCGCCCCGCACAACCTGACCATGCGCCCCGTGGTGCTGCCCGACAGCACCGCTGTGGAGTTGCGCCTGATAAGCCGAGACGACGAGATTGCCGTCTCGGCCGACGGGGACAACCGCAAAGTGGCCGACGGGACGGTACTGAGGGCATGCCGGTCAAAAAAATCGGTTTTTTTGGTGCGCCTGCAAAATATATCCTTTTACGATACGTTAAGAAATAAAATGCTCTGGGGTCTGGACAAACGCGACGAGGCCGTCGGTTAGGCGGCCACGCCGGTTGAACGAGCGGCCGGAGGCCGGAGTCTTGCAGGGCCGGAAGCGTACGCCGGTGCCGGACGGGGACCGGGAATCGAAGGGAGCCGGGCGC